>NZ_CP150214.1:2871220-3507150 GCF_037969835.1 Oceanobacillus sp. FSL W7-1281 | reverse complement strand
CCGGTTACGGGCGGGGAAGGATATTTATCATAAGGTGAACGGTTCCTTCTAAATAAAGGTTGTTCACACTATTAAACACATATCCATTTATTTCGTATCGCGGTTGAAGTACACAAAGGAACGTCAGGGGGAGAGAGGTTTGGGTTATTTTTATATTGCTGGAACCGTTTTGTTTACCGTTTATGGACAATTAATTATTAAGTGGACAATGGATAGGCAAGGGGAATTGCCGGATGGGCTCTTTGATAAATTTCTATTTTTATTTCAGCTTGTCTGGAACCCTTGGATACTTTCCGGTTTTATTGCTGCATTCTTAGCGGCATTAAGCTGGATGGCTGCGATGACTAAATTTGATATCAGCTATGCCTATCCATTTATGAGTCTTTCTTTTATTCTTGTTTTTATATTCTCGGTTTTTTTATTTGGAGAACCAATCAGTACACAGAAAATCATCGGCTTTGCTTTTGTAGTAGCAGGTATTCTGATAATGAGGTGATACCATGATACCATTCAATGTACCATGTTATATAGGAAAAGAAGATACAGCAATCAAAGATGCCATCGCAGGAAAGAAATTATCAGGAAACGGCCCATACGGGAAAAAGTGTATGCAATGGATGGAAGAAAATATGGGCGTGAAAAAAGTCATGCTTACCCCATCCTGCACAGCGGCACTGGAAATGACTGCGCTGCTCACAGAGGCTGGAGAAGGAGATGAAGTCATTATGCCTTCATACACCTTTGTTTCGACAGCAAACGCATTTGCCCTCCGAGGCGCGAACATTGTCTTTGCAGATGTCGAACCAAGGACAATGAATGTCGACCCGGAACAAATTGCAGCGGCAATTACCGAAAAGACAAAAGTCATCGTGGTCGTTCATTACGCCGGCGTATCCTGTGATATGGACCGGATTATGGAGCTTGCAGAGAAACATAACCTATGGGTGGTCGAAGATGCTGCACAAGGATTAATGAGTTTTTATAAAGGAAGAGCATTGGGAACGATTGGCCACATGGGAACGATCAGCTTTCATGAAACAAAAAATTATGTTTGCGGGGAGGGAGGGGCATTATATATTAATGATCCTTCTCTCGTTGAGCGTGCGGAGATGATTCAAGAGAAAGGGACGGACCGTTCGCAGTTTATCCGTGGAGAAGTGGATAAATATTCTTGGAGAGACATTGGTTCCTCGTATCTGCTCAGCGAGCTGAATGCAGCTTATCTGTCTGTACAGCTGGAGCATGCGAAGGAAATAAATGATAATCGTCTCGGAACCTGGCAAATGTATAAAGAAGGATTGGCTGATCTTGCAGATGCAGGAAAGATAGAGCTTCCTTATATTCCAGAAGATAGAGCCTTCAATGGACACATATTTTTTATTAAAACAAGAAATATAGAAGTGCGGAGTCAATTGATCCGTCATTTAAAGCAGCTTGGCATTATGACAGCAACGCACTATGTCCCGCTGCATTCATCTGTCGCAGGAAAAGCATGCGGCGTCTTCTCTGGAGAAGACAGATATACAACGATAGAAAGTGAACGTTTGATACGATTACCACTTTACTATGGAATAAGTAAAGGGGATGTAGCATATGTCATTCAAAGCATTCAGCAATTTTATGCACAATAAATGGATATGGGTGGGCTGCCTTGTTTTGCTTGCCTACTTATCTCCTTATGTGATTTATGGAGAAGATGTACATATTAGAGTCCATGACAACATGGACTCTAATATTGTCTGGTATAAAGTACTTGCAGAGAGCGGGTCTATTTTCACGTTAACAGACGTGCCGCTGCCGTATGCGATTGACGGATTGCCGAGAAGTGCATTGCCGTCTGCTTTTGATGCGGCGCTTTGGCTCTATGTACTATTTGAACCAATCACAGCCTATACCATCAGTCAGACTATTATGCGCTTTGCAGCGTTTTTTGGCATGTATTTATTATTAACGCGTTTTATTGTGAAAAAAGAGACAACACCTTGGATAACGGTAGGCGTTTCGCTTGCTTTTGCAATGCTTCCCTACTGGCCGTCGGGGGTTCTTTCTATAGCAGGAATGCCGCTGGCTCTGTATGTCTTTTTAATGATCCGCAAATATCGGACAGAGGCACCCAAGCATACATGGATACTGCTGTGCCTGATTCCGTTTTTCGCTAATTTTGTCCTCAGCTTTGTTTTCTTTTTAGCCGTTATTGGCTTGCTGTGGCTGATTGACTGGATTCGCAATAAAAAATGGAATGGTGCTTTTTTTGCTGCCATTGCCATCATGGCAGGTATCTTTGTGATGAAGGATTATTTATTGATTACCTCCATGTTTTTCGATGACAGCTTTACTTCTCACCGGGAGGAGCTGGAGTTAAGCGGGAATACCTTTGAACGAAGCTATGAATTAGCATGGGAGAATTTTTTATATGGGCACACCCATGACGAGGCCGTACAGGCTTATATTATTATTCCGGTTATTTTAATAGCTATCTTGCTTGCCTTATTTAAAAACAGGCAGCCGAAATGGCTCTTCACCCTGTTTTTGATTAATTTAGCCCTCTCCTTCTGGTACGCTTTCTGGTATTGGGAAGGCTGGCAGCCATTAAAAGAGAGCATTTCCGTTTTGAATACATTTAATTTTGCACGGATTCATTTTATGGATCCGCCAATCTGGTATATTGCCTTTGCACTAGCTTTACTTGTTTTGTGGCAGCTGAAAAAAGTCGGGAAGGTTCTTGTTGCCGTCCTGATTATCTGGCAGAGTATACTGCTTTTCGGGCAGGCAGAAGAGTTTAAGTACCGGGAAGTAAACACACCGACTTTTAAAGAGTTTTATTCAGAGGACCTGTTTACATCGATTCAAGATTATATTGGAGAAGATCCGAGTGATTACCGCGTGGTCAGCATCGGATTACATCCGACCATCGCTCAATTTAATGGCTTCTACACGTTGGATACGTATAACAATAGCTTCCCGCTGGATTATAAGCATCGTTTTCGCGAAGTAATTGCCGGAGAGCTGGATAAGAGTCCGACATTAGAACACTATTTTGATACATGGGGTGGAAGGCTGTACATGTATGTAGCCGAGCATGGAAAGGATTATATGTATACTAAAAACAAAAATGAACCGATTCAGGACTTGGCTATTGATACTGACGCGCTGAAGGATCTGGGAGGGGATTACATCCTGTCTGCTGTCCCGATTGAAAATGCGGAAGATATCGGATTATCGCTGGAGGAAACATTTGAAGACCAGGATTCACCTTGGGAAATCCATTTATATTCTTTATTGTAATTAGAATGTAATATTACACCCATAAGCATTCGTATGACAGGCTTTAAGGTGAAAACCAGCTTCCTGCGATACAAAACTGTAATATTTCTATAACCTTTCTGCAATCTGTAGATGTTACACTTCATTAGGAATTTATATAGTGTTAAATTTATCCTATGATTCACAAAGCTGCATAATAGCAAAAGGATTAATGTCCTTTTACAGAGAGAGAGCTATGTAGTAGTGATGCAGGAACAGGGGGAGTAGAATTGAAGAAATCATTTTTGCTAGCGATAGTAATGATAGTTGGTTTCATGAGTTCAAGTATTATACCAGTTCAAGCAGAAACTGCTGATGATCTTGAAGAAATTCGCGATCAGCGTTCAGATGTTAAAACAGAGCTATCTGATTCTGAACAACAGATTGCTTCCGTATTAGAAGAACTGGAGCAGTTAAAGAGTGAGATCGCAAGTACTGAAAATGAATTAGAAGCAAAGCAGCAGGAGATTGATGAAACAGATCAACAGATTGATGCTTTATTAGACGATATTGTTGTTTTAGAAGATGAAATGCAAGAGCTTGAAAAAAAGATAGAGGAACGTTTTGAACTATTACAAGAGCGGATGGTATCTGTTCAGCAATCCGGCGGAGACATCAACTATCTGGAAGTTCTCTTCGGCGCACAGAGCTTTGAAGATTTTATTTCACGCGCAAATGCAGTGAATAAAATAGCAGACTCCGATGCAAAGTTAATTGAACAGCAGGAAACAGATATTGCTTCTTTAGAAGACAAGCAAAAAGAAGAAACTGAAAAAATGAATGCTTTGAATGACTTAAAAGAAGATCAAAGCGCTGCAAAAGATAATGTAGAAGTTGCACTTGCTGACAGCAATGCACAAAAGGATGAACTGGAAACGAAGCAGGCAGACTTAGAAGCGCTTGTAGATGAACTGGAAATCACAGATTCCCAATTAGCCTCTTTAGAAGCGGATACGCAAGCAGAAATTGCTGCGGCGGAAGAAAAAGCAAAAGAAGAGGAAGCGGCTAAGCTTGCAGCTGCAGAAGAAAAAGCAGCTAAAGAAGCGGAAGCAGCAGAGGAAGAAGAAACTAAAGTCCATCAAGAAAAAGAGACAAGTGTAGCATCAAAAACAATCACAAATGAGCCGGAAGAAGAAAAAGAAGAGGCTCCTGCAGAAAAAGAAGAAACTGAGAAAAAAGAAGAACCTAAGGAAGAACCGAAAGAAGAGACTTCCAAGCGAAAAGAAGAGTCTGCAGAAAAAGAAGAGAGTTCAAGTAACGAAGAAAGCTCAGGTAAAACATTTACCGTTTCATCAACAGCTTATACAGCTGATTGCAGCGGATGTACCGGCATTACAACCACTGGATTTAATTTAAAGAACAATCCAGGTGCAAAAGTAATCGCTGTTGACCCGAGTGTTATTCCGCTTGGAAGTGTGGTAGAGGTTGAAGGCTATGGTGTAGCTGTAGCACGTGATACTGGCGGAGCAATCAATGGAAATAAAATTGATGTATTCGTATCGGATCAATCTCAAGCACTCAGCTGGGGAAGAAAAGATGTAAAAGTTACGATACTGAGATAATGTAAATATAACGCATGTGTTCTGAATACTATTTGGAACACATGCGTTTTTGTTTGGAGTATATTTGCAGTCAGAGTGCTTCCGATAAGAGACTGCACCATAGGTTAATTTTCGTCATCAAAAAAAAGTCTCAAAATGCGCTTGTATCCATTTTGAGACTTTTTTCAGTTTAATTAAGAGACAATCAGTTAATTACAATGCTTTGAATAAAAGCAAAGTATCCCATGACGACAAAGAGCAGCGAGGTGAGCCAAGAAAGCGCCGGGTGTTTTTTAGCTTTAAAAATATAGATACTGCCGGCGAGACAGGAAAGTGCTAGAGCAATAAAGAAGAAAACAGAGCCGTCTAAAGCTAAGCTAATTGCTGCGCCATCCATGGTTCCATCATAAAACATATTTAAAATAGGAGCGTAACCGCTATGTTCGATAAGGCTTTCCATGTAAAGCGGCGGTGATTGCTCATTCATGATGCCTGTCAGCAGCAGGATAAATAAAATAATAAAGAACTCTACACGTATCCAAGGTCTTACCTGAAGGCTTGCATCGGCCTGTAAACGCCGTTTCATCCAAATCCCGTTAAAGATAGCGTATATGATTAATGGAATGATAAATAATTGTTTTAAGAATAAACTTTGGCCATAAGAAACGAGCAGGGCTTCGTCATACTGTCTGAGATCCACGGTGAATTGGGCTAATAAAATCCCGCTTAAGACAACAATGACAAAACAGATAAGTGCAAAGGGATGGTAGCTGGTGACAAAACGCTGCCAATCCATAGACTTTGGTACAAACCAGGAGGCCATCAACAGCGTTCCAATCCACGCGCTGACTGCCAGCATGTGTACGCCATGTGTGAAGACGCCAAGAAATCCCTCGAAAGAACCTGCATGGCTCGCCCAGCCGACTCCAAATGCCGCAAAGCCTGTGAACACCATTCCGACCCAAGCTGCCTGTTTACTGTCTGTATTTTTGATATAAGCAATGTAAACACTGAAAAGAATACAAATAATAAATAAGAATAGCCATGCATTTCCAATTCGAAAGGATAATAGAACATCTTCAAACGCGGAGCCTAAGGTAGAACGGCCTGCGATATGAGTTATTAACTGGATAAGAGGGACAAATGCAAATAAAGCAATCCCCCAGACTGCAGCAAGCTGCAGATTGGAAGATATGTTAACCCTGATATGAGAAGTGGCAGGAAGCAATCGAATCAGAAAGCTTCCCGCTAAAAATGCAAGGCAAAAATATAAGAACGTTTCCGTAAAAATGGTTACATAAAACATACATTATTTCTTCCTTTTTAGTAGTACAATTGCGATGACAGCGACAATAGCAATAACCAGCACAGCAATTAGCAAGGTATTGGAATTCGTATCATCTGCAGCTTCTTCCTGCACATCATTTTCTGCGGCTGCTTCATTTTCATCAGCCTGCTCTTCGGATGCATCATCTGTATTTTCTGCATCTTCCGCAGCAGTTGTGTCTTCCTCTTCCTCAACGGCAGACTCCTCTATGTCCACTTCGAATGAAATAGAGTCTTCCATTGGATGACCATCTACGCCGATAATATCCCAGCTGAGTGTATATGTTCCATTTTCTAAAGGCTCCGTCACATCAGCAGAAAATTCATCTTCATTGACAGTCAGATTATCAAGCGCAATTTCTGTGCCGTCCTCTGCATGGAGTTCCATCACAGCACTATCTTCAATCACTGTTTCAAAATACAGCGTAATATCGTCTAACGTCTCTGTTACCGTTGAGCCTTCCTCTGGATCAGACGTATCAAGATGTGTATGTGCAAAGACAGGACTTGCACTAAATGCGAAAAGTAAGACAACAAAAGCGAACGCCCCTGTAAGTTTTTTCATCGTTTTTCCTCCTTCTATTTATTGAATTCAGTATAATTTCTCCAGATTTAAGCTTATAGCAGAATAAAGTGTAAGACAAGTATAGTCAAATCAAAAAAGTAACATTTCCTTGAACTATGAACAATTCATGACAATGCAATTTCCAGGCAAACATAAAAGGAAGGCTTTTCTATTTTGGAATAAATGTAATTTTGTGCGCACCTGAAGACTTGTGCGTAAGGCCGCTAAGAAAGTGAAATGCGCTGTTGAGATGCGCTTTATCGAACGCTGCGTTTTCTGATAAACTGTAATAGACAAGTTCATCTTCATTTCAAAACCTGGAGGAGGTAATATAATGAGTAGTTTTCCCAATGTAGAGGAAACGAAAACACTAATTAAAGATTTAGTGAAAATAGCAAGTCCAAGCGGCTATACTAAAGATGCCATTCAATTTATTGAAAACCGATTAGCGAAAAGTAACGTACAAACCAAACGCAACAATAAAGGCGGTCTGATTGCAACGCTGCCAGGGAAGGATACTTCAAAACATCGCTTCTTGACAGCGCATGTAGACACACTAGGAGCCATTGTTAAAGAAATCAAAGCAGACGGCCGCCTGAAAATACAAGTCATCGGCGGCTTCCCGCTAAATTTTGTGGAAGGGGAATATTGTACCATCCATACCGTGAGCGGAGAAAAATATACGGGAACGATTTTAATGCATCAAACCGCTGTCCATGTGTATCGAAAAGCAGGCGAACTGAAAAGAGATACGGAAAATATGGAAGTGCGTATTGACGAAGTGGTGAAGAATGAAGAAGACACCCGTAAATTGGGAATAGAAGTAGGCGATTTTATTTCCTTTGACCCGCGAGTAGAATTAACAGAATCCGGCTTTATTAAATCGCGTCATTTGGATGATAAAGCAAGTGCAGCAATCTTAATCAACGTGATTGAAAAGCTGACAGCAGATCAGACAGAGCTGCCTTACACAACGCATTTTCTCTTTTCCAATAATGAAGAAATCGGCTATGGCGGGAATTCGAATATCCCGCCGGAAACGGTAGAATACCTAGCAGTTGATATGGGAGCTATCGGAGACGGACAAAGAACCGATGAATATACAGTATCGATTTGTGTAAAGGATGCTTCCGGGCCGTACCATTATGGTCTGCGCAATCATCTTACAGAAATTGCGAAAGCGAACGGCATCGAATATCAATTAGATATTTATCCGTACTATCAATCCGATGCATCAGCAGCTATCCGAGCTGGATATGATGTCGTTCATGGCTTAATTGGACCGGGAATTGATGCATCGCATGCGTTCGAACGCACACATGAATTATCTCTTAAACATACGGAGAATTTGGTTTATCATTATGTGTTGTCGGAAATGGCAGAGGAATAATGGAATGAAGAATAAGACCGGGCACCTTACCTGGTCTTATTTTTTTGCGTGAAAAATAGACCTCTCTAATAAAAGCTGTACGATTCAAAATAAAAGTACGTAAACCCCTTTGTACATAAGGTTTCACCACGAATATAAGTAGATTATTTTTAAATAACAAGTTGACTTTATACTGAATATGTTATAGGGTTAGTTACATAAGTAATTAACCAATTAAGGGATGAGGCTAATGAAAAAAGAATTAGATGAGAACAAACCGATTTTCCTGCAGATAAAAGAACAAATTGAAGATTCCATTATTGATGGCTCATTGAATGGCGGAGAGCGGGCGCCTTCCACTAACGAATTTGCGAAATTTTATCAGATTAATCCGGCTACAGCAGGCAAGGGAATCAATGAGCTTGTCCTGGAAGGTATTTTAATCAAGAAACGGGGCGTTGGCATGTTTGTGACAGAGGAAGCGAAAGGCATTGTGATTGAAAAAAGAAAGCAGACATTTTATGAGAATTACCTGCTTCCAATGAAAAGGGAAGCGGAGAAGCTGGAAATGGATAGACAGGAACTAATTAATATGCTTAATCGAGAGGATGAGGCACATGGAAATTAAAGTGAATCAATTAAGTAAAACCTATGGGGATAATCATGCTTTGAATCAAGTTTCCTTTACTTTGGAAGGAAATAAAATCTATGGTCTGCTTGGCAGAAATGGAGCAGGTAAGACGACTTTCATGGATATTTTAAGTGGTCAAATGTTAGCATCTTCGGGAGATATCACCACTGATGGAGAAAATCCATTTGAAAATCAGCGGCTCACAGAATCCATCTGTTTGATCAAAGAAGCGAATAATTTCAGTCCAGAGTTAAAGATAAAGCAAGTATTGAAGATTTTTGCTTATTTTTACCCAAACTGGGACCAGGAAATGGCGGAAGAATTATTAGAGACATTTAATTTGAAGCAATCTGCAAAAGTAAAAACGTTATCGAAAGGAATGGAGTCTGCGTTAGGAATTACAACCGGTCTGGCAAGCAGAGCTCCAATCACTGTATTTGATGAGCCCTATATTGGTATGGACGCTCCTTCCCGCAAGATGTTTTATGACATCCTATTGGATGATTATCAGGAAAATCCGCGGACAATCATTTTTTCTACGCATTTGATTGATGAAGTCAGTTTAATGTTTGAAGAGGTTATTATTCTTAAAAAGGGTGCTGTCGTGCTCCAGGAAAGCTCGGAAGAATTACGGGCAAAGACAGTCGCTGTTTCTGGACCAAAGGACAAAGTGGATGCGTATTTAGTAGATAAGGATATTATCCAGCGTACGGATTTAGCAGGCAGCTCTATGGCATATGCTTTCGGCAGCAGGAAAGAAGCAGAGGAAGCCGGTCTGGAAGTGGAAGGTGTGCCGGTGCAAGAGCTGATGATTCATTTAACAGAAAAGAAGAAAGGGGCATAATCTATGAACAATCAAATAAAAGGCATGTTTTATTATTATACGGTTGATGTGGTTCGAACCGCTAAAATATTTTTTTCGATATTAACAGGTATCATCATTGCATCAGCTATTATTTGTTATTTATTACTGGGAATCGATGAATTTAAAATGTATTTCGCCATCCCGTTTGCCACATACTTTAACGTTGGTATTGTCGGATTTCAATTAGTGAAAGGCAATGTTCCGTTTGGATTAAAAATGGGAGCTACCCGTAAAAACATGTATATCATGCAGCTGTATTTTATGTTTGCATACTCCTTGGCGATAGCTTTTATAGGAAGCACGCTGCAGCAGGTAACAGAATGGTTATTCCAGGCAGTTGGTGTGACAAACTATATTTATGTTCATCCGGCTATGTTTTTGACCGATAACTGGATTATGAGGATTGTCGTGGATGCCCTTGTCATGTTCCTGATTATGGCTGTATTGTATTTCATTGCATTATTATTTTACCGGACGGGATTAGCTGGCGGAGGAACTGTGTTAGGAGTCCTGATGGTTGTTACCCTATATGGTGCTTTTGAAGGCTGGCTGGTGGATGCCGTTGTCAATCTGTTCTCTGATGTGACTATAATGACCTTTGTAAGCATGTTTTTCATCGGTATTGTGTTTTACTTGATAGGTTTTCCGTTTATGCGGAAAATCACTATTGCTAATAGACGTTAAGAAGCAGGAAGCTGTCTTTTGTTCAACACAAAAGACAGCTTTTTGGCAGTTATAATAATGAATCGATAGGAAGAATGAAGAAAAGATCAACCTCATCGTGAATATTGTTTTTTTTTATCATTCTCGCGAAAATATAGTGGTGCATGAAGGCTGTGCAAGAATTCAGAGTTTAAGATAAAAAACAAGGAGCTGCGGCATAATCAGTAACTGATTGTGTCATAGCTCCTTTTAAAAACTTTATATTATATTGTCAAAAAAGTAACTAGTTATTGTTTTAATTTAGGGTTCTCGGATTTTGCCTCATTAACACGAGGTTTCCGATAGCCGCCAGCAATATCTGCCTGCTTAAATTCTTTAGAGTAATGGACCTCTTGAGCGTCAGCAATGTCTCTCTTTTTTGCTGGCTGATATTGTGTATTTCTCATGAATAATCATCCTTTCTATTAATGTTTGTTCTATCAAGTGTTTTCCCGGTTTAAGTGAATTAAAACATTTTCATTTATGGCTGAAATTAATTTATGCTTTTATTCTTTTTTAAAATACGGTTTGTTTTCTCTTGACTAGTGGAATTTAATCATTTGTGTTAAAATTTGATTAATCAATCAAAATACATTTATAAACTATATCCAGAGGAGAATATAAAATATGCAAAATGAAACCGTACTTGGTTTATCAAAAATAGATAAAGCGATTATTATTATAGGCGGTCCGCTTCTTGGAGCGATTATTGGCTGGTTTATTCAAATTATTTCGAGCTGGCTGATCAAAATTCCATTTATACCATTTGGTCCGTTCTTTGAATGGATTATATCCTGGAATAGCTCCTGGGTGTCGATTATCGGGGGAATTGTCGGCTTGATTGCTGGAATCCTCTTTGCGCTGTATGCCTTTAGTGAATCATTAAAAATGACGATTGCAGATCAAAAAGTTACAATGAAAAGGTATGATCAAGAAGTTACCTTGCAAAAAAATGATATTTCAGCAATTTATATGGATAGAAAGGATATTGTCGTTTTAGGTCAAAAAGGAGAGGAGCTGTATCGGTCGCAAACAGATGTAAAGCAGCCGAAAATAAAAGCAGCTTTTTTGGAACACTATTTTCCCTGGAAGTCTCAGGATCCTTATCAAGCAGATTACCAGCGCTGGATTCCGGAGCATCCTGATTTTCCTGCTTCTGTGAACAGCCTGCTTGCTGCGAGAGAAAAGGCGCTGAAGGAAGATGATGTAAAAGAAGCAGCGGTGCTGCGGCAGGATTTAGCGGCCGAGGGAGCTGTGATTCGTGATGAGGACAAGCGGCAGTATGTCCGAATGATAAGAGGGTGATATGAAGTGACAAAGGAAAAAACATTTATCTCCGAAGCACGGAGAGAACAAATTTTAAAAGCGACGATTGATGTGTTGAATGATATTGGCTATGTGAAATTAAGTCTTGCTAAAATAGCAAAACAAGCGAAAATCAGCACGGGGTTGATTTCCTATCATTTTGCCGATAAAGAAGAGCTGATCCAGCATACCTTAAATTACTTAATTGGCGCCCAGCTCGAATTTATTGAAGAACGGGTAAAGCGGGAGACAGATATCTTTGAGCAGCTGCTGGCTTATATAAAAGCAACGCTCACGTACCAAAATGAATACGTTGAAAATAATGTAGCGCTAGTTGAAATCATCTTTAACGCCCGGACGGAGGAAAATATTCCTTACTATAAATTGAATGAAGAGGAAGAAGATCCGCTTTACCTGCGATTAGAAACCATTTTGTCAGAAGGACAGGAGAAGCGTATTTTTTCAGCTGACTTTAATCCAAAAGCAACGGCGATACTGATAAATGGCGCTGCAAGTGAGAGTATGCTGCTGCAAAGTGAAAGCTTTGATATAAAGAGTTATCAGCAGGAATTAATTAAAATGGTTACGAAAATAGTAAAGTAGAAGTTGTATTATAAAGTAAGAGTACTTGAATAAATATATTCGAATAAACTCGTAAAAAACCTCGAATTCTCCAAGAATGAATTCGAGGTTTTAGCCTATTTAAATGACGTACAGATAAATACACAAGAAGTGTGAAATACTGCCGAGCAGGATAAAAATATGAAATATCTCATGGAAGCCGAAATAGCGGGAACGCAGAAACTCTGGCTTCAACCAGTAAATAAATGCCCCAATCGTATAAAATATTCCTCCCACAATTAAGCAGGTTATTCCGCCAGTCCCGATAATTGGAGCAAGCGGGCCTGTATAAAATATGGCAATCCACCCCATTAAGACATAGAGAAGGGTAGACAGCCATCTCGGGGAATGAAACCATATTAATTTAAATAGAACGCCAAGGACTGCCAATCCCGTAACTACCCAGAATAGTACCCAGCCAATGGTTCCTTCAAGCGCAATCAGGCAGAGTGGAATATACGTGCCGGCAATCAGTACATAAATCATGGAATGATCCATTCTTCTCAAAAAAGCAATCGTTTTTGGACCGGCAATCACAGAATGATAAACCGTTGAAGCAGTATATAATAGAATTAAACTAATACCAAAAGCTGCGACAGCACCGACGTCTAATGGCGTTCCGACCCGTGCTGCTTTGACAACAAGTAATATCAGTCCGACGATAGATAAAACAATCCCAATAAAATGAGTAAAAGCATTCATTGGTTCTCGAATAAATTTATTCAAAAAAACATCTCCAATCCGTTATGTAGTTTCAAATACTATGTAATAACTATATACCTGTTTCATCAAGTAGTCAATGTTTGAAATTTAACGAATTACGTCTATAATGAAAAGTAGATAGCTGAACGATAAATAATTAAATTTCTTGCTTTGCTTACTATCTTTATACTATGAGAGAGAGGTCATTTCGTGGATATACAAAAGCAATTAGAAGGACTTCATTTAGAGAACCAGTTGAAATCGGAAGAAATACCCGATTTAGATTTATATATGGATCAGGTTATTCAGCTTTTTGAAAGTAAATTTGCTTCTTCCAAGCGGTATGAAGAAGATAAAGTGTTAACGAAAACCATGATTAACAATTATGCGAAGGCTAAGTTATTCTTCCCTATCAATAATAAAAAATATTCGAAAGAGCATTTGCTGCTGATTAGTATGATTTATCAAATGAAAAGTGTGTTATCTATAAAGGATATCGGGAAAACATTTGAAGAGATGAATCAGAGAGTGCAGGATGATGATTTTGACCTGGCGAATTTTTATACCAATTACATTCAGTTAATGGATAGAAACGCGGCAAGTTTTGAAGAACATATGAAGAACCAGGAAGAAATATTTGAGACAGAATTGGACAAAGATATTGTAGATGATGAATATCTAAAACAAGTATTACTGATTACCAGTCTGACAGGGATGAGTAACTTTTACCGCAGGGCAGCGGAAAACCTGGTAGATCAATTAGAGCAGAAAGAGGAGCATGAAGAATGAAATTAAGTATCTTGGATCAATCGCCATTATTTGCAGATGCGGATGCAAAGCAGGCACTGGAAGCCAGTGTTGATCTGGCAGTTCTGGCCGACCAATTAGGATATGAACGTTACTGGGCTGCGGAGCATCATGATATGCAAGGATTAGCAAGTCCTGCCCCGGATATTTTGCTGGGGATTATCGGCAGCAGAACAGAAAGAATCCGAATCGGTTCAGGAGCAGTGCTATTGCCGAATTACCGGCCGTTTAATATTGCTGAGCGCTACCGGATGCTGGCTGCATTGTATCCGAACCGGGTAGATTTAGGAATCGGCCGGGCGCCGGGCGGTTCCGCAGAAGCTTCTATTGCCCTTGCTGGAAATTTTTTAGAAAAGGTGAAAGCAATGCCGGATTATATAGATGAATTGCTTCATTTCCTTCAGGATGACTTTTCGCCGGAGCATCTTTATTCACGTGTGACCGCCACCCCTGTACCTCCTGTTCAGCCTGTACCTTGGCTGTTGGGGACAAGCCAGCGGAGCGCCCAGCTGGCCGTAACTAAAAAACTGCCTTATGTTTTTGGTCACTTTATGGGCGCTGATAATGGACCGGAAATCATGGCCGGCTACCGGAGACAAGCTGAGAATCCCTCCGCTATCGTTGCGGTATCTGTTCTTTGTGCGGAAACAGAAAAGGAAGCTTTGGAATTAGCAGAAGAAGCAAAGCGCAGAAGGGAAGAGCAGGACCCGTCACCCCAGACAGATCAGGAAGAGCAAGCGAAATTTGCCGATAAACAAATTATTGGAGATAAAGCCCTTGTACAAGAAAAACTCACGGAACTGCAGGAAGCATATCAATGTGATGAAATAATGGTGCTCACGATGGCGCCAACGTATAAAGCAAGAGAATATTCTTACCGTCAGCTGGCAGAAATAATGGACCAGACCAAATAGAAGCTGCCATCCCTTAAATTCTTAACACTTGTTTTCAAAATGAAATAAAAATCATAGGCTGCAGCATGATAGAATATACCTTAATAAAGAGGACAAGCGTAAATGGAGGATATTATGGGACAATGGGTTACAGCCATGATGGAGCAATTTGGTTATTTGGGAATTTTTCTGATGATGACGTTAGAGAATTTATTTCCGCCGATACCATCTGAAATTATCCTGCCTTTTGGAGGATTTATGACGATTGGCAGTACATTAACCTATACCGGTGTATTAACAGCAGCCACATTAGGAGCGCTGATTGGCGCAATGCTTTTATATTGTATTGGAATGATACTCGATGTGGAGCGGCTGGAGAAAATTGTTGACCGGTACGGGCATCTATTGCGTTTGAAAAAAACAGATATTTATAAGGCAGATGAATGGTTTGGAAAGTATGGCTATTGGACCGTATTTTTTTGCCGGATGGTGCCGCTGCTGAGAAGCTTAATCTCTATTCCAGCAGGGATGGCAAGAATGAACTTCGGGATGTTTATGCTATTAACAGCAGCCGGTTCTATTATTTGGAACAGTATTCTCATCGGTATTGGAACCGTTTTGGGAGAGAATTGGCATCGTGTAGCAGCTTTTATGGATATCTATTCTAATGTTGTCTATACCTTTATCATTGCAGGAATATTCATTTTCATTACCTGGTATATCAGGAAAAGAAAGAAAGAAAAACTGTAGGAATGTACTGTTCCTGCAGTTTTTTTAGTTTTTTGTTGACAAAAGAACGTACGTTTGGTTAACTGTATTTAGAACCTCTTCTTGGTAAGTCCTCTACTAAAATATAAGGATGTGTTTCCATGATTTATCCTCGCAACGCAACACTATTATTCCCTCAGGTATGCGAAAATGGCGAAGTGTACAAAAATGCTATTCCTAAAAACGGTCCAAATCGGCTGATGGACTTAAAAATTGATTATGCCTTTAAATTGCTGTTTGGTGATGAGCGCAATAAGAAGATTATGATAGCCTTTTTAAATGCTTTTTTTACCAAATCCGACAGAGCACAAATCCAGAATCTTGAATTTCAAAAAAAGAATGCAGCCGACGAAGGTGAGAACACTTCTTTATCATTGTTTGTTGAGACAGAAGATAAAGAAGCGGTTTTTGTAGAAATACTTTTCCCGGATCAAGATGCCCCGGAAAATCAATCTTTATATTTTTGGTCGAAAATGTACCGCCGGCAATTTGAAGCCGGTTCAGATTTTGCCAGCCAGCAATCCGTGATAACCATAAGCATCATGAATTTTGAAATATTCCATGAAAGTGATGAATTCCATAGTGTATTCAGATTGTCGGATAAAGATAAAAACATCCCGCTGACCAATCTGCAGGAAAGTCAATTTATTGAGATACCTAAATTGATTCGCAGCTGGAAACAAGGAAAGTTAAATCTGGAGGAAGATACTTTGGCGAGATGGTTATTGCTCTTAGCTGCGGTGGATGAAGGTAATAATTATTTTCATCTGGATATCTATAAAGAACTGGAGAAACTGGCAATGGTTGATAAAGATTTAGATATCGCTATGAAATTCTGGGGAGATATCAGCAATACGGAAAAAAATCAGTTGATCTATCAGGACAGGCATCGACATATGAAAGAACAGTATTTTTTAAAAGAGATAGAAAAATCAGAAGAAAAAAGACAGGAAGCAGAAGAAAGAGCAGCGGTTGCAGAGAAGAATTATAATCAAATGAAAAATCAATATGAACAGCAAAAAATTAAACTGATAGAGGAGAGAGAGAAAAGAATAAAAGCAGAAGAAAATGCGGTGCTTGCTAACCGAGAAGCGGCGAAAGTAGTTATCCGTTATGGAAAAGTCGTTGCACGTAACTTATTTGAACAAGGGATGGATAATTTATTTGTAAAAAATATAACTGGAATGTCAGATAAGGAAACAGCGATGATAAAAGAAGAATTAGACAGAGAGTAGAAACGTTATTATGCTCTTTATCTATGGGTAAAGCATTAGAAAAAGAAACAAAGTTTTTCAGATAGCTTTGTTTCTTTTTCATAAATTATTCATTCAATGAGAAATAATCTTCTATTATTTCCACAATAGAAATCAACTCATAAATAGCAACTAATTCTATCGGCAATTTTTCTGTACTGCTCATTTGATTGGACTGTAGCATTTCTTGAAATAGCTGATTGAGCTGCCTGCGTTTAGCAATCCATTCTTCTTTCTCAAAGTCGATTTTGCCAGCCAGCACATTTGCAAAATAACATACTGCTTCAAAAGCGTGCTTTTGTTTCAGTGCATCCCATTCAAATTTCATTGTAGGCTGCTCTGCTATATTAGTAACATGATATTGAATCATTCGCAGATAATGAATCTGCTGTCTTAACTGTGTTAATTCATCCTCGCGTTTTTCTAAAATATGATGGAATTTCAAATCCTTCTTTTGGTAGAGTGAAAGTAACTCTACTCTTTCAAGCTCTTTGTATACACTGCCCACTTTTTCATTTACACCAAAATCTAACGGTGTTTTTGTGAAAATTATTTCATAATAACATCGTTTCATATGATTACTTAATTGCTTGCGGATAGGTACGATCTGTTTATCAATCGAACGATGGTAATTTGGCGGGAAAACAAACATATTTACCAGTGTGGAGACAGACAATCCAATTGTTGTTGTTGCCAGGCGAATAAGAAAGCTAAGAAAATAGCTGTCGTCCACTAATTCAATCATTGCAATTGCTGTTAAAGTTGCTACCAGTAACCCGGCATGAAGGTTTAATCGAAAGCAAGTGAAAATAGTAAGTATTGCAGCTAACATATAAGTAAGCGGTGAATTACCGAATATAGCCAGAAATATAACGGCATAGGCAGCGCCAATCGCCGAGGCAGGAAAACGGACAAGTCCTTTCTTAATAGAATCTGTCACAGTTGGTTCAATTGTAACAATAGCTGTAATAACAGCAAATGTCGGCGGAAAATCGAACCATTTACAAATAAGCGCTGTGAAAAATACAGCAATCCCAGTTTTGATTACTCTATTCCCAATAATAGTTTGAACCTTCACGTCAATCCCTACTTTTCCTCATGTTAAATAATTTGTAACAAATAAATTTAATAAGATATTTTCATTTATTATATTGTATTGTATCATTATTGCGTAAATTAAATGACGAAAAAAATTAGATTAGGTATATTTATTGGGGAGTGCCATACAAATCTACTAAAATGAAAAACATTGTCAGATGGGTGTTCTTGCATATTTTATGACGATTTTGAAAGACTTTTGTCGTTATTGAAACATAAATGTAATAATTCTATAATATGCATGACATTTTCTTATGTTAAGCTTTACAAAGTTACAAATTAGAAGAAGAATATAAAAAATATTAATATAAAAAACTAATCGCAAATGTTCGGGAACTCAAATACATAGATAATATATTTGCGGTGCAAAATTTGAAAGCGGGGAATAGAAGTTGAAAAAGACAGTAATGACATTGACTGCGGCTTCCGTAGTAGGTTTGAGCAGTGTATTTTTTGCAGGGCCGGTAAAAGCAGAATCAGTAGAAGACCTGGAAAACAGACAGACTGAAGTACAGGATGATCGTGATTCTGTTCAATCTAATCTATCAGATGCTGAAAATGAAGTAGCAGATGTTTTAGTAGATTTACAAGATTTACAGAAAGAAATTGATGATTTAAATTCTGCTCTACAACAAAATGAACAGAAATTAGATGAAACAGAAGAAGATATTTCAACTACGGAAGATGAAGTCAGTGAGTTGGAAGCTGCAATCGAAGAATTAGAAGAAGCAATCGAAAAACGTACGGATATTTTAAAAGAACGTGCAGTTGCTTTACAACAAAATGGCGGAGATATCAGCTATATTGAAGTATTGTTTGGAGCACAGGATTTCAGCGATTTTGTAAGCCGTGTTTCTGCAGTAAATAAAATTACAGATTCAGATTTAGCTTTACTTGAACAGCAGGAAGCTGATAAACAGGAAGTAGCAGATAAACAGGAAACAGTTGAATCAAAACTGGATGAATTAACGCAATTAAAAACAGATTTAACAGGAATCAATAATACAATTACAGATCAAAAAGATGCTGCAGAGGATAAAGAAACTTCTTTAAAAGATAAAGAAGCAGAATTAACAGCACTTATTGATGATTTAGAAATTGAAGATTCCCGCTTGGCGGCTATCGAGCAGGATGTAGCTGATCGTTTGGAAGTAGCAACTGCTCCGGCGCCAGAAACATTGGTAGCAAGTGTCAGCGTAGGTTCTAGTGATGAAAGCAGCAATGAAGAAGCAGAAGCAGAGGTTGAAGAGGAAACTGAAACTGAATCTGCAAATGAAGCTGAAGAAGAAGCAAGTGAACCAGAACAGCAAGAAACTTCTTCCAATGAAGACCAAGAAGAAACTTCTTCAAATAGCGAAAGCAGTAATAATAACAGTAGCAATAACAATAGTAACAGCAGTAATAATAGCAGCAGCAATAACAATTCAGGAAGCAGCAGTAACACTGCGAGCTCAAATGAATCAAGTTCTAATACAAGCTCTAATAGCGGATCTAACAGTAGTTCCAGCAATTCTGATCAAAATAAATCAGAACCTAAAGAAGAAAAAGCAGAAGAGCCTGCACCATCAACTGGTTCTGGAATCAGTGGAGTACTTAGTGCTGCACAGAGCCAAACACACCAAAACACGTATGTTTGGGGAGGGAAAAGCCCTAGCACTGGTTTTGATTGCTCCGGATTTGTATCTTGGGCATTCGCTCAAGCTGGATATTCCATTCCGTCTTACACAGGTGCATTAGTTAATACAGGTACATCTGTATCTGCAAGTAATATGCAGCCTGGAGATTTAGTATTCTTCAATACAAATGGAACGAATGGCCATGTTGGTATTTATCTTGGCGGAAATAAATTTATCGGTTCACAAAGCAGTACAGGAGTTGCTGTTGCTGATATGTCACCAGGAAGCTACTGGGGCGGAGAATTTAGCGGAACAGTACGCCGCGTACAATAAATATTTAATCCCAAGGGTCCTTGCATGAAGATAAGCTTCATGTGGGGGCTTTTTTTATATAATAAATTAAAACTAATGACATCGGGCTCTTTTATGTATCCATTCCCTATATGAATAAAAATAAACTCCCTTAAATTTATTTCTTTATTTCAAGCGGTTATTGAATTTTATCTAAATGAATGCGGTAATAATCTTCCTTATTAAGAGACATATCTCTACAACCAATCTAACTGCATCATTTAGATTGTTTACTATCCCGGCTAATGGGTATAGAATTATATATCCCATTTTCGCAGCAAATAAACATAGAAAGGATGGAGATATGAAGAAAAGAAATAAAAACTTTTTAAATCCTGTATTCTTTATTTCTGCATCAGTAATTTTAGCATTAGTTATAATTGGTGCGTTTAATTCTACAGGCTTTCAAAGTGTAGCAACACGGTTATTTGATTTGACGACACAGAATTTTGGATGGCTCTATTTAATATCCGTTTTTGTGTTTGTCCTCTTTCTAATCGGCTTATCGATTAGTAAGTACGGTAAAATAAAATTAGGTTCAAAAAATTCGAAACCAGAATTTGGTTTCTTTCCTTGGATTGGAATGCTATTTTCCACAGGCTTTGGTTCTGGGCTGGTATTCTGGGGTGTAGCAGAACCAATGAGTCACTTTTTTGATACGCCGTTTCCAGGATTGGAACCGCAAACAGAAGAAGCTGCGAGGGTAGCTATGGGATATGCTTTCTTTAACTGGGGCATTAGCCAATGGTCTGTTTTTGCATTAGTCGGACTGGTTATTGCATACTTACAATTTCGCAAAGGAAAAGATGGATTAATTTCAACTGCAGTAAAGCCCGTTGTCGGAAACAACCTTATTACGGCCACTTCAATTAACTCACTTGCTGTAATTGCTACTGTTATGGGAGTTGCAACTTCCCTAGGACTAGGAATTATGCAAATGAGCGGTGGTCTGTCATCAGTATTTGGACTGCCTGACGGGGTGTGGGTGCAAATTACAATTGCGCTAGCCATGCTGCTTGTTTATCTGGGTTCGTCTGTCAGCGGTTTAAACCGTGGAATGAAATGGTTGAGCAGTATTAACTTATCTTTTTGTTTAATTCTGCTTGTTTTTGTTTTTCTGATGGGGCCGACTGTATTTATTTTAGAAACCTTTGTGCTGGGTCTGGGAGATTATTTAACTAATTTTGTCGAATACAGTTTACGTTTAACTCCGTATACTGGAGACAACTGGGTAATGGATTGGACTATTTTCTATTGGGCTTGGGCGATTTCATGGTCACCATTTGTCGGGGCATTTGTCGCCCGTGTATCAAGAGGGCGTACTATCCGTCAGTATATTTTTGGTGTGCTTGTCACCTCTCCTGCTATTGCCTGCATTTGGATTGCTGTCTTTGGTGGAACCAGCTTATATAGCGATTTGATGAATGGAACGATGATTGCTGAAGCTGTTGATCATGATTTAGCTGTCGCCTTATTTGAAACATTTGGTACCTTGCCGTTAAGTACCATCACTTCTTTGATGGCGATTATTTTGATTTTTACATTCCTCGTCACTTCAGCAGATTCTGCAACGTATATTTTAGGAAGCATGACATCAAAAGGAAGTTTGAATCCGGCATTGATTACAAAATTTATCTGGGGAGGACTTATAACAGCTATTGCAGTCGTCCTTTTAGTTGCTGGAGGGTTAGAAGCGCTGCAGACAGCATCTCTCACATCAGCGCTTCCTTTTGTCATAATTATTATCATGCTGATGATTTCCTTTATTAAAATATTGCAGAGAGAAGAGAACGACAAGCTAAAAAATTAATCTATGAAATAAAAATAAGCCGGCTGTTTTTTTGATGACAGCCGGCTTATTTTTATTGTTTTTATATTTATCTGCAGCACTTTCATAGTCAAGTAGACACAGTGTGCCCCTTTCCATTATAATAAAGAATAAGAGAAAGGGTGATTCGATGGGAAGGTAATATGGAACTTTATATATAATTATCATGCAGGGCTATCCATTGCACCTAATCATTTGGATTATCTGCGTGAGGAAAAGATTATAAAGAAATTTGTGTAAACAGCATAAATTAATTTTTAAAATTTCAGGAGGTGAAATCCTTGTGTAATGTTACACAAGGATCTTAATTGGACATATCGACCATGATTAATTTATTTGCGGTTGCTATTTTAATCGCATTAACTGCTTTTTTTGTTATGTCAGAATTTGCTATAGTAAAAATTCGAAGTACACAGCTGGAGCCTCATATTGCAGCGGGAAAAGGTTCGGCTGCCTCGGCTAAAAAAGTCATTACCCATCTTGATGAGTATTTATCTGCTTGTCAATTAGGGATTACAATTACAGCTCTTGGTATTGGACGTTTAGCCGAACCGACGTTTGAGAGAATGCTGCATCCTCTTTTGGAGGAATTTAATCTTGGAGCAGGTCTGGTTACGACCCTTTCCATTTTTATTTCCTTCCTGATTGCAACATTCTTGCACGTGGTTGTCGGGGAGCTGGCGCCGAAAACATTAGCAATTCAAAAAGCAGAGCAGGTCACATTGGCTGTCGCCAGACCGCTGACCTGGTTCTATCGTCTGTTGTTCCCGTTTATTTGGTTATTAAATGGTTCAGCGCGATTATTAACCAAAGCAGTTGGCTTACAGCCAATGAGCGGGCATGAGGAAACACATACAGAAGAGGAGCTGCGTTTAATTCTGGCTGACAGCTATAAAAGCGGTGAAATCAATCAATCTGAAATGATGTATGTAAACAATATTTTTGAATTCGATGAGCGGGTAGCCAGAGAAATTATGACACCGAGAACAGAAATGATTTATTTCTCGACAGAAGCCAGTTTTGAGGAAAATTTAGAAACCATCCATCAAGGGCAATTTACCCGCTACCCAGTTGCCGATCAGGATAAGGATAATATTATCGGTCTGGTAAACTTAAAAGAAGTATTTACTGGAAAGCTCAGCAAGGATGAACCTGCGACGATTGAAGATTACATTCGGCCAATTATTCATGTATCCGAAGCTACACCAATTCGACATCTCCTTTTAAAAATGCAAAAGGAGCGCATCCATATGGCGATTGTCAATGATGAATATGGCGGTACGGCCGGGTTAGTTACGGTTGAGGATATACTGGAAGAAATCGTTGGCGATATCCGGGACGAATTTGACGAAGACGAAGTACCTGATTTTGAAACGATTGATGATACTACTTATTTAGTAGCAGGCCGTGTCAGCTTGGATGATATCAATCAAAAGCTGGGTATTACTTTGGAAGATGATGAAGTGGACACCATCGGCGGCTGGTTCTTCACCCATAACCTGGAAGCGGATGTAGGAACGGTGATGGAGGTTGAGGGGTATGAATTTACTCTGATTGAAAAAGACGGATATCAGATTAAAAGAGTGAGGATCACGAAAACGTCATCAGAAGAAGAAATGGAACAAGATTAGAACGTAGATAGAAAAGTTGAAACAATAAAGTTTGAAGTTGAAAAAGGAAAGAGTGATGAATCTCTTTCCTTTTTTTATAGCTTAAAATAACTCTATTATATCCTTTATTCAGATATTAAAGTTTAAACTCCTTTTATTTTGGTTACACACTAATATAGATACTGATTTTCGAGGAGGCTTATCATGAAGGATATTCAAGATATTGTGAAAGAGTTAGAGAATGTTAGAGGTACAGGAGCGAACAAGATATTTACGATGTACCTAAATACAGATTTAAGCGACCCGGATCAGCAAAGCGGGGAGTGGAAGATTCATCTGAAAAATGGCTTGAATAACTTTGAGCATTATTTAAAAGAAGCAGATGATCAGGAAGAACTCAAAAATTTTAAGCAAGTAAAAAAGCAAGTCAAAGACTTTATGGGTGAAATAGAAAGAGACCTGATGCGCGGAGTTATCATCATTGCTTCAGGTGACGGAGAGGTTTGGTTTGCTGAGCGTGTACAGATGCATCTGGAAAATGAGTTTGAATGGCAGGAGACACCTGTATTAGACCAATTAAAAACGCTGGCTGAAAAGTATCCGAAAACAGGAATTATTCTTGTGCAGCAAAATCAGGTCAAGCTGATGGACACCAACCTGAATCAGGTAAAGGATACAGCAGAATATGAACTGGATGTGGAAGAGGATACTTGGAAGATGAAACAGGGTCCCCGTCATGGCAGAGCGAAGCAGGGTCTTGGAGCAAGCAGTGTACAAAAAGATCTATTCAATGACCGCTATGAAGCGAACCAATATCGCTGGTATAAAAGTATTGCGCCTAAACTGGATAAGGAGGCAAAAGACAGAGAATGGAAACGTATTTTCATTGTCGGCGAGGCGCCTGCTTCTAAAACACTGGAAACAGAAATGAATAAAGAGGTAGAAGAAGTCATCTTAAAGAATATGCTTGATCACGAGGAGAGTAAGGTTTTAGATACTGTACTCGATTAAATAGATAATGATGCAAAATCTCTTAAACTATCTTCTCTATAAATAAAAAAACGAACTTAAATCTCTATCCATTCCATAAATGAAAAGGAGATTTAAGTTCGTTTTTTCTATGTGGATAGGAAACGTAGATAATCCATTGGATGATTGCATTCATGAAAAAATCTTTTTAATCACTCAACGGCTTCTAAGTATCCGGCATTTGCATAGCCAGTGACGTCTTGATAAGAAACTTCAACCCACTCATATTCGTCCTCTTCACCGATAACTTGAACAACATCTCCGTTAACCAGCGTTTCTACGACTTCACTGTCTGCGGTGGGGCTGCTGCGGATATTTAATACTTCTGCAGTAACTTCATACTCCTCTTCATTGGAGTCGCCGGTGTCCGCATCCGTTTCTTCAGATTCCTCCTCCGATTCAGAATCCCCCGATTCCTCATCTGTATCTGCATCCTCATCTGCTGCATCTGCTTCTTCTGTTTCTTCATCATTTTCCAATTCGTTTACTTCAGATGCTTCATTTTGAAAGTCGAAATCTGGATTGTTAAATTGTCTTTGCATCACTAAAACAAATACAATAAAGATAATTCCTGCGATGAATAATAACAATAATCGAAATTTACTACTTTTACGCATACTACTCTGCTCCTAATATAATTGTTCTAAAAGTAGTATACATAACTTTTCGACATAAAGAAATAGAATTTCCAAAAAAAAATGTGTAAATCATGAGAAAAACTGCGGGTTTGCTCGTACAATAGCGAATCCGCAGTTTTTTTCTGATGCTTTATTCTTATATTAATTGAAACATGTTAAGCGTGAAGGCATTCTGGGCATTTGCCATAAATCTCAAATTTATGATCTTCAATTTCATAATTTGACAGCTCCGCAGAAGCAGAATCCATTGGACATACTTCAATTTCTTTTGTTTTACCGCAATCCTTGCAGATAAAATGGTGATGATGATGGTGGCTGCAGCTTAGGCGGAAATGCTTTTCGCCTTCTAAATCTGTTTTTTCTAATATCCCTAAATCATAATATAGGTGCAGGTTCCGATAAATGGTATCGAAGCTGATTGTCCCATATTTGTTTTCGAGATGGACAATTAAATCCTTAGCAGGACGGTATCCATCCTCGGATGCAAAAAATTCTAAGATATCCTTCCGTTTTCCGGTAGTTTTATATCCTTTTTCTTTTAAAACAGTGATGGCATCTTGAAGATTCATCGAAAAAACCTCCGTTTACTTTCGTAGTTTTTTCATTCCTATAGCAATTAATAATAAAATTAACGACGTCATGACAATCGTTCCGCCAGGTGGAATGTCTAAATAATAGCCTGAAATAATTCCAAATATCACAGCAATTTCACCAAAAAGAATTGACAGGAATATCATTTGTTTAAACCCTTTAGCAATCCGCATGCTTGCTGCAACAGGCAGTGTCATCAAAGCGGAAACCAGCAGCACACCGACGATACGAATGGAAGCAGCAATGACAAGCGCTGTTAATACAATAAACAGCATATTGATCCATTTGACATGCAATCCGGCAATGGTTGCTTGCTCTTCATCAAAGGACATGGTAAATAGTTCTTTAAAGAAAAGCCAGATAATGACAAGTACAAAGGCGGCGACTCCAGAAATGACGAAAAAATCATTGACCGTGACGGCAGATACAGACCCAAATAGATAATTGAATAAATCTGTATTAAATCCATCTGCAATGGAAATAAAGATAACACTCAAACCGACGCCGGCAGATAAAATAATAGGAATGGAAATTTCCTGATAGGCTTTATACACGGTACGCAGTTTCTCAATAAAGATAGATCCGAGCACGGAAAAAAACATGCCGCTGTATATCGGTGAGATAACCCAGCCGTAAATTTTCTCAGTCATGAGTCCAAATGAAATTCCGGCTAAAGTAACGTGCGATAAAGCATCTGCTATTAATGATTGTCTTCTTACAACAATAAAAGTTCCTAGTAATGGTGCGATGATACCAATTAAGATACCTGTGAGAAACGTATATCTTAAAAAGGGGTAAGTTAAAAAATCCAAAAGCATTGTCTTTCCTCCAACGATAATTAATGCGTAACCAGGCTGACTGGATGACCATATATTTGAGAAAAGTCTGCTTCTGAAAGTGATGCATATTCATCGGGGTTTCCGTGAAAATGCAGCGTTTTATTTAAACAAACAATATCTGTCGCATATTGGGTCATTGTCCCTGTATCATGTGTTACCAGCAGTAATGTTTTCTTGAATTCTGTATTAAGCTTATAAAGCAGCTCGTAAAAAATTTTTACATTCTCATAGTCGATTCCTACAGTTGGTTCGTCCAGAATAATCAGCTCCGGATCACTGACCAGGGCACGTGCGATAAAGATGCGCTGCTGCTGACCTCCTGACAGGTTCCCGATATTCTGCTTGGTATACTCGGTCATGCCAACCTGGGCAATCGCTTCATGAATTTTTTGCTTGTCTTTTTTGGTTAAGAATTTTAAATAACCAAGCTGTGCAGTAAGCCCGGAAGCAACTACTTCATATACGGTTGCAGGAAATCCTTTATTAAATGCATTTGCTTTTTGTGAGACAAAACCGATTCGGTCTCTATTTTTAAGCTTTTGAATCGACTGTCCGAAAACCATTATTTCTCCCGTTTCCGGTCTTTCCAGGCCGAGAATGAGCCGGATCAATGTTGTTTTTCCGCCGCCATTCGGTCCGACTAATCCCATGAAAGCTCCTTGAGGGATTTCAAAGTTTATATTATCTAAGACTTTACGAGATTCATAATGGAAGTTAATATTTGACATAGACACAACTGGTGTTGTCATCGTATTCCCCCATTCATTTTAAATTAATAATGAAACCTAACTTTCATTTAGTACTCTACCTATGATATCGTAAGGGTTTCTGTTTGTAAATAGGAACGATTACGATTTTTAGAAACTCCAGAATGAAAATGCTTATTAATATAGAAGGAACGCGTTATTTTTAGCGGCGATTATTATTTCTGGAATAACAGCGGAATTCTTTTGAAGCTTATTCTGAATAACGGATTAATGTAAAAGCAGCAGGAAGGGAAAAGTATTTCAGCAGTGTTCACGAAAAGGTATTATTCCGAAAACGTAAAAAGTAAATATTTGCTTTGAAACCCCTTACAAAAATTCGCTAAATATATTGCCAAAAAATTAATAATCCGTTATAGTATAAGTAACGTGAGATATGCGATTTGCCAATATCTTTATTTTTTGGCTTAAAAATGAATGAGCATTCATTCAAGAGAGGCTGGAGGATTGTGAAATGACTTATTCCATTAAACATGCAGCAGTAATAGGGTCAGGTGTAATGGGTTCTGGTATCGCCGCTCATTTAGCAAATGCGGGATTATACGTTACGATGTTTGACAGAGTACCAGATTCCTTGACAGACAAAGAAAAGAAGCAGGGCCTTACCTTAGAAGACAGGCAGGTCAGGAATCGGATTGTGAGCGAGAGCAAAAAGAAATTATTAAAACAAAAGCCGTCGCCAATCACATCTAAAAAAAGCTTAGATTTGATTCGTATCGCCAATTTGGAGGATGACTTGGCATTGTTATCTGAAGCAGATTGGATCGTCGAGGTGATTGTTGAGAATTTAGAGGCGAAAAAAGAGCTGCTTAAAAAGGTGGATGCACATCGCAGGGAAGGCAGCCTGGTTACCTCTAATACATCCGGGATTTCTGTGGAAGCCATGATTGCAGACTCCTCAGAAGATATGCAGGAGCATTTTTTAGGGACGCACTTTTTTAATCCGCCGCGATACTTAAAGCTGTTAGAAGTCATACCGGCAGAAAAAACGAAGGCAGAAGTGCTTTCCTTCATGAAAACATTTGGAGAGGATGTATTAGGCAAGGGTGTTGTCGAAGCGAAGGATACGCCAAACTTTATTGCAAACCGGATTGGAACTTACGGATTGTTAGTAACTGTCCAGGAAATGGAGAAGCAGGGATTAAGTGTCGGTGAAGTAGATTCGGTTACCGGTCCGCTTATTGGCAGACCAAAAAGCGCTACGTTCCGGACGCTGGATGTCGTTGGAATTGATACCTTTTACCATGTTGCGAATAATGTTTACCACCATGTATCCGATCCGAAAGAGAAAGCCATTTTTACGGTTCCGGACTTTTTAAAGCAAATGATTGAAAAAGGATGGATTGGTGCGAAAAGCGGGAAGGGCTTCTATGAAAAGAAGAAGGATAAAAGCATTGTAGAAATAAATCCAAGCACGCTGGAGTATCAGGAAAGAAAGAAGCTGAAAACAGCTGCTGTTGAATTAGCTAAGCAGGAAAAAGGATTAAACAGAAAAATGAAAGCGCTTATTAACCAAAAGGGAGATAAAGCTTCCGATTTTATTTGGTCTATTATCAAGCCGGTATTATTATATTCTGCTGATTTAGTCGGAGAGATTGCCGATGATGTCGCCTCCATTGATGATGCGATGAAATGGGGATTTGGCTGGGAGTCAGGACCATTTGAAATATGGGATGCAATTGGCGTAAGAGCCGCAGTGGAACGAATACAGGATGAAGAGACAGCGGTGCCAAGCTGGGTGCTGGATATGCTGGAGGAAGGGAACGAAACCTTCTATAAAAAGGAAAATGGAGCTATTTACTTCTTTCATGAAGATGCCTATAAACAAAAGGACGTCAATAAGAAAGAGATCTCCTTAGCAGCAATCAAGGAGCAAAAAGGTGTCATCAAGAAAAATACCGGCGCCAGTCTAATCGATATCGGGGATGATGTTGCTTTATTAGAATTTCATTCCAGAAGTAATGCGATCGGTCTTGATATTATCCAGATGGTCAATGAATCCATTGAGGAAGTAAATAAAAATTACAAAGGACTGGTGATTGGAAACCAGGGCAAGAATTTCTGTGTCGGCGCCAATTTAGCAATGATGCTGATGGAGGCACAGGATGATAATATATTTGAATTAGATCTCGTTGTCCGTCAATTTCAAAACATGGCGATGAATATTAAATATGCTGATAAACCTGTGGTGGCTGCTCCATTTAATATGACATTAGGCGGAGGGGCAGAAGTATCGTTGCCGGCTGCTGCGATTCAGGCTTCTCCGGAAACGTATATGGGGCTGGTTGAATTTGGTGTCGGTCTTATTCCTGGAGGGGGAGGAACGAAAGAGCTTTATTTAAAAGAGCTTCGTAATATCCCAGAAGGTGTAGATATTGATTTAACCAAGGTAGCGAATGATGTATTTGAAAAAGTAGCAACAGCAAAAGTTTCTACTTCTGCAAGAGAAGCAATGGAGAATGGCTATCTCAATAAAAATGATCGTATCAGCAGGAACCCGGATCATGTTCTCCATGATGCGAAAAAACGTGTATTAGCTTTAGCCGATGAGGGATATGAGAAACCTGCGCGTGAGAAAATTCCAGTTGTCGGAGAAGCGGGCTATGCAGCCATGGTCATGGGAGCTAAATCGCTGCATTACAGCGGCTATGCTTCGGAGCATGATTTAAAAATTGCTGAAAAGCTGGCCTATGTCTTATCTGGCGGAAGAATAAAAGAAGGTACGGAGATTGATGAACAGGTCATGCTGGATTTAGAAAGAGAGGCCTTCTTAAGTCTTATTGCCGAACCGCTAACACAGCAGAGGATGCAGCATATGCTCGTCAAAGGAAAGCCATTACGGAATTAAAGAAAGTTCAAAGGAGGATACGTCCGTGAAAGAAGCAGTGATTGTAGCTGGTGCAAGAACACCGGTAGGAAAAGCAAATAAAGGTTCATTGCGGGATGTCAGACCAGATGATTTGGCAGCGCTTACGGTAAAAGAAACGTTAAAACGGGCCGGCGATTATCAAGGTTCGATTGATGACGTCATTATTGGCTGTGCGATGCCGGAAGCAGAGCAGGGAATGAATATGGCCCGGAATATTGCCGGGCTCGCCGGATTAAGTCAGGATGTGCCGGGCATCACCGTAAATCGCTACTGTGCTTCCGGATTACAGACGATTGCTTATGGTGCTGAACGGATTATGGTTGGCGCTGCAGATACGATTATCGCTGGCGGTGCAGAATCGATGTCGATGATTCCAATGGGCGGACATGTGATTAAGCCTAATCCGACCTTGGTGGAACACGCACCAGAATATTATATGAACATGGGGCACACTGCCGAAGAAGTAGCCAACCGTTTCGAGATTTCAAGAAACGACCAGGATGCTTTTGCAGTACAGAGTCATGCACGTGCTGCTAAAGCCATAGAGGACGGTTTATTTCAAGAGGAAATTGTTCCAGTAGAGGTGAAGGAACGCTATGTCGGGAAGAATAATAAGATTGAAGAGAAATCATTTTCCTTTGAAATGGATGAGGGCGTTCGGGCGGGAACAAATGCAGAGACACTCCGCTCCCTGCGTCCGGCCTTCCATATAAAAGGCAGTGTCACGGCCGGGAATGCTTCTCAAATGAGTGACGGAGCAGCATCTGTTTTATTGATGGATAAAGAGAAGGCAGAAGCGGAAGGACTCACACCGATTTTGAAATTCCGATCCTTTGCAGTAGCTGGTGTAGCACCGGAAATCATGGGCGTCGGACCGGTAGAAGCGATTCCGAAAGCAGTGAAAATGGCCGGGTTGGAATTAGCGGATATTGGCTTATTTGAATTAAATGAAGCTTTTGCTTCCCAGGCACTTCGAGTTATCCAGGCATTGGATTTAGATACGGCTAAAGTGAATGTAAATGGCGGTGCCATTGCATTAGGGCATCCGCTGGGCTGTACAGGAACCAAGCTGACAGTCAGTTTAATGCATGAAATGAAGCGGAGAAATGAGCAATTTGGAATTGTAACGATGTGTATTGGCGGCGGGATGGGAGCAGCCGGGGTATTTGAACTTCTATAATCTATTTGAAAAGGGGATATTGCGATGAGTGAAACAAAAGAAAGATTATTTAAAGGCGGCGGATTTTTAGTCGAGGATATTACAGCAGAAGACATCATTACACCAGAAGATTTCACAGATGAACACAAGATGATTGCGAAAACAACGGAGGATTTTGTGTTGGGAGAGGTCGTTCCTAAAATCGATAACCTGGAAAATCAAGAATTTGAGCATTCCGTGGATTTGCTGAAAAAAGCCGGGGAATTAGGCTTATTAGGTGCTGATGTTCCGGAGGCATATGGAGGACTCGCATTAGATAAGATCAGTTCTTCCTTAATTGCAGAGAAGTTTTCCCGGGCCGGCGGTTTCTCTATTACGCATGGCGCACATGTCGGGATTGGCTCCCTGCCAATCGTCTTCTTTGGGAACGATGCACAGAAGGAAAAGTATCTTCCTAAATTAGCAACGGGCGAGTTAATTGCTGCCTACGCACTGACTGAGCCGAGCTCGGGCTCCGACGCGCTTGGTGCAAAAGCAACAGCCAAACTAAACGATGCCGGCACGCATTATATTTTAAATGGTGAGAAGCAATGGATTACCAACTCTGCTTTTGCAGATGTCTTTATCGTCTACGCTAAAATTGACGGCGAGCATTTCAGCGCCTTTATTGTGGAAAGAGAATATCCGGGTGTATCTACAGGGCCGGAAGAAAAGAAAATGGGTATCAAGAGTTCTTCTACAAGAACACTGGTCTTAGAGGATGCCGAGGTTCCGGTAGAAAATCTGCTTGGTGAAAAAGGCCGCGGGCATGTGATTGCTTTTAATATTTTGAATGTCGGCCGCTATAAACTGGCTGTCGGCGGTATCGGAGCATCGAAGCGTACTTTGGAATTAGCTGTAAAATATGCAAATGAGCGCAAGCAGTTCCAAACACCGATTTCAAGCTTTTCGCTGACTCAGGAAAAATTAGCAACGATTGCTTCCAAACTGTATGCCAATGAAAGTGCCGTTTATCGGATTGTCGGATTATTTGAACAGCGGATGGGTGCATTATCTGATGAACAGCTGCAGGATGGACGTGAGGTTGCCAGAGCGATTGCTGAGTATCAAATTGAATGCTCGATGGCAAAATACATGGTTTCCGAATTGCTGGATTATGCAGTGGACGAAGCCGTTCAGCTCCATGGCGGATACGGATTTATGCAGGAATACGAAGTAGAACGGATTTATCGTGATTCACGTATTAACCGTATTTTTGAAGGAACGAATGAAATCAATCGTCTGCTTGTGCCGGGAACATTGCTGAAAAAAGCAATGAAAGGCGAGCTGCCGTTATTGGAAAAGGCACAGGGCCTGCAGGAAGAATTAATGATGATGATGCCGGAGGAAGTCGGCACAGAAGCATTAGAGCAGGAAAAATATTTATTGAGGAACGCGAAAAAGCTCATCTTGCTCGGAGCTGGATTGGCTGCACAGAAATACGGCAAAAAATTAGACCGGGAGCAGGAAATCCTTGTTAAATTAGCAGACATGACAGCAGAGGTATTTAATATGGAATCTGCTATCCTTCGTACGGAAAAAGCCATTTCTAATGTTGGATCAGAAAAAGCACAATTGAAATTATTATATACGGAAGTGTATGTACAGGAAGCGTTTAACAGAATGGAAGCAGCAGCAAAAGAAATTCTGATTACTGCGGAAGAAGGGGATTCGCTGCGCGTCATGCTATCTTCTTTACGTAAGCTGACAAGACATACCCCAATCAATGTAGTTAAGAAGAAACGTGAAATTGCTGCGAAGATTATTGAGGAAGAAAAATATATTGTTTAAGCACATTAAAAAGAGGCTGCGAAATCAGCCTCTTTTCATTCTTCTAATCTTTCCTTGATTTTTCCTTTAACAGCGCCTTGATTTCTTTCAGCTCTTTATCCATCGCTTCCAGCTTTAAATCCGTCGGAGTCGGCTGATTTTCCCGGTTAGCTTCTTCTACATTATTTACGATAACCCCTACAAATAAATTAATAATGACAAATGCGCCGATAAGGATAAAGGAAATAAAGTAAATTAAGGCTAAGCCTGTTTCTTCTAAAATAGGATACATAACGCCTGTTGCCCAGGAATCAAGAGTAAGAATCTGAAACAGAGTCAGTAAGGTTCGATGGAGCGATCCAAAATGCTCTGGGGCAATAGATTGAAACAACATAGTGCCAACTACGGCATACATATAAAAGAAAATCGTCAGTAAGATCATGATATTCCCCATGGAGGGAATCGTTAACAGCAATGCGTTCACCATTTTTCGCAATGACGGAATAATAGAAATGGCGCGGAGCACCCGGAGTATTCTGAAAATACGCAGGACGATCACATAATTGGAACCGACAAATACAATACTTGCTGCTACAATAACAAAATCGAATATATTCCATGGGTTTTTAAAAAATTGGACAAGCGAGGAGCTGCCGATGATTCGGATCATGATTTCAATGGTAAAGATGGAAAGAAGTACAGCATCTATCCAATAAAGATACGCTTCGTAACGCTGATTAATAGCTGGATAGGTTTCTAATCCGACGATAATCGCATTTAGTAAAATCAGGCCGATAATGAGATTCGTAAATGTTTTATTTTCTGCGATGGCAGCACATTTATTTTGGAAAGCTCTCAATGTCATTCACATATGTCCTTTCTCTTGTTTAAATCAGACAGCAAAATCTATTAATTATTGTACCTAATAACGAATTGTCTTGTCATGTTAAACTATCTAAATTTTTGCCGGAAATAATTCAATATATTGGATTAAAGATAAAGTTTCGTGGTAGGCTAAATAAAAAGGGAAATCATATGGAGGAGGATGAAGTATGTATCGAAATTTAAATGATTTTTTAACAGAATGGTCACAGTCTGCTGACGGTACAAAATCTGTATTAAAAGCTTTAGAGGATGATAAATTAAATCAGTCAATTGTAGAGGGACATAACAGTCTCGGCTGGCTGGGCTGGCATTTGGTAAATAGTCCTGTTTTCTTTATGAGCCTGGTCGGAATCGATTTAGACTCTCCTTATGATCCAGACGCTGTTCCAACAAAAGCAAGTGACATACTGGAAGCATATGAGAATATTTCAACAAGCGTTGCAGAGAAAGCAAAAGAGCAGCTGTCAGATGAAGCGCTCGTAAATGAAGTAGGTGATTTCGGCGGACCTGCACCAAAAGGAAGTATTTTACGTATGCTGGTCAGCCACCAAATCCATCACCGCGGTCAAATGACTGTGCTGCTTAGACAAGCTGGCTTAGAGGTGCCCGGTGTTATGGGGCCAACGAAAGAGGATCAATAGCAGAAGCGGAGGAAGAATAATGACATTATCTTTTTATTGGTATTCGAAATGCGGCACCTGCCGAAATGCAAAAAAATGGCTGGATGCAAATCAAATTGATTATAAGGCGATTCCAATCGCAGAAGAGCCTCCAAGTGCGAGTGAGCTGCTGTCTTGGATGGAGACAAGCGACCTGCCGCCTAAAAAATTCTTTAATACCAGCGGTAAAAAATATCGGGAATTGAATTTGAAAGAAAGAATAAATGATTTATCCCCGCAGGAAATGGCGGAGATTTTAGCTTCTGATGGCATGCTCATCAAAAGACCGGTCTTAACCGACGGCAAGAAAGTAACTGTCGGATTTAAAGAAGAAACCTATGAATCTGTCTGGAAATAGTGCTAGAAATGAGCAGTACTTCCATGTATAGTTAAAGAGAATAAAGTTTTGTTGGAGGGATACGAAATGAGCTTGCCAAATGATTATTTATATTCAAAAGAACATGAATGGGTAAAAAAAGAAGATGGAAAAGTTCGCATAGGAATTACAGACTTTGCACAGGATGAGCTTGGCGATATTGTTTTCGTAGAATTACCGGAAGTCGGCGATTCTTTAGAGCTGGAAGAGCCATTTGGAAGTGTGGAATCTGTTAAAACGGTATCCGAGCTGTATGCTCCAGTAAGCGGGAAAGTGGTAGAAGTAAATGGAGAACTGGAAGACAGCCCAGAGCTTGTGAATGAATCACCGCATGAAAAAGCATGGATGATTGTTATTGAACTTGAGAATGAAGCGGATTTAGAGGAATTATTAGATGTGAAAGCATATCAGGAATTCATTGAAGGATAATAAAATTACATTGCACCTATTTTAGAGGATGTTCAAAAAGTCCAATAAAAATGACGCGGCGAATTTCTGCGTTGACCTGCTTTTTCCGATACTCACGTATTATAAAGCATACGCTCCGTTCGTAAAAAGCAGGTCGCCTTGAACTTCTTGGTCCTATTTATCGGACTTTTTGAACACACACTTTTAGAGAAAGTGAAAATACAGGCGCTGCTCCTGAATTTTCAAAAAAGGCACTAAAAATAGGTGAAAAAGAGCTGACTTTTCCACATTCGTGTATAGTTAGCTCTTTTCTTTTCATATAATATAGAAAAAGCATAGGATAGGATTAGGTTAAAAAGGATGTTCAGCCTAATCACTTCGATAAGGAGTGCAAAACGATGATGGAAGATGATTACAACAAAGTCATAATCGTTGAAGGGTTATCTGATAAAAAGCATCTAGAAAAAATTCTTGACGATAATACCATCACCATTGTTTGTACAAATGGAACCATCGGTGTAGAAAAATTTGAAGAGCTGTTGGAATATTATCATTTGGACGATACAGATGTATTTATTCTGGTAGACGAGGATGATTCGGGAATGAAACTCCGAAAACAGCTGGCCAGAGAACTGCCGCACGCAGAGCATATTTATGTAAGCAGTGAATTTCGTGAGGTTGCGGCCACCCCAAAAAGAATGTTGGCAAGTATTCTGGCAGGAAAACGCATTGGAATCAATCTCAATTATCTTGCAAAATGGTAACGTAAAGCGTTAAAATAAGAATGGATTCTATCCGCCGGGGAAATAAATAAGGAAAGATGGGAAATCGTTTTATACGCAACCAGTGTAACCCTTTCACTCAGCATATATAATTTTATGGAAAGAAAAAGATTGAGGGGAATGAACTTGAAACAGTTTAGTGGAGAAGAAGAGAATCATCAGCGATTCATACTATATATTTATACACCATTTTGCGGGACATGTACGGTAGCCCGCGCCATGCTTGAAAAAATAGAAAGGCTGCATAAAACAGATATTTTTACGGAAATGAACGCGTCCATGCACCCTGATTTTATGCAGTCTCATCAAGTCGAAAGTGTGCCATGTCTTGCATTTATGGAAAACGGTAAAATGGTAGAGAAAGTGTACACGTTTCAATCGACTGCAAATATTTACCAGTATTTGATGAAATACAAACCGGAATTATTCACAGCAATAAACAACTAAGTTTTTTCTGTATTAAGATAATGTTTAACGACGATAAGCAGGAGATGGAGAAATCCGAGTTAATGGCTGAGGATTGTGATTGACAAGGCACAAATGGCATGCTACTATAATGGCACTTCATTTAAAAATAGGCAAACTCTTATCAAGAGCGGTGGAGGGACTGGCCCATTGAAACCGCGGCAACCTTCAATCATTGAAAAGGTGCCAATTCCTGCAGGAAACTGTAAAGATAAGGGAGCAATGGACGATATTGTGTATAATAAAGCGTCTTTCTGTTCTCTTGCAGAAAGACGCTTTTTCAATGAAGAGGAAAGTATAGAGTACACAATAAAATAGGTTTGTACACATATAGGAGTGAAATAAAGTGATATCCATTGAAGGATTGAAGAAAATATTCTCTTTAGAAAAAAAAGACATTGTCGCCGTAGATAATTTAAATCTTAACGTAGCAGATGGAGATATTTATGGCGTAATCGGATATAGCGGCGCGGGAAAAAGTACTTTTGTCCGTTTGATTAACAGATTGGAAGAACCGACATCAGGTACGATAAAAATCGGCGATCAGGTAATTACATCCTTATCGAAAAAGGATTTACGTGTTGCCAGACAGGATATTGGAATGATATTCCAGCATTTTAATCTGCTCTGGTCCCGGACAGTCGCTGAAAATATTGAATTTCCGCTTGAGATTTCCGGTGTGGAGAAAAGCGACCGGAAAAAGCGGGTGCTGGAATTGATTGAATTAGTTGGCTTGGCAGGCAAGGAAAATGCCTACCCGGCACAGTTAAGCGGCGGACAAAAGCAGCGGGTCGGAATTGCAAGAGCATTAGCAAACTCTCCGAAGGTCCTGCTTTGTGATGAAGCAACCTCTGCACTTGACCCAGAAACAACGAATCAAATCCTGCGTTTATTGCAGGATATTAATGAAAAACTGGGTCTAACCATTATTTTAATTACCCATGAAATGCATGTGATCCGCAAAATTTGTAATCGGGTTGCTGTGATGGAACAAGGGAAAGTGGTAGAAGAAGGAACGGTTCTCGATGTATTTACCAGACCAAAGCAGCCGGTAACACAGAAGTTTGTTGAACAGCTGACTGGATCAGATGAGGAAGAGGAAGACATGACAGAGTTGAAGGAAAGATATCAAGAGGGCGCGTTATTACGGATACAGTTTTTAGGAGAAAGTGCAAACCAGACTGTAATCAGCCAGCTTGTGAAGAATTTTGATATCCATGTTAATATTTTGCAGGGGAAAATCACCCAGACACAGGTCGGGAGCTATGGGACATTGATTGTTCAGCTGATTGGAAATCAGCAGGAAGAGGCAATGAAGTACCTGGAGGAACAGGATGTTATTGAATTGGAGGTAATTCAGCATGCTTGAGGAATTATTTCCAAACGTTACGATAGAAGATTTAGTAGAAGCTTCTCAAGAAACACTTTACATGACCATTATAGCTTTAGTCGGCACAGCCATTATTGGCTTACTTTTAGGCCTGCTGTTATTTTTAACGTCGAAAGGGAACTTTTGGGAAAATCGATTGATTAATTTTGTTGTTGCAACATTTGTCAATGTATTTCGTGCTGTTCCGTTTATTATATTGATCCTGCTGTTATTTCCTTTCACTGATTTTGTAGTGGGGACACTGCGCGGACCTAATGCTGCTTTACCGGCTTTAATTCTCGGTTCTGCTCCATTCTATGCAAGATTAGTGGAGATCGCATTGAAGGAAGTAGATAAAGGGGTTGTAGAAGCTGCCAAAGCAATGGGGGCTAAAGCAAGTACGATTATTTTTAAGGTGCTGCTTCCAGAGTCCAAGCCTGCACTTGTATCAGGGCTGACGGTTACAGCGATTGCTTTAATCGGTTATACAGCGATGGCAGGAGCGATTGGAGCAGGCGGATTAGGGAACCATGCCTACTATTTCGGATTTCAGCGGAAAAGCTGGGATGTTGTATTTGTCAGCACAGTCATCATTGTGATTATCGTATTTATCTTCCAATTTATTGGGGATGCTATAACCAGAAAGATAGACAAGCGTTAAAAAAGGTGCTATTCAAGAATTTCTTGATTCACATAATAAAAAATAAAAAGGGGCGTTCAACATGAAAAAGCTTTGGTTTTTAGCAGTTGCGAGTTTGATTTTATTATTAGCAGCATGCGGAGGAAATGGTGATTCTTCCAACAACGAAGAAGGTACAGGCAGTGAAGGGGATGAGCCAACTGAAATTACAGTAGGTGCTTCCAGTATCCCGCATGCTGAAATCTTAGAAGAAGCAGCACCGTTATTAGAAGAAGAAGGAATTACATTAGAAATTGAACAGTATGAAGACTATGTTTTACCGAATGATGATTTAGATAATGGGACACTGGATGCGAACTTCTTCCAGCATCAGCCGTTTCTTGACCAAACAATAGAGGATGCCGGATATGAAATCGAATCTATCGGCGGAGTTCATGTAGAACCAATGGGAGTCTATTCTCAAGGTATTGAAAGTATTGATGATATTCCAGAGGGAACAGAGGTGGTATTAAGTAACTCTGTATCAGATCAGGGAAGAATTTTATCTTTATTTGAAGCAAATGGATTAATTACATTAAATGAAGATGTGGATAAAGTAGCTGCAACAATAGATGATATTGAGGAAAATCCGAAAGATTTATCCTTCCACCCGGATGTTGCGCCTGAGATTACACCGGATATTTATAACAGTGAAGAAGATTCGTTAGTGGTTATTAATACCAACTTTGCTATCGGAGCAGGATTAAATCCACTTGAAGATGCGCTTTTTATTGAAGGCGATGAATCAGATTATGTAAATGTTATAGCTGTACGTTCAGAAGACAAAGACAGCGAAGCATTAAATACATTAGTAGAGGTACTGCAATCTCAAGAAATCCAGGATTTTATTACGGATAACTATGATGGTGCTGTAATTCCAACACCAACTGGCGCAGAATAAAGAGCATTTCCGAAGAATACTAAGAATGTGAGAGTATATCCATCTATAGCGAAAGATTTTCATAAATTATCCGAAAATATAAGTTTAAATCGATTTTGAGCGGGAATCATACCTGTGTTAGCATATTGAATGTGTTAAACAAACCGAAAGGATGATTTATTATTACCACTGAAAATGGTTTAAGTTACACTTCGGAAATGGAAAAAGGAATTGGTCAATCAAGAGGTGTCAATTACGAGGAATATGACCGAAGCTTGAATAAAAAGTTAAAAGTGGAAAAAGAAAGAGAACAGGAATACCAAAAGGCGAAGAGACTTTCTACAGAAGCAGTTTCTGGTAATTTAAGATAAAAATAACAAAAGCTGATGTCACGGGGCATCAGCTTTTTAAATGGAAACAGACCTTGAAAAAAGCGTCTAAAGAAGCATAGTTAAAAGCTTTTTAAAGACGAATGATAACAGTTGCGAATTAATTTGAAATGCTTTAAGATTGTAATGAGAATAAATTGAGAATGGATATCATATTCATTTCATTTAAAATACAGTTTTTGGAGGTATGATTTATGTCAGGCTCAGTATTAGAAGTTAAGAATCTTCACGTATCTATTGAAGATAAGGAGATATTAAAAGGGGTAGACCTAACCATTAAAGGTGGAGAATTCCATGCTGTCATGGGACCGAATGGTACAGGTAAATCCACATTGGCATCTGCCATTATGGGTCATCCTAAATATGAAATAACAGAAGGATCCATCACCCTTGACGGGGAAGATGTTTTAGAGATGGAAGTAGATGAACGTGCCCGTGCCGGCCTGTTTTTAGCAATGCAGTACCCAAGTGAAATCAGCGGTGTAACTACTTCTGACTTCTTACGTTCTGCGATTAATGCAAAACGTGAAGAAGGCGATGAAATTCCATTGATGAAATTCATCAAAAAATTGGATAAGGACTTAGATTACCTTGATATTGATCAAAATATGGCAACGCGTTACCTTAACGAAGGCTTCTCCGGAGGGGAGAAAAAGCGTAACGAAATCCTGCAATTAATGCAGTTAGAGCCAAACATTGCTATCCTTGATGAAATTGACTCAGGTCTGGATATCGACGCATTAAAAGTAGTGTCAAAAGGAATCAACCAAATGCGTTCGGATAATTTTGGATGCTTGATTATTACTCACTACCAACGTCTATTAAACTATATTACGCCTGATTTTGTACACGTAATGATGCAGGGACGCGTTGTGAAATCTGGTGGACCAGAGCTTGCAAAACGTCTTGAAGCAGAAGGTTATGAGTGGATTAAAGAAGAATTAGGAATCGAAGACGAAGAAACTGCAGAACAAAACGCGTAATGTAAGGAGGGATAATCATGACTGTAGAAACAAAGCTTCTATTCAATCAAGAATATATCCAGGCATTTTCCAAAGAACGAAATGAACCCGGCTGGATGGCTACGCTTCGTTCCAAAGCTTTGGAAATGGCTGATTCGCTAGAAATGCCAAAACCAGATAAAACAAAGATTTCAAACTGGAATTTTACAGATTTCCAGCATTCCTATAAAGAAGCGGCAAAAATTGCTTCTCTTGATGAACTGCCTGAAGAATTAAAAGAATACTTCGATGAAGATGCCAGCATGGAGAACCTATATATTCAGCGTAATCAGACAGCTGCATATAACAGCCTTGCGCAGAAGCTTCAGGATAAAGGGGTTATTTTTACAGATATTTTTACAGCAGTCAGAGAGCACAGCGAGCTGGTTGAAAAATATTATATGAATGATGCAGTTGCTGTTGATCAGAACCGTTTAACAGCGCTTCATGCAGCACTGATGAACGGCGGCGTATTTGTATATGTTCCTAAAAATGTACAGGTGGAAGAACCGCTTCAAGCCATCTTCTGGCAGGAAGATAACAGCAGCGCATTATTGAATCACGTACTTGTTGTAGCAGAAGAAGGCAGCTCATTAACCTATGTAGAAAACTATATTTCTCATAATGATACAGAAGAAAACGTTGCGAACCTTGTAACGGAAGTATTTGCGCATGATAACGCACAGGTTGCTTATGGTGCAGTAGATAACTTTGCAGCCGGCACAACCACGTATGTGAACCGTCGCGGTGTTGCTAAGCGTGATGCAAGAATTGACTGGGCACTTGGACAAATGAACGATGGAAATACGGTTTCTGAAAACATTACCTACCTTATGGAGGATAATTCAGCTTCCGAAGCAAAAGCAGTATCTGTCGGGCGCGGAAAGCAGACACAGAACTTCACGTCAAGCATTCGCCAATTTGGAAAAGAAACCGATGCGTATATTTTACAGCGCGGTGTGATGAAGGGTTCTGCATCTACGATTTTCAATGCTATCGGTAAAATTGAACATGGCGGTACAAAATCGAACTCTGAGCAGGAGTCCCGAGTATTGATGCTGAGTGAAAAATCCCGTGGAGATGCCAATCCAATTCTTCTTATTGATGAGGATGATGTAACAGCAGGTCACGCTGCTTCTGTAGGCCGTGTGGATCCGCTGCAAATGTACTATCTTATGAGCAGAGGGTTAGAGCGTGAAGAAGCAGAACGTCTAGTTATTCATGGTTTCTTGGCTCCTGTGGTAGCTCAAATTCCAATTGAATCTGTACGTAAGCAATTAACACAAGTGATTGAAAGGAAAGTTTATTAATGGATATAAAGGCCATTAAAGAACAATTTCCAATCCTTCAACAGGAAGTAAATGGGCACCCCTTAGTATATTTGGATTCTTCTGCGACGTCGCAAAAGCCGATTCAGGTGATTGAAGCGGTGAATGATTATTATAATCAAAATAATTCCAACGTTCACCGCGGGGTCCATACCCTCGGGTCAAGAGCAACCGATCAATACGAAGGAGCACGCGAAAAGGTCCGGGAGTTTATCAATGCGGGAAGCACGAAAGAAATTATCTTTAACCGGGGTACAACAGCGGGACTCAACTTGGTAGCATCTAGCTATGCAATGGATAACGTCGGCCCGGATGATGAAATAGTAATTACGCCAATGGAGCATCATAGTAATTTGATTCCATGGCAGCAGGTTTCTAAAGTAACTGGAGCCCGTCTGGTATATCTGCCGTTGCAGGAAGACGGTTCAATTTTATTAGATGATGTAAAGAATACAGTGAATGAAAAAACAAAAATCGTTGCGATAACACATGTTTCCAATGTTCTTGGAACGATTAATCCAATAAAAGAAATAGCAGAAATTGCACATCAGCATCAAGCTGTGATGGTTGTGGATGGTGCCCAGGGCGCTCCGCATATCAACGTGGATGTCCAGGATATCGATTGCGATTTCTATGCTTTCTCAGGGCATAAGATGTGCGGGCCGACCGGCATTGGCGTCCTTTATGGGAAGCAGGAGCTTTTAGAAAACATGGAGCCGATTGAATTTGGCGGAGAGATGATTGACTTTGTAAATCTATACGATTCTACATGGAAGGAGCTGCCTTGGAAATTCGAAGGCGGTACACCTATCATTGCAGGAGCAATTGGGCTTGCAGCAGCAATCGACTTTCTCCATGAAGTCGGTCAAGATGAAATACTAGCTCATGAAACAGAGCTGGCAGCCTACGCACTGGAACAGATGCGCACCATCGATGGTATTCAGCTCTATGGACCGGAGAAACGAGCCGGGCTGGTTACGTTTAATCTGGATGATGTACATCCGCATGATACAGCAACCGTGCTTGACGCAGAAGGAATCGCTGTTCGTGCCGGACATCATTGTGCACAGCCTTTGATGAAATGGCTGGATGTAACAGCAACAGCCAGAGCAAGTTTCTATCTTTACAATACCAAAGAGGATATTGACCTTTTAGTAGCTGGGCTGTTAAAGACAAAGGAGTATTTTGGGAATGGCTTTGAATAACCTCGATACACTTTATAGACAAGTTATTATGGATCATTATAAAAATCCGCGTAACAAAGGAACCTTGGAGAAAGAATCTGTGACAGTAGATATGAACAATCCGACCTGCGGGGATCGTATTCAATTACAATTAGATGTACAAGATGGTATTGTAAAGGATGCGAAATTCCAGGGAGAAGGCTGTTCAATCAGTATGGCATCCGCATCAATGATGACACAGGCAATCAAGGGAATGGAAGTGGAAGCAGCGTTGAAAATGTCGGAAAACTTTTCTGAAATGATGTTAGGACATGACATCGATTCAGAGGAGATGGGAGATATTGAAGCACTTCAGGGAGTTTCCAAATTTCCTGCACGGATCAAATGTGCAACACTCGCTTGGAAAGCCATGGAAAAGGGTGTACACAACGAATAAGACAGAGTTTTTAATCTGTCAGAGGGAGGTTATTAACAATGGCAAAAAATATGCCGGAAATGGAAGAGTATAAATATGGATTTCACGATAAAGACGTATCTATTTTCCGTACAGAAAAAGGATTAACGCCAAATATTGTTAAAGAAATTTCGAAAATGAAGGAAGAGCCGCAGTGGATGCTGGATTATCGCTTGAAGGCGCTGGAGCATTTCTATAGCCGTCCAATGCCGCAATGGGGCGGAGACCTTACTGGTTTAGACTTCGATGAGATTGTTTATTATGTGAAACCTTCTGAGAAACAAGGGAGAACATGGGATGAAGTGCCTGAGGAAATCAAGCAGACGTTTGATAAATTAGGTATCCCGGAAGCAGAACAAAAATATCTTGCCGGTGTATCTGCACAGTATGAATCAGAAGTTGTTTACCACAGCTTGAAAGAAGATCTTCAAGAGCTTGGTATCGTCTTTAAGGACACAGATACAGCACTTAAAGAAAATGAGGAGCTGTTTAAAGAGTATTTTGGTAAGGTTATTCCTTACTCAGACAATAAGTTCTCTGCATTAAACTCGGCAGTTTGGTCCGGCGGCTCATTTATCTATGTGCCAAAAGGCGTGGAAGCAACAACGCCATTACAAGCTTACTTCCGTATTAACTCTGAAAATATGGGACAGTTTGAACGTACGCTTATCATTGTTGATGAAGGAGCATCTGTACACTATGTAGAAGGCTGTACAGCACCTGTTTATACAACGAACTCGCTTCACAGTGCTGTTGTTGAGATTATTGTTAAAAAGGATGCCTACTGCCGTTATACAACGATTCAAAACTGGGCAAATAACGTTTATAACCTGGTTACGAAACGTGCGACCTGTGATGCGAACGCAACCATGGAATGGATTGACGGAAACATTGGTTCGAAGTTAACGATGAAATATCCTGCTATCCTGCTCAAAGGAGAAGGCGCACGCGGAAATACGCTTTCTATCGCTTTAGCTGGAAAAGGACAATTACAGGATGCTGGTGCGAAAATGCATCACTTGGCTCCAAATACTTCTTCTACCATTGTTTCGAAGTCTATCTCTAAACAAGGCGGAAAAGTATCTTACCGCGGACTGGTACACTTTGGACGTAAAGCAGACGGAGCTCGTTCCAATATTGAGTGTGATACACTGATTATGGATAACGAGTCTACTTCAGATACGATTCCGTACAATGAAATTCTAAACGACAATATTTCCTTAGAGCACGAAGCAAAAGTTTCGAAAGTATCTGAGGAACAGCTCTTCTATCTAATGAGCCGCGGCTTATCAGAAGAAGAAGCAACAGAAATGATCGTTATGGGCTTCATTGAACCATTTACAAAAGAACTTCCAATGGAATATGCTGTTGAGATGAATCGATTGATCAGCTTCGAGATGGAAGGTTCTATCGGCTAAGTATGATTATAAGGTGAAATAAAAAAGTGGCTTCTGCGGAAGCCGCTTTTTTTTGTACATTGATGCGTATGATACATGTGATAAAAAGTATTTTAGTAAATGAGTTTGTACATAAATAATCATTCATAGTAAATCGTTAAGGGCGATTCGTTGTGAGTAAAATACAGAATTATTTCAAAAGCTTTCCAAATACTCAAGTTATTCTGTTAGAATGAACGTATTGTATTTTTTATAAACAAAAATGATGATGCAGACTAAAGGAGGAAAATGGGAATGAAAAAATTTTTATTAGTATTATTCACGCTTTTGCTTGCCGGTATACTTACGGCATGCAGCGGAGATGAGGGTGCGTCCGAAACAGAAAATCCCGCCGCAGAGGAGCCGGCAACAGAAGAGGAGGAGGCTGGTGCTGATGAGGCAGACGAAGAAACAGAGAGCGGTGAAGGAAAAGGCGGTTTCTTATGGAAGGTCGAATCCGGTGACACCGAAATGTACTTACAGGGAACCATCCATTTAGGAACGGATGACTTTTATCCATTAGATCCTGCGATTGAAGAAGCGTTTGACAGTGCGGATGTGGTACTGCCAGAATTTAATCTGCTGGAGGAAATGCCAGCTCAGGAAGAAGTTTTAGAGTATGCCATGCTGGAAGAGGGGACAACATTGGAAGATGAACTTTCCGATGAGACATATGAAGAGCTTGCTTCTATTTTTGAAGAGAATGGATTAGATTTGGAAACAATGAATGAATTTCAGCCATGGTTTGTAGAGATGATGCTGCTTGAATTTACAACCATGTCCAGTGACGTCGATTCACAAGAAGCCGTTGACCTATACTTCCTTGAAAAAGCAACAGAGGATGAAAAAGAAATTGTTTCATTAGAAAGTGCAGAGGAACAATTTGAAGTGCTGAGCGGCTATTCGATGGAAACACAAGTACAGACATTGGAACTAGCGATTGATGGCTATGAAGAGGCTCCAGAAGAGATGGAGGAGCTTGCTGAAGCTTGGCTTGAAGGAGACATCGAAGCAATGGAAACGATGTCTGATGACTATGGAGAAGCTGGAATCAATGCGGAATATATGGAAGAATTAAATGATAACCGGAATATTGATATGGCCAACAGCCTGGATGACATTTTACAGGAGGACAGCGGTCAGGTGTATTTTGTTTTCGTAGGCACAGCACACTTTACCGTGGAACCAAGTATTATCACAGAGCTTGAAGACAAAGGCTATGAAGTGGAGCATGTGTATTAAGGATAATTTGTCAGCTTAAAGTGAATTAACTTTTTAGGCACGAAATAGTGGCTTGGAGCGAAACCATTCGCAGTGTGAGCCATTATTTCGTGTTTTTTTGAAATATAATAACTGAAAAAGTGTCTTTTTTGAAATTAAATCATATCATTAAGATAAGAATACTTTTTTATGAAGTTTGATAGGGAAATAATTTATAAATGAAGAAGCATTATAGCTAATATAAAGGTTTTTTAAGAGCCCAGAAAGTATAAAAAGCTGTAGATAGTAGTTCCACCGGTGGTCATGGGTGAGTAATTTATCCACTCTGCTGTCCGCGAGCTCCTGGCTCAGCCTCCTTTAAAGAAGATTTGCTGACTGGCAATCCGGCAGGCACAGACAGAGCTATAGTTGGTACTGTGATTACCAATGTTGTCAGGTTAGTGAATGTTATCAATTTTTGATACAGATAGTAATAAAACCTATCTAGCGGAGGAAAAACACGTAGACTCCTATGGGAAAGCGAAGTGGGAAGACCCCGCAGAAAAAAAGCGAACTTCTTTTTTTCTACCCTCGGGGCATAAGTGCGACTTTGCTTCTGTCTGCGCCTGACGGCTTGCCAATCAGCAAGTCTTCTTTAAAGGAGGCTGAGCGCAAGCCCATGGAAAGCGTAGTGTTTTTCCGCAGCGGCGTATTAACCTGATAACATTGAGACCTGCGATTACTCGGTCTATTAAAACCGTTGCTGTGATTACTTGTCCCGTCGAAAACCATCGCAGCGGACATCTCTTTGGCAAGAATACTGTTGTTTAATATCAAGTGATTTTCCTTGTTTTTTAACAGAAAATCAAAGCAATTTTCATTGCATTTAAAAATTTTTAAATGAGTGATTGACAAAAGGCAGAAATATGGATAGAATACTAATAAATCTTATCAAATTACAGGGAATTGAACTTCCTCAAGCAACGAAAAATAATTAGGGGGAAGATAACATGTCAAAAGAGCATGAAATGGATGATTTTTATGTGAAGTTGAAGGAATTATTAAATGACTTGAATTATGGCACCATAACGATTGTGGTCCAGGATGGAAAGGTAATCCAATTAGAGAAAAATGAAAAAGTAAGATTAAAGTAATCACGAAAAAAACACTGCTGACTAGACAACTAGAGGCGGCGTTCTGTTCAGAAGAAATTCTGGAGGAGCGGCGTCTTTTTTAATGGTCAAGTATTATCTGAGAAAGAAGGTTTATGCATGCAATTAACCTATCAAAAAGCTGAGGCAGAGGATTATGAATCTCTGAATCAAAAGCTTAAAAAGAAAGACAGCCTGGAGATATTGAAATGGGCATATCAGTCCTATGGTGATGAGCTTGTCTACGCCTGCAGCTTTGGGGCGGAAGGTATTGTTTTGATTGATATGATCCATAAGGTAAAAAAAGATGCTGTCATCGTTTTTCTGGATACCGATTTTCATTTTAAAGAAACCTACGAACTCATTAATCGAGTAAAAGAACGGTATCCGAGTTTACGGATTGAAATGACGAAACCGGAGCTGACACCGGAGGAGCAGGCGAAAGTTCATGGTCCTGAACTATGGAAGGTGAACCCCGATTTATGCTGCAGTATTCGTAAGCTGATTCCTTTGGAGCAGCAATTAAATCAATACACTGCCTGGATATCCGGTTTACGAAGAGAGCAATCACCGACAAGAGCAAATACGGAATTTGTTAATCAAGACAGACGATTTCAATCGATTAAAATTTGTCCTTTGATTCATTGGACAGAAGAAGAAATCTGGATGTATATCCGCCTGCATCAGCTGCCTTATAATGAGCTTCATGATAAGAATTACCCGAGCATTGGCTGTGAACATTGTACAAAAGCGGTGTTGGCAGGGGAAGACGCAAGAAGCGGCAGATGGGCAGACACAAATAAAACAGAATGCGGCTTACACCAGGAAAAATAAGCAATCTAGCCAGGATGAAATTGAATATTATTGGAGGTAAACGTTATGACAACCATTGCTCCACATGGAGGAACATTGATTCAACAGTATGAGCCAGATTATGATACACAGGGAATCACACAGGAAATAGAGCTGGATTCCTTTGCTCTTTCCGATTTAGAACTGATTGGTATTGGCGGATTCAGCCCGTTAACAGGTTTTATGGGAAAAGCAGATTACGAATCGGTAGTCAGCGATATGCGTCTAGCAGATGGAACGGTCTGGAGTATACCAATCACATTGCCAATTTCAGAGGCAGCAGCAAACACATTGGAAATCGGAACACGCGCCAAGCTGACTTTTAATAATAAGGTGTACGGCGTCATCGATATTACCGAGGTGTATGAACCGAATAAATGGAAAGAGGCAAAACAGGTATACCGGACGGATGATCAGGCGCATCCAGGTGTGAAGAAGCTGTTTGAACGTCCTGATTATTACGCAGCTGGTCCAATTACATTAACCAAGCGGCTGCAGCGTGATCGTTTTCAAGCATATTATCTCGATCCAAAAGAAACCAGAGCGCATTTTGAAAAACAAGGCTGGAAAAAGGTAGTCGGCTTTCAAACAAGGAATCCGGTTCATCGGGCTCATGAATATATTCAGAAATCAGCACTCGAAATTGTGGATGGGTTATTCTTAAACCCACTGGTAGGAGATACGAAAGCAGATGATATTCCGGCAGATGTCAGAATGGAAAGCTATGAAGTGCTATTGTCCAAATATTATCCGCGTGACCGGGTATTTCTCGCTGTATTTCCAGCAGCGATGCGTTATGCCGGACCAAGAGAAGCGATTTTTCATGCATTAGTCCGTAAAAATTATGGCTGTACCCATTTTATTGTCGGCCGGGACCATGCAGGGGTAGGCGACTATTATGGAACCTATGATGCGCAGGTTATCTTCCAGCAATTTTCAGAAGAAGATCTCGAGATTACGCCATTATTTTTTGAGCATAGCTTTTATTGCAAAGCATGCGGGAATATGGCATCGACGAAAACATGTCCTCATGACAAAGAAAGCCATGTAATTTTGTCCGGAACAAAGGTACGAGAGATGTTGACCAAGGGAATTACTCCTCCTCCTGAATTCAGCCGGAAAGAGGTTGTCGAGGTGCTTATCCGGGGGATGCAGCAGCAAGCAAGTGTGTAAGTAAGAAAGAGAGAGGTGTTTTGGAATTATGCTGGTTGCTGTTGCTTTTATAATTGCTTTATTTTTTGCGATGAACATTGGAGCCAGCGGAACGGCTGCTTCGATGGGGCCGGCTTATGGGAGCGGTGCTATCCCTAAGAAACGGACGGCAATGATCCTGGTCAGTATTTTCGCCTTATTAGGTGCCTTATCTGGAGGCGAGGTTGTCCGCACGATTGGAAATGGAATCATTTCCCCGGGAGTCCTTGACGTAGAAATTGTCATCATTATTCTAGCGGCAGCTTGTCTCACTTTATTCTTTGCCAACGTATTAGGGATACCACTGTCTACGAGTGAAGTGGTTGTCGGTGCAATTATTGGAGCAGGTATCGCTTATCAGGCGCTCCTATTCGATCAGCTGCTCATCATCATTGCCTTTTGGCTGATTACGCCGATTACCGCGTTTTTGCTTGGATTGGTGTTAGGCAAATGGATACGCTATGCGGAAAACCGCTGGAAGGAGCTTACAGAGCTTGGTAAATGGAAAAAACCACTGGCTTTTTTGCTTATCGCGGCCGGCTGTATCGAGGCATATGCTGCTGGAATGAATAATGTAGCTAATGCTGTCGGCCCGTTAGTTGGTGTCGGGCTGCTTGATGTGACCATGGCTGTATTGATTGGCGGACTTTTTGTATCTCTTGGAGCAGTGTTACTGGGAGGCCGTGTCTTAGAAACAAACGGGAAAAAAATTACGCGGCTGTCCTTGCTGCAGGGGAGTGCTGTTTCTTTGACGGGAGGCAGTCTGGTGATAACGGCGTCCATTTTTGGTTTGCCGGTGCCGCTGACACAAATAACAACCTCTGCCATCGTTGGCATTGGTACAGCAGACAAAGGATTTCAAATGTGGCAGCAGAGCATTGTGAAACAAATTATTAAAGTCTGGGTTGTTTCACCAGTTATTTCATTAGTACTGTCGTATGGTCTTATTCTTTTATTTAAAACAACGGATTATTATACGCTTTTCGTAATCCTTTCCGTTTTCATTGCCACGGCAGGTGTTTACAGTCTTTATTTGTCTACAAGAGCAGAGCGTCGCTCCACGTATGACGAAGGCGGGGGCATTTAATGCATTAAACCTTAGTAAATACATCAGAATGAACAGTTAAAGAAGGATGGTGTTTATTTGAAACAAGAAACAAAACATATCGTTTGGCATGAAACTGCTGTACAGAAGGAAGAACGGCAGCAGAGAAACCAGCATAAAAGCTGTATTTTATGGTTTACCGGACTTTCCGGAGCAGGGAAGTCAACACTAGCTAATGCATTGGAGCATCGTTTATTTGAACAAGGTTTAAACAGCTATGTGCTGGATGGCGATAATGTCCGGCACGGCCTGAATAAAGGACTTGGCTTCGGTGAAGAAGATCGAAAGGAAAATATCCGCCGAATCGGCGAGGTGGCGAAGCTGTTTGTAGATGCAGGATTGATTGTCTGCACAGCATTTATTTCTCCATTTGCAGAGGATCGAAACCGGGTGAGAGCGCTGGTTCAAGAGGATGAATTTGTGGAAATTTATGTACGGTGCTCTTTAGAAGCCTGTGAAGACCGTGATCCGAAAGGGCTGTATAAAAAAGCACGTACAGGAGAAATCAGTAATTTTACTGGAATCAGCTCTCCTTATGAGGAACCGCTGCAGCCGGAATTGGTTGTCGATTCCGACCAGCACTCGATTGAAGCATGCGTTGATCAGATGATTGCATTTTTACGAGAAAGAAATTATTTGCCAGAATAATAGGTTCGCACAGCACGTTAAGAGAACGTTCAATTTGAACACGCTCTTTAAATTTAAATCTAAAATTAATTTTTGAGAGGTAGATAGCGTTGCAATTTCAAGTGAATAATAGTCCATTTAATCAAGAGCAGGTTGAGCTGCTCAATCGTCTATTTCCAACATTGACGGAAACCCAACAAATATGGCTTGGCGGTTATCTTTCTGCTTTACAAAGTGCCGGCGCCGCCCCGGCTGCACCTGTCGCAGAAGCAGTCACAGCGCAATTGCCAACCGCTGCTGTAACAGAAGCTTCTCCGGTAGAGGTGACGGTGCTTTTCGGGTCACAGACAGGGAATTGTCAAGGATTGGCAACAGAGGTGTCAGGAAAGCTGAAAGAAAAAGGAATGAAGGTTACCCTTGCCTCTATGGCTGATTTTAAACCCAATAAGCTGAAAAATCTTCAAAACCTGCTGGTTGTAATCAGTACACAGGGAGAAGGAGATCCGCCGGACACAGCGCTTCAATTTCATGAATTTCTCCACGGACGCCGGGCTCCAAAGCTGGAGGACTTGAATTATTCCGTATTGGCGCTCGGAGACAGCTCTTATGACCTTTTCTGTGAAACTGGCAGACAGTTTGATGAGAGATTGGCAGAATTGGGAGGAAATCGAATCATCGACCGTGTGGATTGTGATTTGGATTATGATGAAGCGGCGGAGGAATGGCTGGAAAATGTATTAAATAAGCTGTCTGAGTCACAGGAAACGGTTCAGGCTCCGACAATAGCTGAAGCAGCTGCTGCCGTAGAAACACAAGCATCCGCATTTTCAAGAACCAATCCATTTGAAGCAGAAATCTTTGAAAGTCTGAATATAAATGGCCGCGGCTCCAATAAAGAAACCTATCATATGGAATTGTCGCTGGAAGGGTCGAATCTGGAGTATGAACCAGGCGACAGCATTGGGATTTATCCTGAAAACGATCCGGTCATTGTCGAGGAGCTTATCAAAGAAACAGGGTGGGCTCCGGATGAGCTTATCCCAGTGAACAAAAAAGGGGATGAAGTTCCTCTGCAAGAAGCATTGCAAAAAAATTATGAAATCACTGTACTGACAAAGCCATTACTGAAAAAGATAGCGGAATTTACGCAAATTCCAGAATTACAGCAATTACTGGAGCAGGGGAACGAAGAAGCGGTAACGGAATATATATATGGGCGAGACCTATTAGATTTGATTCGTGATTATCAGATAAAGGATCTTCCGGCAAAGGAATTTATTGCGCTGTTACGAAAAATGCCGCCGCGTCTATATTCCGTAGCAAGCAGCTATAAAGCAAATCCGGAAGAGGTACATTTGACGGTTGGAGCAGTACGTTACCAAACTTATGGCAGAGAGCGGAGCGGTGTTTGCTCTGTGCAATGCGCAGATCGAAAAGAGCCGGGTCAGACCCTTTCCGTTTATGTTCATAAAAACCCGAATTTCAAGCTGCCGGCTGATCCGGATAAACCAATTATCATGATTGGTCCGGGCACTGGGATCGCCCCGTTCCGCTCCTTCGTAGAAGAACGTGAAATAATGGAAGCAAAAGGAAAGTCATGGCTGTTCTTTGGAGACCAGCATTTTGTTACCGATTTTCTTTATCAGACAGATTGGCAGCGCTGGTTGAAGAGCGGAATTTTATCTAAAGTAGATGTGGCTTTTTCGCGGGATAAGGCAGAAAAAGTCTATGTGCAGCATCGTATGCTGGAGCAAAGCAAGGAGCTTTATGAATGGCTGAAAGAAGGCGCAGTCGTCTACGTATGCGGTGATGAGAAAAACATGGCAAGTGATGTCCACGATACGCTAGTGACTATCCTGGAAAGGGAAGGAAATCTTAGTACAGAAGATGCGCAGCATTATTTAATGGAGATGCAGCAGGAGAAACGCTACCAGCGGGATGTCTATTAGTAAGTAAAGGAGAATCAGAAATGTCAGATAGTAAAACAGTTCATAAACCGGTCCATATTCAGGATGGACCGCCAAGTGATGTAGAAAGAATCAAAAAAGAGAGTAATTATTTACGCGGGACATTGGAAGAAACACTGAGTGATCCGTTAAGTGCAGGTATCCCGGATGACGATAACCGGTTAATGAAATTCCACGGAAGCTATTTACAGGATGACCGGGATCTGCGTACCGAACGGCAGCGGCAGAAGCTTGAGCCTGCCTATCAATTTATGGTGCGGGTCCGTGTGCCCGGAGGAGTTGCTACACCGGAGCAATGGCTGGTTATCGATGAATTGGCCAACACCTACGGGAATCAGACAATTAAATTGACTACCAGACAGGCGTTTCAGATGCATGGCATTTTAAAGTGGAATATGAAAGCAAGTATCAAAGTGATTAATGACGCTTTGATGGATACCCTTGCAGCCTGCGGAGACGTTAACAGGAATGTTATGTGTAATCCTAACCCGGATCAATCGGAGGTGCATGCAGAAGTCCACGAGTGGTCAAAAGTATTGAGTGACTATTTATCTCCGCGCACGAATGCGTACCATGAAATTTGGCTTGATGGGGATAAGGTGGTTGATTCTAAAGAAAATGATGAAGTAGAGCCAATGTATGGAACAGTCTATCTGCCAAGAAAGTTTAAGATTGGAATTGCAGTTCCGCCATCCAATGATGTGGATATCTTTTCCCAGGATTTAGGTTTTATTGCTGTTCTGGAGAATGGCCAGCTTCAAGGATTCAATGTATCGGTTGGCGGCGGCATGGGCATGACACATGGCGATACCAATACGTACCCGCAGCTGGGAAGAGTTATCGGTTTTTGTAAGCCGGATCAAATCACAGATGTTGCCGAAAAAATTATTACCATTCAGCGGGATTATGGAAATCGTTCCGAACGAAAATATGCACGCTTTAAATATACGATTGATGCCAGAGGAATTGATTGGCTTAAAAATGAGCTGACGGAACGTTTAGGCTGGCAGCTGGACGAAGCACGCGACTTTCATTTTGACCATAACGGCGACCGCTATGGCTGGGTGAAAGGGACGAAGAATCGCTGGAACTTTACGCTTTTTATTCAAAATGGACGTATTCAGGATAAAGAAGACTATCAGCTGATGACGGGACTGCGGGAAATTGCCAAAATTCATACCGGAGATTTTCGTTTAACTGCGAATCAAAACCTGGTGATTGGAAATGTCACCAGTCAGAAGAAAAAGGAGATCATCGCACTTATCGAGCAGTATGGACTGTCAGATGGAAAAGAGCAATCTGCATTACGCCGTAATTCCATGGCTTGTGTTGCTTTTCCGACCTGCGGCTTGGCGATGGCTGAATCAGAGCGTTATTTGCCTTCCTTGATTGAGAAACTGGAAACGCTGCTGGAAGAAGAAGGGCTTCGTGACGAAGAAATTGTCATTCGGATGTCTGGCTGCCCGAACGGATGCTCACGAGCAGCATTAGGAGAAATTGGCTTTATTGGGAAAGCCCCAGGAAAATATAATATGTATTTAGGAGCAGGATTTGCCGGACAGCGTTTAAGCAAGATTTACCGGGAAAGCATTGGAGAAAAAGAAATTTTAGAAACGCTGCAGCCGATTATCCGGCATTATGCAAAAGAACGTCTGGATGGCGAACACTTCGGTGATTTTGTAGTTCGAAAAGAGTATGTGAAGGCTGTTACTTCTGGAGTAAACTTTCATGATTAGTTGAAAACGTTAAAGAAGAGACAGGGCTGTGGTTATCGCCCTGCTCTTCTTTAACTTTAAGAAAAGCAGTGCTGTTGACTTGAATAGCCGATTTGATACGAAAAAGCTTAGAAATGGATGAAATGAGGGTGACGAATGATGACAAAACCAGGATGTGTGTATTTAGTCGGAGCTGGTCCTGGAGATATTGGGTTAGTGACATTAAAAGGTTATACGTATTTGCAGCAGGCAGAAGTTGTTTTATACGATAGGCTGGTTAACCCTCTCTTACTGGAATATGCTTCGCCGCAAGCAGAATTTATATATTGTGGTAAAATGCCTAAAAAACATATACTGCGTCAGGAAGCAATTAATGAGTTATTAGTAAAGCATGGCTTAGAAGGAAAGAACGTGGTACGTTTGAAAGGCGGCGACCCAAGCGTATTCGGCCGGGGAGGCGAGGAGGCAGCTGCACTGGAACAGGCCGGTGTGCCTTACGAGATTGTTCCAGGGATAACGGCGGGAATTGGAGCTTCTGCTTATGCAGGTGTCCCTGTTACACATCGTGAGCATAGCTTATCCTTTGCTGTTATTACAGGTCATGATAAGTCGCCTTCAGGTGAACCGCTGATTGACTGGCATGCTTTAGCGAACGGGATCGACACCATTGCGTTCTATATGGGATTGGGAAACCTGCCTTACATTTCAGAACAGCTCATCTCACATGGGCGGTCTTCGGATACGCCAGTTTTATTAATTCAATGGGGCACGACCGGAAAACAGAGGACGCTGCAGGGGAATCTTACAAACATTGTACAGAAAGCAAAAGCGGCACAGTTTAAAAATCCAGCTATCATCTTAGTAGGAGATGTAAGCACACTGAAAAAAGGAGAGAGCTGGTTTGAAAGCAAGCCGCTGTTTAGTCAGCATCTGCTGCTCGGTCGGGCAAATGAAGAGCCGAGTAAAATTGGACAGCATTTACGAGAAAAGGGGGCAGAAGTTTTTGAATTTCCGCGGATGCAAAAGAAAAAGCATCTGTTGAAAAAAGCCGATATTCCGGCAAACCGGGATCTTCTTTTTTTATCACCGGCAAGTGTGGACATTTTCTTCGAGTCCCTGCAGGCAAATAAAATCGATATTCGAAGGATTCAAGGCGAATTCTATGGAATTTCTAAAAAAACAGTAAAGGCCATAGAATCCTATCATTGTTTTGGAAAAGAAATAGCAGAACGGAGCCCCGACGCTTCCCCGCTGGTAATATTAGGAGACCCGGAAGGCTTCCATCGAAAAGAGCAGCGTTATCCATTCGTATTTGAGCCTGATTTCATTGCTACGCATAGCTTTATTCGTGTGCAGCAGACGGAGCAAACGTTCAGCCGTCTTCAGGAGGAGGAGCGGATCGAAACAATCATTTTTCCTAATGCGCGTTCTGTAAAAACAGTGACGGAAGGGTTTCAAGCTTGTGGAGAAACGCCAGAAAACATTAGTACCTATGCACGTGTGATTTGTTTTGGAGAAAAATCAAAGCAGGCTGCTGTCAACGCAGGTTATGCAGTTTCGGAGGTATTATCGGAACCAACCGAAGAAGCTCTGCAGGAAGTTCTTTTGCAAAAAGAAGCTCCGCTGGCTGCTGCGGCCTTTTCTTAAAGCTTATATCAGCTTTGCAATCAATAGCGTTCTTTAAATGGAAGTTTGCTAGACTTGAAAGAGAAATAGAGAAAGGGGAATACAGGATGCAGGCTATTTTATATATCGGGCATGGAAGCCGGGTACAACGAGGGAATGAAGAGCTGCTGGCTTTTGTAGACAGAGCAAAGAAAAAAAATCCGCAGATTCAGATACAGGAGGCCTGCTTTATCGAACTTGCTTCGCCGTCCATCCAAACGGGCATCGACAGCTGTGTCCGGCAGGGAGCAGCACAGATTGCAGTGGTACCGGTTCTATTGCTTGCAGCAGGGCATGCAAAGCTGGATATCCCAAAAGAAATAGAGCAGGCAGAAAAACGCTATCCAGACGTTACCTTTACCTATGGAAAGGTGATGGGAGTAGATCCGGCAATCATTGATTTACTTAGCAAACGTCTGGAAATGGGAGGATTGAAGCAAACCGGTAAGCCGCCTGTGTATGAAGAACGCGAACCTGCTTCTGTGTTACTTGTCGGGCGGGGCAGCAGTGATCCGGATGCCAATAGCGACCTTGCCAAAATGGCACGCTTATTATGGGAAGCAGCTCCGGTAAACGAAGTAAATACATGTTACCTGGCAGCAACCCGTCCTACATTGGATGAGGGGCTGGAGCAATTGCTTAAAAGTCCTAATTCGGTGGTGTATGTTGTTCCCTATTTGTTATTCTCCGGTGTATTAATGAGGGAGCTGCGCCAAAAGTTGGATGAACTCTCTGAACGGACAGATAAACAATTTATTCTTTGTCCGTATTTGGGTTTTGATGATCAGCTCGTTACAGTCCTAGTCGACCGGGTCGAAGCATTGCTGAAAGGAAAAGTCAGCTGATGCACATGCCGCTCTTTTTAGAGGTAAAGAATCAGACCGTCATTGCAGTCGGCGGAGGAGCTGTTGCAGCGAGAAAAGTACGTCATTTTTTAGATGCTGGAGCAGCTATCACCATCATCGCGCCAAAACTACATCCATTTTTGCAGCAGCTTTATCAAAAAGGAAAAATCAAGTGGCAGGAAAGAGAGGTTCACGAGGGAGAACAATTTGATTGTCTATTCCTTTTATTAATGACAGATAAGAAAGAACTGAATCTCTCCCTTTATGAAAACAAACAGGCGCAGCAGTTGGTTTATGTTGCCAATGATGCATGGAAAAGTGATGTGTCCTTTCCTGCTGTTCTTCAAAGGGGAGCGTTAAGCATTGCGTTGTCCACCGGCGGCGCGAGTCCAATTTACGCAAAACAGTTAAAAAATAAGCTGGCGGATCAGCTGCCAGCAGAAATAGAAGCTGATCTTATCTTTCTTGATCAGGCAAGAAAAAGAATCCTCCACCTGCCTTTCACACCGGAGCAAAAAAAGCAGATTCTGCAGAAAATCACAGAAGAAGGATTCCTGCGGCAGGATAATCGGCAGCAGCTTCTGGAAGGAATGCTTGAATCGGTTCAAAAATGACTTAAAAAATTCATAATCGGGATAGAGAATGAGAAGAAAAAGTGGTAAAAGTCATAAAATATCCATTTGAACTCCTTTCTAACCTCCTTTACTATTGAACTATATATAGTTTTACTTTGTTTTTAAACATACTATATATAGTTTTTTGGATGCGTTGAAACGTATTTGCAGAGACGAAGAAGGAGGAATAGGAGATGGCGGAAGTAATGACTGCTCCTGAAAGTACAGAAGCAGATTTAATGCAGGATTTTCAAGAGATTGTATCCAGCACCAATCAGGATTTAATACAGGAGAATGCCAATGTGGACGGGAAATCACCATGCGGGCAGATGAACAAGTTTGCCAGTGAAAGTGCAAAGCTTTATGCGAAGGAAAAGATGTTGAGCCGGGAAGCGAAGCAGGCAATGGAGGATAATTATATTCATATTCATGATTTAGATTATATGCCCACAGGGACAGCGACCTGCTGCCAAATTCCTTTAGGTAAATTGTTGGAAAAAGGGTTTAACACGGGGCATGGACATATGCGCTCCCCGCAAAGCATCATGAGTGCGATGGCATTAGCGGCAATCGTCTTTCAAAGCAATCAAAATCAGCAGCATGGTGGACAGAGCTTCCAGGCGTTTGATTATGATTTAGCCCCCTTTGTGAAGAAATCCTATCAAAAACGGCTGCATAGATTACAGAAATATCAGCTTCTCCTTGCTCCACAGGAATTGGAGAAGTTAGCTTGGGAGGAAACGGACCGGGAATGCTACCAGGCCTGTGAAGCGTTTATTCATAATTTGAACAGCCTCCATTCCAGAAGCGGCGGTCAGGTTCCATTTACGTCAATTAATTATGGAACAGATACAAGCAGAGAAGGAAGACTGATTATAAAAAATCTTCTTTTAGCTACACAGGCTGGTTTAGGAAAAGGGGAGACACCAATTTTTCCGATTCAAATTTTTAAAATGAAAAAAGACGTTAATTTTTATAAAGCGGATCCAAACTATGATTTGTATCAGCTGGCTCTGGAAACAACAGCAAAAAGGCTTTTTCCAAACTTCAGTTTTATCGATGCGCCATTCAACTTCGTTTATTATGAGGAAGGAAACCCGGATTCGGAAGTAGCTTATATGGGCTGCCGTACGCGTATTATGGCTAATCGTCATGGAGAAGAAAATAGTCTCGGGCGCGGCAATATCTCCTTTACCAGTATTAATTTAGTGAAAATAGCGCTGATCTCATCAACCGTCGAGGCATTTATGGCGAAATTAGAGGTCTATACGGAAATGGTCATTCGTCAATTGTATGAACGGTATGTATTTCAGGCGAATAAACTTGTGAATAACTTCACTTTTTTGCATGGAGAGGGCGTCTGGACAGGCAGTGACGAACTAAATCCAGAGGATACATTGGAAGAGGTATTGAAGCAGGGGAGTTTAAGTGTCGGTTTTATTGGCCTGGCGGAGTGTTTAAAAGCATTGACAGGCAAGCATCATGGAGAATCAGAACAGGCGCAGGAGCTGGGAGAAGAGATTGTTGCCTTTTTACGGAAGAAGTGTGACGAGGCTGCAGAAGATTATGATTTGAACTATTCGCTGATTGCAACACCGGCAGAAGGGCTGAGCGGCCGATTTGTGAAGCAGGATCGCAAGGATTTTGGGATGAGAGAAGGCATTACAGACAGAGATTATTATACAAATTCGTTTCATATCCCTGTGTACTATCCGATTCGAGCTGTGGAGAAAATAAAACGGGAAGCCATCTATCACCCGTATACCAATGCCGGTCATATCACTTATATTGAAGTAGATGGAGATGTCAGCAAAAATATAAAAGCTATCGATACTCTTGTGAAAACCATGGCTGAAAGCGGTATTGGCTATGGCAGTGTAAACCATCCGGTCGACCGCTGTAAAAGCTGCGGCTATACCGGAACGATCGATAACGCATGTCCAAGCTGTCAAATCGCGGATGAAAGACAATTTGACCGGATTCGCCGTATTACCGGCTATCTGGTAGGAACGATGGATAAATGGAATACAGCAAAAGCATCGGAAGAACGGGACAGGGTGAGGCATGTATGATGGAAACAGCACGGATTTTATCCATTTATCATGATTCGGTCGTCGACGGAGAGGGATTACGTACGGTTATTTTCTTTGCCGGCTGTCCCCATTACTGCAAGGGATGCCATAATCCAAGGTCGTGGAATATACGAAATGGCAGGGAGATGAATGTGCAGCAGATTGTCGAGGAGGCATGGAATCCATTGACAGATATTACGTTAAGCGGCGGAGATCCATTTTACCAGGCAGAAGCTGCAGCAAGTGTTTCCAGACAATTGAAGGAGCTGGGGAAAAATATATGGGCGTACACAGGATGGACAATAGAAGAGCTGCGTGAGAACAAAGATCCGCATCAGCTGGAGCTTCTTAACTATGTAGATGTGCTGGTGGACGGACCATTTAGATTAGCTGAGCGGGATTTAACCTTATCCTTTCGCGGCAGCCGGAATCAGCGGATTATTGAGATGGGGAATGAGCGGAAGTAATAACGGCAGAAAAACTGACCAGAGACAAGGTCAGTTTTTTTGATGGACAAAAAACAGGCTGTTGCAAAGTCTCTATTGACTTTTGGCAGATTACGGTATATCTAAGCAAGCATGAAAGGAAAAAGAAGTATATAATAGCTTCCATAGCAGCAGGATAAGTTAAATCATTTAAAAAAACAAAAAATATGTAGATTTTGTAAAGATTCCTTCTTTCCTGCAGTAATAAGGTTTCAATTGAATAAAAAAAGGCAATAGCTCAAGATAAAGAAAAACCTTTCATTGCTGTATTATGTTAAAAATGGGGATGGAATGTGTTGAAGAATGCAAAATAAACAATAAATGCACTCTATAATTGAAAAATGAACAAGCAGGGAGATTTTGAAAATGGAAATGTATCAAAAAAAAGCTGCAGATGTTTTGGAAGAATTAGAGGCTTCCCAACAGGGGCTATCAACCGAAGAAGCGGCATCCAGACTGGATCAATACGGATATAATGAGATAGCGGATAAAGAAAAAGTACCGACGTGGAAGCTTTTCTTAGAGACCTTCAAAGATCCGATGGTTATTGTCCTGTTAGCGGCGGCTGCAGTACAAATATTGATTGGAGAATGGGTAGAATCCATTATTATCTTTCTGGTTCTGCTGATTAACTCTGTAATCAGCGTGGTACAGACGAGAAAAGCGGAAAGCTCGCTGGAGGCATTACGGGATATGTCTGCCCCAGATGCGAATGTGATGCGGGATGGAACCGAAAAAACAATCGCTGCCAAAGAGCTTGTTCCCGGTGATATTGTCTACTTAGAAGCGGGAGACTATATACCTGCGGATGGACGTATGCTGGAAAGCGGCTCTTTACGAGTAAATGAAGGAATGCTTACCGGCGAATCGGAGGCGGTAGAAAAGAACACCGATATCATTGAGGACGAGGCTGCTTTAGGAGACAGACTAAATATGGTGTACAGCAGCTCTTTGGTTGTTTATGGACGGGGAACCTTTGTAGTTACCGGTACAGGAAACCAAACAGAGGTCGGTAAAATTGCCGATATGCTTTCTACTGCAGAGCAGAAAGAAACGCCATTACAACAGAAATTAAACAGTTTCAGCAAGAAGCTCGGTGTCGGCATTTTGATTTTATGTATTGCTATTTTTGCTGTTCAGGCAGCTCGTATCTGGTTTGGCGACAGTGAGGCAGATACAACCACTGCATTATTAAATGCGCTGATGTTCTCGGTAGCTATCGCAGTTGCTGCTATCCCTGAGGCGTTGCAATCGATTGTTACTATTGTCTTATCTGTCGGCACAAATAAAATGGCAAAGCAGCATGCCATTATTCGTAAGCTGCCAGCTGTAGAGACGCTTGGATCTACACGGATTATTTGTACAGACAAAACAGGGACACTGACCCAAAATAAAATGACCGTTACCGATGATTTTATCCCTTTTCATAAAAATGAACGTTTACCGGAGAATCCGGATGAATGGGATAAGTCCGAGAGATTTCTTATCTATATTGCAGCCCTTTGTAATGATTCGTATATTAATCAGGAGAACCAAGAGATTGGCGATCCGACGGAGGTTGCTTTAATTCAATTTGCGGATAAACATGCGCACAGTTATCAGGAATTACGAAAAAAATATCCACGGGAAGCAGAACTGCCCTTTGATTCTGACCGCAAGCTGATGTCCACTGTTCACTATATGGACGGGGAACGTCTGTTATTTGCCAAGGGCGGTCCAGATGTAATGTTTCATCGCGCAAGTCATGTGCTGCTGGATGGTGAGGAACAGCCATTGACCGATGATTTGCTGGAGCGGTTTGAAGGAGCCAATGAAGACTTCTCCAACCAGGCTCTGCGCGTATTGGCTTATGGTTATAAACGCTTGCCTGATAATCAGACAGATATTACGTATGAGGATGAGCGGGATTTTGTGTTAGTCGGGCTGACTGCGATGATGGACCCGCCAAGGGAAGCGGTGTACGGATCGATTGAAGAAGCAAAAGCAGCCGGGATCCGGACCATTATGATTACCGGCGATCATAAAACTACTGCACAGGCAATTGGGCGGGATATCGGCTTAATGGAAAATGATGATATTGCAATCACAGGAAAAGATCTCGATAAGATGTCAGAGGAAGAATTAGAGGACAAAATTGAGCAGATTTCCGTTTACGCCCGCGTATCACCTGAAAATAAAATAAGAATTGTCCGAGCCTGGCAGCAAAGAGGTGCTGTAACAGCCATGACGGGTGACGGAGTGAATGACGCGCCTGCTTTAAAACAGGCGGATATCGGTATTGCAATGGGAAGCGGAACAGATGTATCCAAGGATTCGTCGGCAATGATTCTGACCGATGATAATTTTGTATCTATTGTTAATGCTGTTCAGGTCGGGAGAACCGTATTTGATAATATTAAAAAAGCAATAGGTTATTTATTTGCCGGGAATCTTGGAGCCATCCTCGCGATTCTGTATGCTGTTATCTTCAATCTGCCGAATCCATTTACAGCGTTGCAGCTCTTGTTTATTAATTTAGTCAATGACTCGCTGCCTGCAATTGCGTTAGGTGTGGAAAAATCAGAGGCAGGCGTGATGAAGCGGAAACCGCGCCCGGTTAACGAAGGTATATTTGCCGGCGGTACGCTGCGAACTGTTTTGACAAGAGGGATTTTAATTGCTGCTGCTGTTGTTATTTCTTTCTATATTGGTCTGTCCCATTCCAATGAAATGGGTGTGGCGATGGCATTTACGACGTTGATTATGTCACGTACCCTGCAGACCTTTGCCGCACGTTCGAATACACAGACATCGATTAAAATTGGCTTCTTCTCTAATAAATATGTGATAGGAGCAGTTGTAATCGGGTTTGCTTTATATGGGATAACGCTGCTTCCTTTTGCAAGAGAGGTGTTTAACATACCTGCTTCCTTTAGTTTCCAGGAATGGGGAATTGCAACAGGACTGGCAGCTGCCGCTGTGGTTTGTATGGAAATAGCAAAAAAGATTTTTCATAGAGCATAAACGAAATGAATAGAAATAAGTTAAAGTGTGTATTCAAAAAGTCCTTTTTAACGGGCTTTTTGAATAACCTCTTAAAAAAATATGCCGTTTTACTTGGGATTTTTAGGTCAGGTAAACGGCATATTTTTAACCAATGTAAAGATTTTGTTAAGTTTTACTTGCATCATTATTGTGTACGGAACATCGTGGTATACTTAATTACTTAACAAAAAAATGAGGACGGAACATGCAGATGGACAAAGATTATTTTCAGACAAAGCAAGAGCAGGCAAAAGCATATTTTCAAACGCTGCAGGCTCAAATACAAGAAGAGAATTTTGCGTCAGCCTTGATAGAGACGCTTCATCAATATCAACAAGATAAAAAGAAAACATGGGTAAATATAGATCATTGGAAGCAGCAGCCAAGCAAATTATTTATTTCTTATTTAGCGAAATCAGGCCAGCTTGATGCTTATTTGCATCGAAGTATTTCGTACATTTATTTTCGTGACCTGGGAAGGGATATTACCTCTGAAGCAATGCAGAACAGAATAACTGCTGTCACAGAAGGCGTCAAAAATTACTTGAATCAGAAGGAGCAGCGAGTGCCGTTCCATCTGACAGAGCTTTACCAAATGGCACAAAAAGAATCGCTGGAAGAAGTATTCTTCTGGGTGTCGGATAAACTTAAACGTGTCTCCGCGATACTTCCGGATGGTTTGGATAAAAAAGAAGCGAAACGAAAAATAATGAAGATTATTGCTGGTGTCGTTATGCATGAATTGGAAGAATTGGATGGAGAACTGTCCAAAGATCGGAGGAGGCAGCTGTTAGATCAGGCTGTTCGTACAGGATATTATTATGGATTGACCTATCCGCTGATTGATGATGTGCTGGATGCGGATATGTTAACGGCATCGGAGAAGAAGACTTTCGCTTATTTTATCCGGCAGACGTTATTCACAGGGGAGGTGCTTCCAGTAAAAGCTGACGATTGGCAGAAGAATCATTGGGAATTCATTTCTGCTGTGCATCAGGAGCTGTCGGAAGCATTTCATTATTTAAAGTCCTGCCAGCCGGAGGAGAATAGACAACTTTTCCTGGAAAATGCGTATTTATTTTTCGAAGCACAGGAACTGGACAGGCAAAAGCATTTGGATAATGACAGGTATACCAATGAAGACCTGTATACATCTGTTATTTTAAAATCGGCTTCCTCCAGACTGATTATCCGTTCGTTTAAGCCTTTTTCAGAGGTTGAGAACATCGAAGCAAATATGTTTCATTACGGGATGTATAACCAGCTTGCGGATGATTTAACAGATTTAGATGAAGACCTGACGAATAGGAATGTCACGCCGTATACGTATTTTGTGACGTATCGTGAACAGAATTCTAATTTAATCAATCCCTTTGCCATGTATTGGTCTGTTATTTATTATTTTATTCATAAGCTCTATCCGGGAAAGCCGGAGATAAGAGATGTTATTTTGGACAGGGCAATAAACGGTTTAAAACGGCTAAAGGCAAGATTGGGAAAAGAACGCTATCAGAAATTGATGCAGCAGTTTTCCTTTGATCCGAATTTTGACAAAGCTTTAGAGAAAACAGTACATCGTACGCACAACGTAGCATTCTTTGATAAATGGATCCGTGATCAATTTTTAGATACATTAAAACAAAATCAGCAATTAAAGAACCAGTTTGTATCGAAAATGAAAGGAATCAAAGAACAAGTAGAAGAACAGCTTCCCTTTGAGTCAGCGAAAAATTCGTTAGAAGAAGCGGCAAACGACAGCCTGTCAGGCAATGCCAAGCGTTTACGCCCGATGATGACGTGGGTTCTGGCAAAAGAAGGGCTTCGTCTTCCAGACCATTTGGTCCTGCCCTTAGTAAAATCAATAGAATATATGCATACCGCCTCGCTTATTTTTGATGATTTGCCGTCACAGGATAATGCACCTGAAAGAAGAGGCAAGCAGACGCTGCATGAGAAATATAATCATGCGACGGCGGAGCTGACTGGACTTTGGTTAACACAGCGCGCTGTAGAAGAGCAGGCTGTAATCAAACATCAAGAACCTGGCAGGCTGCTGGAGCTTATTGCTTATTCCACCCGGACCACCCAAAACATGTGTCAGGGACAATTTTTGGATTTGCAGGCAAAAGGAAAGCAATTAACGCTGGATGAGCTGAGAGAATTATCGGTTTATAAGACCTCCTTTGGTTTTGAAGCGGCCTTGATGATGCCGATCATTATGGCTGGAGAATCGGACGAGCGGAAACAGGCAGTCCAGCGTTTCGCGTACCACGCAGGCATTGCCTTTCAAATCAAGGACGATTTATTAGATATAACGGGGGATGCGAAGCTGTTAGGCAAACAGCCGGGAAGAGACGAGCGAAATAACAGCTCGACGTTTGTGTCCATCCTTGGCCAGGAAGAAGCACAGAAAGAAATGTGGAGGCACTACATGGCCGCCAGAAAAGAGTTAGCAACGCTGCCGGATATTGATTTCTTTTATCAGCTGTTAGATTATTTAATTTTGCGTAATCATTGAGCTTTCCCGCATTGCTATCTGCTTTGTAAATCTGGATGATCTTTACACACGATTTATTGTATGTGAAGATTATCCGGATTTTTTTAAAGAGTAAGAAAGAAAAAAATGCTGAATATATCCGCTCCAACGGATTTCATGGGGTAAGTAATCGCAACCCCAGAAATACACTCTGCTTCCCGTAGCGGACATCTCTTTGGCAAGAACACCGAAGTTTTAAAGAACAAGCGGTATTCTTGGTTTTTTTAGGAATTTTTATTAAAAATAGGAGAGAAATAAAAGCAATTGGATTTTGAAAAGTTGTGCGATACAATGTGATTGGATTGGAAATAAATGAGAATGAAAGTGGTATATACCGAAGTATTAGAAAAGGAGGAACTATCAATCAATGCAATGATTAAAACACTTTTTGCTATATCCTTACAGTATAGCCTTTGCTGAAATGAAAAAAGATAAACAACTGCTTACAGAGGGGAAAATTCGTAAAAAAGACCTTGGTTGGCCCAATTCTATATTTAAATTATGCATTTTTAGTTATATATACGGTCATGAACCTGCTGTCTGTGCTCTATGTAGTTAGTGGTATCTTTGATCATCCTTTTGGTTTTTTAGGAATCCTATGGACAGGACTCTGGATTTGGATAATCAGCATTTTTTATCGGAAAATATTTTTGAACAGGAAAAAGAGATATCTGCAAGGTTTAGGGGTAGAACTTTAGTATATCAAATCAAAAAATCTCTTGTTATATCTCCTGTGAAAAAATACATCAAGCTCTTATTACATAGTTAGTTCTTTTAACAATTTGAATGAACAGTGCCTATTTTCATAGCGTATCGAATTTTAACAGAAAGCAATGAAAAATATAGCTGATTTACGTTCGTACTTTCGAATCTGTGTTATTATTTTTAAATATACGAACAGTTATGGAGTGTGCTGGGAAAGCCGCACTCCTTGATATGAATAAAAATTGTACAATTGTAAAAAGAGAAGCAGTTTTGCTGAACAGGGAGGAGGACGAGCTGGTATGCGAAAAAAAGACATGCCGTTCATGCTTCAAATGCTGCTGTTCACCAGCGGATTGATTTGCTTGACACTGCTTGTTACAGGGCTGCTTATCGGTTATAATCAAGCAGCAGATACAAAGGAAGCGCTTGCTGATAAAGCGAGCTTGAGTGCAAGTCATTTTGCCCGCATGCCTGTCGTTGCAGATGCACTCGCAAAAGGGGAGGCTGATGAAGAGCTCCGCGCTATTGCAGCCGAGGTTCGCGAGAATAATGATCTGCAATATATCGTGTTGATGAATATGGAAGGAATCCGGCTGATGCATCCTGTTCCAGAGCGGATTGGAGAACATTTTGTCGGCGGGGATATCGATGAAGTATTTGAAGGAAAAAGCTATACGTCTGAGGCAGTTGGCACCTTAGGACCGTCGATGCGCGCTTTTGAACCAGTTTATAATCAAGAAGGGATGCAGATAGGAGCGATTTCTGTCGGGATTTCCACAGAAGTTACCAATCAGGCTGTATGGGATAGTGTAAAGATAACTATTTACGGAACAGCTGTAAGTCTTCTTCTCGGTTTAGCAGGCTCTTACCTTTTAGCAAGAAGGCTGAAGAAAACGTTGTTTAATCTGGAGCCTCAGGAGATTGCCTATATGATGGAGGAACGGGAAGCAATGCTTGACAGCGTGAGTGAAGGAGTTATCGCAATCAATGCAGACGGTCACATCATTATTGCGAATCCATCCGCAGAAATAATGCTGGAGCGTGCCGGGCATTATGGAAATATTATTGGGCAGAAAATAAGTGCAATCTGGCCTGAACTGTCACTGGAAGTATTCGTAAACGGGGAAAAGGCTGTGTACGATAAAGCTGTCCGCTTCGGTGAGTTAGAAATGATCACGAACAGTGTTTCCTTTCAAGTGGATAAACATAATGTCGGGGCACTTGTCACTTTCCGGGATCGAAATGAGCTGGACGCCATGATGAAGAAGCTTTCTGGAGTAGAGTCCTATGCTCATACGCTGCGAATGCAAACGCATGAGTTTATGAATAAGCTTCATATTATCGGAGCAATGGTCTATACCGAATCCTATGAGGAGCTTGCGGAATATGTAGATAGTCTTTCCATGATCTATCAGCGGGAAACGGGAATCATTTCCGCTCATATTGATGATGTTGCTATTGCAGGATATTTATTGACCAAATTGGAACGCCTGGAACAGCTTCAAATCGATGTAGATATACAAGGAGAAAATAAATGGCCCAGCCTTTCTGATCCAACAGCTGTTGACCGCTGGATTACGATTATTGGAAATAGCCTGGAAAATGCAGTCGAGGCGATGGTCGGTCAGGAAGAAAAAAAGGTCACATTGATTTTTGATGTTTTTGACGGAGAGTTATTCTATGAAATCCGTGATAATGGAGAAGGTTTTGATGTCGAGGATTTACCTTCTATTCTGGAAAAAGGCTACTCGACAAAAGGATTGAACCGCGGCTACGGGATGACGATTATGATTAATGCAGTTAAAGCAGGCAATGGAAATTATCATATTCAATCTGAGATTGGCGCAGGTGTTTGTTTACAAATTACGATGCCATATGAATGGAACGACAAAGAGGGGAATAATTCACAATGATACGGATAGCTATTATTGAAGATGAACCGCTTATTGCTAAATTTCATCAGAAGTATATTGAAAAAATTGATGGATTTTGCTGTACAGGGAGTGTGGAAACGGTCGAGGAGGGTATTGAGCTGGCAAGACAGCCTGATGTTGATTTGATTTTACTCGATGTTTATTTACAGGAGAAAAATGGGCTGGATGTATTAAAACAAATCCGTTCAGAAGAAATCAATGTGGACGTAATTTTAATCACATCTGCCAATGATCAGCAATCATTACAAACAGGCTATCGCTATGGGGTCGTAGATTATCTTTTGAAGCCATTTACCTTCGAACGCTTCCAAGAGTCCCTTTTACGTTACAAGCAGACCGTAAAAATGACAGAAGGAAAGGTACATCAGGCAGAGGTGGACCGTTTATTCCATCCTCGTGAACAGACAGTATTAAAACCAGATGACTTACCCAAAGGAATTACAAAAGAAACATGTCGAAATATATTAACAGTCATGATGGAGCATGAGGATTGGCTATCAGCAGCAGATTTAAGTGCTTATGCAAATATTTCCCATGTATCCTTGCGTAAATATTTACGTTTTTTTGAGGAAAAAAGATTACTTGAAAAAAATGTGATTTATCATAGCTTTGGACGTCCGCTGCAGCAGTATAAACTTTCACAAACAGGAAAAAACAATTTTCGTCAATTCTAGTTTCGGTTAGTTAAAAAATATATACAAACATAAGAAAATAGATGAAAATAGGAGTAATCACTTTTGGTAAGCGTTTTCAAATGAAGGGGAGGAGTATGAGAATGAACTATGTAACGTCAGCATGGAACGAACTTTGGAGACAGCATAAACGTACAAAGAATTTATTAAATATTTTTGCCATCCATAAAAATATTGCTGAAAAGGAAAAAAATGCGGAAGAAAGGAAGCAAGTTTCTGCAAAAGATAGTACGGTTCAGGGGCAACCTAAAAACACAGGTAACGAACCGCCGAAAACACCTTATTCGAAGGCACAAATGATTGGTTTAATTTTGGGACCGCTATTATTTGTTTTGACAATGCTGTTTTTTCAGCCGGAAGGATTATCTACTGAAGGGAAAGCAGTTCTCGCTTCAACGTTGTGGATTGCAACATGGTGGATTACAGAGGCACTGCCCATCCCGGCAACTTCTCTCCTTCCATTGATATTGATCCCGATTACTGGAGCAATGGAGGGTGGAGATGTAGCTTCTGCTTACGGAAATGATATTATTTTTCTATTTTTAGGCGGGTTTTTTATTGCAACAGCAATGGAAAAATGGGATTTGCATAAACGTATTGCCCTCTTTATTATTTCCGTGATCGGAACAAGTGTACAGCGGATTTTACTTGGTTTTATGGCGGCAACTGGTTTTCTTTCTATGTGGGTTTCCAATACTGCTGCTGTTATGATGATGATTCCAATGGGGCTGGCCATAACTGTGCAGGTAGCAAGTGTTTTAAAAGGAAAGCCGGAAGAAAAAGAATTACCAAAGTTTGAAAAAGCACTTATTTTCGGGATTGGTTATGCAGGGACGATTGGTGGTCTGGGAACATTGATTGGAACCCCTCCGAATATTATTCTGGCAGGTCAGCTGGATGAATTATTCGGTGTCAGCCTTTCTTTTGCAACTTGGATGCTGTTTGCCTTTCCAGTAGTGGTTTTTATGATTTTCTTTACATGGCTATATTTGGGTAAAGTAGCATTTAAAACAAGTATAAAGCAGCTGCCTGGAGGAAAAGAATTAATTCAAAATGAAAGAAATAAACTGGGGAAAACAGGCTATGAAGAGAAGATGGTCGCAGTAGTGTTTGTTTTTGCTGCATTTATGTGGATTACAAGAGACTTCCTGTGGACAGATGGAAATTTTAGCATTGTTAACGTTCCAGGGATTTCTGATGGGATGATTGCAGTAGTTGCAGCAATATTATTATTTGCCATTCCAGCAAAAAAAGAAGAACGTATTTTATCCTGGAAGGATTCTCGCGATATTCCATGGGGTGTACTTCTGCTATTTGGGGGCGGTTTGGCAATTGCCGCAGGCTTTACACAAACAGGTTTATCTGACTGGCTGGGGCAGCAGCTGACTGTTTTAGACGGTTTCCATTTAATTGTAATTATTTCAGCAGCAACCTTGATGATTATGGCTTTGACCGAGATTACATCTAATACAGCAACAGCGACAATGATTTTGCCGGTAGTGGGAGCATTGGCAGTTGCTTTAAATATTCATCCGTTTGCCCTGATGATTCCATGTGCGATGGCAGCAAACTGTGCTTTTATGCTGCCAGTCGGAACTCCGCCTAATGCCATTATTTTCGGGACAGGGAAGCTGAAGATTATTGAGATGATCAAAGCCGGATTCTGGGTCAATATTGTAGGAACCGTTATTATTATTCTGGCTGTGTATTATTTTGTTCCAATAGTTTGGGGAATTGATTTAACTTCTATTCCTAATGAATTCTTGGGAGGGAATTGACTGATTATGTTCATAAAAGCAGCATTTTCAGTTCTTACATGATGATAGACATTAACGAAAGCCTCTTTGAATGTCAATTCATGGAGGCTTTCGTTACTTTATATAGCTTCAAAGATGAAATAATCTTGATTTAGCTCGCCTGTAAATCTCCCACTGGTTAAACCTTCCTCTTATATACTAACCTAAGAACGATTTCTGCGATGTCTTTCTTTCCCGCCTTTCATGGCATTTAATTCTTCTTTATTCTTTTTCTTCTTCTTTTTTCCTTTATCTACACTCATTCAAATACCTCCCTCCATTTTGGTAGTATGAGCTAAATATCAGAAAAAATGTAACTGCAGTAGTCTACACGCTTACAAAAGAGAATGAATGGATGAGTTGTATATTTTTCATTTTAATCTACAAAATAGAAAGGGAGTTCATGACAACAATGGAAATGAAAAAATACAGTAACAGTCTTCATCTCAAGGAATGCAGTTGAACTAACAGCATACTCGAAGCCTATTACAAATAAAGATGAAAAACACATACATCCAGCTTGAAGAGATTGCATTATCTATAGTGTAGTGAGTATTTCTTTCACAAGTTTATATGAAAAGATCACATTTAAAAACAATAGTACTCCTCGCCAATATTATGATATAATTTTCAGAAAAAGTAGGTGAAGAGCTTGATTGGTGAAAAAATCAAACAAATACGTAAAGAAAAGCGAATATCATTATCAGAACTTGCTGAAAAGGCAGGAGTAGCAAAATCCTATTTAAGCTCTATCGAGCGTAACCTTCAAACAAACCCTTCCATCCAATTTATCGGGAAAATCAGCCAAGTTTTAGAGGTATCTGTGAAAGATTTGATAATTGAAAACAATTCAATAGACGAAACCGAGTTAGATAGTGAATGGGTGAAGATTGTGAAAGAAGCAATGGAATCTGGTGTTTCAAAAGAACATTTTAGAGAATATCTAGAATTTAATAAATGGAGGCAAGAAAAAGGTAATTAAGTCAGTAAATCTTTCAGCAGTTGTGATGGAATTTATCAAGAGTTATTCTTTGTATTCAATTGTTAGAAAATAGACAACTAAAATGATAAAATCAATTGAACATATATCATTTAGCAAAGGAACTATAAAAGGATAGAATTGAGTATGTCAGTATATACCAAATGTTTTGGCAGGGAGAATCACATGAAACAACTTATTGAACTAAGACATATTAACAAAAAATACGGAAAGAAAACTATTTTATACGACATGTCACTTAGCATGAACGAAAAGCAAATAATTGCAATATTAGGCGGAAATGGCAGCGGAAAGAGCACCTTTTTACGTATTGCTGCAGGGGTAGAACGACCGGATTCAGGGCAGATCGTATATGCTGATAAGAATATACGGACAGGGTATGTACCAGAACGGTTCCCAAACTATCTTCGTTTTACACCAAATGAATATTTGCATTATACCGGAAGGATAAGCGGTATTTCGGAGGACGGGATCAAGCAGCGTATTTCATCATTATTGCATCGGTTTCAATTGGATAAATGGAGTGACCGGCGAATTAGCACGCTATCTAAAGGAAATATCCAAAAGGTAGGTATTATTCAAGCCATCCTTCCGCAGCCGGAGCTGCTGATTTTAGATGAACCGTTATCCGGGCTCGATTTTCCCGCTCAGCAGGAATTAATTTTGATTCTAGGTGAATTAAGGGAACGAGGAACAAGCATTCTATTAACCTATCATGAAGCTCCTGTTTTCGAAGAGATTGTTGACCAAACCTATTACATAAAAGCTGGGCGTTTAACAGAAGAGAGAATTCAGGAAAAAGATGCTGTTAAGCTCATTGAAGTGAAGGGTTTAAAGGATAAAGATGTGCAGGAATGGAACGAAATATTACATAAAGAAAGAAGAGAGAATAGCATGCTGCTATATGTTAACTCAGAAAATAGCGATCAGATTCTGTCCAGGATTCTTGAATTGCAGGGTAGGGTGGAGTATGTCGGCAACATCGATTTTAATAAGGAATGAAGAACAAAATGTGTGCTTGTTCGTTTTACATATAAGGAGAGATTTATTTGAAAGAAGTCATTAAATACAGCTTGCATGATTATATCCGTTCTCATAAATATTTTCCGCCGGTCTCCACCTTTATTGTGTTAATCGCTGTTTTTTATACATATAAGCCGAATCCAATTGTCGATAGCTATGCGATTACGGCATTATTTTTGTTTGTGATCTCTGCATGGCTGTGCATGAGCGTCTTGTCTCTGGATTCACCAGTACAAAGACAGCTGCTGATTTTAAATTTGAGAAGCGGCTATCGGTACTATTTAGCAAAATTAGCAGCCGTTGGGCTGATTACTTTGTTATTGGCAGTGTTTGCTTTTTTTTATCCGATTATATTTCATCTATTTTCTGATTCTGTATCCATGACAGTTGGTTTCGTATCGATAGTGAATCATATCCTATTGGCTGCGCTCGGAATTTGTATAGCAGCCTTTTTCAGCAGCGTAATGATGGAAAGTGCCATCAATGCCTATGGCGGTTTAGCACTGACGGTCATTCTTTCCATTGCTGCACTTGGTATCGAGAATGCTTTACCGGCATCTCTCAAATATATGACATGGATTATTCCACCGGCCACGATTACTCAGCAGCCGCTATTTCAATGGGAGGAAGAAAATCTGGCCCATTTATCGGGCTTTCCCTTTTTATGGATATTGATTTATACTGGGATTATGATGCTGTTGTTTCTAGTGATGGCAAATAAAAGACGCTGATTCGCTAGGAAAATGAAAGCCGTTTGGATAAGCAACAGGAGACTTATAATATGGAAGCAGAGGAGGAGAATCTTGGCTGGTGTATTTTCTTTTTTGAGTGTAGTTCTATTCGCTTTTAATTTTTGGAAAAACAGAAAAGAGCTGAAAGCAACCTATTCAAAACTTCATTATGTTCAAATAATGGGTGTTATTATCTCCTACTTGGTAACGATTGCGATAGCATTTGTGCTAATATACTATGCTGGAAACTGGCTGGTCAGTTTTATCCCATTTGCATTTCTCCGTTTGGCTGCATTTTTTGTAATGATAGCTTTCGTCCTCTTTTTTAGTTTAGATTTCCTTCATAGAGTATTAACGAGGATAACAAAAGGAATTTTGTAGCTTTATGTTCACAACAGCCCATTGTTTTGGAATTATTCTGGTATATGTTATGTAAAGAAAGTATCTTTCGAGGTGCTTTTTTTATTTGTACAAATAATCATTTTCCAAAAGGATTTTTCCTATCTTGATAAGCATCAATTCTTTTCTTTTCCTTTCACGATAAAATGACAGTGTAATCGGAGAGGGGGAGAGAAAATGAAGCTGCAGCAATTTTTAATGAAACATAAGCATCCTGTTGTCCTTATCAGCGGAATGTTGATTGTTTCAGCATTTATTTCAAAATTTTTATTTGACTGGGATCCGGGATATTCCCTTGCAATGGCAATGGCTGCGATTATCGGTATTCCGCCGATATTTATCCAAGCCTATCAAGCACTGATAGTAAAAATAATCAGTATTGAACTGTTAGTATCCATTGCTGTTACTGGAGCGTTTATCATCGGTGAATTCAGTGAAGCTGCTATTGTTATTTTTCTATTTTTATTCGGAGGGTTATTGGAACAAAAGACATTGGAAAAAACACGCTCTGCCATTCGGGAACTTACTAAAATGGCTCCCGCCAGCGCTTTACGAATCAACGATAATAACATAGAAGAAATTCATATTGATGACGTGGCGAAAGGGGATCTGCTCCTTGTTAAGACAGGAGCTCAAATTCCTGTGGATGGTATCATTCAAGAAGGAAAAGGCTATATCAATGAAGCAAGTGTGACAGGTGAATCCATGTCAGCAGGGAAGGCAATCGGAGAGAAAGTGTTTGCCGGTACAATTTTAGAAAATGGTACGTTGAAGATAGAAGCTGAAAAAATTGGAGAAGACACGACCTTTGGAAAAATTATTGAACTCGTTGAAGAAGCACAGGATAATAAATCCGAAGCAGAACGTTTTATGGATCGGTTTGCCAAATATTATACGCCGATTGTATTGTTGCTTGCGTTTATTGTCGGTTTGATTTTTCAGAATGTCCATCTGGCAATTACAATTTTAATTTTAGGATGTCCGGGAGCACTGGTTATTGGTGTCCCAGTCTCCAATGTTGCCGGAATTGGCAATGGAGCAAAAAATGGCATTCTAATCAAGAGCGGAGAATTGATGGCTGCATTCAGCAAAGCAGATACGATGATATTTGATAAAACTGGAACATTAACTAGTGGCAAACCGGCAGTTTCTGAAGCGAAAGCATATACGGATGATTTGCAAGAAGCGCTTCGGTTAACTGCAAGTGTGGAGAGAGAATCGGAGCATCCATTGGGGCAAGCAATCTTAGAATATGTGGGGAAAACCGAATATGCAAAAATTGATAAAACAGAAGTTGTGAAAGGACAAGGAATTATTGCACATATCGGTTCAGAGGAAATAATGATTGGCAATCAGACCCTTATGGAGAACCATGCTGTTTGGATAAATAACCAGGCAAAACAGGATTTACTTCACCTTCAACAGTCCGGGAATTCTACCGTATTTGCAGCAATCAATCGTCAATTAACACTGCTGATTGGTATCAAAGACCAGGTTCGGCCAGATGCAAAAAGAACGTTGCGTATTTTAAAACAAATGGGGATTAAGCGTTTTGTAATGTTGACAGGAGATAATCAGACAACGGCAGAAATAGTAGGAAGTGAATTGGGGATAACGGAGGTTCATGGGGATTTTCTTCCAGAGGATAAGTCCAGCTTTATAAAACGGCTTCAAGAAGAAGGAAGAACGGTAGCTTTTATTGGAGATGGAGTGAATGACAGTCCTTCTATTGCTTTAGCTGATGCAGGAATTGCGATGGGAAGCGGGACGGATATAGCAGTGGAAACCTCTGATATTATCCTAATGCATTCTCATTTTAAAAAATTGATCCATGCCTTTGGTTTAACAAAGAAAACAACAGCCAATATGAAGGAAAACATCATCATTGCAGTGGGGACGGTGGTTTTTCTCCTCATCGGATTGATTTTTGGATATATCCACATGGCCAGCGGTATGCTGGTACATGAATTAAGTATTCTGGCAGTAGTTATCAACGGCATGCGTTTATTACGTTATCATACAAAAGATGAAAAACTTGATAGCTATCAAGTACAAAATAAAACATTAGAAGTACGATAGAAATATAAATAAAAGGAAAGAAGGAGTTATTTATGGAAAAAGTAACGATTCAATTAGAAAGCTTAACCTGTCCGTCATGCATTCAAAAAATCGAAAGTGCTGTTCAGAAGCAGCAAGGCGTGGCAAAGGTGAATGTCTTATTTCATGCGGGTAAGGTAAAAGCAGAAATTAATAATAAGGAAACAACTGCGGATAAATTATCAGAAGTCATCGAAAAGCTGGGCTATACAGTAGAAAATACAAAAGTACAAAGCGTATAATAGAGGAAAGACAATAACATGGCAGCTTTATCTGCTTAGATAAAGCTGCCATGTTGAAAAGGAGGAATCGCCGTGAGCCAGGAGCATTTATGTGTAGCTGCAGTACCGCTTTTTCAGCATTTAGATTTAGAAGATCAAAGGATAATTAACCGGTTGGTAAAGCACCATATTTTTGAAAAGGGTGAACATATTATTACGCCTGGTGAGAATCCGCAATTAGTTGTGATTGCACAGGGAAACATGAAGGTATATCAGCTTTCAGCGACTGGCCGCGAGCAATTATTAAGAGTTGTCGGACCGAACGGCTATGAAGGAGAAGGATTGCTGCTTGGAGCTCAAAATGAAAATTTATTTGGGGAAGCAATGCAGAAAACAGAAGTCTGCCTGCTAAAACAGGAGGATTTTCAAAAAATACTATTGCAATACCCGCAAATAAGCTTGAAGCTGTTAGAAATCAATGCCAAAAAATTGATGGAGGCAGAGCAGCAGGCACAATTTTTAATGATGGAAAAAGTAGAAAATCGTTTAATGACGTATCTTCTTGATTTATATAAAACTGCAGCATCCAAGCAAGTAGAGATTCCAATGAAGATGAAGGAACTGGCTTCTTTTTTGGGAACGACACCAGAAACACTATCTCGAAAATTAAAATGGCTGGAAGGGGAAGAGCTTATTCAGAGAAAGGGAAGTATGATAAAACTGCTTGATAAAAAGGAGTTGGAAAATCGTTTGTTGTAATCGAGAAGACAGGCCTTAAATTAGACCTGTCTTGTAGTCACTGTAATGTTGCTGCTCCCATTCCTCCCGCAGCATCCCCATTGCGGATGGAATCATAATATTCACCTTGATAATACCGGACCTTGCGAATTCGTGCTTCCATTTGCATCCCGAGTTTTTCCGCTACCCGAATCATCCGCTCGTTGCCGGACCAAGTCGTTAAACCGATACGTACTAAAGGAAGCTGATTAAAAAGATGATTGATCCATAATTTCAAAGCACGGGTGCCGATTCCCTTTCTCCAGGATGCTGCCTCATGTAAAACAATACCAATCTCTATCCAGCAGGAGGGCTGGTGCTCCCAATAATAAGAAATCGTGCCAAGAATATGACCATCAAGCTCTACAGCCCAATAATTTTCAGAATCTACCCAATGTGCCTGTTCTGTTAAAAAAGATTCATATGATTTTGCCTGATGCGGAAAATAGGGGGCATCCCATTTTTTCCATTCTGGCTTTTCTTCCTTAAATATCAGCTCCCACAGACGCGGCAGATCCTTTTCTTCAATCGTACGAATGATTAGATTATTATCTGTATATTGCAATGGACGAATCTCCTTTTCCATTCATTTTTGTTGGATATCGCTTTTTTGAAAAATGATTGAAAAGGAAGGTGTGTCAACTTTCCAATCACCTGTATCCTCTGTTTCATTTTGAATCAGCTCCACGAGGATAGCCTCAGCAAATTAAGCTATTTCTCTCTTATTTCCTTTTTTACTATTATTCACCGGTATTTTTGACCAGATGGAGGCAAGGATAGACCCGCTGATTACATGCATCACAACGGCAATAGCACCTGGCAATGCAGCCAATGGCTGTGCAGCAAAATGGGCGCTCGCTAATGTGGTGCCTAATCCAGCATTTTGAATGCCGACTTCGATGGATATTGCTCTTCTTGTCTCTTCATTGAGACGAAGCACTGTGGCAACTAAGAAGCCAAGCAAAAGTCCGGACCAATTATGCAAGAGAACTGTGACAAAAATAAGTGCTCCAGAAGATGCAATATTTTCTGTGTTTCCTGAAACGACTGCAGCCACTACTCCCGAAATAGCTATAACTGAAATCAGCGGCAAAATTTCTATACTTTTGTCAACGGCCACTGGGAAGAACCTTTGAAAGATAAGTCCTAACACAATGGGAACAATAATAACTTGAATGATAGAAATAAACATAGCAAACGGATTTACAGGAATCCATTGCCCAGCTAGAAGATACAAAAGCACTGGTGTCATAATTGGTGCCAGCATGGTAGAAACAGATGTCATCGTAACAGATAATGCTACATTTCCTTTAGCGAGATATACCATAACATTCGATGCAGTACCACCCGGAACAGATCCTACTAAGATAATTCCGGCTGCCAGAGCGGGCGGTAAATTTAAAAGCTTTGCAATTCCAAATGCAAGCAGCGGCATAATGGTGAATTGCAGAATAACGCCAATAATAACTGGTACAGGTTTTGTTAACACCAGCTTAAAATCGTTTGGTGTCATGGTGAGCCCCATTCCAAACATAACGATTCCAAGTAATATGGTCATATAATTGTTTAACCAATTAAAACCGCCGGGCATATAGAAGGCAGCAACAGCAACTAAAATGGTTATGAAAGCAAAATACTTATTCGAAAAATTACTGATGTGAATGAATAGTTTCATACTTCTACAATACTCCCTTACTTCAATATAATAGAATAGGATTCCGTATTTTATTTTGATGCACATTTTCTGAGTATGCATAGACAAGAAATAAACTTTAAGTTTGGATAGACGGAATAGAATGTACAAACTTTGCGATAAATAAATAATATTGGATTAGTCTGAAAATAATATTTATGTAAAATCTTCCTTTATCCCTTTTTTTCGGAAATCCTTCTAAGAAATTGTTGACAAGTATATCGTAAAAAATTTAAAAAGTCTATATAAAATTTTCAATGCTAGAAAAGAATAAAAAGCAGACATAAAAAAACAAGCGCCAGGTTGCGCTTGTTTTTTAAAACTATTAATTGAAAGACTTAGCTCCAAGATAATGTTGTTGCCAATAGTCAACGCTCATATCAGCTACAACCATTGCACCGCTGCCGCTGCTAGCGTGAATCATTTGATTGTTGCCGATGTAAATTCCGCTGTGAGATGCGCCAGCTGTATCGTAAGTTCCTTCAAAGAATACAACGTCTCCAACGCTTGGAGAATCTACATGCACTCCGTCATTTGCCCACATTTGGCTGTGTGTACGGGAAACATCGATGCCTACTTGGTCAAACGTATAGTTGATCAATCCGCTGCTGTCTAATGCAGATGGATTTGACTCTCCCGGAGTATATGCTCCGAATTGATATGGGATACCTAAAGCACTTTCAGCTGCTGCAACGATGTCAGAACCGCTGACAGAACCAGTTTGTGTTCCTACATTGTCTTCGGATCCGGAATCATTCGAGACTTCCTCAATAACAATGTCATTCTCACTTGTTTCTTCTGTTGCTTCCTCTTCACCAGCTTCTGGCTCTGAAGCTTCTTCAGAGCTTGGAGCGGATTCAACAGGAGTACCTAGTGCATCTGAAGTAGCTGGTCCTACAATACCGTCTTCTTGCAAGCCTTGATCAGATTGGAAATCTCGTACGTCTTGTTCCGTAAGTTCTCCAAAAATACCATCTACGTTACTAGAAGAATAGCCTTGATCGTGCAATGAACTTTGTATATTTTCTACCTCTGAACCGGAATCACCTTGTTGAACAAGAGAAGAGTTAACTGTTGCAGAAGGTGTTTCTTCAGAAGATTGTTCCTCTTGAACTTCAGGGAGGCTGCTTTCTTCGTAGGTGATATCTCCTTCTGTTGATCCTTCACCCGCATTTGCTAATACACTGGAGCCTACTACCGGAGTGAGTGCTAACGTTGCAGCAAACGCAGTCGAAATAACATATTTTTTTGCATCAAGATTCAATGGTGCCAAAAGAATTCCTCCTTAAGAATGTTTGTATTATTTTGTTGAAAAACAGAAACCTATGTAGCAAGATTTCGCTCAAATCGTGGTATGGCCGTCTGTTAATCTCCTATTCTATGATGTATTGTATATAGGGGAGTACAAATTGATTGAAGCAGAAGATAACAGACTGAAACCAAACCAGACCTGATTCAGCTATATTTTCGCTGAACTTTTATTTTTTCACTATATACAAGGTAACATAGAGATATCACAAGAAGGTGTCCAAATTTTTAAAGGTCGGTAACAAATTATTAAAATATATTACATCAATCGACAGGTTTCGAATCAAGTTCTATCAACAATTTCAGATAAATTTACGGTTTTTTCATTTCATTTTCATTTCGAAAAGCTATTAATATTACAATCTTGTAAAAGAAATCGAAATTTTTAAAAAGGTTATTAGAATTTTAATGGAAAATAAGTTATCCTTATAAGGTAATTGATTATTTTGAAACGTCCTTACCGTTCTGAAAAGGCAGTGAAACCTTTTGTGGAGTTCAAACGTACAATTATTTAAGCGAGGCAGAAAGGATGATTCAGAATGCGTTTTTTTAAAGGCCTTTTTTCACCTGAAAGAGAAGCGAAGAAAAACAGACAAAACCTGCAAAAAAGCAGAAAAGAAATGGATAGAGTAATGCGGGAAATGCACGCCAAAATAGACACTATTCAACTAAACATTACCAGAACACAGGAAAAGCTAATAGAGCAGCAAGAACTGGCAGACAAGTTTGCCAGATATGAAGAAAGCTCGGAACAAGCAAATGAACAAAGCAGATTTCAAATGCAAAAAGAAGCGGCACAGAAAGAAATTGAAAAATTACAAAGCCAAAAATATGATTTTGAAACACAGATGGTCCCTTTCCAGCAAAGTTATGACCGAATGCGTCAAACATTTTCAGAAATCTTTGACCAGCTGGATGCTTTAGAGAGGGAGACCTCTGCGAAAGAAAATGAAGCGGAGATAATGAAATACACTACAGCACAAGAAGAGAAGATCCAGTTTGAGCTTGCTGAAGCTGAGGCGCTGCTTGAATTACGATCAGAAAAATGAGGTGAAGACGGATGCTAGTGCATTATAAATGTCCCAACTGCGGGGCGGATATGGAATTTGACAGTGCTTCTGGCCATTTGGCCTGTGACAGCTGCGGGCATGAGGAGCATATCGATACGTATGATGATGTGAATATTACACAGTCCTTTGAAAAAGACGAGGCGAAGGAATATCATTGTGAGAATTGCGGTGCTATTGTTTTAACTGATGCAGATACGACGGCGACCTCATGCAGTTTTTGCGGGGCCGGGGTGGTGCTTGCTGACCGGTTATCCGGGGAGTTGGCACCTGCGAAAGTAATTCCATTTACCATCAGTAAAGAAGAAGCAATGGAAGCATTTAAAAAATGGTGTAAAAATGGCAGGTTGACACCTAAGGGCTTTATGACAGCGGACCGTGTAAAAAATATTACAGGAATGTATGTCCCATTTTGGATGTATGATTTAGATAATGATGTAGACGTGAAAGCAACAGGAACGAAAGTGCGAACGTATCGGCGCGGCGATTATCGTTATACGGAAACCAAGTATTATCGGGTGCATAGAGATATTGATATCAGTTATTTAAAAGTGCCGGTCGATGCATCAGAAAAAATGAATGATGAGCTGATGGATAAAATAGAGCCTTATGATTATAACAAGCTGGAGGATTTTAAAACGCCCTATCTAGCAGGATACTTAGCTGAAAAGTATAATTATACCGATGATGAATTATTTGACCGGGTGAAAGCAAAAATCCAAGGTTTTATGGATACGTATATTGCTTCCACCATCCGGGGATACAGCTCTGTAAGCTATCAACAGAAAAACATACGCACCAAGAAAGCAAACAGCTACTATGTCCTGCTGCCAGTCTGGATGGTATATTACGATTTTGACCAGCAGGAGCATACCTTTGCAATGAATGGGCAGACTGGAAAAATTGTCGGCAAGCCGCCGCTGAGTTATTCGAAGGCAGCGCTTTGGTTTTCCAGCATTGCTGGCGGATCCTTTGTTTTATTTAAAGCAATAGCGATGATGCTGGGCGGTGATTTACTATGAAGAAGTTTTTAATTACGGCTGGTATGCTTGTACTTATAACTTTCCTAATGCTGCCTGCAGTCTCTGCAGAGAAGCAGTATATCTATGATGATGCAAACATATTTACAGATAATGAACGGACTGATCTGGAGCAGAGAGCGGCAGAATATAGTGAAGAGAACGAGATTGATATTCTTATTTTGACGAAGGATGAGTCTGACGGGAGAGGTATCCAAAAATATATCGATGACTTCTATGATGAGCAGGGTCCCGGGTATGATGGAGAACATGGAGATACGGTATTTATGGGGCTTGATTTTTCCGGACCTTCCGGAGAAAGAGATGTTGCGGTAAGCGGATTTTATAAGGGAGAAGAGTATGTTGGTCCTGAGCGTGCGCAGCAGCTTGCCGATGATTTAGTTCCTGATTTACGAAATAACGATTATTATGACGCCAGCTTATTATATTTTGAGAAGATAGAGCGATATATGGGTGTGAACCCGAGTATCAACCCGGACAGTATTTTTCTTCAAACTTGGTTCCAGTTGCTGGCTGCTGTTATAATTGGTGCAGTTATTGTAGGTTCCATGATTTTTAATATGGGCGGTCGTGTGACAACGAATGCAAGTACGTATCTCGATGCAGGTAATTCAAGAATTAAAAGCAAGTCAGATAGATATTTACGTCAAACCGTTACGAAAACGAAAATACAGAAGAACAACAGCGGCGGAGGCCGGGGAGGCGGCAGTATAGGCAGAACTGGCGGCGGACATTCCCGTTCTTCCGGACGTGCAAAGTTTTAATAATAGATTGAATGAAGGTATTGAAATAAAGAAAGGATGAACAGAATGATGGGCTTTTTTAGAGGGCAATTAGCAAATGTGATTGAATGGGAATCATTTCGTGATGATATGATCTTTTGGAAATGGAATAACAACGAGGTAAAAAAAGGGAGTAAATTAATTGTTCGTCCGGGCCAGGATGCTATTTTTTTCAACCAGGGAAAAATTGAAGGGGTTTTTAAAGAAGAGGGCGAATATGAAATTGAATCAGACATTATTCCTTTTTTATCTACCTTAAAAGGATTTAAATTTGGATTTAACAGCGGAATGCGTGTAGAAGTGCTGTTTGTCAATACAAAACAATTTACTGTAAAATGGGGCACAAAAAATGCGATAAACATACCTTCTCCACAGCTTCCTGGCGGTATACCGATCCGTGCTAATGGAACCTTTCAGTTTACAGTGAAAGATTATGTGAAGCTGATAGATAATATCGCAGGTGTCAGAGACAGTTTTCTGGTGGAAGACATTCGTCTGAGAATTACTGCAGTATTAGATCAATTATTAATGAAGTGGATTACCAGAGAAGGAAAGGATATGTTTAATCTTCAGGCGAATTCCTTTGAAATCGGCGAGGGGATCAAAGAAGATTTAGATAAGCAAGTCAATCAGGATGGTTTTGAGATTAAAGGTTTTCAAATCATGAGCTTTAATTATCCTAAAGAAATCCAGGATATGATTACAAAAACTGCTTCGCATGGCATGATCGGCGATATGGGACGGTATAAAGATGTCGCCATGACGGATGCGATTGCTTCCGGAAAATCAGATGGCGGCAATTCCGCAACAGATATGGCCGGAATGATGATGGGAATGCAGATGGCAAAAGAAATGATGAATGGTACAAACGACCAAAATGCAGCCAATCAACAGCAGCAGTCCAATCAAGGCGGGCAGCAAAATCAAGGTCAGCAGCAACAGCAATCTTCTACAGGGAATGAAGGAGAGGGAAGCGGATCAATTCCAAACTTCTGTCCGAATTGCGGAAGTAAAACACAGGGAATGAATTTCTGCGGGAATTGTGGACATAAGCTGGTTTAAATACGAAAAATAGATTAAAAATAAGGGTGCTGTCTTGGAGGAGATAGTATCCTTATTTTTTAGATAGACGATATGAAATGACATGCTATAAAATAAATGTAGTAAAAGAACAGAAATGTTAGATGAGAAAATCAAGAAAAAATAATTAATGCTAAACATGATTTTAAAGTAGTTATTATGTTTTAGCGTAACGTTAAAAGTCTATTTTGTTTACAAGTATTTAACAAAAAATGTATTACATCTAAGAAGTAATTAAAGAAAGCACACACCAAAGGAGCAGTTATAATGGGATATCGTATTCGTTTAAAAGAAAATAAACATTCGAATAGAAATCTTGTAAAGAAACACCATCATAAGGTTCACCAGATTCTTTATGCTCTCGAAAATACAGGAGAGATTACATTTAATAATCAAAAAAACACTTTTTTTCAAGATAGTCTGGCATTTATCCCGCCATATTCAGACCACTCTATTACATCAGAGGGGAAAATGACAGTACTTGTGCTTGAGTTTGATGTGCTCCATTTGGATTCGGATATTCAAAAGGTTTTAGAAATGCAGGATTTTAGCAATCCGAGGTTAATTGATTTAAGTCCATTTGAAGCAGGAAATGTAAGACAGTTACTTCGCAGGATGCTTTATGAGCAAGCACAAGGGGATTTGATTAATGTAGTAGCTGTAAAAATCTATCTGGAAGAATTATTGCTGATTTTATTTCGAAGTCAAAAAGAATTAAATATTACGGATGCAAATGTGCTTCGGGCTGAACGTTTAAAAGATTACCTCGAAACACGATATTTTGAAATTAGAGATGCCAATGATTATTCTCAAAAGCTTGGGATAAGTACCAGACATATCAATACGATTTTTAAAGATCAATATGATATGACACCGATGAAATATTTAAATGAAGTAAGAATGGAAATTGCCAAAAAATTACTCATGGAAACCAATAATGATATTGCATCTATTTGTTTTGAAGTAGGTTTTGAAGCAATTTCTACCTTCTATAGAAAATTTAAAGCGTATACGAATATCTCTCCTCAGAAATTCAGGAATAAATATCAATATACAAAGGAGTCAGATAGCTGAAAGAATATGCTGATATTTAGTATATTCTTTTTTTAGTTTATTTAAAAAAAGAAGGTATACACCTTCAAAAGTTTATTTCCGAAATTGAGAATTTTATTCCGCCTTTAATAAGACAGCTAAAAAAATTTTTCGTATGATAAGCGTAAGTTGTTAAAAGAAAGCTATTAAAAAACAGCATACAAATAGAAGCGATTTAGATGCTATAAAACGGTAAGTTATTTTTTCTAGTGGACTAACAGGAAAGAAAAATAAATTTGAGAGGAGGAAAAGGATGTTTCAAATAGGCTTATGTTCTGTAACCTTTAGAAACTTATCTGTAGAAGAAATAATAGAAGCTGCTAAAAATACGGATATACAAGGAATAGAATGGGGCGGCGATATTCATGTTCCGCCTGGTGACTTAGAACATGCTGCGTATGCTGCTAATATAACCCGGCAAGCAGAAATAGATATTATCTCTTATGGTTCCTATTATCGTCTAGGGGTAAAGGAACAACCATTTTCTTTTGAAGCTATCTTAGATACTGCTGAAAAATTGACGGCTCCTGCCATACGAGTATGGGCTGGAAATATTGGATCAAGCGAAGCAACAGAAAGACAATGGGAAAAAGTGATAGAGGATGCCAAACGAATTGCTGATTTAGCAGAAAAACAAGGAATTCATATTAATCTAGAGTATCATGGCCGAACTTTAACAGATACGGCAGATAGTGCCATACGGCTAATGAAGAAAATTAATCATTCAAACGTTTCCTTATACTGGCAGCCCTCGCCATTTGAAACAGTGAATAAGAATGTGAAGAGTATTGATACCGTAAGACAATGGCTTAGCCATGTTCATGTTTTTCATTGGCAGCTTGTTGAAAATAACGTCATTGTGTATCCTTTTTCAGCAGGTATTTCTGATTGGGAAAAGTACTTACAACAACTAGAAAAGCAACAAGGAATGCGTTATTTAATGATGGAATTTGTGAAAGAAGATAGTATCGAACAATTAAAGAATGATGTAAAAGTGCTTCAATCAATAATTACATCATATTCCGCCAAGTAAAGGACAAACATAAATTTAAATACTAGCTTATTGCAAAACGAAATGCCTGGATTGATTGCAAGGTGTAGGGAATTGGATGGATATCAACTTTATGAAAACAATGCTATTATTTTTTTATTTTAACTTAATATATTAACTGATTAACTAGTTAGGAGGTTATCTTATTTCTATTCCAAAATATCTGCAAATCAAGCAAAGTCTTCTTTACAAGATTAATAACGGAAAGTTTCTTCCAGGAGATAAGTTTTACAGTGAAGCGGAGTTGAAAAGAGAATACAATGTAAGCGGTATTACTGTAATTAAGGCTTTACAGGAGCTGACACAGGAAGGTTATCTTGTACGTTATCAAGGCAAAGGGACTTACGTTTCCAAAGGGAAAAAAGCAAAAGTAGTGCGTTTTTCTGATCAGGAAAAATATCAAGGGAAGCAAGAATCTGTCCGAGTACTAAATGTAGAAAGAATGACAGATCCACGAATAGCTAAAGAATTAAATATTAACAAAGAGGAACCATTTTACTTAATCAAGCGCGTACGCATGATTGATGATGTGCCGTTGCTTGTCCAATACTCTTATGTTTTATCTGAATTTATTAAGGAAGATATTGGAGAGTTAGAAGCATTTTCCTCAATTTATGAAAAAATAAAACATGATTTTGAAATTAATCTTTTCCAGGCAGATTCGACAGAAATAACAGAAATTTGTTTCCCGACGCCGTCTGAGGAAAGTAAGCTGCTTGAGATTGAAGGCGATAAACCAACTGCGTTCATACGCAGATACACGTACTTACTGGAAAAAAGAGTGGTGGAATATATTGAAACGTATAAGCGTTGGGAGTATTTCAGCAATAAAATAGAACCTTTATAAAAGGAGTTGGACAAATGAATATTTTGTTAGTATCTCACCATGGAGTAGCTGGTGGTCTAAAAAAAGCAGTTGATATGATTACCGGAGAACAAGAAGAGCTTTCTATTATCGAACTTACCGAAGCTGGTGTTCAGGATTTTTCCTCAAAATTGGAATCTTATTTGGAACAATGGAAGCGTTCTAATAAAAAAATAGTGATTCTTGCTGATTTAAAAGGGGGAACGCCCTACAACCAGGCGGTAGCGCTGACACATAAATTAGGGATGGAACAAAACGCCTTTGTTATTAGCGGAGTTAATCTGCCGCTAGTCTTGGAAACACTCTTTTTAGATGAAACTGATTTTATGATTTCTGACCTTAATCGGGTTATTGAATCTTCAAGAAGTGCAATTTTTAAAGCGGATCCACTTGAATTGAATAATAATGATTTAGATGAATAGGGGGTAGTAAGGATGGAGATTGTCTGGTGGCAAGTATTATTAATAACGCTGTATGCAGCATTTGCAATTTATGATGGAAACAACACAACAATGGGATTTGTTAAGCCGACAATGGCAGGTTTTTTTGCCGGGCTGATTCTTGGAGATATGCAAACAGGATTGATTGTCGGAGGGACGTTGAATTTACTGGTGCTTGGAGTTGGAAATTTCGGCGGTGCATCGATTCCAGATTATATGACGGGTGCATTGATTGGTACAGCTTTTGCTATCTTTTCAGGCGAAGGAGCTGAGTTTGGGATATCCTTAGCGATCCCGATTGGCTTGTTAATGGTTCAGCTCGATGTTCTTGCCCGATTTACAAACACGTATTTTCAAAACAGGGCAGAGACCTTTATCAAACAAGGGAACCTTGATAAAGCTGCCAGGATGGGGTTATGGGGATTGCTTCCTACTTCTCTGTCTAGAATGATACCCGTGTTTTTAGCACTTGTATTTGGTGCAAGGTTTGTAGAATCTATCGTGAACTATATGCCTGATTGGCTGATGAGTGGTTTGAGTGTAGCTGGCGGAATGCTTCCTGCACTAGGTATAGCCATATTATTACGATATTTACCTGTAAAGGAAAATATCCCTTATCTTATTATTGGATTTGTCGTAGCAGCATATTTAAGTATGTCTGTATTAGGAGCTGCACTTGTTGGACTAGCTCTGGCAATTTTAGGATATCAGCGGTTCACTAAAAATAATGATAACAATGATCCTGCGGTAGCTAATGGAGGGATGGGCGATGAGTAAACGAAAAATGGATCGTGAGTTAAAGAAAGTATTTTGGAGATGGTTTTTCTTTGGACAAGCAAGCTGGAACTATCAAAAGTTTCAAGGCTTAGGATATTATTTCAGTATTTTGCCGTTACTTAAGAATTTATATAAGGATCCCGAAGAACGCAAAACAGTTGCCATGACACATATGCAATTTTTTAACACGAATAATACGATGGCCCCTTTAATATTAGGTGTAAATACAGCTCTTGAAAGAGAGAAAAGAATCAAATCAATGGAAGCAGTCGCTTCATTAAAAACAGGTATGATGGGACCGCTGGCCGGGATTGGTGATACGCTTTTCTTTGTTATACCTACTACCATCATAGGTTCCATTGCTTCCTATTTAGCACTTGAAGGAAACCCAATCGGTTTGATTCTTTGGATTGTGTTTGGATTTATTCGTCTTGGTGCCATGCGTTTCTTTGTTTGGTCCGGATACCAAGAAGGTGTGAGACTCGTAACCGAAATAGGCGGCAGGTTAAAGAATCTTACAAAAGCTGCTAATATCCTTGGAATTACCGTTGTAGGTGCGCTTATCCCAACGGTGGTTACAGCAACTTTTGGATATGAGTTCCAGCAAGGGGAAGTTACACTTTCTATACAAGAGCTTGCTGATCAAATTTTGCCATCCCTAGGTCCAGTTCTTGTTGTTGCAGTCACTTATTGGATGCTGGGTAAGAAAAAGTTAAATTCAACACGCGTTGTCTTTATTCTAATGGCACTTGGGATTATTGCTTATAATTTAAAAATATTTACAATATAAGGAGAGATAGAAATGGAAGGAATTGTACATGTAAGAGTTGACGATAGATTAATTCATGGACAGGTAGCTACTCGATGGTCTACTGGTTTAAGGGTAAACAGAATTATGGTAATAGATGATATCATTGCTGCCAGTGATCATGAGAAAGCGGTATTAAGAATGGCAGCACCATCAGGAGTAAATACATCTATTTTGCCATTTGAAAAAGCAGCCGCAAATATTAAAGCAGGCAACTATCAGGGACAGCGTGTTTTACTGGTTGTTAAATCACCAGAAATCCTAGTCCGTCTGCAGGAGGAAGGATTGGAGCTGCCACAGGTCAATATCGGAAATCTTTCCAATCGTTTTGATACAGTGCAAATCAAAAAATCAGTAAGTCTCTCAGCAGATGAAGAGAAAGCGATCCAAACACTTCTTAACAGCGGGGTGAAGGTGACAGCTCAAATGGTGCCAGATGACCCGGAAACAAGCATTGAAGTATTTTTGAATAAAGCCAAGCGATAAGTAAGAGGAGTGAATGCAGTGAACTATGTCGACCAATTTTATGCGAAAATAGATTATATTTTAAAGAAAATACGAACAGAGCAACGGGAGAATATTGAAAGAGCAGCCGATATCCTGACAGAAACGGTTGAACGGGGAGGTATTATTCAATCTTTTGGCTCGGGACATTCTTTCGCAGCTGCCATTGAAGTTGCTGGCCGGGCAGGAGGATTCGTTAACTCCAAGGCTATCAAAGAGTTTTACGGAACCAATGGCTGGTTTGAGGTAATTGAAGGGGTTGGTGATGCGTTTATTCGTTTAGTCGACCAGCAGGATGAGGATTGTTTTATTTTTATATCCAATTCTGGGAAAAACCCTTTGCACATTGACATGGCTAAATATATAAAAGAAAAAGGGAATAAGCTGATTGTTGTTACAAATTTAAAAGATTCTCAAAATGCGAAAAGCCTGCACTCAAGCGGAAAAAAATTATATGAATTTGCCGATGTGGTCCTGGATAACTGTGGAGACCCTGGAGACTGCGGAATAGATATACCGGAATATGGAATGAAAACAGGTCCTACATCTTCTATTTCAGCAGCTTACTTACTTGATAGTGTTGTTTTACAAGCAATCGAAAATCTAGTGAAAAAAGGTATCGAACCGCCGATAATGAAAAGCGCCAACGTGGAAGGCGGCCGAGAATACAATGAGTCATTAACCGAAAAATATAAAGATAGAATGCATCGCGTTTAAACTAGAATGATTATCTCCATTTAAGAGAAAGGAAGGGCTGCCTCTTAAATGGAGAATAACCAATGGATAAGAAGGCCGTTTCAAACTTTAAACCAATTATTCAAGGGGGATTATGATGATAAAGAAGTATTATCAAAAAGTACAAGAGCAGCTTGAAAATACGTTTAATAAAGAAACAAACGTTATGCAGAAAGTGAGTGAAGTAATCGCAGATAAAATAAATGATGGCGGAGTTGTTTATTTATTCGGATGTGGTCATTCTCATATTTTAACAGAGGAAGTATTCTATCGTGCAGGAGGACTTGCACCGATTTATCCTATATTGATTGACGAATTGATGCTTCATCAAGGCGGGGCAGCATCTTCTCAAAAAGAAAGAAAAAATAGATATGTTCGTCCATTATTAGCGGAATATTCTATTACTAAGAAGGATGTGCTAATTGTCATTTCTACTTCAGGCATCAACCCAGTTCCAATAGATGTCGCATTATATGGAAAAGAAAATGGAGCTGTCACGGTGGCATTAACCAGTACGGCATATGCTGAACAGCAGCCTTCCAGACATGAAGACGGGTTATACTTGAAAGATGTCTGCGAGTATACAATAGATAATCATGTTCAGGTTGGAGACGCAATGTTAAGTAATTCTGACACAGGTATTCGTTTTGCCCCATCGTCCTCTGTGATTGGCATTTCGATTCTTCAAGCTATTTTAGCAGAAGTCACTGATTTACTTATCAAAACAGGGCAAGTTCCACCAGTATTTCTAAGTGGAAATATTACGGGTTCAGATGAACACAATAAAAAATTACTAGAAAATTACGGAGAAAAAGTACCGCTGCTTATTAAAAATATGGAATGAGATCGTCCAGGGCAGGGAGAGAAACGTCCATAAAATAGGATTTTATTTTTCCATCGCTAACTATCTATGTTCAAAAAAATAAAAAGGCAGCTATTAAAACATCGGAATATTTATGGAAAGAAGTGTATGTATTTGGCACAATCCAATCTATTAAAATCTTATGGACTGTTTTTACTGAGTCTTTTCATTATGGGACTCGGCATTAGTCTGGTAACACTTGCACATCTCGGTACAACTCCTATTACGAGTCCGCCATATGCATTTAGTCTATTCTTACCTATTAGTTTTGGAATGCTGACGATGCTGTTTAATCTTCTTTTTGTCTTAATCGAAATAATAATGATGGGCAAAAATTTTCCCAGAGTTCAGTATTTGCAATTACTAGTAGGGCCAATATTAGGAATAGCTATTGATTTTTGGTCTTATCTCCTTATTTATATCCCGCAACCTTATTACTGGGTTCAATTAAATATGGTTGCCATTGGCTGTGTTATTATTGCATTTAGCACGGTGATACAGTTGAAGGCACAAGTGGTAAATAATCCGGCTGAAGGAATTGTAAAAGTGATTTCTTACAAAACTTCACAGGAGTTTGGAAAGGTAAAGCTTTATTTTGATATAAGTTTGGTATGCTTAGCAATGTTTATTTCGTTTATCGTATTTGGTTCTGTTCAGGGTGTTCGTGAAGGAACCATTATATCAGCTTTGATTATTGGACCGCTTATTAAACTGTTTCAGAAACAAAAAACAAACAGCAGTATTTCTGCAATGCGTCGGTCAAAGGAGTGAAAACATATGAAAAAAGGTCTGTTTATAATGGACGAAAATTTGTTTGAAAAAGTCTATACACCTGATATACAAAGAGAGATTTCGCAATATATTGATATTATTGGAAAACCATTGACCAAATACAATTATCAAGAAGAAGGTAATTTATTAAAAGAAGCAGAGGTTATTTTCTCTGGATGGGGTGCTCCGGTATTTGATCAATCGTTTTTAGAAAAAACGCCATCTTTAGAAGCCATCTTTTATGCAGCTGGAACAATGAAGAAATTATTATCAGACGAGATATGGGAAAGAGACATAAAAGTTACCACAGCTAACCAGGCAAATGCCATTCCAGTAGCAGAATTTACATTAAGTGAAATTCTATTTTCTTTAAAAAACGGCTGGCAGCTATCCAGACGGCTAAAAGAGGAAAAAAATTATATTAATGGTATGTATCAGCCGCTAAACGGCAATTATCAAGCAACGGCAGGTATTATTTCTTTGAGTCAAATCGGCAGGAAAGTAACGGATTTATTACGGCATTTTGACTTGAATGTATTAGCTTATGATCCATTTGTAAACGAAGATGAAGCTAGTAATTTAAATGTAGAGCTTTGTTCTTTAGAAGCTATTTTTAAACATGCAGATGTTGTTTCATTACATAGCCCGCTTTTGCCCGAAACAAAAGGAATGATTAGAAAAGAGCATTTTCAGTCCATGAAGCAAAATGCAACATTTATTAATACAGCTAGAGGTGCCATTGTTCGAGAAGATGAGATGATAGAAGTTTTACAAGAACGTACAGATATTACAGCTGTTTTAGATGTGACTTATCCAGAACCGCCAGCGGAACAATCCAAATTATACACTCTGCCTAACGTTGTTTTAACACCGCATATAGCAGGAAGTTCTGGTAATGAGAGGGCTCGTTTAGGGGCTTTCATGCTGGAAGAAGCAAAGCGCTTTACGGCAGGTGAGCCGCTTCAATACAAAATAACGAAACAATCATATAGGAATATGGCTTAACTTCAGAAGGGAAACGAGTCATCTTCCAAAAAAAAGCGGATCCTGTTCAATCGGATTAGCTTTTTTTTGGAAGGTTATTTCGTGCATTGATAAAATCAGAAAGCTAATTCGTTCCAAATGTAAAGGTAGTTGATTTGTTATAAACATCGCCTGCTTTTACAACGATGGACGGCAGTCTATCTTGATAGAGGGCTAAAGGTGTATTGGAAGTCTCAAAACAAACCCCATAATGAGCTGGGACAGTCCCGTTTTCTAATAGATATCCTTGTGAACCCTGATTCGCAGTATACATCGTCATACCAGGCTGATTCGTTTCTATAGATAGGGTTCGCCCGCAAGTAGGTTCATAAATTTCTATTCTGTTTTTAGCGTTCCTAAATAAAAAATAATGATCATACCCACTGGCTAAAGCTAATTGTTCAGATTCAGATAATGAATGCAACCCTTCTCTCAAGCGAGCTCCATATCGAAAATCGAATGCGGTATTTGACGTATCCAGAAGCTTTCCGGTAGGCAGCAGATTTTTATCCAATTCTATGATGGTGCTGTCCGGCATAGTGACATGATGCTGATAAATAGAATTTTGCACATTTCCGGTTAAATTAAAATAACTATGATTTGTTAAAGAAAGGGCGGTTGTTGCATCTGGAACGGCTTGATAATGTATAGACAATTCGTTCTTGCTGGTAAGACGATAAGTGATAGAGACATCCAAATTACCAGGGTACCCGCCTGCAAAAGTGACATCATTCGTTGTTAATTGTAATTCGATTGCCGATTCTGTTTTGTTCACTTGTGTATCCCACAGAATTTGATGAAAGCCGTTTGTTCCGCCATGCAGATGATGGTTACCTTCATTTTTTTCCAGCTGCCAGCTCTGCTGATTAATCTTAAATCGCCCGTCAGGTATTCGTCCAGAAACCCTTCCAATCAGAGCACCTAAATACAATGGATTATTTTCATAATCATGATAATCCTTAAAAGTCCATACAATATTTTCTGTGTTTCCATTTCGATCTGGTGCATATAATTTTGTGATGATTCCTCCATAATTCAGAATACTCATTTCAATCGTATCATTGGTTAGTGTGTATTCTTTCCAGCCGTTTACGACTTCTTTTACTTGAATATCCATTTTCTCACCTTCAGTTTGAAAAACACCGCAATGTGTTTTAGATTAGTTGTAATCGTAAAGCCTTTGATCTTTTATTGTAGAGAAGTAATCTTAAAAATTAATAAGATACCAACTAAGATAATTAAATTAATTAACAAACTAATTTAATTTTAACTTTGGAGGATTGCTTTGGCAATAGGGAAAGAGTATATTTGGAGGAAACCCTTTCGTAAACCTATTTAAAAAAACCGTTTTATCTTGCACTTTAAGAAAGTATAAAGAATTTAAGGTATAAAGTATAAGCGCAGTGCTTTTGATGGGGCGAGTAATCGCAGTCCCAACTAAGGTTGTCACCTAAAGGCTTGATGACAACCAAGTTTTCTTTAGAAACATGGATTCTTCTATATAAAATAAAATCAATGCGTTTGTAAAAAGCTCCTTCGCTTTCATCTATCCAGCAATGTGATATGATTACAGTAGAAAGTTGGTTTGCTGGTGGTATTCGTGATTCTTTTTTTTCGGCAGTTAAAAGGAAAAAAGCCGCGAAATGTAGATGGTTCTGAAAAAGAATTTCGCCAGGCGGAAATGGGAACGGAAATATATACATATAAATTTCAAATCATACCTGCTGTTGCGCTTGGCAACATAGAGAGGGCATATGTACTTTTCTTTATACCGGGGGAATGGATTGGGGCAAACTGGGTGCGTTCACCAATCAAAAAATTTTAAGTTCGCTCTTAGAGCTGCTTTTGAGAATCTTATTAATTGTTATGGGGATTCGCATGATTTTACAAGGAATTGGTTAGGGGCGATGAAGTATGTCTGAAGAGAAAGTTTACTTTTACTATACAAATGATTTACATAGTCATTTTGAACAGTGGCCTAGAGTGACAGCATTTTTAAAAGAAAAACAGGGCCTGCGAAAAGAGAATAATGAAGCTGTCTTTACAATGGATATAGGAGATCATGTTGACCGGTCCCATCCAATTACAGAAGCTTCAAACGGGCTGGCCAATGTGGAACTGCTGAATGAAGCAGGCTATGATATCGTGACGCTGGGAAACAATGAGGGGATAACGCTTTCCCATCAAGAATTATATCAATTATATGATAAGGCCGATTTTCAAGTGGTCTGCAGCAATTTATTCAGCAGAGATGAATTGACGCCATTTTGGCTGAAGCGTACACATTCCTTTATGACGGAAAGCGGGATACGGATAGGTGTCTTAGGTTTAACAGCACCGTTTAATGCCTTTTACGACCTGCTTGGCTGGCATGTAGAAAATGAATTTGACATCATTGAACGCTATATAGAAGATTTGAAAAAAGAATCGGATATCATTGTGCTTCTTTCTCATTTAGGAATTTCCGTTGATCAGGAGATTTCCCGGCGTTATCCGGAAATTGATGTAATTATCGGCGGCCATACGCATCATCTGTTAAAAGAGGGCGATCTGGTAAATCAGACCTTGATTACAGCAGCTGGAAAGCATTGTTACTATATCGGCGAGGTAGAGATTATTTGGGATCATGAGAAGCAAAAAGTTATCTCAAAAGATGCAGCGGCAATCAGCCTGCAGGATACAGTAAAGGATTTGGAGACGGAAGAACATTTACAGCAATTATTAGAGCAGGCTAATCATTATCTGGGGCAGGCAGTAGCACGTGTTGAAAAACCGTTGGAAGTAAACTGGTTTTCAGAAACCCCTATTATTGATTCATTGACAAAGGTGCTAAGAAGATGGACTAATGCAGATATCGCCATGCTGAATGCTGGCGTGTTGTTAGATTCGCTTCCTGCCGGGGCAATCACAAAAGGGGATATTCACCGAATCTGTCCTCATCCGATCAACCCCGTCCTTGTGGATTTAAAGGGAGATCAAATCATAGAGACGGTCAGAGCGGCATTATCACCTGCTTTTACGGAATTAAAATTAAAGGGTTTTGGTTTCCGCGGGGAAATCTTAGGGAAAATGATTTTTTCAGGCATTCAGGTCGAGACTGCATTCCATCGAAATGGAGAGGTGTATGTAAAGCGGGTATATACAGAAGATGGTTATCCCGTTCACCCTGACAAGGTATACTATGTTGCTACTGCAGATACTTTTACTTTTGGCCAGCTCCTGCCGGAAATTGCCCGTTCTGCAAAAAAACAATATTTTGTCCCGGAATTTTTGCGTGACTTATTAGTGTATGCAGTTAAACAGCATTGATTCATTTTCCATTCTATGACGGAGAACCGTCGGTAAAATCTCCCGCTGAGTGAAGTTCCGTTTTATTTGTGACGTTCTTTTGCCCCTCTGCATACACTTATCACGAGAGAAAAACAGAGGGGGCATTTTTATGATTACGGTAGAACCTCTTGAGGTGGATGGAATTATTTTTACAGCAGTAAGTGTGGAATTGCCGCAAACAACCTTATTAACAATCAGCAATGATGTAGGGTATATTATGTGTGCAGCGCTCGATGTGGATATTTTTAATGAAATACCTAAGCTGAAAGAAAGAAACGTTATCGCCGGCCGGGCAATGGGAGTAAGAACCATTGATCAATTGCTGAACGCTCCGTTGCAGAAAATAACAGATGCATCGAAGGAGCACGGCTGGGAAGTCGGGATGACCGGAAAAGAAGCATTGCTTAAAATATCATAATACAAGAAAAGACACTTCTTTTGTTCGTACTGACTTATAGTACAGAACGAAAGAAGTGTTTTTTTGTAGGTAAAACCAATCTGTTTTCCTTTGTTCTAATTCCCTTCCATAATTGCATAAATTATTACGAAGGGGGTTGTTGCATTGAAATTTAAAAAACGATATCGATTTCGAAAGCGAACGGGAAGAAAAAGAAGAATGCCTCCCTCTCGGCGCTCCATTCTGATGCTGACGTTAATTTTATTCTTTGCAGTGGTGGGCTTCAGTTTTTATTTAATTAACGTCAAAATTGAACCGATTGTTATTGATATTGCCAAACGAAAAGCGGATGAATTTGCTACGAGAGCGATTAACTCCGCTGTGTATTATGTAGAGGAATATGGATTTGAGGATATGCTGAATATCACCTATGACAATGAAGGAAATTTGGTAACGTATAATCGAAATCCTGCAGTTATCAGTGAAATTAACAGGGTAGCTACGGACAGAGTAGAGGAGTTTTTTACGTATGTGAACCGGGGAGAACAGCTTGATTTTGAGCATAATCTGCATGAGCCCTATGACTATGAGGGTGGTGCTGATGGCAGGGTGCAGGTCGATCCTACGCTGATTGAAATTCCATTAGGACAAATAACAGGAAATTCTGTACTGGCCAATTTAGGTCCCAAAATTCCAATCAATATGGAAGTAGTTGGTGCAGTCCGGACAAATGTGGTCAGCGAAGAAGAAGAGTTTGGCATTAATGGAGCTTGGGTATCCCTGTATATTAACGTAGAAGCCGACGTGCAAATCATTGTACCATTTACATCTGAAGTAAGAACTGTACATACTGAACTCTATTTGGATGGGGGCGCAATAATGGGGAAAGTGCCCGATTTCTATGGCGGGGACGGAAATACTCCTGATATTGCCGTTCCAAAAGATGATTTGCAGAGCGACTGAATATGTAGTATAGTACAAATTAGTTGAGAAGCTATTTATAATTGAATAAAAACCTTATCAGATCGGTGAGGTAGAGGTGCAGATTAGATGAGTATCCGGCAGGAGAATGACAACGAAGATTGCTGGAAAAAGGATAGTTTGCCGAAGTGTATAAAGAGGTCATGCTTTATATTGCTGGCGTACTACTGAAAAAGTAATATGCTGTCATGTAATGATTTACATGGAGAACTACTGATCGAAATGGAGGATAACGTGAATTGGTGAAACAATGATAGGTTATTTTCTATCATTGTTTTTTTGCGTTTTTAGAGGGTAATTTGTATATGTTTTTACTGTGAAACAGTACTTGAGTATGATAGATATCCCTGTGCCTTACTTTCCTATTTCGAATCGGTTATATGCACGTAATTATTTCAAAAGGAACTGCAGTTTCCATTATTCATTACGCGTCGTTGACCTTATTCAAAATGTTTAAATACTCAGCTCGAAAATAAATCGTTGGAGGTCTTAACATGGAAGGTACGTTTTGGTCACTGATACCTGCAATTGTCATGCTGATATTAGTGTTGTTAACAAGAAAAGTTCTCATCTCAATAGGGACAGGGATTGTTGTGGGAGCATTATTATTAAATGATTTCCATATATGGGAAGCAATAAAAGAGGTATGGACGGTATTCTATACTATTTTTTATGCAGATGGCGCATTGGAAACGGGGAATTTATTATTAATCAGTTTTCTTCTCTTTCTGGGTGTGCTTACTGCGTTTCTCCAAGCTTCTGGCGGGGCTAAAGCTTTTGGAGATTGGATGCTGCGTCGGGTGAAAACACGTACCGGTGCGGAAATCATGACTGCTATAATTGGATTGATTATTTTTATAGATGACTATTTTAACAGTTTAGCAGTTGGACAGATTGCAAGACCTGTAACAGACAGGCAAAAAATTTCCCGGGCGAAACTGGCATATTACATTGATTCCAGTTCTGCTCCCGTTACCGTAATCGCACCTATATCAAGCTGGGGAGCCTATATTATTGGTATTTTAGGCGGGTTATTTGCAGCAAATGGAATTACAAATTTGCAGCCGATTGAAGCATTTATACAAATGATACCATTAAACTTTTACGCGATTGCTTCGATTGTTCTCGTGTTTATCGTGGCTTATTTTCATTTTGATATCGGTCCGATGCGTACGCACGAAAGAAGAGCAATGGAAAAAGGAGAATTGCTGGACCCGAAAAGAAATCAAGTATCTGGCGATTTAGGTGATATATTTAATCCGCATAAAGATGGAAAAGTATTTCATTTGATTATCCCAATTGTTGTCTTATTTATCGTTACAGTTATTTCTATGATTGGAACGGGGATAATGGAAACAGAAGAAAGTGCATCTATTATTGACGCCTTTGCAAATACGGATGTTAATTTGTCCTTAATTATAGGTGGTATTGCAGCAGTACTTACTTCTGTTATCTTTCACTTTATGCAAAGGAAACCGCGTTCTGATATGGGACATATTTTTATGGAAGGTTTTAAAACCATGATCCCGGCAATCAATATTCTTATTCTTGCCTGGATGATCGGCTCCATTATCAGTGCATTGGAGACAGGGAGTTATTTAGCAGGTCTGGTTAATAACTCATCCATTTCTGCGGGGCTGCTTCCGGCTATTTTATTCCTGATTGCAGGCTTAATGGCTTTAGCAACAGGTTCATCGTGGGGAACCTTTGGTATTATGCTTCCGATTGCTGCAGAAATTATGGTAAATACAGATATGGCTTTATTATTGCCTGCACTAGCAGCTGTACTTGCCGGGGCCGTATTTGGAGATCATTGTTCACCAATCTCAGATACAACTGTTTTATCGGCAACTGGAGCAGGAGCACACCATATCGACCATGTTATTACGCAGATGCCATATGCTTTGATAGCAGCGTTTACTGCTTTATTCGGTTTCTTCGTTATTGGACTGACCCATTCTACGTGGCTAGCTTTAGCTGTAACGCTTGTTCTTTTGGCCGGAATTGTCTGGATTACTCATTCCCTGATCAATAAAGATAAAAAGAAGGCATCTTAACAGAAGGCTTGGAATACATTTTAGTATTCCAAGCTTTTTATCACGCAACTAATCATTCAGTGGCAGAAAAGAAAAAAATCCCACTGAATGAAGTTTCGTTTTATGATGTAATAAGGGTATTGCAATTAAATCCTGCCATTACCATAATTAGATATTTGACAAAAATGTCAGAAAAGTTATAATACAAGTTAAATAGTCTGAAAGTAATGATTTTTGTTATTATTCTTATTTAATATGCTTTCGTTCTATTGTTATTCATTAAAAAAGGGGGTTATGATGAATGGAGAGTCGATCGCAATGGGGAACAAGAGCCGGGTTTATTTTAGCAGCTGTCGGGTCAGCAATCGGATTAGGAAATATATGGCGCTTTCCAGCTGTTGCTTATGAAAATGGGGGTGGTGCATTTTTTATTCCTTATTTATTTGCTTTACTGACTGCCGGTATTCCAATTTTAATTATAGAATTTACTATGGGTCAAAAGTATCGGGGTTCTGCACCTTTGACATTCCGAAAGATGAATAAGAAAACGGAGTTTATTGGATGGTGGGCAGTACTTGTTGCTTTTGTTATTTCAACATATTATTCCGTAATTATTGCCTGGGCAATATCCTATTCTATTTTTTCTTTTAATTTGTCTTGGGGAGAAGATACAGAAGGGTTTCTATTTGGTGAGCATCTGCAATTGGCGGAGATTCCTGGGGAAATAGGCGGGTTGGTACCCGGAGTAGTCATTCCGTTAGTGATTGTTTGGATATTGGTGCTGGGAATTTTATTCCGCGGTGTGAAAAAAGGTATAGAGGTTGCAAACCGGATTTTTATTCCTTTGCTTTTCATCGTATTTATTATTATTGTAATAAGAGCAGTCACGCTGCCCGGAGCGATGGATGGATTGAATGCCTTCTTTACACCTGATTTCAGTCAAATTTTGTCACCAAGTGTATGGATTGCAGCATATGGACAAATTTTCTTCAGTTTATCGATTGCTTTTGCAATTATGATTACGTATTCAAGTTATCTCCCTAAAAAATCTGATATTACCAATAATGCATTTATTGTTGGTTTTGGAAATTCCGGCTTTGAATTATTAGCGGGAATTGGGGTATTTGGAATATTAGGATTTATGGCATTTTCTGCCGGTGTCAGTGTGGATGATGTCGTAGCTGGCGGGGTCGGTCTTGCGTTTGTTGTCTTCCCGGCCATTATCAATGAATTGCCGGCATTTAATGGATTGTTCGGAGCGCTCTTCTTTATCTCTCTGACGCTTGCCGGAATTACATCTCTTATGTCCATTACAGAAGCGTATGTAGCAGCATTGGTAGATAAGTTTAAAATCACACGATCAAGAGCAGTTCTTTTTGGAGGCGGACTCGCGGCATTGATTTCCTTGTTATATGCTTCTAGAGGAGGCTTGTACTTCTTAGATAATGTCGATTATTTCATTAATCAGTTTGGAGTTGCCATGATTGGTCTTGTCGAAGTTGTCCTGATTGCCTGGATTCTTCGTAAAACCAATATGCTTAAAAATCATGCCAATGAAATTTCAGATATCCGTTTAGGTTCCTGGTGGACAATCAGCTTAGCTATGATTACACCAGTAGTTATGGGCTATATGATGTTTGGGCTGTTTAAGCAGAATTTATTAAGAGAGTTTGATACAGATACTGGGAACTACGAAAATTACTCTAATGCCTTTATCAATAATACAGGCTGGGCCGTAGTAGTAGGTGTGTTAGTTCTTGGAATTATCCTGGCAGCTTTGAAATGGAAGTCAGAAAATTCTCTATCTGATTATGAAGATAAATAGGGGGGAAGATGCGTATGGGTACTTCAGCTATCATTGTAATGATCATCGGTATTGTTGTTATATGGGGCGGGTTAGCAGCTAGTATTTGGAATGCTGTGCAAAAAAGTAAAGGGTAAGTGAAGTGTCATTCTGAATTCATTTTTAAAGGGTGTGTATCCTGTTTAACAACTGGGTACACACCTTTTTTCACGGATAGGGTTGTTATTAATTATTTTTCTCCATCCGTTCCCATTTCGAGATATAAGGGTAAGGATCAAATGAAAATTCACTGTATCCATTATCTTTGTACATGCCATAATGCAGGTGCGGCGGGAATTTTCCAGAAGTTCCAGGAGGGCCGTAACCAGTAGATCCGACGCTTCCTAACACGTCTCCTGGTTTTACTACCTGGCCTACTTTTACATCATCCTCATAGCCGCTCATATGTCCATAATAATGATAAATATTATAGATATCCCGTATACCGATACGCCAGCCTCCATATAAGTTCCATCCCATCATTTCGACCACCCCGTAGGTCGTTGAGCGGACTGGAACACCGTAAGATGCAAAAATATCGGTACCCTCATGAATACGCAAGCCCCCAAAACCGCGGCGATCTCCCCATGTACTGCGATAACTGTAATTATAATCTGTATCTAATGGAAAGGCGCGATCTGTCAGATTGATTTCGCCAAAATTTTGAAACACTTTGGCGGTGTTCATGATTGTCTGGACAGTCAAGTCACGTTTATAATGCTCCCAGAGTGCGATTTTAACATCATCCTTATGCAGACCATATGCTAAGATATGATTTGCCATCGTATAAAGGATATCCTCTGGATCATCAGGGTCAGCTTGATTATCTCCATTGCCGTCTTTACCAATTCCGCCAAATTGTCTGATAACTTCCTGCTCTGTTGATTTAGCTGCATTTCCCAGCCCAAACCATGCTGTCTCATCAAATTGTATGGAAATAACCTTTTCTTCTTCTGAGGAAGAGAGTGTGTTACGTTCGTAATTATCCATTGCAGCAAAATAATACCAAGGAACCTGGGTAAGGCTTTCTACCTTTTTGAATAGAGCCATGCGGTCTGTATATATTTGATCCTCTGATTCTGCATGGACAACAGCGGCGGTTTGCATAAAGGTAAGGAAACAGCACATGATCAGGACAGTAGTGCGAATTCTAGCCAGATAAATCACCTCCTTACGGGATAAGTTTTTTTAATCATCTTTCTTCATCGTGTCGACAATATCCTGTACCAGGGGCTCGGTATCTACATCTTCATTCTCCGTCACAGAATAATGCAGAGTTTCAATGTTTTGAATCAAGCTTCTGTTATTAGAAGCATGAATCGTATAATAGCCAGGCAGTACAGACATTGCTGTTTTTTCTGCATTATCAATTGCCATTTCCTTGGATAGATTATCTGAAGCTTCAAAAGCAATCAAAGCTTCTTCATCCGTTACAAGCGTGGCTACTTCTTTAAAATCAGGATTCTGTAATAAAATGCGTGTAATCATATCAGCCATCTCTTCCCGGTCCACATGAATTTCTTTTGGTTCCGATGTATTATCTTGCTTAAATTCATCCTGTGTATAGCGGACAAAACCAAGCTGATCACGTGACGGCGAGTTCGGGTTTGATTCCATCTCCGGGTTTCTGTTGTTTGGGTCTAATGGGTCAGAATCGGAGTTATTTTGATCCGTTGCACAAGCTGCAAGCGTCATAACAAAGCTTAATAAAATGATTCCAAATCCTTTTTTCATCTTGTAGGTCTCCTTTCCAAGAACTATTTCTTACATCTTAGTTTTGGAAAACAAGCGTAAATCATGCAGGTAATTTTTTCTGGTTTTTCTAACTGTTTCTGTGATAAACTAAGAATAATTGATAAGGAGTGTGACTATTCTCTTATGATCGAGTTAAATGGGAAAACATATGAATTAATTGAAGAAAATAAAGAAGGCTTTGAAGCAGAAGCTGTGAAGGAGCGCTATTCAGAGGTTTTATCAAAATATGATTTTATCGTAGGCGATTGGGCGTATGAACAGCTTCGTTTAAAAGGGTTTTATCATGATAATCATGCCAAAGCTCCAATAGATGCGAAAATCAGCTGCTTTCAGGATTATATTTATGAATACTGTAATTTCGGCTGTGCTTATTTTGTTTTGAAAAAGATTCAGAAATAAAAGAAGTTCAATCTATCTTCTTATGGCTAAGAAGACATTTTGAACTTCTTTTTTTATACAGCAGGAAAGCTTTAATTATCTTTTTCTCCGAGAGGATGGGCTCCGGGAGCTCTTCTTTGCAGCTTTTTATGCTGCTTTTTGTTTGCGTAGGTGAAGGCACTTGTGCGTTGCTGGCCTTCTTCCCAATCTGTTGATTTTCCAGAAACCAAGTCATGTTCACGAATATCAGATCCAAAAGGTCCTTCTGGAAATTCCTCTGGAATCAGTGCATCATGCTGTTTTTGAACGGTTGAAAGCTCTTGATAATCTTTTTTTGGCATCGTTATTCCCTCCCGTTAGTTTTTAGTTTGTACAGATGATAGGAAATAACGCCTTCTAATAATTACCTGTCTGTCACCTCTGCCAGCTTATACCCGCGAAAACGTTTCGTAAGTAATTTACCCAGACGGAAAATGGAGTCCTCATTACCAATACTGCTGATAATTTGTACACCGATGGGCATGTTTTTCTCGTCTTCTCCGACAGGTATAGTCAGAGCAGGGAGTCCCCATACATTGGCATAGGCAGTATAAGGCATGTATTGCAAATAGGTTTTACGGATAGAGAAGATCTCTTTAAAAACCTGCCCGTGGTCTAATGCGGACTGATAATACACGGGCATTATCAGCAGTCTTTTATCTAAATATGTTTTTAACAGCTCGTCACCCTGCTGAATGATATCGATTATTTCCCGGACTCTTTTTTGCGAAGGTTTAAACATTTTTGCTCCAATAATGGCCCAGGATAAATAGGGGTGGACATTCGTACGCTGCCTTAGTTTCTCTTTTAAAAAGGAACGTACTAATCCGGAGCGGTCATTATTAAAAGCTTCATCTTCAACCAATTTACTTCCATTAATCGACATGATTTCCTGCCATATTAAGGCACTGTCCCTAAAATAAGGCGGCATCACCTGCTGGACATTATAAATTCTTTCAAGAAAATTTTCCAGCTGCCCTAATAAATTTCCTGTTCTTGTGGAAAGCGGATAGCCTGGATTAGCTGGTAATATTTCTATTTTAAATTCCTGCAATGTCTGATGTTTGTAGTGGTTTGGAGATAAAATTTCATAAATAAGCTGCATATCCTCTACAGATTTCCCCATTGGTCCGACTGTCAGCATCCGATGCTGCAGTTCATGCTGTACAGACGGAAAATGGCCTTCTGTGGAAATGGTATCCTTCCCGGGTTTGAAACCGATAACTCCATTAAAATGAGATGGAAAACGAATGGAACCGCCAATATCTGAACCAATCCCGACAGCAGACCCGCCGGCAGCAAGCAGGGCACCTTCACCACCGCTGGAGCCTCCGGCGGTTTTGGTGACGTCCCAGGGATTATTTGTTCTGCCATATAACTTATTATCCGTTTCCTGACAGAAGCAAAGTGCAGGCGTATTTGTTTTTCCAAGTATAATAGCGCCCTCCTGCTTTAATTGCTGAACAACTTCTGCATCCTCTTGATAAATAAGGTCCTGACGGTGTTCTAAGCCTGCTGTAGTTTTCATTCCCTTCACATGAAAACACTCTTTGATGCTGATGGGAACTCCGTGTAATTTACCCAAAACCCCATTATTCTGCAGCAGTTCATCTGCTTCCTGCGCTTCTTGCAGCGCTTCAGTAAATCTTTCTTCAACAACTGCATTAATGGAAGGGTTAATCGCTTTGATTTGTTCAATAAAGGCTGTTACAGCATCTACAGAGGTTAGATGCTTCTTTTTAATTGCGGATGCTATACCCGTGGCATCCATTTTTAGAATATCTCGTTTTTCCATCCGGCATTTATCTCCTTCACACGTATTAGACTTACTATACCACGTTTTTTGAAAAAGAAGGCAAGATTCGCTTCTTAATTCTATACTTTATCAAGAAAGTTCGGTGAAAATACATTACGAATTATGATATGATAATAGTAGTACGGAAACATCCTTTAGTATAGACGTTTTTGGGGGAATCATAATGTATTTTGTAGATCAGGAAAAAATTAATCAGACATTGACATTTATGAATGAAATTTTAGATACGTTAAAGAATCATTCCTATCACAGACCAGTAGAATATCTTGCGTTGGAGCGCATGGCGCATGTCTTTATAGAGGGCGTGCTGGATGTAGGAAATATGATGATAGACGGTTTTATTATGAGGGATCCGGGTAGTTATGAGGATATTATTGACATCTTAACAGATGAAAATGTTATTCCTGCGGAGGAAGAAGCAGTATATAAATCTCTGATTCATTGGCGTAAACCTTTAGTACATGAATATCAGGCAATCGATCATCAAAGTCTGGAGCAGTTTTTTGAAAAACACACAGAGGTATTTACCTATTTTTCAAAGCGGATTCATACGTATCTGCAGAATGAACTTGGCGTAGCAAATGCTTTTTCAAATAAATAAAATGTATGTATAAAAAGGGAGGGCAAGCGGATGGGGAAACGTGTCTCGACAAAGGATAAGGTTATCCAGGTGTTGAAAGAAAAAGGGACGATAACAATGGATACTCTGATGGCCCATTTTACCATCTCAGAAACAGCTGTCCGGAAGCAGATTCATACGCTTGTGCAAGAGGGATTTATTGAGGTGCAGCAGCATAAAAAAGAGATTGGACGGCCGTATCATACTTATCGTTTAACAGAGAAAAGTCAAGAAAGTTTCCCTAATCGCTATAAAGAACTCTCCTTAGATCTGCTCCATGATTTAGACGCATTACAGGGAAAAGAGCTGATCAGCGAGCTTCTAAAAAAACAGTCAGTGAAGGAAAAAGAGCAATTAAAGAAGCTTTTAGAATCCTGTTCTACAACGGAAGACAAAGTGGCTGCGTTAAAGGATTTTCAAAACCGGAGCGGCTATATGTTTCAGACAGAAGATAAAGGTGCGCAAGGCTTCCAATTAAATAATTTTCATTGCCCTTTTTTAGAAGTGGCAAGAGATTATCCTGTGATGTGCCAGCATGAAAAAGAAATGTATGAAGCCTTGTTTCCGAATCAGGAAATTAAGACAAAAGCGCTGCTGGTTGATGGAGATAAATGCTGTCAGTGGCGAATAGCTGCTAACTCAGAGTAAACGCCGGTCAGTCAAGCGTTTTAAAATAGGTATGATGTAATCGGGATAGAGAGGTAATAATGTGAAGAAATATAAAGGATATCTGATTGATTTAGACGGGACTGTTTACAAAGGGAATGAAGTTATTCCTGAAGCAATTCCTTTTGTAAAGCAATTAGCAGAAAAAAATATTCCTTATGTGTTTGTAACAAATAATTCTACAAAAAGCACTAGGGAAGTAGCTGAAAAGTTAAACAGATTAGGAATTCTGGCAAATCATAAACAGGTCGTTACCAGCAGCATGGCAACGGCGAAGTATCTGCAGGACCAATCTGTAAAAAACTGCTACTGTATCGGGCAAAGCGGTCTGAAGGACCCGATAAAAGAACATGGTATTCAATTGACGGACAGTACAGATGCGGATGCGGTTGTTGTAGGCCTGGACAAGGATATTACCTATGACAAGCTTGCTAAAGCATGCATAGCTATCCGCAAGGGTGCACAGTTTATTTCTACCAACCGGGACCACGCTATTCCAACTGAAGACGGGATGGGGCCAGGTAACGGGGCTTTTACTGCTTTGATTCAGACAAGCACCCAGCAGGCGCCTGTCTTTATTGGCAAGCCGGATACGGTTATCATGAAAGAGGCATTGGATGTACTCGGTTTGCCGAAAGTGGATGTTGTAATGGTTGGAGATAATTACCAGACAGATATCCAGTCGGGAATCGATGCCGGCGTAGATACGTTATTTGTTTCTACCGGAGTGACTTCTAAAGAAGAGCTGGCAACCTTTGAGGAGCAGCCGACGTATATCATTGAAGATTTAGCAGAATGGACCTTTGAATAGTAAAAAAGCATTCATTCCCTATTTAATATGAGTATAGGGAATGAATGCTTTTTTTGTGTCTAATCTTTTTATCCGTCTAATTCTTCATGTTCGTTTTCCGCATCTCCATGAGCCAGACGACTGGAGGCTGCAGCTGCGACAGCGCCGACGATATCATCTAAAAATGTGTGGATTTCGCCGCTGCTTTTATCATTCAGTTTTTCTAAGATACCGGGTTTTTGTTTATCAATATATCCAAAATTAGTCAAGCCGATGGAACCGTAAACATTGACAATAGACAAGGCAATGACTTCATCAATTCCATATAAGCCTTCATCAATCTGGATTGTTTCCTGAAGCGGCTCGCTTAATAGCTTTTTCTCCGCCAGCATGTCTAATTCAATGCCTGTGATGACTGCATTTTGTACTTCTCTTTTCGTTAACACACGATTTACATTAAAACGGCAGGTATCCATTGTTAAATCGTTATGATATTTTGATTGCAGATAGTATACCAATTCTGCAATATCATCTATTTTGACACCACGTTCTTTTAAAAGCTGTCTTGCTCTTACTTCAAGTTCTGTTTTGCTTGTATACTTCGTCATTTAAAACACACCTTTTTTCGATTTAATATAATTGTATAGTCCTTTCCTTCATATAGTTAATATATACGATAAGGAGGAGTTTGTTGATGCCGATGTCAGAAATGCTCCGCAGTCAATACGCTATCCAGATGGAAGGGAAGCAATTCATCGAAGAGCGTGAGGGTTATCAAAAAGAACGCTATCACTATTTTACCATTCCTGCGACAAACAAGGAAATGATATTGATGGAACAAGCCACTTTGGCCTATTTTTTAAGAGAAAACGGATTATACAATGTAGCTTATCCCATTCGGAATATCAACGGAGATTGGTTTACCAATTACGGCAATGAGCTGTGGATGGTTCTTGTGTTAGAAGATGAGTCACAAATATCTCGTCAGGAAAGTCCTGGTAAAATGCTCGGTGATATTCACCGCATTGGGAGCAGTTTTCAGTACGAACCGAAGGCGATTTCAAGCTATGGGTTATGGAGAAAGCTATGGGAAGAAAAGCTGACTTTTTTTGAGGAAGAATTAACAAGACAGGCAAAGGAAGAAGGAGCGAGTAATTATTTATCTGAAGTGATGGATATTTTGCCATATATCGTAGGAATCAGTGAAAATGCTATTCAATATTTACGGGAAAGCGAAAAAGAGCAGCGCATCTTACAAACAGATCAGAGTACGGTTGCTTTTGCCAGATGGAATACATCTGAAAAGAAAATTATTTGGACGGATGAACTGGTATATGACCATCCAACGCGTGATATTGCCGAGTATATCCGAAATGCTTTTTTACAAAATAAATCAGAGACAGAAATTAACCAGTTCTTAAATGATTATCAAAACTATCAGCCGCTGTCTGTATTTGCCTGGAGGCTCATCTTTGCCAGGCTGTTCTATCCAATCCATCTTTATGATTTTTTAGAGGGAGCTTTCCAGTACCCAAATTCCCAAGCATTGGAGCAGTTATTAAAACATCAAGAAGTATATGAAAGAAGATTGGCGCGGTTTTATGAAACAGTGGGTGTTGATGTTTCGGATTGGCAGATACCTATGATAAGCTGGTTATAAGAAAAAATTCATTATTTCATCGCAGGAAGGAGCATACTCGTATATGTCCAAGCCAAAGGTTTATATTACGCGCAAGTTAGAGGAGAAATATATAAAAGCTTATCAGGAACAGCTGGAAATCAGGATGTGGGAAAAAGAGGAGGAGCCTGTACCTAGGGAGACGCTTTTGAAAGAGACTGCTGACGCAGATGCCTTATTTACCGTTCTAAGTGATTCTATTGATGAAGAACTTCTGTCTAAAGCTCCTCAATTAAAAGTGGTTGCAAATATGGCTGTCGGTTACGATAACCTCGATTTGGAAGCATGTGAAAAGCATGATGTTATCGCAGCGAATACACCGGATGTTTTATCGGAAACAACCGCAGATTTAGGCTTTTCCTTATTGATGGCTGCTGCCAGACGAATTGTGGAAGCAGACACGTGGGTGAAGGAGGATAAGTGGCAGGCGTGGGCGCCATTTTTCTTTGCCGGATCAGATATTTATGGAAAAACCATCGGTATTGTGGGGATGGGAAGAATTGGAGAAGCAATAGCGAAACGGGCAGCAGGTTTTGATATGAATATTCAATATCATAACCGTTCCCGCAAAAAAGATGCGGAAGAACGATTGCAGGCAACGTATGTCAGCTTTGAAGAACTTTTGGAGACTTCTGATTTTGTTGTGACCGTAGTTCCGCATACGAAGGAAACGGATAAATTGTTTAACCGGGCTGCTTTTGAAAAAATGAAATCGAGTGCTATTTTTATTAATATCTCACGCGGAAAAGTAGTGGATGAGGATGCACTTGTCCATGCACTTAAATCAGGAGAAATCCAAGCAGCAGGATTAGACGTCTTTGAAGAAGAGCCAATTAGAGCAGATCACCCGCTTGTCGGTTTAAATAATACCGTATGTCTTCCGCATATCGGGTCTGCCAGTGTAGAAACAAGAAAAAAAATGGTCGAGTTATGCATGGATAATATCTTGGCAGTCGTCAGCGGAAAAGAAGCGATTACGCCAATTTCATAGAACGAAATTTGATTTTAAAAAATAAAAAACGGAGCAGGATTTTGATATTGCCAAAAGCCTCTCCGTTTATATTTAATTAAAATACTTGTTCTATTTCTGTTACGCCAGGAACCTCTGCCATCAATGCACGCTCAATTCCTGCTTTTAATGTAATGGTTGAACTAGGGCAATTGCCGCATGCTCCCATGAGACGAAGTAAAACAACGCCATCATCGTCAACGTCAACTAACTCTACGTCCCCGCCATCACGTAATAAGAATGGACGAAGCTTGCTTAATACTTCTTGTACTTGCTCTTCCACAGTCACCTACTCCTTTCCCACAAATCTATTATAACGCGGTTAAGCATAAAAATCTATTTGAAAATGATTTTCAATTAGCTGGTTAATTTTATTTTATCTTTTTACGCTTATTTTGTAAAATAATTAATATGGAGGACAGGCGAGAGGAAAGAGATATTTGGAAGGGGAGGGTGTTAACATGCCGGCAATAACGATAACTGTCTATGGAAGTGAACAAATCTGCGCAAGCTGTGTCGGAGCACCAAGCTCCAAAGATACGTATGAGTGGCTTCAGGCAGCCATAGGGAGGAAATATACTTCTGACGGCGTTCAATATAATTATATCGATATCAATCAAACGCAATCAGACGCTGTTCAGCAAGCATATGTAGAGAAAATAATAGAAGAAGATCTTTTTTATCCAGTTGTATGGATCAATGATAAAATGGTAGCAGAAGGAATCCCGCGTTTAAAGCCAATTTATCAAGCATTGGAAGAACTGGGACTGGAAGAAATAGAAGGATGAGCAGAAGAGGGGAAGAGAAGATGAAAATACCTTTTACGAAAATGCATGGGCTTGGAAATAATTATATCTATATTGATCTTTTTCAAACAGAGCTGCCGGAGAACCGGCTGTCTGAATTAGCTATCAACATGTCAAATCAGAATACGGGCATTGGTTCGGATGGAATGATTTTGATTCATCCGGCAGGAAAAGCAGATGTAGGTATGCGTATCTTTAATAAAGACGGCTCAGAAGGAATGAATTGCGGGAATGGATTGCGCTGTACAGCTAAATATGCTTATGAAACAGGGATCGTGGATAAGAAAGAATTTACGATACAGACAAAAGCCAATATCGTTTGGGCTACTGTGAAAGAGAATAACGAGCAGAAAGTTAACGAAGTAACCATTGATATGGGAGCTCCGATATTACAAAGAGAACAGATTCCGATGCTTGGAGAAGCAGGAACAACTGTTATAAATGAGCCGTTCGAGGTTGCAGATAAGACACTGCATGTCACTGCGGTTTCTATGGGAAATCCGCATGTGATAACGATGGTGGATGCGATTGATGATGCGCCGCTGACAACGCTGGGACCGGTTATTGAAAAGGATGAACGCTTCCCTGAAGGGGTCAATACAGAGTTTATTGAGGTTGTGTCGGATGAGGAAATACATTTCCGTGTCTGGGAACGCGGCTCCGGCGTGACAGAAGCATGCGGAACAGGAGCCTGTGCGGCTGTCGTAGCAGCAACGTTAAATAAAAAAGTAACCAAAGGTAAAAAGATTGTTGTTCATTTAGCCGGCGGAGATTTAATCATCGAATGGAGAGAGGATGATCATATCTGGATGACCGGCGGAGCAGAAACCATCGCATCGGGGGTTTTTTATGCTTAAAATGTGTGTTCAAAAATTGGATCAGCATCAAAATCTATGGTTGGAAAATATAATTAAATGTGATAAATGCAACAAGCTAGCGTAGTGTAGTTCTGCATCGGTCGCTTACAGCAAATTTATAACTACTATGTTACCCATAGATTTTGGTGAAGAGCCCAATAATTCTATTTATTGGACTTTTTGAACAACCTCTTAAAATGAATTACTTGATTCTGACAAGTTCAGGTGTATACTAAACATATAGGATATACAAGGAAAAAAGGAGGTTCAGAAGATGATTATTGAACTGACTGATCGTGCAAGTGCACAGATTAAAGAAATGATGAAAGAGGAATCAGACCAGGCGATGCTTCGTTTTGGCGTGAAGGGCGGCGGCTGCAGCGGCTTATCCTACTCCTTGGGTTTTGCTGATGAAGTAAATGAGGAATTGGATATTATTGAAACCATTAACGGTATTCCAATCGTCTTTTTCAACCAGGATATTCCAATTATTGAAGGTACTAAGATAGATTATAAAGAAAACATGATGGGCGGCGGGTTCAGCATTGATAATCCGAACGCGATTATTTCCTGCGGATGCGGTTCTTCCTTCCGCACTGCACAAAATGCCGGCGCGCCTGGTGATTGCTAATAAAGAAAGATTGGCAGCGTTTCTCTGCCAATCTTTCTTTTAAATCTTGTATCTAAATTTCTACTAAAACATCTCCAAGATCCTCAAACTAAACAATGCTGTGTTCAAGCTCTTTTTACCCCCAGGATTTAATGAAGTGAACTGTGTAAAAAAGAAAATCGCCTGAAGCAGAAAAAATTCTCATTCAAACGATTTTTCCATCATGTATTCCCCTTGTTAAAACATTGCTGTTGAGTGTTTCGGTTGAATTCTTGCTTTTGGATCGATGTAATTTTTAGCGTTATTGATTGCTGTCGGCCCTTCGCCAAATCCTGTTGCAATCAGTTTAACTTTTCCATCATACGTACAAATATCTCCAGCAGCGTATATTCCCGGAATATTTGTCTCCATTTTAGAATTTACAACGATACTATTTTTTTCAATTTCCAATCCCCAATTTTTAATTGGCCCGAGACTGGAGATGAACCCATAGTTACAGATAACATCATCGACTTCTAATTCAATTAATTCTTCTTCTTTTATCTTTTGTAAAATAAGCTTTTCAATCTTCTCATTTGCTACAATGGCTGTTGGAGCATATGGCGTCAGCTTTTCTACAGCAGATGCGTTTAATTGTTCTACACTATGTTCATGAGCACGAAATTGGTCTCTGCGGTGAATCAATGTCACTTTGGAAGCAACTTTCTCAAGCATCAAAGCCCAGTCTACAGCAGAATCTCCGCCGCCTAGAATAGCAACATGCTTGTCCTTGTATTTATTCATATCCGTCACATAATAGTGTAAGTTCGTATTTTCGTAGGCTTCGCTGTCTCCTACGTTTAATCTTCTAGGCTGAAAAGCCCCATTGCCGGCCGTGATAATCATTGTTTTTGTCAGATGAACTTCCCCGGTGTTTGACACAAGACGAAAGCTGTCATCTTCTAATCGTTCCACTGTCTCTATGGCCTGTCCAAGCACAATTTCAGGGTCAAATAGATTTGCTTGTTCTTCCAGCTGGTCGACAAGCTCCTGCGCACGGACTTTTGGAAATCCTGCAACATCATATATATATTTCTCTGGATATAGTGCTGTTAACTGTCCTCCAATATGAGGCAGGCTTTCAATTATCTTAACACTAGCTTGACGCATGCCGCCGTAAAAGGCTGTGAATAAGCCAGTGGGTCCAGCTCCAATGATTGTTACATCAAAAACTTTCTCCATACAATACCTCTTTTCTTTCTAGACGTTTACCCATCCTATGGTATCACAAACTTGTTTTAGTTTGAATTATATCGTTTCAAAAGGGAAGAAATTTTCATTTAGATAATAGCATGTCTAAATGCTTTCTTCATAGGTATAGATAAAAAAGATGTTTTAAAGCTTGCTATTTTTGATTAAAGCATTTAAGATAAGTTAGTATTATTACAGTTTGATTACAAAACGAAGTTATTTATATGACAAAATGCGTTTTGTTTCGCATTTTAGTGATAAATTACAAAATTAATAGGAGTAGTGAAAAACCATGATTAAACCGCATATTGTAATATTAGGGGCGGGTTATGGAGGTATAATGACGGCAGTTAAGCTTCAGAAACAGCTTGGAAAGAATGAAGCAGAGATAACGCTGGTTCATAAATATGACTATCATTTTCAAGCAAGCTGTCTGCATGAAAATGCTGCTGGTACAAGGCATCAGGATCGCTCCAAAATAAAAATCAAAGAAATTATTAATCGTTCTAAAATAAATTTTATTATAGATGAAGTTGTTTCTATCAAAAGAAATTCTAAAAAGATCAAGTTTAAAAATAAGGAATTACACTATGATTTACTTGTTATCGGTCTTGGCTTTGAGCCGAGGGCAGAAGGAATTCCGGGACTGGATGAACATGCTTATTCTATCACCGATATCAACAGTGCCCGTTTTGTCCGTGAGCATATCGAATATAATTTTGCCAGTTATGCGAATGCTGTCAAAAAGGATGAGAGCAAGTTAAATATCGTTATTGGCGGCGGCGGAATTCTAGGTGTTGAATTTGCGGGAGAGCTGATTAATCAAATACCAGAGATATGCAGAGAATTTGATATTGAAAAAACGCAGGTGCATATTTCCATACTGGAGGAAAGTAAATCCCTTCTACCAGGGTTTGATGAGAAACTGGCACATTACGCAGCTACGTCTCTACAATCCAGAGGAGTAGAGATTATCCATCAAGCTAAACTGAAGGAATGTCAGGATAATAAAATTATTTATGAAACAGAAGGAAAAGATCATAAAATTTGTACACACACATTTATTTGGACGGGAGGGGTACAAGCCAATCCCGCATTTGAAAAAGCCGGACTGGCTTTGAAAAATAAAAAAATTGAAGTGGATCCCAATATGCTTTCTACAAAAGATAATTCGATATTTGCCGTTGGAGAATGTGCATATACAGCAGATGAAAATGGGGAGGAAGTCCTTCCAACTGCAAAAAAAGCAATCGAGGAAGCCGCTGTTGTCGCAAAAAATGTTTCTTCCAGATTACGGAATAAAGAACTTACTGCTTGTCAGCCGGTCAGACAAGGGATGCTTGCTACGTTAGGACGAGATGACGGGGTTGCGGTCATACAGAATCGTAGGGTGTTTGGCTGGAAAGCTGTATTAGTAAAAAGAGTTTTCGATAATCATTATTTATTTCAATTAGGTGGATGGCAACTATTACTGAAAAAGGGATACTTTCATTTATTATAAATAATAATAGATAGAAATATAGTGACAAAAAAGCAAAGGTTGGCAGATGCTGCTTTGCTTTTTTGTCATTTTAAGATAAAATGTGCTTTGTATGCATCCTTAGAAAGGACGGAGGGAAGAAAATGGTTCAACTTGTTGTTTCTGTTGTATTATATTTTGTTATCTTTTTTGGAATTGCATTTATATTGAATATGTTATTAAGAAAAACATGGCTGATGGCGTGCTTATATCCGATTCTAATGATTTTTATTATAGATAATGTTTCTTTTTTCAGCTATTTCACAAGTCCGGGAGAATCTTTTTCGGCGCTTGGAGAACGAATTGTTGCGTTAACAGTTGCTGATATTGTGATTTTATTATCTGGTTTTATTGGAACGATTGTATCTGGTTTTGTTATCCGGTTTTTAAGGAAAAGCGGCTATCAAATGTTTTAACAGAGAAACGAGATTACATAAAAAAAGACCAATGCTCCGAGCAGAAGCATTGGTCTTTTGGTTCTTATGGATTAATAAGAAAAAAACGGTGCAAGGGAAAAGGCAATAATAATTCCTGTGATGGCGCCAAAAAATACTTCAATCGGCTGGTGCCCGAGTAATTCTTTCAGTTCTTGTATTTTTTCGTTTTCCTTCTTTTTACTCCAGTCTTTGGCGCTGGAGGTAATCAATTGAAAATCACGGACGAGCTGATTAATCACAATTGCCTGTTCACCAGCCTGCCTGCGGACTCCGGAAGCATCAAACATGGTAATGACACTGAATATACAAGCAAGCGCAAATACACTTGATGATACACCTTCTGCAATGCCGACAGCAGTTGCTAACGATGTCACTGCTGCAGAATGGCTGCTGGGCATTCCCCCTGTACTGAAAGCAAGTCCAGGCTGAAATTCTTTGGTGAAAATCAGTTTAATTGGTATCTTTATAACTTGTGCGAACACAATCGCAATGAGTGCAGCCCATAATGGGAAATTCGTTAATAAAGTCATGGATGAGGGAACTTCCTTCCTAAGTAACGCATCAATTTTTTGGCAGCTAAGAAAGTATAAGCTTTCTTACTGCATAAGTGTAACTAAGGTTATCACCTACAGGCTTGGTGACAATCAAGTTTTCTAATTATTTTACCATAGTTTGTACCGGAATAAAAGAAAGGCTCAGATACTATCAGGAATATGCGGTTTTGCAGATTAAAAAAGTGTATTCCTGGAAGTGCTTGAGCCTTCTCTGTACTAATTTATCACGGAGAATCGTCCGGAAAAACTCCCGCTGAATGAAGTTTCGTGTTATTGAATAATCGTATCTAATGCTATTTCCATCATTTCATGGAATGTGGTTTGACGCTCTTCTGCTGTTGTTTCTTCGCCGGTGATGATGTGATCAGAAACAGTAAGAATCGATAATGCCTGACGTCCGTATTTCGCAGCCAGGGTATATAACGCAGTAGATTCCATTTCAATGGCAAGCACTTGATATTTGGCAAGTAATTCATTTACTTCTTTGGCATTATCACGATAGAAGGTATCGCTTGTAAATACATTTCCGACACGGAGCTGCAATCCTTTTTCTGTTCCGGCATCATAAGCATTTTTTAATAATTCAAAGTCAGAAATTGGCGCATAATCAATGCCGTTAAAAATAAGCTGATTTATTTGCGAGTCTGTTGTAGCTCCCTGTGCCAGGATTACATCACGGACCTTGACATCTTTTTGAATTGCGCCGCATGTGCCGACACGAATCAGTTTTTTGACATCATAACTTTGAATCAGCTCATTCACATAGATGGAGATAGAAGGCACCCCCATGCCGGTTCCCTGTACAGAAACACGCTCTCCTTTGTAAGTACCGGTATACCCGTACATGCCTCTGACTTCATTATATAATACAGCATCCTCTAAATAATTTTCTGCGATGTATTTTGCCCGCAATGGATCGCCCGGCAGTAAGATTTTATCTGCTATTTCTCCCTGTTTTGCTCCGATATGTACACTCATTTCATATCCCTCCATTATTAGTTTTCATCTTTAAATTAAAGGTATCATAAAGATTTTTGAAAAACAAATGAATCCATTTTCAAAATAAAAAGCAGAAAAATTCAAAGATTGGGACATAAACCTGTGTACGTCATAGTTGTTTCTAACTAAGTGTGAATCCGAAATGAAAGCGCATCCGATTCTTTATTTCATAAAAAAAGCAGTTATGTATTTCATATTTCGTGTTTTTTGTATATAATAGAACATAGGTTTATGTGAATTAATTAATTTGGTACATAAACGATACAGGTTTTCAAAAAAAGAAAGGATGTTGTATATAATGAAATCGCAAACTTTTACAATCACTGCAGAAACTGGAGTACACGCACGTCCGGCTACTTTGTTAGTAAACAAAGCTGGTCAATTTGATTCAGAAATTGAAGTGAGCTACAAAGGTAAAAATGTTAACCTTAAATCCATCATGGGCGTAATGTCTTTAGGAATTCCAAAAGGTGCTGAAATTGAAGTAAGTGCAGACGGAAAAGACGAAGCGGATGCTTTAAAAGGTATCGCTGACGTAATTAAAGAACATTTAGGTGAATAATTTTACATGACACATAAAAGCGTCCTGATTTCAGGGCGCTTTTATGTATATACATATGGTTTTCAAAAATGCTCATATTTACATGCATTGGATATTTGATATAATTGTCTTTAGAAAGGTGTGAATAGCTTTATGATGCCATTTCTTTATTTCCCGGAAGATAAAATGGAGTATATTCCTGCAGTGATATCACTAATTATTTTTATCGCATTGGCCGTCACAGTGATGCGGTGGATGATGAAAAAGTCGAAAAAAGATCAGGAACGTTTTGAGCAGGAGTACCAGGATGTTCTACAGCAAACGCAAAAAAATAATAATGTGACAAATACCTCCTCTAATCAATAAGATTTGAGGAGTTTTTTGATTAAAAATTACTTCTTTGCCTAAACTATTAAAAAAGGTAAAGGAGCTTATCGATGCGACGACGGAATAAAAAGTTATGGATACTTTCTCTGATGATGCTGTTTTTTTTATCAGGATGCTTGCTGCCGCATGAAAACTCAGAAACGTTGGAGATGTATAATGCGGATGGAGATCGTGTAGGAACAGCCAGATTAAATGAAACCGATGGCGGGGTTTCTGTAAATGTGGAAGTAGAAGGTTTAAGTCCTGGTTTTCATGCAATACATGTTCATGAATATGGAAAATGTGAGGGGCCTGATTTTTCTTCCAGCGGAAATCATTTTAACCCGGATGGAAAAGACCATGGTCTGATGCACACAGATGGGCCGCACGTCGGCGACCTCCCGAATATTGAAGCAGATGCGGACGGGACTGTTCAGGAAGAACTTATTATTAATGAGGCCACATTAAAAAAAGGAAAAAATAGCCTGACTGCAGATAATGGAACTTCTTTAATTATTCATGATGGGGTAGATGATGGGATGAGCCAGCCGGCAGGTAATTCAGGAGATCGTATCGTTTGCGGAGTAATCAGCGGAGATTCACAAAGCGGGGAAGAGCAGGACGCACCGACTGATCCGACGGAAAATAATGATAAACAGAAAAACGAAGAAAACGGCTAAAGATGTAATTGCATTTGGCTATGAAATATAATAATGCCTGATTTCATGATAATAAAAACTGCATTCTCCAGGGGGTTGAATGCAGTTTTTACTCTTTTTAATTAATTAGTGGATGCTCTCCATGCTTCGACTGCATGAATAATTCGCTGTACGCCTTCTTCAATGGTTGCCCGCGGACATGCCACATTAATACGCATAAAAGCGTCTCCTTCATCTCCATAGTCCTGTCCGGGATTCAAACCGACACGTCCTTTATCGATCATAAATCGATTTAATTCTTTTTTATCCATATTCAGCTCCGAGCAATCTACCCAGACAAGGTAGGTTCCTTCCGACTTGATTACTTTTAGTTCAGGTGCATGAGCGGCAAACTTTTCTTTAATATATGCTGTATGGCTTTCAACAACTTCGAGCAGTTCTTCCAGCCAAGGCCCGCCATGACGATAGGCAGCTTCCATAGCTGTAATAGCCATTCCGTTTAAAGAGTTATTTAAACCTTGACGGAGAAATGCTTTTTCTAATTTTTGTTTGTTTTGCTTGTTTGGCGTCACGGCATAGGAAGCTTGCAAGCCTGCTAAATTAAAAGTTTTAGAGGGAGCCATGCAAGTAATGGTTTTATCAGCAATTTCTTCTGATAAGCTGGCAATTGGCAGATGTTTATGTCCTTTGAAAACTAAATCAGCATGAATTTCATCAGAGAAAATCATCGCATCATATTGTAAACACAGCTCTGCCATTTTTCGGAGCTCTTCCTCTGTCCAGACACGGCCTACCGGATTATGAGGTGAACATAAAATAAATGCCTTCACACCACTTGCTAATTTCTTTTCCATATCCTCAAAATCTATGGTGTAATAATCATCTTGTTGAACTAATGGATTCTTTACAACTTCACGGTCTAACACCTTTATAATGTTATAAAAAGGTGTGTATACAGGTGTTTGAATCATAATCTTATCACCTGGTTCAGTGAATGCCTGCAATGCCATATGTAGCGTATTGATCACGCCAGGGCTGTAGTTAAGCCAGTCCGCTTGGATATCCCATCCATGCCGGTTTTTAACCCAATCTGTGATAGAAGATGTGACATCTTCATCGATTACTGTATATCCGTAAATCCCGTGCTCTGCACGTTTAATAAGCGCTTGATTCACAGCTTCCGGGGCCTTAAAGTCCATATCTGCTACCCACATTGGGATAACATCTTCCGACTGGAACCTTTTTTGAAGCATATCCCATTTCATTGATTTGGTTTGCTTACGGTCATGTACCTCTTCAAAAATACTCATTCTTCGTTTGCCTCCTTACATGATTTCATTTTTCTATTATAACAAAGATTCCTCAGAAAGATAGAAAGCTAACCTGAAACTTACTGTTATTCATTTTTGGACAAAAAAAAAGCAAAGCGTGAATACGCTCTGCCTACAGGGGGAATACGAGAAAGCCTTACAATTATAGTAATACCCGCTGTTCACAAAAATAAACCAAAAACTTTTAAAAAAGTTTATTAAATTTATTTTTACTAAAGTTTGCTTATTTAACGGTGCTCACAGATGCAAAAAAACCTTCCTTTTATAGAGAGAGTCCATAAAAGGAAGGTTTTCTATTTTTTACAATCTCTTTTCAAGTTCTTCTTTTTCTTCTTCAAAACCAGCTTTTCCAAGCAGGGCAAACATATTTTTCTTATACGCTTCTACGCCAGGCTGATCGAATGGGTTAACACCAAGCAGATAGCCGCTGACAGCACATGCTTTTTCAAAGAAGTATACTAAATAGCCAAAAGTATATGCATCCAGTTTTGGAACCTCGATAATCAGGTTTGGAACATCACCATCTGTATGTGCTAATAAGGTTCCTTGGAATGCTTTATCGTTAATTTCATGAATACTTTTGCCAGCCAGATAATTTAAGCCATCCAAATCATTTTCTTCTTCTTCCACCTTCAAATTCTTCTTAGGCTCATTCACATGAAGGATGGTTTCGAAAATATTTCTTCTTCCTTCTTGGATATATTGTCCAAGAGAGTGTAAGTCTGTAGAGAAGTTGGCAGATGACGGATAGATTCCTTTTTGATCTTTCCCTTCACTTTCGCCAAACAGCTGTTTCCACCATTCAGAAAAATATTGTAGTGCCGGCTCATAATTAATGAGCAACTCAGTTACTTTTCCTTTTTGATACAGAATGTTACGCACGGTTGCATATTGATATGCCGGATTGCGATAGACGTCAGGAACAGCCAGGTCTTCCATGGCAGTTTGTGCCCCTTTCATCATGGCATCTATATCAATATTGCTTGCTGCAATCGGTAATAGACCTACTGCAGTTAATACAGAATAACGTCCGCCGACATCATCAGGAATAACGAATGTTTCATAACCGTTTTCATCAGCTGTAGTTTTTAAAGCGCCGCGTTTACGGTCGGTTGTTGCATAGATACGTTTTTTAGCCTCTTCTTGACCATATTTTTCTTCCAGCAGCTTTTTAAAGATACGGAAAGCAATAGCAGGTTCCGTAGTTGTTCCGCTTTTAGAAATAACATTAATAGAGAAATCTTTATCTTTCAGTATGTCCGTCAATTCACTCATATAAGTAGAGCTTAGGTGGTGGCCAACAAAAATAACCTGAGGTGCTTTTCTCTCTTCTGAGGAAAGCAGATTTTGGAAGGAGTGGTTGAGCATTTCTAACGCTGCTTTCGCTCCAAGATAAGAACCGCCGATACCGATAACAAGCAGGATATCAGAGTCACTTTTAATTTTTTCTGCACTTTTCTTGATACGTGCATATTCTTCCTGATCATAATTTTTAGGAAGGTCCACCCAGCCTAAAAAGTCATTACCTGCACCGATTTTTTCATGAATCATCTGGTGCGCGCGCAATACAAATGGAGACAGGTTTTTAATCTCTTCTTTGCCGAAAAATGAAAGTGCTTTATCATATTTAAACGTTACATGTGTCATTTAGATTTCCCCCTTGAAAATTGATTCCATATCTGATTCTACTTTAATCTATTAATGTGATGAAATCAAGGCTAAGGGTCTGAAACGGGTTTGCCAGAAAGGAAAATAACGTTCTGAAAAAAGGTTAAAAATAATGGGATGCTTTTAAAAAAGAGGATAATAGTAGGCTGTTTTGAAGAAAAACAAAGCCCGAAGAACAGAAGTAACAGAATATGAAAAACACCCAAGAGCGTTAACGCACTTGGGTGATGATTTTGCCTTACTTATTCTGTGTCTGGTCAATCCAGTCCTGGAGTTTGTCCTTTAGAATATTAAAACCGCTTGAGTCATTATTAGAATCATAATTGTTTGCGGTATTCTCTTGTTTCACTGTTTCTTTTGGTGCTTCCTCGGTAGCGCGGATAGATAAAGAAATTTTTCCTTTTTCTTCATCAATTTGAATGACTTTCACATTAACTGTATCACCGACACTCAAGTGTTCATTAATATCTTTTACATAGCCGTGCATGATTTCAGAAATATGAACTAACCCCTGAGTGTCTCCATCAATTGCAACAAATGCGCCATAAGGCTGGATACCAGTTACTTTTCCTTCTATTACTTGACCAATTTCTACGTTTGCAGTCACATTAAACATCTCCTATACCTTTTTATACCTTTTATAAGCTATCCAAAGCGGATGGAAAAAGAAAAGCCAGATTTTAGCGGGGGTTTTATCAATTATTGCTGAGAACCAGCTGATCAAAACCGTTATCTTTTTCTGCATCTTTTGAACACGTACTTTTTCAACAATAAAATAGTATATCATAATCTATAGGAAATGGCTAATCTAACAATTGTTCTTTCACTGTTGCCGTTTGCTGAGACAGATAAGTGTATCTTTTTCTTCAAGTATATATGTTGTCTCCGGATGAAGGATATAATCTTTTTCACGAACAATACCAATTACTAGAATCTCTTTTCCCAAGAAAAAAGTGACTGCTTCTGTATAGGTTCTTCCTGTTAAAGAAGGAGGTACAGCCCGATGAACAAATTTTTGCTGGGTGAGAAGGTGATAAACATCTTCAAACGGCGTTGATTGCACCTCAGGATCCAATTCATGAAAAAACAGGCTGCTCATAAAATCATTTGACCGGATAATCGTTGTTGCTCCAGCGCGGGCAGCATTATCGATCTGCTTTTTGGATAGAATCTCAGAAACAATGGGGACATCCGGATTATTTCCGCGTATAGCAATCGTAGTCAGAATGGTATGTGTATCCGAGTCATAATCTGATTTTTGATTATCTGCAGCAACAAATACACAGGACGCCGCCTTAATATTTGCCATATGCAGGATGGCATCTTCGGTTGCATTGCCTTTAATATAATGGACTGGCAATTTGGTATAGGAAAGGTTATTTAATGTCCGATCAATGATAACGATTTTCTTATTGTAGTAATGCTCGATGATTAAATGGACAAGCTGGCGGGTACGTTCATTAAAACCAATAAAGACATAGTGGCCTGCTCCGTGAAAAGCAAGCTTCCCTTCCTGTGATTTTTTTTCACGTTTAATCACGGTCGTAGATAAGGATGCAATATAGAATGCAATTAACCCGCCTCCGCTTAAAATTAAAAATGCAGCAAGTAATCTCCCGATTAATGTTGCCGGCACATAATCTCCATAGCCGACAGTCGCCCCGGTAACGAGCGCCCACCAAATACCATCTGCTAATGAAGGGAAGGTTTCTGGTTCAATTAAATAAATAAGATATCCAAAGAACGGCATCGCGATCAGTACAAGCAGCAGCAGTTTCAGAATATTGGGTATACGGTAATAAAGCAGTCTGAAAAAACGCACGTTCATCGGGAGCCCTCCAATCTATATCGGTTAGTATGTGCAGAGAGCAGGGTTCGTTATTCGTTTTCTTTTGCAGCAGCTTTGCCTATCCAGGGGAGTATTTTTGTCTGGAGCGGCTACCTTCTGCATTTTTCATATACTTTCTTAGCTCTTAAAAAAACATCCATTACACAGGCGAATGGATGCTTTTAGAAAATATTATATTGCTTTCAACGTTTCTTTCATACTTTCATAAACAATGGACCAATTATCTTGGTCATCCCGATAAGATTTGGAGATAAAACGATGCATTTGTTTTTGTTTTTCCTCAAAGTCATCGGCATCCTTAGAAGGAAGCTGCGCACGTGCTTCATCTATATAAGCTTGAATTTTAGACGCTCTCGGTCCCCATTTGCCAGCTTCATTTCCTTCTGAATCGATAAAGATGATAATCGGAATCGATCTGGCTGTTCCGTTTGTCAAGTATTGATCCATCAATTCAAGATTATCATCCCGAAGCAAAGCTTTAACAGGCATATTGCCAGCTTCTGAAATTTTAAGAAGGATCGGCATATTTAACATTGCGTCGCCACACCAATCTTCTGTAAGAATAATGGCTCTTAAGTTCATATTTTTAACTTCTTCAAAAAAGGCTTCATCAGCTGGTAATGAAAAATTATCATAGATGTATAATAAATCCTCTTTATTTACTTCCATTGCTTCAATGTATTCATCTGGATCAAGTCCTTTGTCATACCACTCGTTTAATGACATCTATATCCCTCATTTCAATTATTTGATATAGTAAGTGTACCTTCTTCTGTAAATTTGGTAAACAGTTGTTACTTATTATGGAGAGGTTCTGTAAATCTTCCTCCTTCAAATGAAGCGTGAATGGTAAATCACTTTAGATGGAAGAATAGTTGATAGGAGGCTATAAAATGGCAGATACACAATATGATTTTTTAATGGATTTACTTGATACCCCATCTCCATCAAGTATGGAAATGGAAATTCAAAAGAAATGGATCCACTATGTTAAGGAGTTTGCGGATGAAATTAGAACAGATCATGTCGGCAATGCAATCGCAGTATTGAATCCGGATGCTCCATTTAAAGTACTTTTAGCAGGTCATTGTGATGAAATTGGCTTAATGATTCAACGCATCGATGAGCGCGGCTTTTTATTTTTTGAAAAAATGGGCGGCATCAATCCAAAAGCAGCTGTAGGGATGCGGGTAACGGTGCTGGGCTATCAGGAAACCTTTACAGGTGTTGTTGGGGTAAATGCGCAGCATCTCGGCGGAATAAAGGGTGATTTTGATGTACAGGACTTATACATTGATTGCGGCTTCCAATCAAAGGAAGAAGCGCTCAGGAAGGTGCAGGTTGGCGATCTCTGTGTGTTTAAAACGGAGCCTGAAATATTACAGGACCGTTATGTTTCAGCGAGAGGATTGGATAATCGTACCGGAGCTTTTATGGTCGCAGAGGTAATTCGCAGGCTCTCTGAAAAGGATTTGTCCATTGGCGTTTATGGCGCAAGTACGGTCAATGAAGAAACAAATATGGGAGGGGCGTATTTTGCCGCTGCTGGTATAGAGCCGGATTTTGCCATCGCTATGGATGTAACCTTTGCAACGGACCATCCTAATGTAAATACGAAAAAGCAAGTGGAAGTTGAGTTAGAAGGAGGTCCGGTTTTGGCTAAAGGCGCTCCAATTCATCGTAAAATCAATCACTGGCTGGAAAAAGCAGCGAAGGAAAAAGACATACCTTTACAATATGAGTTAACACCTAAGGCAACAAGTACAGATGCAGATAAAATGCGCTATACAGGCAAAGGTGTACCAGTAGCGCTGGTGTCTCTGCCGCTCAGGTATATGCATTCACCTGTAGAAACAGTAAGCAAAAAAGATATGGAAATGGAAATTGAATTATTAATAACGATGCTTGAAAATATGACAGGAAAAGAAAATTTAAACCCATTATATGATGAGAAAAATGGATAATGTGAAGATATATTGAATTAAAAATTTTTCTCTTGTCAAATGCGTTTTATATGGTATACTATACCTAAATTAAATATTCGATTCCAATCTTCGGGGCAGGGTGTAATTCCCGACCGGCGGAAATAGTCCGCGAACTGTATAACGTTACAGTTGATCTGGTGAAATTCCAGAACCGACAGTGATAGTCTGGATGGGAGAAGATGTCGAGCTTATTTTATTCACTATACGTGTATGTTTTTGCGTATTTATTTAGCGATGACACAGAACCCTGAAGCCTCAAGAGCTTTAGGGTTTTTTTAGCGGGATAGGCATGATAATGTTTAGTAAAGAGATACCGCTTTTCTGGGTTGTGCACAGAATAAAGAATAGTATCGGACCTTCATCACGAGTTGGAATCGGAAAAATGATGGAGGAGGCAGACTGATGCAAAAAAAGAAGAAAAATCAGCTGTTAAAGTTAATTATTATCGCATTATTAAGTACTATTTCACTCGTGTTATTTTTTATTAATTTTCCGTTGCCGTTTTTACCAACACCTTATTTAAAGGTGGATTTCAGTGATGTTCCTGCGTTAATCGCATCGTTGATATTCTCGCCGTTAGCCGGAGTGCTTGTCGTAGGATTTAAGAACTTGTTATATCTGGCTGTATCAGGTTCTGGAGAGCCGATTGGCGTGTTATCTAATTTTGTGGCAGGGATTATGATTGTATTGCCGGTATCACTCATTTATCATCGGGTCAAAGGCTTAAAAGGCCTTATTACAGGGCTTGCAGCGGGTACCGTTATCATGGCGGTTGGCATGAGCGTACTCAACTATTACTTCATTTTACCGGCGTACGGCTGGTTTATGGGCTGGGAAATGTCTGAGCAAGTGAAGTGGGTTACCGTTATCGGCGGGGTGCTCCCGTTCAATTTTATTAAAGGAATTATTATCGCGATTTTGTTTATCCCGTTATTTAATAGAATGCAAAGCTGGATTCAGCAGCAGCGGACCAGATTTATATAAAGAGAAACTTCTTCAGCCGGGAGCCGAAAAGAAATTTTCCGCTGAAGGTTACATGCAAAAAAAGCAGAGACTTGGATAAAATAAGTCTCTGCTTTTTTTGTAATTCTGTTTTTAGTCCCAGACAATTATTCTGTATCGGTCGCTTCCTCCACAAGAATGCTTGCAGTAGGCAATACCTCAAGTCTTTCTTTAGGGATAGGCTTTCCGGATTTTTCACTGATTCCGTATGTGCCGTCTTCTATTCTTTGTAACGCATCGTCAATCTCCGTAATCTCTTCTTTTCGCATCAGGTTGAACCCGGCCTCCCGCTGCTGTTCAAACTGCTCTGTTCCTAAATCAGCCGGATGATTATTGACGGAAGCGAGTTCATCATCTTGATTATTATCTGTTTCTAAATGGGATTCCGCTTCCTCTTTCATGTCTAAAAGTCTTTTTTTAAAATAAGTGATATCTTCTTTCGTTAAATGTTCCGCTTGCATGATTACCATCCTTTCTAAATGATTTATCCACAAATGCTTATAAAGGTTGTTCAAAAAGCCCAATCAACATGACATACCAAATCTCTATCGGCCTTTTTGAACAAGCACTTTTATCACAGAGAACTGTCCGTAAAACTCCCGCTGCGTGAAGTTTCGTTTTAGAACAATCCGGAAATTAACAAAGAGAGACCTAACAGCATCCCGTAAATCGTATTTGTTTTCGCTGTTTTAGCCATCGCCGGCATCATTTCAATCGCTTTTGTCTTTCCTTTAAATTGGATGATGACACTGGCTGCCGGTGGAATACTCAGCAAAGTAAGGAAAGACCATAAGGGCAGAGCGCCTGTCAATATAAGAATAATAGTGATTGAAAATGAAACAATAAACAACAAAGCAAGCAGCTTGATTGATTTTGGTCTGCCAAGAAGAACGGCAATGGTTTTTCTTCCGCCTCTCTTATCTCCATCACGATCCCGGATATTGTTGGCAAAGTTAATACAGCCGATAAATATCGTAATTGGAAGGGAAATCCAAATCATTTCCGCCGTAACGGAAGCCGTTTGAATATAATAGGTAATCCCAATAATAACGGATCCCATCAGCACACCAGAGAACAATTCTCCAAAAGGTGTGTAGGAAATCGGAATAGGACCTCCAGTATATAAATAACCGATTGCCATGCAAAATAAACCAATAATTGCAATCCACCAGCTCGATGCGATACATATGTATACACCGATTCCAACGGATATAGCATAAAAAAGTAAAGCAATGTTACGAATCCGCTTCGGGTGCATGCCGTCCCGGACAATGGAACCGCTGATTCCGACCGATTGATCGTTATCTAATCCGCGTACAAAATCGTAGTATTCATTAAACATATTGGTAGCTGCCTGAATTAGTAAAGAGGCAACCATCATCGCAAAAAACAGCAGCCAATCAATGGTACCTTCATTAAAAGCAATCATTGTCCCGACAAAAACCGGAACAAAGGATGCTGTGAGCGTATGCGGCCGGATTAATCGCCACCATTTATGAAATCCTTCCCGTTCATTCAGTAATTCTTTTATATCAGCCGAATCTTTCGTCGTCATTACCTGCTTCCTCCTAAAAAACAATATCGTATTTATTTTAGATAAGGGACAGAGACGTGTCAAACCTATTTTACGGGAGGAATAGACAGTTATGGGTGGAAAATGAGAAAAGCATAGCAGATTTAAACGAATTAGTAGGCTTTTCTTGAGAAAGTAACGAAAAGGGCATAAAATAGGAGGGGATAAAAAATACCTGTCCAACTTATGAAAGGATGTTCAAGAAGTATAATAAAAAAGAGGTTATCTCTTTTGTGATTCTTGAACACGTACCTATTACGGAGGTTTATCAACATGATCGAAGTAAAAGAAAAACAGTTTACTGCTGAATTGGAAGCTGCTATACAGTCCGTTCATACAGATCAAAAAAACAAACTGTTTAGTTATACGGAAAAAATCAATCCAGTTAATTTATATAGATTTTTAGAAAAATCGGCTGATTTAAAGCTTCCCCGTACATTTTGGTCCAGTGCAAATGAAGATTTTCAAATGGCGGGGGCGGGGCATGCTTTTGAATTATCTGCTAAAGCCTCTTCCTCTCGCTATGAACAAGTGGAGCAGGAATGGCATGCTTTATTAAGTGATGCTGTTATTTATAACCCCTATCATGTTTCAGGTACCGGGGTTGTCGCACTTGGAGGTTTTTCTTTTGACCCGTTAAAGCCGCAGACAAAGCTGTGGGAAAACTTTCCCTGCAGTCATTTTTCCATTCCAAGCTATATTCTGACTCATGCAGAAGGGAATTATTACCTTACCCTAAATCGCTTCATCCGCACAGACGAAACGTATGCCGTTGTATTGGAGCAATTACAAGACCATCGTCAGGCCCTGCTGAATAATGCAGAGAATAAGAGGGATGGATCTGCATTGCACATTCAACGTAAAACAGAGATTGATCCGAAACAATGGAAGGAAACAATTAAAAAAGCTACGGATGTGATGAAAAATACGGCAGTTGATAAAATTGTGCTGGCAAGAGAGGTACGGCTGCATTTTAATCAATCAGCAAACATTCCCGACATTCTCAAGCGTCTTGTAGATACGCAGCCAAATACCTATGTGTTTGGCTATGAAATGGGAGAGGATTGTTTCCTTGGAGCAACGCCGGAGCGTCTCGTTAAAGTGAAGGATGACGAAGTGCTTTCTACCTGCTTAGCCGGTACGGCACCGCGCGGAGAGACAATGGAAGAGGACGAGCAAATTGCTGATAATCTGTTTAGAGATCCAAAAAACCGTGAGGAGCATGATTATGTCGTGCAGATGATCCGCAATACGATGGAGGCTTACTGTAAGGATGTTAATGTTCCTTCTGAACCGGCTGTGCATCAATATAAAACACTTCAGCATTTATATACTCCGGTGCGTGCCAAGCTGAAAAAAAATCACCGTATTTTTTCCATTATCAGCGGACTGCATCCGACGCCGGCTCTTGGAGGAACGCCGAGACAGGAAGCATTGGCATTTATCCGCGAAAACGAGTTGTTGGACCGGGGCTGGTACGGAGCGCCTATCGGCTGGATGGACAGTAATAATCATGGTGAATTTGCTGTAGCCCTGCGTTCGGCACTTATCCAAAAGGATGAAGCCTCCCTGTTTGCAGGCTGCGGAATCGTCGAGAATTCGATTCCAGAAAGTGAATATGAAGAAACTAATATTAAATTGATGCCGATGTTATCTGTTTTAGGAGTGGATTAGAGAAATGAATTATAGAGAAAGCTTAACACGTTATACTGCAAACTTTATTGATGAGCTGGCGAGGAATGGGATGACGGATGTTGTTATTTCTCCCGGCTCCAGGTCCACTCCGCTGGCGCTGGTGTTTAGAGAGCATCCATCTATCAAAGAATGGATTGTTATCGATGAAAGGTCAGCTTCCTTTTTTGCATTGGGATTAGCGAAAAAATCAAATCGGCCGGTAGCACTGGTATGTACATCAGGAACGGCTGCTGCAAATTATTATCCGGCTGTGGTAGAGGCTTTTTACAGCAGAGTACCCCTGCTCGTTTTGACAGCGGACCGTCCGCATGAATTACGTCAGGTCGGGGCTCCGCAAGCCATTGAGCAAATAAAAATGTATGGAGATTATGTCAAATGGTTTCATGAGATGGCGACCCCGGAAGGAACGCCGCCAATGCTGCGTTATGCGCGTCAAAAAGCAGCGCAGGCTTTTGCCTTTACAGAGCAGGGGAATAAAGGGCCTGTTCAAGTAAACTTTCCCTTTAGAGAACCGCTCACGCCAGATTTCACACTTCCTGATATTTGGGGGGCTGAAAAAGAGAAGTCTATTACCGGTATCAATAGAATAGAAGGCGTGAAGTATTTAGGCGAAGAACAAATACAGGAACTTACAGCTCTTTTTGAATCCTCTCAAAAAGGGCTCCTTGTGTGCGGGCCAGAGATGAATGGAAATTTCGCAGCGCGTGTATGCGAACTGGCTCAAGCTTGGAATCTGCCTGTTCTGGCTGATCCTTTATCACAGCTGCGGACAGGGAAGCATGATAAAACCCATGTCATCGAAGGCTACGATGCGTTCTTGCGGGATTCGGAAATTCGTGAGCGGCTGCAGCCGGATTATATTATCCGCTTCGGAGCAATGCCGGTATCGAAAGCATATTTGTTTTATGTCAAAGAGCATAGCCATATCCCGCAGTTTGTTGTAGAAGAGAATGAAGGTTTCCGTGACCCGACCGGCAATGATACAGCTTATATCTATGCTGACCCAAGACAACTATGCAGTCAGCTGATTGAAAAAGCGCCGGAAAAACATCAGCCTGCAGCATGGCTGCGTGAATGGCAGCATTATAATCAAATTGCTAAGAATCATTTATTATCTGGAGAAGAAATGCAGGTAACAGAAGGAGAAGCTGCCCGCGGAATAGCAGCGGTTATTCCAGACCAGACAACGTTATATGTCGGAAACAGTATGGCTGTCCGTGATGTGGATAGCTTTTTTATGGGTTCTTCGAAAGCTGTTTCTATTCTGTGCAACCGGGGAGCCAATGGGATTGATGGTGTGATTTCAAGTGCTGTTGGTGCTGCAGCAGCTGGAGAGCGGGTTACCCTGCTGATTGGCGATCTGTCCTTTTTCCATGATATGAATGGGATGCTGGCGGCAAAACAATACCAGCTTCCAATCACCATTGTATTAGTAAATAATAACGGTGGAGGAATATTTTCTTTCCTTCCGCAGGCTAATGATAAGAAGCATTTTGAAGCACTTTTTGGTACGCCGGTTGACTTGCCTTTTGAAAAAGCCGGAGCGTTATATGGTGCAGCTTATCAGGTTGTTTCAACAGAGCGTGCTTTAAAGGAACAGCTGGAGCAAAGTTATCAGCAATCCGGCTTATCCATCATTGAAGTGAAAACAGATCGTGATGAAAATGCTGTCTGGCACCGGGAGAAATGGAATCGGATTATGGCAGAGATAAAAGAGGGATGGCAATGAGTCCAGCGGGTTTACCATACGAAATCAACGGTGAAGGAGAACCTGTGCTGTTTTTACATGGATTTACCGGAACACGCGAGACCTGGCGCGAGACTTGCTCGTATTTATCGGGCTATCAATGTATTTTAGTGGATTTGCCGGGGCATGGAGAGGCAGACAGTACCATTTCTTCGATGAAGGATTGCTGTACCCTGCTTGCGGAGCTTTTAGATAAATTAGGAATAAAAAAAGCACATGTCGTCGGTTATTCCATGGGAGGAAGGACCGCACTAAGCTTTGCGATGTATTATCCGAAGTATATTGCTTCTCTGATATTAGAGAGTGCCTCCCCAGGATTAAAGGAGGAAGCTGCCCGTCATGAAAGGAAAGAAAAGGACGAGCAGCTGGCACAGCGTATTTTGGAAAATGGCATCGAAGCATTTGTGAATACGTGGCAGGAGCTTCCTTTATTCGCTACCCAAAAACAGCTGCCGGATGATGTGCAGCGGAATATCCGAAATGAACGTCTTTCTCAAAAGGAGGAAGGCTTAGCGATGTCTCTGCAGGCGATGGGGACAGGAGCTCAGCCCTCCTGGTGGGAGCGGCTTTCAGAGATTGCGAAACCGACTTTATTGATTGCTGGCGAAGAGGACGAGAAATTTGTCGCCATGAATCAAATGATGCAAAAAGCAATTCCACAGGCAGTTTTCATGCTTTGTCCGAAAGCCGGTCATGCTGTTCATGTGGAAAAATCGCGAAACTTTGGTAAAATGGTAAATGTGTTCTTAAATGAAAATCATATTACGTCATAAGCCTTGCGCTTGAAAGGAGTCATGAACATGACAGTAGAATGGCAAAAAGTGAAGAACTTTGAAGAAATAATTTATGAAAAATACAACGGGATTGCAAAGGTAACGATTAATCGTCCTGAAAAACGTAATGCCTTTACACCAAATACCGTAAAAGAAATGATTGAAGCTTTTACAGAAGCAAGAGACGATTCCTCCATCGGCGTGATTGTGTTAGCTGGAGAAGGAGATAAAGCATTCTGTTCCGGCGGAGACCAATCTGTCCGCGGCCATGGCGGCTATGTTGGCGGCGATGAAGTTCCTCGTTTGAATGTACTTGATCTGCAGCGTTTGATCCGTACGATACCAAAGCCGGTGGTTGCGATGGTTTCTGGCTATGCAATCGGAGGCGGACACGTGCTTCATGTGGTTTGTGACTTAACGATTGCAGCAGATAATGCCATCTTTGGACAAACCGGACCAAAAGTGGGCAGCTTTGATGCTGGCTATGGTGCAGGCTACTTGGCTCGTATGGTCGGTCATAAGCGCGCGCGTGAAATCTGGTACCTGTGCCGTCAATATAATGCGGAAGAAGCATATGAAATGGGATTGGTAAACACCGTGGTTCCTTTGGAAAAATTAGAAGAAGAAACCTTACAATGGTGTGAAGAAATCTTAGAAAAATCGCCAATGGCATTACGCTTCCTGAAAGCATCCTTCAATGCAGATACGGATGGCTTAGCAGGACTGCAGCAGCTTGGCGGGGATGCAACCCTTCTTTACTACACAACAGATGAAGCAAAAGAAGGCAGAGATGCATTTAAAGAAAAAAGAAAACCGAACTTTAAGCAGTTCCCTAGATTCCCTTAAGTTTGTATGGAAGAAACCTTTGCGCACCACGCAAAGGTTTCTTTTCGCAAGGGAAGGAATATATTCTAATAACGACGGAGGAAGTAAAATGAGTACAGTTATTCCCCATTGGCTTGATAAACAAGCCGATTTATCCCCCAATGAAACAGCCGTAGAATGGAAAGATGGCACTACCATGACGTTTAGCCAGCTGGCTGAAAACAGCCGGGAAAAAGCAAGAAAGCTTGCTGCCGCTAATGTAAAAAAAGGCGATCATGTGGCGGTGCTTTCAGGCAACAGCATCGAAATGATGGAGGCCATTCATGCTTGCAGTTATTTAGGTGCAGTGGTTGTTTTATTAAATATGCGCTTAACTGCTTTTGAACGGAAACAGCAAATGGAAGATGCAGGAGTCACGCTGCTGATTGCAGAAGCAGAAGAGGAGACTTTGACAGAAATAAAACAGCTGACGTTTGAACAGCTGAATCAATTAAAAGCTTCCCCTCGTGTACAGCTTTTGGAAGAGATAGAGCTGTCTAATGTATTTACAATGATGTATACCTCTGGGACATCCGGTTTTCCGAAGGCTGTCCAGCATACGTATGAAAATCACTGGTGGAGTGCAACAAGCTCCAGCTTGAATTTCGGAAAGCACAATGACGATAAATGGCTGATTCCACTCCCGCTATTTCATGTGAGCGGACTGTCTACCATGTTAAAAGGAATTATTTATGGCATGCCCATTTATTTATTGGAAAAATTCAATGTGGAAGATGTGCATGATGCGATTATGAATAAGAAGGTAACCATCGCTTCTGTTGTTACAGTCATGCTGCAGCGCCTGGTAAGTTATCTGGGGGAATCAAGCTATCCGGAGGCTTTCCGCTGTATGCTTCTCGGAGGAGGACCAGCGCCAGAATCGCTGCTGCAGCAAACGAAAGCGAAACAAATTCCGGTGTTTCAGTCCTATGGTATGACGGAAACGGCTTCTCAAATTGTGACATTAAGTCCGAGAGACGCACTTCGAAAAGTGGGTTCAGCAGGAAAACCGCTGTTTCCAGCACAGCTAAAAATACGCGGACAGCAGACGAATGAAGTGGGGGAGATTCTTGTTAAGGGGCCAATGGTGACACCTGGTTATTATAATAGACCGGAAGCGAATGAAAAATCTTTCTCAGATGGCTGGCTGGGAACAGGTGATGTGGGGTATTTAGATGAAGAAGGCTTCTTATATGTGGTTGATCGCCGCAGTGATTTAATTATTTCCGGCGGAGAAAATATTTACCCGTCAGAAATTGAAAATGTATTACTGCAGATAGAAGGAATTCGGGAAGCAGGGGTAACCGGCTTGACGGACAAGGAATGGGGAGAAATTCCGGTTGCTTTTGTTGTTACGGACAAAACGATTACAAAAGAGGAGATTCTTTCTTTCTTAAAGGATAAATTAGCACGTTATAAACAGCCGAAGGAAATTCATTTTATGGATCAATTACCGAGAAATGCTGCAAATAAGCTGGTTCGTCAGGCATTAAAGAATTATCGATAGGCACATAGCAAATTTGTAACAGAATTTTTGCTGTTTCTTTACAGTTTCATAAAACAGGTTTGGCTCTTTTTGATGACGGGTAGCGCTAACTATACCGTTTAGAAAGGGGCAAAAATCAATGGAAAACTTTATGAACGATTATTTTACAGCAAACTTTTGGACTGGACTCCAAAACGTGGTTATAGCGCTTATTGTTCTTCTTATCGTATGGCTGCTTGCTAAACTGATAAGCAACGTAGTAGAAAAAGCGTTAAAGAAAACGAACTGGGATGATAAGCTATTTAATCGGTTCCGATTAAAAGGGGAGCCGGTGAAGTCAGAAAAGGTTATTGCAAAAGCAGTTTATTACATACTGCTGATTGTTGCATTTATTTTATTCTTCAATATTCTTAATCTGTCGATGATTGCTAATCCATTATCGGATTTGATCTCAACATTCTTAAATTTCATACCGGCAGTAGTGAAGGCAGCATTAATCTTACTATTGGCTTGGGTCATTGCGACTGTTGTCCAATGGATGATTGTTGAAGGAAGTAAAAAGCTGCGGATTCAGCGCCTGTTTTCCAAAATAGGAGTTGCTGATTCTGAGGATGGAATCCGAAAAACAACGGAAACTATCGGGAAATTTGCGTTCTATCTTATTTTACTCCTATTTATTCCTGGTGTACTGCAGGCTTTAAATATTCAGGGGGTTGCCGAACCGTTTAGCGGTCTGTTGGCGTCTGTTTTAAACTTTATCCCTAAACTTGCTGCAGCCGTACTTATTTTTGCAGTAGGCTGGTTTGTCGGCAAGATTGTCCGCAGTGTAGTGACAAATTTATTAGACGCAGCAGGTACAGAAAAATGGATTCAAAAATTAAAGCTGTCCAATTTATTTGAAGGGACATCTTTTGCAAAATTTGTCGGAAACATTGTTTTCATTCTTATTCTGATTCCAATTACGATTTCTGCGTTGGAACAATTAGAATTAGCAGGGATTACGGAGCCGGCAATCGGCATGCTGCACAGTGTCGTGCAGATGATTCCGAATATCCTGATTGCAATTGGTTTAATTCTGGTGGGAATCTGGTTAGGCAAGCTGATTGGTGAATTTGTCAGCAGTTATCTTGCTAAATTAGGATTTAATCGTTTTGTTTCCACTGTCAGCAATAATAAAGCAGTGGACCAGGCGAAATGGACGCCATCTTATATTGGCGGCTATGTTGTACAGATTTTAATTATTTTCTTCTTAACGGTGCAGGCATTGTATATTATTCAGCTGGATTTCCTGGTAGGAATTGCAACTGCGATTACTGCTTATCTGCCAAATGTTCTGGCAGCAGTGCTTATTTTGGGTATTGCTTTATTACTTGGTTCGATGGTGCAAAAAGTATTGCTGCATCTGTTAAATGGACCGGCAACTGGTGTGCTTGCAGGGTTTGCCAAGTATAGTATTTTGATTCTGGCAGCATTTATGGCTGTATCCCAACTGGGTATTGCATCAACTATTGTAAACAGTGCATTTATCTTGCTGCTGGCCGCATTAGCATTGGCATTTGGACTTGCCTTTGGTTTGGGAGGAAAAGATTTTGCAGCAAAATATCTGCAGAAATTTGATAGAACAATTGATAATACTTCCATTAACCAGGAGCAGCAGAATCGTACGGACAATAATGATAATCTGTAATAACAGTTTGAAAAGGCGTGTGTACCTTCAAAGGTATATGCGCTTTTTTCATATTTAAGAGATTATTTTCGTTTTTTGCGGAGAATATAATCGTGAGGTGATGAAATTGGATAAACAAAAATATTTTATCAGTGTTGGACAAGGTGAAATTTCCCGGACTCCGTACCAGGGAAATGATGATTTTGTGATTTATGCAACGGCAGAAGAAATACTCATGCTGCGCAGAAAATTTGAAGGACTGCATGAAGCGAGTTTTGACAGCTACAAACGGTCTCACATCCCTTTTGTACCTTACCATTTGGATACTGCCAATGATGTCTATGATGAAACGATGGCAGGAGTGTATCAAGCGTTATATGACCTGGGGGATGAAAATACGAAGAACCATATTCGGACTATGGGAATATTAGATGAAGAATAGGTAAAAAAGTACTTTAGTACGAAAATGTTTAGATGATATAATAAAAAGGTACAGTATAGTATATGAAAAATCAGAAATAAAGAATTTTTCATCAGTAAAAACAGGTTTTTTTAGACAGGAAACATAGATAAGAAGAGGGAGTGCTGTATATGAGAAAGCTCGCTTTAATTCTTTGTTTTACAATGATGACAGCCGTTATTTTATCTATCACTGTACCTGGAGAATCTGCTGTCGAAGGAAACAATCAGATCGGTGCATCTGCAGAAGCAGAAGAAATGCAGCCGGATAAGGAAGAAGTTATTCGCGTTATGAACGGGTTAGAAGATACATTGAAGCAGGATGCGGATGATTCGTATAAGCTGAAGCATTATGCAACAGAACAGGAGCTTACAGAAGCTTTTGAAGCATATGTTACACCAGAATTAGCCGCAGCCTTTGTTGACTATTACTTCCGGGCTGAAGCGGACGGCGTTTATGTTATCCCGACACAAACGGAGCCATGGTTTCAAGAAGAAAATGAATATGATATGATAAATATATCAAATCATTTTGTACAAGTAGTACAGGAAAATGAAAATGACATGGTAGGGAGTTACACTCTTGTGGTGGAGATGGCATTTCAAAACGGCTGGAAAATTCAAGGTATAAGCTATAAGTGATAACAGCCCTGTGGGAAAGTAGTGGAAGTAGTGAACGTTTTTAAGGATTTTTACAATAATACGGTACAATTATCTTTTTTAGATCATCCATTTTCGAAAAGTCCGAAGCATGTATGGGTGATTTGCAGATATAAAGATAAATGGCTGTTAACGGACCACAAGGAAAGAGGAATTGAGTTTCCTGGAGGGAAGGTCGAACCAGGAGAAACTGCAGAGCAGGCGGCTGTCCGGGAAGTTATGGAGGAAACAGGGGCAACGGTAAACAAGCTTCATTACATTGGACAATATAAAGTGGACGGGCGTTATGAAACAGTTATTAAGAATGTCTACTATGCGGAAATTGATGAATTGATTCCGCAATCTACTTATTATGAAACGAAAGGTCCGGTATTCCTAAAGAATATCCCGGCGAATGTAAAAAGGAAAACGGATTTTAGTTTTATTATGAAGGATGCTGTACTAGAATCCTGTTTGCTCCGGATAAAAAAATCGTATGTATAAAAATAGCAGTCAGCTGAGCGCTGGCTGCTATTTTCGAATCAGCATCTGCTCTATTTTTTCTACGGTTTTGTACATAATCGCCGCAAGGATAGCGATGATGACAAGGCTGGACATAACAAGCGTAAAATCAAATACTTGAAAGCCGTAAATAATTAAATATCCTAACCCCTGTTTGGAAACTAAATATTCTCCGACAATAACTCCTACCCAGGATAGCCCGACATTTACCTTTAAGGTGGAGATAATAGCCGGTAAAGAGGCAGGAAAAACCGCTTCTTTAAAGCATTGCCATTTTGTTGCTTCAAAGCTCCGCAATACTTTTAAATAGTTTTGGTCGACCTCGTTGAAAGCCGCAAATACAACAAGGGTGGTAACAATAACAGAAATAATAAATCCCATCGCAATGATGGATAAATAGCCGGGACCAAGTGCTACGATGAGTATCGGGCCGAGAGCCACTTTTGGCATTGCATTAAAAACTACCAGATAAGGATCCATGACTTTCGCAAAACGATGAAAACTCCAGAGCATAGAAGCAATGATAATCCCGGCAATTGTGCCGATCAAAAAGCCGAGGATGGTTTCAAACAGCGTAATCTGAATATGACTGAGTAAGGATCCCTCTAAGAGCCGGCTCCATATTGAGCTGAATACACGGCTGGGCGAGCTGAAGAGCAGCGGATCTATCCAGTAAAACCTGCTGGCTGTCTCCCAGAGAGCAAAAAATAAAATTAAAATAGACAGCTGCCAGGTCAGTACAATCTTAGCTTCTTTTTTTAATTTTTGCTGATAGAGTGCAAATAACTTAGGACCGTTCATAAGCATCCTCCTCTAGAGGCTTTACTGTATCTTTTTGCTGGTCTAAGTCCGCCCAGATTTTATCAAAAAGCCGGCTGTATTTTGGATGCTTTCTTGCCATAAACGGTGATTCATTTCGTAATTCAACAGGCACGTCATATACTTTTTCAATTGCACCGGGATGCGAAGACATCAGAATAATCCGGTCGCTCATTGAAATAGCTTCCCCGATATCATGTGTTACCAGAATGGCTGTTTTTTGATAAGCTTTTAATAAATCAGCTACCAATACTTCCAGTTTTAGCTTTGTCTGAAAATCCAGAGCAGAAAAGGGTTCATCCAGTAAGAGAATTTCCGGCTCTGTGATAAGTGTTCTGATTAATGCCGCCCGCTGCCGCATCCCCCCTGATAATTCATTAGGGTATTTATCAGCGACATCTTCTAGTCCGACTTCTTCCAAAAGGGCAATTGCTCTTTGCTTTAAATCCTCTGGCTTCCGTTTTCTGATTCTAGGTCCAATGAGCACATTATCAATAATGTTTTTCCAGGGAAACAAATAATCCTGCTGGAGCATATAGCCGATTTCTAAATCGCTTCCGTCTATATTCTTCCCGTTTACTAAAATATTGCCTTCAGCAGGTTGCAGCATTCCAGAGATAAGAGAGAGCAGCGTAGATTTACCACAGCCGCTTGGTCCGAGCAATGAAATGAATTCATTCTTTTTCACAGAAAAAGAGATATTGTGCAGCGCTTCTGTATATTGTTTTTTGGAGAAGTAATAATGAGATACCCGCTCTAATGTAAGATAAGACATTGTTGACCTCCTTTATTCCCCGATGATCCGCTCTGCATACTCTGTGTTGACGAGATCTTCATATGGAGCATCTCCAGGGAGCTCCCCGGCTTCATCCATAATATCTTTTAGGTTTTCCCAGGCATCCTCTTCCAGCAGCGGAGATGTCGCAAAGGAGCCTTGCTGTTTATAGCGGTCGATGGCATTAGCGAGCATTTCTACATCGGTATCTTCAAAATAAGGCTCTACCACTTCTGCAATTTCTAACGAATCTGTCTCCTCCACCCATTGCTGTGCTTTATAGATTGCTCTGGTAAATGCTTCGACAGTTTCCTCTTCTTCATCTAAAAAGCTTTCCTTTGCCATGAAGACAGTGTACGGCACTTGCCCGGATTCTTCTCCGAAAGAGGCGACAATCTCACCCTGGCCATTTGCTTCAAAAATACTTGCGGTTGGTTCAAATAACTGCACATACTCATAATCCCCGCTGGCAAAAGCGCCTGGAATATTTGCAAAATCAATATTCTGAACTAAATTTAAATCTTCTTGAGGGTTGATATCATGCTGCTTCAAAACATACTCCCCAACCATCTGAGGCATTCCGCCGACACGCTGACCGAGAAAATGGCTGTCGCGTAAATCCTCCCAATTAAATTCTTCATCTGCGTCCTTGGCTACTAAAAATGTTCCGTCCGTCTGAGTCAGCTGGGCGAAGTTCACAGCGTAATCCCTGGAATCCTGAGCATAGACATAGATAGATGTTTCTGAGCCGACCAGCGCAATATCTGCGCTGTCAGATAACAGTGCTGTCATTGTCGTATCGCCGCCCCATGTTGTTTGCAAATCGACCTCCAGTCCTTCTTCTTCAAAAAAGCCTTTTTCTAAAGCAACATATTGCGGTGCATAAAAAATGGATCGTGTGACTTCTGCAAGGTCTATCTGGGTCATTTTATTTTGATTACAGGCACTAATGAGAAGCAGAGAACAAATCAATAGAATGAAACAAGCGAGCTTTCTCATTTTCTTCTTCCTTCCTTTCTCAAAAAACTGTTCTTGAACATCTTGTATAAATATATGTTTCGCGGGATGATTGTGTGAACGCCTAGAATTTGGAGATTTTGTGAGGTGAAAAGAAAAGAGCAGCAAAAAAAGGATAAACCCAAATTGGAGTTTATCCTTTTAATGCGTGAACATGCTATTTTGGAGAAGCTGTTTGATTATACTGGACGATACAGCGGACCAGCCTGTTGAATTGTGTCGCTGACTTCCGTGAATTTCTCGAAATTCATATGGAATTTTCCGGCTAATTTTTTAGCTTCCAGTTCATAACTTTCCTTATCCGCCCAAGCATTTTTAGGAACAAGAACTTCATCAGGAACACCTGGAATGAATTTTGGGATAGCCAACCCGAAAATTTCATCTGTTGTTGTTTCCGCGTCATTTAACTCGCCGATTAAAGCGGAGTGCACCATCGCACGCGTGTAGGATAATTTCATTCTCGTTCCTACACCGTACATGCCGCCGGTCCAGCCGGTATTAATCAGGAACACGTTAGCATCAAATTTATCAATTTTTTCTCCGAGCATTTCTGCATAGACAGATGGATTTAATGGTAAAAACGGAGATCCGAAGCATGCTGAGAATGTAGCGACAGGCTTAGTTACACCACGTTCTGTACCAGCCAGCTTGCTCGTGTATCCGCTTAAGAAATGATACATTGCCTGCTCTTTTGTCAATTTACTGATTGGCGGTAAAGTACCGGAAGCATCTGCGGTCAGGAAAATAATTGTATTTGGATGTCCGGCTACACTTGGCTCTAAGCTGTTATCAATATTTTCTAATGGATAAGCCGCCCGTGTATTTTCTGTTAACGAAGTATCATCATAATCCGGGACGCGTGTATCTTCATCCAAGGCGACATTTTCCAAAACAGATCCGTAGTGGATAGCATCAAAGATTTGCGGCTCTTTTTCTGCAGATAAATTAATGCATTTTGCATAGCACCCGCCTTCAATATTAAAGACACCTTCGTCACTCCAGCCATGCTCATCATCACCGATTAACCTTCTGTCAACGTCAGCTGAAAGTGTGGTTTTTCCAGTTCCGGATAAACCGAAAAATAAAGCGACATCGCCATCTTCTCCGACGTTAGAAGAGCAATGCATGGACAGAACATTTTGCTCGGGGAGGAGGAAATTAGCTACAGAGAAGATAGATTTTTTTATCTCTCCCGCATATTCTGTTCCGCCGATAAGCACAATGCGCTGTTCAAAGGAAATGAGAACAAAGGCTTCGGAGTTTGTGCCGTCAACTTCCGGGTCTGCTTTAAAACCGGGAGCAGAGATTACTGTAAAATCAGCTTCATGTAATTGTTCCATTTCTTTTTCAACAGGAATAAATAATTGTCTTGCGAATAAATTATGCCAGGCATATTCATTGATTACCTGAATAGGCAGTTTGTATTTTTCATCCGCACCCGCATAAGCTTGCAGGTGAAAAATTTCTTCTTGGTTATCTAAATAGGCAATCACTTTGCCAAGCAGCTGATTAAAGACTTCCTCTTCAATAGGCTGATTAACATTTCCCCAGTCTACCTTATCCGCTGATAAAGCATCTTTTACAATAAATTTATCTTTTGGAGAACGTCCCGTGTATTTTCCAGTGGTGGCACGGACCGCACCAGTAGATGTTAATTTTGCTTCATCACGATGAATAATTTTTTCGATAAGCTGGCCAACAGAATAGTTGCTGTAAATATTAGTTAAAGTGAGCTCCTCCAGTATACTTCTCCGCAATATTTTCATAAAGCAATTATTCACTCCTTATTAATGGTTTAGAATTGATTTTATCTTGAAATATGTTTATTAGTATAACACATTAAATATAATAGTCCATACTAATTTATGAAAAATTATTTTTTCTGTCACAGATGATAATAAGGTTGACAGGAGAGGCTTGTTTCGTTAATCTAAATATTGAACGGATACTCTTATTTGGAGATGGTGGAGGGACAGTCCCGATGAAGCCCAGCAACCTCACTTTAAGTGAAAGGTGCTAACCTGATGCAAGGATCATTCCTTGAACAATAAGAGCGAAAGGCCAATAAGTTTTCCTTTCCTCATATATTTTGAAGGAGAGGTTTTTTTGTTTTTAGGAGACTTTTTAAATATCCTCTAAAAAATGAAACCACATTGGGTGGAATGATAAATTTATATTGAAATAGAGTTCCGTAACATTATTGGAGAAGGGGAGTTAGCCTTATGGCTGCAAATCGTCGTTTATTTACTTCTGAGTCAGTTACTGAAGGGCATCCGGATAAGATGTCTGACCAAATTTCAGACGCTATTCTGGATGAGATTCTCTCGAAGGATCCGAATGCCAGAGTGGCTTGTGAAACTACGGTTACAACTGGAATTGTTTTAGTTGCCGGAGAGATTTCTACAAGTACATATGTAGATATTCCTGCAATTGTACGTGAAACAGTACAAGGAATTGGCTATACACGGGCAAAATATGGTTTTGATTCAGAAACATGTGCTGTATTGACTGCTATTGATGAGCAGTCTCCTGATATTGCCGGCGGTGTGGATGTTGCGCTGGAAGCAAGACAAGGACAAGAAAGTGAAGAAGAAATCGAGGCAATTGGTGCCGGTGATCAGGGATTAATGTTTGGTTATGCATGTAATGAAACTGAAGAGCTGATGCCTTTACCAATTTCTTTAGCACACCGTTTATCCAAAAGATTAGCAGATGTTCGAAAGGAAGAGATTATCGGCTATCTGCGTCCAGACGGGAAAACACAGGTAACCGTTGAGTACGGTGAAGATAATCAGCCGCTGCGTGTAGATACGGTTGTCATTTCTGCGCAGCATCATCCGGATATTACGAATGAACAAATCGAAGCGGATATTATTAAACATGTTGTCGAAGCTGTTGTACCCGGTGAATTACTGGATGAAAAAACAAAGTATTATATTAATCCGACCGGGCGCTTTGTTTTAGGCGGTCCACAAGGCGATGTCGGCTTGACCGGAAGAAAGATTATTGTAGACACTTATGGAGGCTATGCCAGACATGGGGGCGGCGCTTTTAGCGGTAAGGATGCAACGAAAGTGGATCGTTCTGCTGCGTATGCGGCCCGTTATGTTGCTAAAAATATTGTTGCTGCAGGTCTTGCTGATTCTTGTGAGGTTCAGCTGGCTTATGCGATTGGCGTTGCCCAGCCCGTTTCTATCTCAATCAATACATTCGGTACAGGGGAAGTCAGTGAAGAGAGATTAGTGGAAGCAGTCCGGGAGCTATTCGATTTGCGGCCGGCAGGTATTATCCGCATGCTTGATTTAAGGAGACCAATTTTTAAAAACACAGCTGCTTACGGCCATTTCGGACGTACAGATATTACATTCCCATGGGAAAAAACAGATAAAGTAGAAGAATTAAAAGCGTTGACTGCAAAATAAAAAAACGTCAGGTGTCTGAAGATGCCTGACGTTTTTCTTTAAAGAATAAAAGTATATAAAAAATGCTGAATATAGCCGCTCCAGAAATACACTCCGCTTTCCGTGGGCTTGAGCTCAGCCTCCTCGATAAAGAAGACTTAGCGATTGGCAAGCCATCAGGCGCAGACAGAGCTAAAGTCGTACTTATGCCCCGAGGGTAAAAAAAGAAGAACACTTTTTCCTGCGGGGTCTTCCCACTGGGACTGCGATTACTCGCCCCACCGAAGACCGTCGCAGCGGATATCTCTTCGGCGAGAACACTGATGTTTTAAAGACCAAGCGGTGTTCTTGGTTTTTCTTTATAATGGAAGGAAACTGGTTTTATTCCTTTCCGCCCATGTTTGTTTCTTTTAAATAATATTGTCCTTTTTCCACATAGGATTTACGGATGCGGTCCATTTCTTGATAGTCTTTATCGGTTAATTCACGGACCACTTTAGCCGGCCTGCCCATAGCTAATGTGCGGGGCGGTATTTTTTTGCCCGGCGGCACCAGGCTCCCGGCGCCGACAAAAGCATGTTCCCCAATCTCTGCGCCATCTAAAATAATAGAGCCCATGCCAATCAGCGCATGATGGCGTATAATCGCAGAATGCAAGGTGACTTGATGTCCGACAGTTACATCATCTTCAAGAATCAACGGCATATCAGGACTCTGATGCAGCATAGAGAGGTCCTGAACATTGGTACGCTTGCCGATTTTTGTCGGTGCCACATCACCGCGAATCACCGTGTGGAACCAAATACTTGCTTCTTCTTCAATCGTCACGTCCCCGTTGATTACCGCATTTTTGGCAATGAATGCGGCAGAATCAATAGACGGGGTTATTCCTTTATATGATTCAATCATCTGTATTCCTCCAACTCAGTCATATTGATTAAAGTATATCAAAGGAAATATTATCTGGAAAGGCAGCTCTAAATGAGTTGATTTTGGTACTGAATGAAGGAGAAAGAATTGTTATTCCTATCGCAATCTCCTAATTGTAGGCATATATTCTAAGCCATTTGTTTGATGTGGATAATAAGTTTGAATGTAGATATATTTCTTTTTATCCTCTACAGATACGCATCTTTTTATGGTAGAATAAATAAGCTGGTTACTTAAGGATAGTAATAACATAAAGAGATAAACAGGAACACTATTCTAAGTAATTTCCACGTTGTTGATTTGACAATGGGAGCAGTAACAGATGTTCCAGTAATAACTGGAATAAGTAATTGTATAAATCTGTTTTAATCTGGCTATGGATAATGGGGCATCCATACAAACAGGCGGACTTTTACAGAGAGAGAAAGTTTTGCATGTGGCGCAGAGAACTGATTTATCGTTAAAAATGGGGTTGTACTTTCATGTTGATTCAAATTGTAATAGGGATTTTATTTTTTATCGGTGTCTATATACTGATAAGCGATGAGCAAAAATGGCTGCGTCTGACAACATTTGGTTATTTTATTTTGTTAACTATTATTTTTGCAGCCGGATATATGAATCAGTTGAACAACCTGCAAGACCCTGAACTGGGCGAACTTTCTGCATTGCGCGACTGGGTTTATCTATTTGGATATTTATATTCTGTCCCGCTCATGGTTGTATCAGCTTATATTTGGATTCCCTATCCCAAAAAATATAAGACACTTCGATCCCGTGCGCTCATGATTTCTTTTATTATATTTATTATCATGACAGCCGGGCATTTCTTAAATTTATTCTTTCGATTACTATTTTTAGGAATTGCATAAGAAACGCTCTATGACACAGAGCGTTTCTTTTTTTCGATAGCGATTAAAAACGGAGCTTGATTTTGCTGATTGATAAATTGGTACCTGAGCACTTGATATTCTTTTTGATTTAATTGTGAGGCGTAAGAAAGAACCGCTTCTTTTTCTTCCTCGCCGCCCGGATGCCCATAATAAATAACCAGAACGACCAGACCGTTTGTTTTCAGTTTTTCCAATATCGCTTCAATCGAGGCGATGGTGGAGGGCGCTTTCGTAACTATTGATTTATCGCTTTTTGGTAAATAGCCAAGGTTAAAAATAGCACCGCCGAAAATATCTTCTTTAATATTGCTATGTATCTTTTCATGGCTGTCCTGAATAAGGGATACATTATGACAGCCATTTTTGTAAAGTGTCTCTTTCGTATTTTGAATGGCCTGCTCCTGGATATCAAATCCATATACCTTGCCGGAAGGACCGACAGTCTGGCTTAATAATAATGTATCATGTCCGTTTCCGCAGGTCGCGTCGATAGCTGTATCTCCTTCTTTCAGGCTTTCTTTTAAAAGTGTATGTGCGCAGGTTAAAACATTTAATAGCATGTTACTGTCTCCTTCTGTATTTTTTCCAATGTAAATATGCTGTATTTCATTATAACAAGAAAAACGGTAAAATGTTTATTGCTCCGCTTTCAATTGAATAGTCAACAGTCTGTATTATATTTTTCCTCGAGATATGGTTTCCAATTATAAAAATAAGTGTATACTAAGAAGTAAGATACGTCAGGTCAACTTGACACGGGATATTTATTTCATTATAATTCCAGTATCTATCATAAAATGAAAGACGATGAAAAAGGATTAGTAATAGGTTTTATCAGTTTTAGAGAAGCGGTGGGTGGTGAAAACTGCTACTGATAGACGTATGAACTCACCTTTTTAGTTTGCAGTAATGAAATCAGAGTAATTACTGTCGTTTCATCAACGTTACCGATGTCAAGCGAACGCTTTTTAGCGTTAATTTGGGTGGTACCGCGGGAATAATCACAGCTTCTCGTCCCTTTATTGGGATGAGTGGCTTTTTTTATACCTGATTTTATAAAAAGTCAGGATATAGATGTCCGTGCCGTATGTGATTGAACGATATAAGAGTCAGGACGAAAGGAAGGATTATAATGAGCTTTCAACATCAGGAAATCGAGAGAAAATGGCAACAATATTGGGATAACAATCAAACTTTCAAAACAAATACATTTTCTAATAAAGAGAAATTTTATGCGCTTGATATGTTCCCTTATCCATCCGGCCAAGGGCTGCACGTTGGCCATCCGGAAGGTTATACGGCAACAGATATTTTAGCCAGAATGAAAAGAATGCAAGGATATGAAGTTATGCATCCGATGGGCTGGGACGCTTTTGGGCTTCCGGCAGAGCAATATGCCATTGATACAGGAAACAGCCCTAAAGAATTTACAGAAGCAAATATTCAAACCTTTAAGAGACAGATTAAAGAGTTAGGCTTTTCTTATGATTGGGACCGGGAAATCAATACAACAGACCCCCATTATTATAAGTGGACACAATGGATTTTCAAAAAGCTTTATGAAAATGATTTGGCTTATATGGATGAAGTGGCTGTCAACTGGTGTCCTGCTCTTGGAACGGTGCTTGCCAATGAAGAAGTAATTGATGGGAAGAGTGAACGCGGAGGGCATCCGGTAGTCCGTAAACCGATGAAGCAGTGGATGCTTAAAATAACGGCGTACGCAGATCGACTGCTTTCTGATTTGGAAGAATTGGATTGGCCGGAAAGCCTGAAGGAAATGCAGCGTAACTGGATTGGGCGTTCAGAAGGGGCTGAGGTGACCTTCTCCATTGAAGGACATGAGGAAACCTTTACTGTATTTACAACACGTCCGGATACATTGTTCGGAGCAACGTACGCTGTTATGGCACCAGAGCATGATTTTGTTAAAAAAATTACAATCGCAGCACAAAAAGAAGCTGTGGAAAAATATTTACATGACGTACAAACGAAGTCTGATTTAGAGCGTACAGATCTTGCCAAAGAAAAAACAGGTGTATTTACGGGAGCCTATGCGATTAATCCTGTTAATGGAGAGAAGATGCCGATTTGGGTAGCAGACTATGTATTGATGAGTTATGGAAGCGGAGCAATTATGGCAGTTCCTGGACATGACGAGCGTGACTATGAATTTGCTTCTGTATTTAATCTGCCAATCAGAGAAGTAGTCGCTGGCGGAAATATAGATGAGGAAGCTTATACAGGAGACGGCCCCCATGTTAATTCTGGATTTTTAGATGGACTGGATAAAGATGAGGCTATTTCTAAAATGATTGAATGGCTGGAAGAAAATAAAAAAGGAACAAAGAAAATCACGTATCGTTTGCGTGACTGGCTTTTTGCAAGGCAGCGTTATTGGGGAGAGCCGATTCCGATCATTCATTGGGAAGATGGCAGCATGACTGCTGTGCCGGATGAGGAGCTTCCATTGGAGCTTCCGGAAATGACCGAGATTAAACCATCGGGAACTGGAGAATCTCCGCTTGCCACGAATGGAGATTGGGTAAATGTAGTTGACCCGGAAACAGGAATGAAGGGCAGAAGAGAAACAAATACGATGCCGCAATGGGCCGGCAGCTGCTGGTACTTCCTGCGCTATGTTGATCCGCATAATACGGAACAGCTTGCTGATCCAAAAGCATTGGAAGAATGGCTTCCAATCGACATATATATCGGCGGAGCAGAGCATGCCGTGCTTCACTTGTTATACGCACGTTTCTGGCATAAATTCCTTTATGATATCGGAGTTGTTTCCACGAAGGAGCCTTTCCAAAAATTATTTAACCAAGGGATGATTCTTGGAGAAGGTAATGAGAAAATGAGTAAATCAAAAGGAAATGTTGTTAATCCGGATGATATTATTTCTTCTCATGGCGCAGATACGTTAAGATTATATGAAATGTTTATGGGGCCATTAGATGCTTCTGTTGCCTGGTCAACAAATGGTTTAGATGGATCCCGGCGTTTCTTGGATCGTGTTTGGAGACTGTATATCAATGATGATAATTCATTAACAGATAAGATTACAGATGAAGCTGCAACAGAATTGGATAAGGTTTATCATGAAACGGTTAAGAAAGTGACAGAGGACTTTGAGAATCTTCACTTTAATACTGGTATTTCTCAAATGATGGTATTTGTGAATGAATGCTACAAAGCTGAATCAATCCCGAAAAATTACGCAGAAGGCTTTGTGAAGCTTCTTTCTCCAGTCGCTCCGCATATGTGTGAAGAGATTTGGCAAAAGCTAGGCAATGAAGATTCTATAAGCCTTGCTGGCTGGCCTGCTTACGATGAATCGAAGCTGGTGGAAGAAGAAGTAGAGGTTGTTTTACAGGTGATGGGCAAGGTACGTGCGAAACTAAGCGTTCCAGCAGGCACTGAAAAAGACGACCTTGAAAAACTGGCTTTAAATCAAGAAAGTATAAAAAAATGGCTGGAAGGAAAGACAATTCGAAAAGTGATTGTTGTTCCAGATAAACTTGTTAATGTTGTAGCTAATTAATCCATTTTTTCTCTAACTGAAAACCGGACTATAATCATAATTCGCTTGGCGGGAATTGATTATAGTCCGGTTTTTCTATGTTTTCTTTATAAAAAATACTAACTGGAGGAATTATCCAAACGCGGAAGATCTGTTTGCAAGTCTGTTTCTAGCAGCATCCATTTCTCCTCATCATACATCCAAATCGATTCCACGGTTCCAATTCCGTCTGCATGATAAGCACCACTTATTTGCTGAAAGCTTTTAAGACCTTTTTGACCTTCATCGTCTAAGTCAATGATGTCAAAAAATGCAACAGGATCAATCATGAGTGTTGTAGGTTCCAGAAGTTTACCCTGCTTATCGTATAGCTTTAAGCGGATATATTCTTCTTTTTGACCCGAGACATCTAAAATGATGGGGTCTTCATTTGGAAGCAATTGAATGGACGCTCGAAAACCATCCATAAATTCCCCTTTTACCGGCTGCTCTATTGGAAGTGGAAGCTCGATAAAATCATCTTTTTCCCATTGATTTAACTGAGAAGTATATAATCCGCCGCTTCCGCCGGTAGGACTCTGATAAAGAATATCCATGACACCGCTGTGAGTTAAATCCGCAAAATGTAATTCGGGATCGTAGCCTCCGCCATAGTTTATCCGCCATGTTTTATCAGTAGAAGGACTGGAAATCTCAACCCAAATATCTTGATAATAAACACCATCTGCAGCAAATAATTTTCCTTTTAACTCTAACAGTTCTTTCTCTCCATCTCCTGTAACATCCTCTTCATACGTTTGGATTAGCATCGTATCATTTGAAGCTGCTTCTGCCGGAGCGAAAAAGAGAGCTAAAAACAATAAACTGATATAAGCCATCAATAACACCTTCTATTCATAAAATAATTAAGTTTTGCCTTAGTTTAATCAAACGATTTGAATCCTATTCATAATGCATTTAATATAATAAAGAAGGAAAACAGAAGGAGATGAGAGAAAATGGCAGATATAAAAGAGCTTACACCGGCAGAAGTGGATACTATCAGAGAAAACGATAATATTCAGTTGATCGATGTCAGAGAAGATGAAGAAGTAGCACAAGGAATCATTGAAAATGCTTTGCATATTCCTTTAGGCGATATACCGGCTGCTTATGAGGAATTAGATAGAGATAAGGAATATATTATGATTTGCCGGTCTGGAAGAAGAAGCCATAACGCAACCGCTTTTTTACAAGAGCAAGGGTTTAATGTATCAAACATGAGCGGCGGAATGCTGGAGTGGGATGGAGAAATTATTATTAAATAATTCCATAAGCGTGACGAATTTATAGACTCTATAGAGGATATTCCGCGGGAAAATAAATTCCCGCGGGATTTTTATGCTGAGCAGGAGTAAGGTAACCAGACAATACGAGATTTATAATTTAATGAAGGGAGTACAAAAAAGGACATAATACAGCTTTATTTAATCCCTTCATTAGATAAAAAGAAATTTTCTCGTTTTGTGTTGACTTAATTTGTCGATAATGCTATAATAAATTTCCAGCGTTGAGTTAGCGCTTTTGTGAAAATAATTTTATAAAAAAGTCGTTGACGCAGCATTGGTTATCTGATATATTAATAAAGTTGCTGATTTGAAACAGCAACAAACAAAATTGCTCTTTGAAAACTGAACAAAACAACCAGTACGAAAGAAGAAAGACAACCTCGTTTTTCTTAAAAAATAAGTCAGAAGTTGACTTCTGAAAGCTAAAGTTTCAAACACTTTTATGGAGAGTTTGATCTTGGCTCAGGACGAACGCTGGCGGCGTGCCTAATACATGCAAGTCGAGCGCGGGAAGCGAACGGAACTCTTCGGAGGGAAGTTCGTGGAACGAGCGGCGGACGGGTGAGTAACACGTAGGCAACCTGCCTGTAAGACTGGGATAACTCGCGGAAACGCGAGCTAATACCGGATAACACTTTCTATCACCTGATGGAAAGTTGAAAGGCGGCTTTTGCTGTCACTTACAGATGGGCCTGCGGCGCATTAGCTAGTTGGTGAGGTAACGGCTCACCAAGGCGACGATGCGTAGCCGACCTGAGAGGGTGATCGGCCACACTGGGACTGAGACACGGCCCAGACTCCTACGGGAGGCAGCAGTAGGGAATCTTCCGCAATGGACGAAAGTCTGACGGAGCAACGCCGCGTGAGTGATGAAGGTTTTCGGATCGTAAAACTCTGTTGTCAGGGAAGAACAAGTATGATAGTAACTGATCGTACCTTGACGGTACCTGACCAGAAAGCCACGGCTAACTACGTGCCAGCAGCCGCGGTAATACGTAGGTGGCAAGCGTTGTCCGGAATTATTGGGCGTAAAGCGCTCGCAGGCGGTTCTTTAAGTCTGATGTGAAATCTTGCGGCTCAACCGCAAACGTGCATTGGAAACTGGAGGACTTGAGTGCAGAAGAGGAGAGTGGAATTCCACGTGTAGCGGTGAAATGCGTAGAGATGTGGAGGAACACCAGTGGCGAAGGCGACTCTCTGGTCTGTAACTGACGCTGAGGAGCGAAAGCGTGGGGAGCGAACAGGATTAGATACCCTGGTAGTCCACGCCGTAAACGATGAGTGCTAGGTGTTAGGGGGTTTCCGCCCCTTAGTGCTGAAGTTAACGCATTAAGCACTCCGCCTGGGGAGTACGGCCGCAAGGCTGAAACTCAAAAGAATTGACGGGGACCCGCACAAGCGGTGGAGCATGTGGTTTAATTCGAAGCAACGCGAAGAACCTTACCAGGTCTTGACATCCTTTGACCACTCTAGAGATAGAGTTTTCCCTTCGGGGACAAAGTGACAGGTGGTGCATGGTTGTCGTCAGCTCGTGTCGTGAGATGTTGGGTTAAGTCCCGCAACGAGCGCAACCCTTAATCTTAGTTGCCAGCATTCAGTTGGGCACTCTAAGGTGACTGCCGGTGACAAACCGGAGGAAGGTGGGGATGACGTCAAATCATCATGCCCCTTATGACCTGGGCTACACACGTGCTACAATGGACGGAACAAAGGGAAGCGAACCCGCGAGGTCCAGCAAATCCCATAAAACCGTTCTCAGTTCGGATTGCAGGCTGCAACTCGCCTGCATGAAGCCGGAATCGCTAGTAATCGCGGATCAGCATGCCGCGGTGAATACGTTCCCGGGTCTTGTACACACCGCCCGTCACACCACGAGAGTTCGTAACACCCGAAGTCGGTGAGGTAACCTTTTGGAGCCAGCCGCCGAAGGTGGGACGAATGATTGGGGTGAAGTCGTAACAAGGTAGCCGTATCGGAAGGTGCGGCTGGATCACCTCCTTTCTAAGGATATATAACGGAATTCGTACGTGGTTGTTTGGTTCAGTTTTGAGAGAGCAATTCTCTCAAAGGAAGCTTGTACCTTGAAAACTAAATAAGAGTAACAACGACATCAAACTTTAAAAATAAGGCAAAAAAGCTATTGATATAGCGACACAACTGATTACATTCTGTAATCAGCCATCTTATTCAAAAACTTTAGTTAAGTGAATAAGGGCGCACGGTGGATGCCTTGGCACTAGGAGCCGATGAAGGACGGGACTAACACCGATATGCCTCGGGGAGTTGTAAGTAAACATTATATCCGAGGATTTCCGAATGGGGGAACCCACTGTTCGTAATGGAACAGTACATCTATCTGAATACATAGGATAGGTGAGGCAGACCCGGGGAACTGAAACATCTCAGTACCTGGAGGAAGAGAAAGAAACATCGATTTCCTGAGTAGCGGCGAGCGAAACGGAAAGAGCCCAAACCAAGAAGCTTGCTTCTTGGGGTTGTAGGACATTCCATTGGAGTGACAAAGAAATTCTTTAGATGAATCGATCTGGAAAGGTCAGCCAAAGAGGGTAACAGCCCTGTAATCGAAAAAGAATTTCCTCCGGAGTGTATCCTGAGTACGGCGGAACACGTGGAATTCCGTCGGAATCCGGGAGGACCATCTCCCAAGGCTAAATACTCCCTAGTGACCGATAGTGAACCAGTACCGTGAGGGAAAGGTGAAAAGCACCCCGGGAGGGGAGTGAAATAGAACCTGAAACCGTGTGCCTACAAGTAGTCGAAGCCCGTTAATGGGTGACGGCGTACCTTTTGTAGAATGGACCGGCGAGTTACGATCGTATGCAAGGTTAAGTGGAAGACACGGAGCCGTAGCGAAAGCGAGTCTGAACAGGGCGAATGAGTATGCGGTCGTAGACCCGAAACTGTGTGATCTACCCATGTCCAGGGTGAAGGTCAGGTAACACTGACTGGAGGCCCGAACCCACGTATGTTGAAAAATGCGGGGATGAGGTGTGGGTAGCGGTGAAATTCCAATCGAACACAGAGATAGCTGGTTCTCTCCGAAATAGCTTTAGGGCTAGCCTCAAGATAGAGAGTACTGGAGGTAGAGCACTGATTGGACTAGGGGCCCCTACCGGGTTACCGAATTCAGTCAAACTCCGAATGCCAGTTACTTACACTTGGGAGTCAGACTATGGGTGATAAGGTTCATAGTCGAAAGGGAAACAGCCCAGACCGCCAGCTAAGGTCCCAAAGTATACGTTAAGTGGAAAAGGATGTGGCGTTGCACAGACAACCAGGATGTTGGCTTAGAAGCAGCCATCATTGAAAGAGTGCGTAATAGCTCACTGGTCGAGTGACGCTGCGCCGAAAATGTACCGGGGCTAAACGTATCACCGAAGCTGCGGATTGTTCTTACGAACAATGGTAGGAGAGCGTTCAAAGTGCAGTGAAGTCAGACCGTGAGGACTGGTGGAGCGCTTTGAAGTGAGAATGCCGGTATGAGTAGCGAAAAAAGAGTGAGAATCTCTTTCACCGAATGCCTAAGGTTTCCTGAGGAAGGCTCGTCCTCTCAGGGTTAGTCGGGACCTAAGCCGAGGCCGACAGGCGTAGGCGATGGACAACAGGTTGATATTCCTGTACCACCTCATGATTGTTTGAGCAATGGGGGGACGCAGGAGGATAAGGAGTGCGCACCGATGGATGTGCGTCCAAGCATGCGAGGAAGTCAGACAGGCAAATCCGTCTGACATGATTCTGAGCTGTGACGGGGAGGGAAATAGAGTACCGAAGTTCCTGATTTCACACTGCCAAGAAAAGCCTCTAGTTAGATCATAGGTGCCCGTACCGCAAACCGACACAGGTAGGCGAGGAGAGAATCCTAAGGTGAGCGGGAGAACTCTCGTTAAGGAACTCGGCAAAATGACCCCGTAACTTCGGGAGAAGGGGTGCTCACTTGTGAGTGAGCCGCAGTGAATAGGCCCAAGCGACTGTTTAGCAAAAACACAGGTCTCTGCGAAGCCGAAAGGCGAAGTATAGGGGCTGACACCTGCCCGGTGCTGGAAGGTTAAGGGGAAGAGTTAGCTCTTCGGAGCGAAGCTTTGAACCGAAGCCCCAGTAAACGGCGGCCGTAACTATAACGGTCCTAAGGTAGCGAAATTCCTTGTCGGGTAAGTTCCGACCCGCACGAAAGGTGCAACGACTTGGGCACTGTCTCAACGAGAGACCCGGTGAAATTATACTATGCGTGAAGATGCGCATTACCCGCGACAGGACGGAAAGACCCCGTGGAGCTTTACTGTAGCCTGATATGGAATGTTTGTGCAGTTTGTACAGGATAGGTGGGAGCCTTTGAAGCGTGAGCGCCAGCTTACGTGGAGGCATCCGTGGGATACCACCCTAACTGTATGACCATTCTAACCCAGGACCGTAATCCGGTTCGGAGACAGTGTCAGGCGGGCAGTTTGACTGGGGCGGTCGCCTCCTAAAAGGTAACGGAGGCGCCCAAAGGTTCCCTCAGAATGGTTGGAAATCATTCGAAGAGTGTAAAGGCAGAAGGGAGCTTGACTGCGAGACCTACAAGTCGAGCAGGGACGAAAGTCGGGCTTAGTGATCCGGTGGTTCCGCATGGAAGGGCCATCGCTCAACGGATAAAAGCTACCCCGGGGATAACAGGCTTATCTCCCCCAAGAGTTCACATCGACGGGGAGGTTTGGCACCTCGATGTCGGCTCATCGCATCCTGGGGCTGTAGTCGGTCCCAAGGGTTGGGCTGTTCGCCCATTAAAGCGGTACGCGAGCTGGGTTCAGAACGTCGTGAGACAGTTCGGTCCCTATCCGTCGTGGGCGTTGGAAGTTTGAGAGGAGCTGTCCTTAGTACGAGAGGACCGGGATGGACACACCGCTGGTGTACCAGTTGTTCCGCCAGGAGCATTGCTGGGTAGCTACGTGTGGTAAGGATAAGTGCTGAAAGCATCTAAGCATGAAGCCCCCCTCAAGATGAAACTTCCCATCACTTTAAGTGAGTAAAATCCCTCAGAGACGATGAGGTTGATAGGTCCGAGGTGGAAGCGTGGCGACACGTGCAGCTGACGGATACTAATCGATTGAGGACTTATCTAAGTTTTTTTATGTCACGTTACTCTTATTTAGTTTTCAGGGTGCAAATCCCTATACAAGATAAATGAACAAGTCTGGTGGCGAGAGCGAAGAGGTCACACCTGTTCCCATGCCGAACACAGAAGTTAAGTTCTTCAGCGCCAATGGTAGTTGGGGGCTTCCCCCTGCGAGAGTAGGACGTTGCCAGGCATATTGAAAAAGAGTTAAGCATCATGCTTAGCTCTTTTTTCGTTTAGAAACATATGAAAGATTGTTTCTAAACGAAAAAGCGTGGTTCTATGTCAAATGAGGTGGTGGAAAATCATTCCTCCACCTCTTTATTTATAAGCTTGCTTCAGCACAAGCTTGACCTCTTGTTGCCATAGAATTTTCTTTCTCATTCGTTCAAAATTTTTAATTCCATAATCGAATCCGATCTTTTTTAGGAAGCTCCTTTTGAACTTCACGGCGCACCTCATCCAAAGCCCAATAGACCTGACGCATGAAGTGAAAACGGTCAGCGATAATCAGGGGATTGCCCAATGCTTTTCGAATGGCTTGTTTAAACGCTTGAGATAAATCCACCACCACCATTTCATTTCTACTTTACCTGTATCACAAGACTTTAGATACTTCTCAATCGTTTCTACTTTTCGATTAGGTAAGATATCGATGATTCTTCTATTCTCCACATCGACCACATTCAATTGAAACCTCTCTCCATCCGCATCGCCCTTAAATTCATCAATCGCAATGACTCGCGGCAATATTTTACTGGAGGTTAGTTCCTTCCGATCAAACCACCGTAAAACACGATTCACTGTTACACCAGTTACCAGTGCTGCCGTACGAAAGGAACTCACCGCTGCATGCTTCATCGCTATGGTCTGAACACTTGCCATACACCGTTGATAACGGTCTATCATCTGAAGATGTTCATAGAAGGTGCGATGACAGAACGCACAAATGTAACGCCTTTTCCATAATGAAATATGAACTTCTTTTGTCGTAAAAGCAGGCCCTTGAATGCTTTGCCAACGGTAACCATGAATCCGTTTGGTTCTTCCTCCACAAAACGGACATTTCTGCATGCGCGGTTTTGTGAATAACTCTGCAACGAAATGACTTTCTTCTTCTCTGATATCCCACACATCTACATGAGAATCTTTTATTCCTAATAACTCTGTGATAAAATGATGATGCACTCTTTTCCTCTCCCATTCCTTTTGTCTCGACAACTCAAGGTTATCAGAGAGAGGAAAAGGAGTGTATTTTTTGCTTCGTTCCCCTTTGTATAGTTGAATTTTAAATTACATACTAAAAAGACGAGAAGTACCCAGGTTTAATGGTACTTCTCGTCTTTTTCCTTATTTAGATATGTTCCATCGGTTATTGATGGAATCTGTTATACTTGTAATCGCTCCGTCTCCGGTAACATTACACGCTGTACCTAAGCTGTCTTGAGCAAGATACAATGCAATCATTAAGGATACCATTGTCGGCCCGAAGCCTAACATGGATTCAAGCAGGCCGATAGAAGCCATAACCGCTCCGCCAGGTACCCCAGGTGCTGCAATCATCGTAACTCCTAAAACAAGTAAGAAAGGGAAAACAGATCCAAATGAGATGGAATCTCCCTGTAAAAATAAAACTGCAGTTGCACAGCTTAACAGGGTAATGGTGCTTCCTGATAAATGAATATTAGCAAGTAAAGGAATCGTGAAATCAGCAATATTGTCTTTTACCTTTAATTTTTTGGACTGTTCTAATGTAACAGGTATCGTAGCAGCGGAGGATTGAGTTCCAAGCGCTGTGAAATAAGCCGGCAGCATGTTTTTTAACATACGGAAAGGATTCTGTTTACTCAATGCTCCAGCAACTGAATACTGAAAGATTAAGTATAAAACATGTAACAGAATAATCATCACAAAGACAACTGCGAATACTTGTAAAATAGAAGCTACCTGTCCTGCATGTGTCATGTTGGCAAAGATTCCAAAAATATGAATTGGCAGTAATGGAATAATTGCTTTACTGATAACTAATTCGACAATAGATCGAAAATCAGTAAATACTTTTAATAATGTATCATTTTTTAATGCTGCCATACCGATTCCTAAAATAAACGAAAGAATAAGTGCGGTAATTACTTCAAAAGGCGGATGAAGCTCAAAATCCAAAAAACCTTCCAGCAGTGCGCCGCTTGGGTCATTAAACATCGTTAATGACTGTCCGCTTAAAATAGATGGATACAGATTGCTTGCAGCTGTATATGCTATAAGACCAGCGAAGATCGTTGATACATAAGCAATTAGAGCTGTAATCGATAATAATTTTCCGGCTCCTTTTCCCATATAACCAATTCCGGGTGCGATAAAACCTAAAATAATAAGCGGGATGATAAAGCTGAGGAATCCGCCAAAAATATCATTAAATGTGGCGAACAATCGAATAAGCCAATCATTTGCAATTATTCCGACAATAATACCGAGAGCAATCGCAATAATAATACGAAATAATAAACCAAAGCGTTGCATAAAAAACTCTCCAATCTGGTTTGTAAATAATATGTAACGGACATAGTATAACTCAAAATTAAGATGATAGCTAGACCTTATTAAGTAAAATGAATGGGAAAATAAAGGAAGTCAGCTATTTATTCATATGTTTCAGATGGTTTAGAAATGCAACCCATAATCATTATATTTTTGTGGAATATAGAAAAGAGAAGCACCCCGGAGGATACTTCCCAGTCTGAGATATTAACTCATTCCAAATGGTCCTAATGTTTCCGTCTCCTTGTTTCCTGATCCTGATTTTTGTTTGGAGCTGAAAAAAGGAGCTGCTTGCTGCAAAGCCTGACCTACATTTTGCTGTTGATTGGTCATAGAGTAAAAGGTGGCTGCACCAATACCAACAGAGGCAACCAATGGAAGCCAAATTGAGTTTTTTTCCATACTAATCCTTCCTTTCAACATATGTGAAAAAGACAGTTAGTAAAAGCTGGCCGGTTGATAGATGGCCAGCTCAGACAAGTTTATTATTTCCAGAGGAAAATAAATTATGAAAGACATTAATTAACAGCATCTGCAGTTGTATCCAAGGCTGCATTCATGCCGGCTATTCTGCCGGTAACGAGTGCAGAAGTAATATTATATCCGCCCGTATAGCCATGTATATCTAAAATTTCTCCGCAAAAATATAGGCCGTGCATGATTTTTGATTTCATGGTGTTCGGTACAATTTCTTTAATTGAAATACCTCCGCCAGTAACAAATGCTTTTTCCATTGGAAGACTGCCGTGTACTAGGAAGGAGAAATTTTTAATATCTTTTGTAAATTGAAGCATGGTGTTTTTCGAGATATTGGCACATTTTTGTTCAGAGCCGATGTCATGTGTTTCCATTAAATAGTCAAGAAGTCGTTCAGGAATCAGTCCTTTAACTGCATTTTTAAACGCTTTTTTTGGATTCTCTTCAAGAGTATGCATTATTTGTTTAAATAAATCATCTTCGGTTATTTCGGGTAAAATATCGAGATGCATTTCTACAGAATCTCTGCCCCGCATCAGCTCTTTAACGACAAACTGGGAACAGCGCAAAACAGCAGGACCGGAAATACCGAAATGGGTGAAAATCATATCCATCTGATGAGTGATAATTGGTTTTCCCCGTTTATTTAATACACTTAAACGAATATCTCTTAGAGATAAGCCTTGAAGTTTTTTTTGCTTAATAAAGACTTCTTTCGAGGTGAGCGCTACTTCTGTCGGGTAAAGTGTCGTTACCGTATGACCAGCAATTTTAGCCCACGGATAAGCATCACCTGTCGAACCAGTGTGAGGCACCGCTTTTCCACCTGCTGCCAGAACGATGGCGGCAGCTTCTATAGAAGGTTCTTCATCAAAGTGTACCTTGTGCAGATTCTCCCCATATTCTATTGCAGATGCTTTTGTATTCATTTTTACGGTGACACCTTGTTCTTTTAATTGATTAATAAGTGCATTAACCACATCCATTGCTTTGTTGGATTCGGGAAACATTCTGCCATGATCTTCTTCCTTTAAAGCAATTCCAAGACCTTCAAAATAATCAATAATATCATAATTATTAAATACTGAAAAAGCACTATATAAAAATTTACCATTGCCAGGAATATGTTTTATTACTTCTTCCTGCGGTAAACGGTTTGTTACATTACAGCGGCCTCCACCGGAGATGGCTAGTTTCTTGCCCAGTTTTTTACCTTTTTCAATCAGCAGTGTTTTGGCGCCGTGCTCTGCTGCAGATATAGCTGCCATTAATCCAGATGGTCCTCCGCCGATGACGACAACATCATAATCCAAGGTTTCTCATTCCTTTCTTTTCCTTCCGTATCGTAGCACTTTCTATAAAAATGTACAATCCTGATAAAAAATTCTTCTATATATCATAAGGGAAATGAAGGCTGCTTAGGATGTAATAGAATGAAACGAAATTTATTTGTCGTTTTTTAGCAGATTAAATCAAGCAATGCAGACAAAAAGTATGCTAAAATTAATAGGAAGTGCTAAAATAAAGCAATCTATTTTATTAATCTAATTGTAGGTGAAAAAGTTACAATGTCAAATATGCTACGAGGAACGATGCTTTTATCAGGTGCGTCGTTCCTGTCCAAGTTTTTAGGAATGATTTTTGTTATCCCGTTTTTTGCAATCGTTGGTACGACAGGTAATGCGCTGTTTGTATATGCGTACACACCTTACAGTATTTTTATTAGTTTATCCACAGTCGGGATTCCGGCGGCAGTATCAAAATTTGTATCCAAATATAATGCTTTAGGGGATTATCAAATTGGGATGCGGATGTTTCGAGCTGGCAGCGCATTAATGCTTGTCACTGGGATTATTGCATTTCTTGTTATGTTTTTATCGGCTGATTGGATAGGAGCACGGCAAATTAAAGGAGAAGGCGGACCAATAACTCCGGATGATATTGCTTTTGTTATTCGGATGGTCAGCTTTGCACTGATTGTTATTCCGGCAATGAGTATTGTACGAGGTTTTTTTCAGGGAAACCAATCGATGGGACCGACTGCTATCTCCCAGACCATAGAACAAATTGTGCGCGTCATTGCTATTCTGCTGGGCTCTTATATTATTGTAAATTACTTTAACGGGTCGATTACTTTAGCAGTAGGCTTTGCTGCATTTGCAGCTTTAATCGGCGCCCTGGCAGCTTGTTTGGTTCTTTTCTGGTATTGGAGAAAAAGAAAGCCGTTTATTGATAAGAAAATTGCAAACCAGAAGACGACACATGATTTTCGCACGATCGATTTATTTAAGGAATTATTTCGATATGCCGGTCCATTTGTATTAGTTGGTCTAGCTATCCCGCTATATCAGCTTGTTGATCAGTTTACATTTCAGCCTGCCATGGTTGCCAGCGGCAGAGGAGCGACATATGATACAGAATTAGCTGTTATCAATAACTTGGGACATAAAATAGTTATTATACCGATGACTATCGCTACAGGGTTATCTATGGCGATGCTGCCATCGTTAACGAATGCTTTTACACAAAATGATCAAACTACTTATACAAAACTAATTAACCAGGCTTTACAGGTTATCATGGTATTTGTCATTCCGGCAGCTGCAGGAATTGCAATTCTTTCCGATGAAATTTTTGGCTCGTTATTTACGCTGGAAGACATTGAAATTACAGGGAAATTGATGGCTTTATATGCTCCAGTGGCATTGCTCTTTGGCTTGATTACAGTAACAGCGGGGATGCTGCAGGGGCTGGATCAGCAAAATTATGCGGTTATCAGCTTATTGGCCGGTCTTTTGGTAAAAGTATTATTCAACAGTCAGTTTATTCATATGTTCGGCGGACAAGGGGCCATTTTAGGTACGGCAATTGCAGCAGGAATCGCTGTTTTGCTGAATTTGATTCGAATAAGAAAAAGTGCTGATTTTTCTTACAAACAAACGATAAAGCGAACAATCTTAATTTTGATTTTTACAGGAATGATGTGCTTCGTTATTGCAGTATTAAAATTTGGTTTCAGCTTCGTTCTGCCGTACCAGGAAGAACGCTGGGCAACGACGATAATGCTTTTTATCGGTATATCTGCAGGCGGATTGTTCTATCTATTTTTAGCGTATAAATCAACATTGTTAGAACATATCTTTCAAGGGAATATACCAGGCTTAAATCGATTGAAACGCAAAAAATAAGGAGTTCTCCTATGCGATTAGATAAATTATTGGCAAACATGGCTGTGGGAAGCAGGAAAGAAGTAAAACAGCTGTTAAAAGCGAAAAAAGTCACTTTAAATAATCATGTGGTCAAAGACGGTTCGATAAAGATAAATCCAGATTCAGACAGTATCCATGTGGATGGATATCCTGTCATTTATCAGGAATTTATTTATTTGATGCTTCACAAGCCTCCCGGAGTTGTATCGGCAACGACCGATGCAAAGGATAAGACGGTCATTGACTTGTTATCCGAACAGGAAAGGCATTTTCAGCCTTTCCCAGTAGGGAGGCTGGATAAAGATACAGAAGGTTTATTATTAATTACGAATGATGGAGACTTAGGCCACCATCTGACTTCTCCGAATAAAAATGTACCGAAAATGTATCGTGCCAAGGTAAAGGGCGAGCTGCCTCAGGATGTAATCCAACAATTTGCTGATGGAGTTACGCTGGAAGATGGTTACTTTACTAAACCAGCTAAACTGGAAATATTATCTGTAGATGAAGAATCGGGAGTTTCTGAAGTACAAATAGAAATTACGGAAGGAAAATTTCATCAGATTAAACGGATGTTTGAAGCGGTTCAGGGGAAGGTTATCTATTTAAAGCGACATCGAATGGGAGAATTAACCCTGGATGACCAATTGGCGCGGGGAGCTTACCGCCCGCTGACCGAGGAGGAAGTAGCTTATTGCTACAGTTTAAAAAAATAAGGAGTTATGACCATGTCTCATTATTTTATAGGTATCCAGGTGAAGCCAGTGTTGGCAGAGCAGCTGGCAGAACGGCAGAAGCATTTCATGCAGTATCTTCCTTATAAGCAATGGACAGATAAGGAAGATTTTCATATTACGCTTGTTTTTTTAGGAGAAGTGGACGAAAAGTCGATAGAAACTCTTCGGAATGAGCTTTATTCTATCACAGCTCACACATCATTTGATTTAAACAGAAGCGGTTTAGGTACTTTTGGAAATAAGCATCAGCCAAGGGTTTTATGGCTGGGGGTGGAAAGTAATCCAATGTTGAACCGCATACAGCAGCAAGTAGTACAGATCTGCGAAATCATCGGATATAAAAAAGAGAAGAGAGCGTATACTCCGCATATTACTATCGCTAAGAAATGGGCAGATCAAAAGAAAACCGTAACAGAAGACAGTTGGAATAAAATAATATCCGATATGCCTTCCCTGGCAGAAGCATTTAACGTGGATGCGGTGGAGCTATACAAGGTACATCCTTCTTCCACTCCGAAATATGAAATTATTCAGCGTTTTCCATTGCGTCATGAGTCATTTAGCTGAATCTCATTTACAAATATGTGTGTGAAGAGGCAGTTTGCAGACTTTTCAATGACAACTAGAAGCGTAGCAGGTTTTCTGATGAGAAAAAGGAGAGAACAGGATAGATGGCACAGTTAATTAAGCTACAGGATTATATTTCCAGATATGAGTGGGATACCTATCGTTACCCTGCTCAATATATCAGACAAAAGAAAGAACAGTGGGAACGGTTCTATTCGGAATGGCTTGACCCTTCTCTTAAGGAGAAGGTCAAAGAAGAAGTGCAGCCGGAAACAGAAGAGGTAAAGGAAAAAAATTCACTGCTGCAAAAATGGAAAGAACGATTTATCAAATCACCGGTTGTTGTAGAGGATTTGACTCCAGACGAAGAAATCGTAAAACGGAATAAACCGTTATTAAAGCTTCCTGATACAGAAGAGGAATTAAAGCAGGTTTTTCTGGATCGCATATTGGAAATTCAGATGAAATGGGCGTCATCCACTGTTTCGCAGGTTTCGGTTGTTGATTCGAATTATTATAATGATCCATTATTACGATTTTTGCTGCAGCGCTTTCCGGATACATATCTTGTGATGTACCGTCCTATTTTTGAAGTGAAGCAAGCGGCTGTGGAGACAGATATTATACTTATCACACCAATTGGAGTAGAAATACTATCATTTGTCGAACTGGATACAGACGAAGTGATTATGGCCGGAGATGAACGTACCTGGACCATTACTGCTAAAAATAATGAAGAGCCCGGCCGGCTGGTCAATCCATTAATCTCATTAAAACGGTCGGAAAAATGGATTGAACGTTTTCTGAAGGAAGAAAATATCGATATTCCGATTAAAAAAACAGTGATATCCAGGATTAATCGTATTTTATATGCTACAGCACCTTACCAGACAGAAATTATCGATAAGCTCTCATTCCCGGAATGGTTTCAAGAGAAGCGATCGATTCATTTACCACTGAAAAAGAGACAGCTCAGTGTGGCTGAATCCTTGTTAAGAAACAGCTTATCGCATTCTTTTCTGAGACCGGAATGGGAAGCGGAGTAAGCTGAGGATGTATTTATTGATTGTGAATCCCCATGCTGGGAATGGGAGAGCAAAGCAGGCCTTTGAGCGTATTCAAAAGATGGAAAGTTTTCACAGCATCGAACAAAAAACTTTATTTACTGACGCACCTGGGGAGGGCAAAGTGATTGCTGCAAATTATTCCAAGGATAGAAGGATAAAGCATGTTATCGTTATCGGCGGAGACGGAACCATGCATGAAGTAATGAACGGCTGGGTTAACCAAGAAGTGCCGATTTCTTTTATTCCGGCCGGTTCTGGAAATGATTTTGCCAGAGGGACCGGTCAAAACCAGAAAGCAGAGAACCAATGGCAGAAAATCATTTCAAATCCGGATAGGTACATCTATTGGAATGGCAGGGTTCAACTGGACAACAACGAGAATAAAAGGTTTATTAATAGTATCGGTGTCGGGATAGATGCAATAACGACAGAAGAAGCAAATAAATCTCGATTAAAGGGCTGGCTTAATCGTCTGAGGTTGGGGAAGTTAATTTATCTGATCGCATTAATCCGGGTAATCTGGAGCTTTCAACCGATGGATATTCGTTTGAAATATGATGGAAAGGTAAGGACATTGAAAAATGTCTGGCTCATTTCTGCAGCAAATCATCCCTATTGCGGCGGCGGATTAAAGGTAGTGCCGCATGCAGCCATGCATCAGGAATATCTGTCCATCCTGATTGTTCATCAGATATCCAGAAAGAAAATTCTATTATTATTCCTGCTGATTATTTTTGGCCTGCATCGTTTTTTAAAGGAAGTAGAATTATTTCGGACGAAGGAGCTGGTGATAGAGGCTGATTCACCAGTCCGCTATCAGGCAGATGGAGAAACTGGAAGCCTCCGTACTTGTCTGATTACAAAGGATAAACGGGCAGTACATATTATATAAATAGAAACTTCATTCAGTGGGAGATTTACGGACGATTCTCCGTGATAAATAGTACAAAAAGCAGATTGATTGAAATTTTATTATATTTTAATATTATTGATAATGCATGTAGATATTGTAATTTTGATCATTTCTAGATACAATAAAGACTTAACACATGAAAAAGAATCATATTATTTATCGGAAATAGAGAAGGATTGCTTGTCTATCTGATTTATAACCAGATAAAAAGCAAGAATGGTCTATTGATGAATAAAGATTTTTCGGATGTTTCTTGAACACGCACTTGAATGCTAATTTTGAAAGATGGGAAGACATTATGATTAACTGGCTCGAACATGCTTTAGGTACAGGGTGGCTTGTCAGACCGGCTGGAGGTTTGACCGGCGAGGCATTTATAGCTGAAAAAAATGGGAAGCGATTGTTTTTGAAACGGAACACATCGCCTTTCTTAGCTGTACTCTCTGCGGAAGGAATTGTACCAAAGCTTATTTGGACAAAGCGAATAGAAAATGGTGATGTTATTACCGCTCAAGAATGGCTGGAAGGGCGTTCTTTGAATGAAGAAGAAATGAAGCAGCAATCTGTGGCTGATTTATTGTATAAAATACATCATTCCTCGGAATTAATGCATATGCTGTTAAAAATGGGGAAAAAACCGGTAACCTCAGATGAAAGCTTCACCCAGCTTTGTTTACAATTAGAAAATAATGGCTTAATGCATGAGCGGGAAGAGGTACTGGAAGCAATTGGTTTGCTGGAAATGATGCTTCCTTATACAAGAAACCAAAGGCTCGCAGTATGTCATTGTGACATGAACCATAATAATTTAATCTTAACAAAAGAAAACATCATTTATTTAATTGATTGGGATAATGGAACCATTGCTGATCCTGCAACGGATATTGGTATGCTCTTAAAATGGTATATTCCAAAGGAAGATTGGAAAGAGTGGCTTATCAATTACGGAATAGAGCCGGACAGACAATGGTTTATTCGTATGTACTGGTATCTCCTGCAGGACAACCTCCAATTCTTATGCTGGCACTTTGACCGTAATGAGAAAGGGAAAGTCCAGCAAAGATTGAAGGAATTACAGGAAATCAACCAATCCATTAAAGATTTTATTGTTTCTTAGCACATCGGGATATCAATCAGAGATTTTGCTGGACCGTATTGATCCAATGCTGAAACTGATCCTGATGATCACCAATATGTTTTGTCAGATCGGATGCAGCAGTCCCATCTTTGCCATATTGGTAAATGCGCGTCAGGACGTCCTGGATATCCTGATCAGATAATTCTTGTTGAGCTAATAGGGAAGCAGTGAGCCTCTCCAACTGAGCATGTTCATTCGGAGACACAGAGGAATCAGATTGATGCTCGTCTAAAATATCACACAGTAATTGCAGTTTGTTTTGCAGAGATAGTTGCATCTAATTTCACCTCGTTCCTGAGCATAGTTTAAACGGATAATGCATTATTATTCACATCATCAAAAGCAATAAAAGTGAGGAAAGCGTATATGAGACAAAGATATAAACCATGGGCAGATGATTATTTAAAAGAAAAAAATCATATTGTATTAGAGAACCCGAGCGTACATAAAGGAGAATGGAAAAAAGTTTTTGGCAACGATAATCCGATTCATGTAGAAATTGGTTCAGGCAAGGGGCAATTCATTACAGGAATGGCAAAGCAGCACCCGGATATAAACTTTATCGGCATCGAGGTAGCGAAAAGTATTATTGTTTCCACAGTTCAAAAAGTGGATGAAGAAGCGTTAGATAATATTCGCCTCTTGAATGAAAATGCGAATGATTTACTTGCTATATTTGAAGAAAATGAAATCGGGCAGATTTATTTAAATTTCTCCGATCCTTGGCCTAAAAATCGTCATGAGAAGCGTCGATTGACCTTTAGAAGCTTCTTGGAGCAATATCAGCATATTCTGCCGGAATCCGGTCAAATCGTTCTCAAAACCGATAATCGCGGGTTATTTGAATATTCATTAGTCAGCTTTTCCAACTATGGGATGAAGCTGATTGAAGTGAATCTGGACCTGCATGCTATCGAGGATGAAACGAATGTGAAGACAGAGTATGAAGAAAAATTCGCTTCCATGGGACATGTCATCTATCGCTGTACAGCACAATTTTCATCTTAATAAAGGAAGCTTGATGATTAGCAAGTCTTCCAGTGCAAGATGCGTTTAAGTTCCAGAGGATGAAAATAAATGATTGACAGTACTTCTGTTTATTTGTCATAATATATACGATATGAATGGATATGATGAACCTTTAATTCAGTCCCGCGAGGCTGGTAAGGAATACGGATAAAGCAAAATAAATATGTCCTTTAAAGAGAAGTTTCCAAAGCTTAATAAAAATGATGTTGAAGATTTCGATGGTCTTTTTTATCATCCTTTTGGAATATATATTTAATGGATAATGTTCCTTTGTATATTCTGACACCTTACCCCCGGACTGGTAAGGTGTTTTTTAGCTAGAGAGCAATTGGATATAGAATACATACAGAAGGGACAGGTATTGATGAAATCAAGAGAAATACAAGTACATGAACGGCTGCCATTATTACAGAGCTTGCCTTTAAGCCTGCAGCATTTATTTGCGATGTTTGGCTCCACGGTTTTAGTACCGCTTTTATTTAACGTAGATCCAGCAACCATTTTAATGATGAATGGGTTTGGCACACTGCTGTATATCTTTATAACGAAAGGGAAAATTCCTGCTTATTTAGGATCGAGCTTTGCTTTTATCGCACCGGTTACGCTGGTTCTGACAGACGGGGGAGGTTATGGTGCCGCTTTAGGCGGTTTCTTCGTAGTGGGCCTTGTCTTGACGATTATTGGAGTGATTGTCAAATATGCGGGTACAAGCTGGATTGATGTTATTTTCCCGCCGGCAGCGATGGGAGCCATTGTAGCCGTTATTGGGTTGGAGCTTGTGCCTACAGCAGCAGATATGGCTGGATTATTGCCTGCAGCGGATGCGCCGAGAGATATGACTGCGATAACGGTATCCTTGCTGACGTTAGGGGCAACCATCGTTTATTGGGTGACTTTAAGAGGATTCCTGAAAATTATACCGATTCTACTCGGTATAGTAACTGGTTATCTGATAGCGGCGATGTTTGGAATTGTAGATTTTACCTCCGTACGGGAGGCTGCCTGGATTCAAATGCCGACCTATTATCAGATTGAGTTTAACTGGTCTGACATCCTTATTATTTTACCGGCCGCGCTTGTACTTGTGCCTGAACACATTGGACATTTAGTAGTTACAGGTAATATTGTGAAGAAGGATATGGTAAAGGATCCCGGCTTAGACCGTTCTTTATTTGGTAATGGTATTTCTACAATGCTTTCCAGCTTTTTCGGATCGACACCAAATACAACCTATGGTGAAAATATTGGGGTCCTTGCGATTACCAGAGTATATTCTACGTGGATTATCGGCGGGGCTGCAGTGTTAGCCGTTATTCTTTCCTTCTGCGGGAAGCTTGCTGCCTTAATTTCATCTATTCCGACACCGGTTATGGGCGGTATTTCTTTACTGCTTTTCGGTATTATCGCAGTAAGTGGTTTGCGTATGCTTGTAGAGCAGCAGATTGATTATAATAATTCGCAAAATCTTATCCTGACCTGTGTAGTATTGGCAATTGGTGTCAGCGGAGCCAGCATTGAACTTGGTGCAGTAGAATTGACAGGGATGGGGCTGGCGACCATTGTTGCCATCTTAATCAGCTTATTCTTAAAGCTTCTGGATGCTTTAAATTTATCAAATGAGGATAAGTAAATAAATATATGAATGAAGTATAGAAAGAAAACTGCACTCGAATGAAATTGGAGAGAATTTCATATAGAGCGTAGTTTTCTTTTTATATAACAATTTTTGCAATAAGTATGCATAACCAATGAATATCGAAAGCGATACCAATTCCTATGCAATAGCTATTTGATATAGAAAAAAGGATAGAAACGTATCATACCAGTCTGAAAGCCGGTTAAAATTTTTATTGACGAACCACCTGTTTGGTGATAATATTTCGATTATCACTAAAATAGTTTCATTATTAATAGAAGATTCGAAGCAGTTTCATACGCTTGTGCACTGCATTTTACACTTTAGACTATGAATTTTTTTCAAAAGAATATCAAAAATATGAAATAATTTATAACTCTATTAATAGTCTGAAAAATATGTGAATATATGAACAAATATAAGCAGAATTCACAGAATGTTTTATATAACGAAACCATTTAAGCAGTTCGTCGATTGTCTTTGGGCATAGAAATGTTCATAATCTTTTAGAGAACAGACAGCAGGAACAACATAATTTAATTATTGGAGGATGAATGAACATGGCACAAATGCTTGCATTAGTTCTTATTGTATTGATTTTATATATTGGAGACGTGGTTGCTGCCAAAACCAAGGCTTGGGTACCGTCGATTTTTGTCTGTGCCGTTCTGTTTTTAGCCGGCTATTGGACCTTTTTCCCGCAGGATATAGTTGAAATAGCAGGTATACCTCCTGTAGTTGCTACAGTGCTGATGTACATGCTAATTGTAAATATGGGGACACTTTTATCCTTAAAAGAGCTGAAGCAGCAATGGCGTACGATTTTAATCGCTCTCGGCGGTGTTTTAGGCGTTGTTGCCTTCCTGCTTAGCTTTGGCACCTTGCTTTTCGGGTTTCAGGCTATGGTTGTCGCCGTTCCGCCGTTAGTGGGAGGACTGGTGTCTTCACTGATTATGTCAGAGGGCGCTGCAGAAGCAGGTCTGGTAAGCTTATCTGTATTTGCAATCGTTATTTATGTCATGCAGGGGTTTGCTGGTTATCCTTTAACATCTGTAATGCTGAAAAAAGAAGGAAAGCAGTTATTGAATAAAATACGCAGCGGCGAATTAAAGGAAGCTGGCACATCGAATAAAATCGCAGCTGAAGAATATGAAGGCGCAAAGTTATTTAGGAATCTTCCGGAACAATATAATACCAGTTATTTTATATTTTTTAGATTAGCTGTTACCGGGTTCCTTGCTTATCAGATATCTGCATGGCTGGAGCCAATCGTATCTGTCAGTCCGATGGTCCTTTGTCTGTTATTCGGTGTTATCGGCAGAAGTGCCGGTTTCTTGGAGAAGCAGGCGCTGCAGAAGGCAAACGGATTTGGTTTTGCGATGTTGGGGCTGATGCTTTATATTCTTGACGGATTAAGAAATGCTACCCCGGATATGATGCTTGATATTATCTATTTATTAGTCGGAAGTATTCTTTTAGCTGTCATCGGAATGTATATCTTCTCCTTTATCGTTGGCAGGCTGTTTAAGGTCAGTAAGGCAATGGCATATGCAATATCCTTAACTGCCTTCTACGGCTTCCCGGCGGATTATGTAATTACCAATGAGGTAATCAACTCCTTGACGAAGGATACGAAGGAAAGAGAAATATTGACGAGCCACATGCTCCCGCCGATGCTGGTTGGCGGATTTGTGACCGTAACGATTGTATCTGTTATACTAGCAGGAGTATTTGTCAGTTTCTTGTAGATTGAGGGAGGAATCATTACGTGAAAGCAAATCAGGAAAGAATTGAAAAACATATTAAAGCATTAAGCAGATACACAGCGACGCCAAACGAAGGAACCACGCGCTTGACTTACAGTGAAGAAGATTTACAAGCCCGTACCTATATTAAAGGGCAGATGGAAGCATATGGATTAGAGGTAAGAGAAGACGGTCTCGGCAACATTTTTGGCAAGCTGGAAGGTGAAAAGAAGGACGCGCCAAGTGTAATCGTAGGGTCTCACTTTGACAGTGTTCCTCATGGCGGAGATTATGACGGTCCGGCTGGTGTGATTGCCGGTCTAGAAATCGCTGCATTATTCCAGGATAATAAAGTTAAGCCGGTATATCCATTAGAAATTATTGCGATGATTGAAGAAGAAGGATCAAGGTTTGGCGGCGGTTTAATGGGCTCCAGAGGAATTGCCGGATATCTTTCAAAGGATGATATCCAAGAGATCAAAGATAAGGACGGTATCTCTGTTCCCGAAGCAATGAAAAAGATTGGTTTAGATCCTTCATTAGAGGTGAAACGAGATTTAGAAACAATCAAAGCATTTTTAGAAATGCATATTGAACAAGGTCCTATACTAGAAGAAGAGCAGATTTCCGTGGGAGTTGTGGAATCTATCGTCGGATTAACGCAATTAGAGGTAACGATTGACGGGAAAGCAGGACATGCTGGTACAACACCGATGGATCGGCGTTCAGATGCACTGGTAGCAGCTGCCAATATCATTACCAGACTGCCGCAGATTGCATTGGAAGAAGGGGAAGGAACTGTAGCAACAGTAGGAAGACATCAGGTATTTCCAAACGGAGCAAATGTAATTCCGGATAAAGTTGTTTTCTCTGTTGATATCCGTTCCAGCAAAGAAGCACATGTAAAAAATGTCGTGCAGAAAGTAAAAGATCTGGTTCGCTCTTGGGAAGCCAATGGTATTCAGACTGCAGTAGAGCAGTCCTTATACATGCAGCCTAAGGAACTGAATAAGGAAATTCGTTCGCTGCTTGAAGCATCCTGTGCGGAGCTAAATACTTCTTTTATCAACATGCACAGCGGAGCGGGACATGATGCGATGGTCCTTTCCGATATAACAGATGTCGGTTTAATTTTTGTACCGAGTAAAGACGGGCTGAGCCATTGTCCGGAGGAATGGACCGCAACCCATGAGCTGGCTGCAGGTATCGAAGTATTATATGAAACTGCATTAAAATTAACGGGAAAATCCTAGTGTCGATTTGGCACTGGGATTTTTTTAATAGGTTATATCATATATGTTATGATAATAAAAAGAAGAAACGATGGAGTAAAAAATGGTCAATAAAAAAGCCCGCTGAAAAATTCAAGCCGGCTTTTGTAGATGTATTGATTAATTTATGTAATGATGGTAAAATATAAAAGTTAAAGATATATAAAACAATATATATCCATATAGTATAATTATACATTATAACAATAAGTACGTCAATAGTTGTTTTCGGAAATAAAGGGGGAAGTTGATGGATAAGCAAAGGGATAGCCATGAATTTGAATATCAGCGACTAGAGAAGGTATTAGATATTATTGATATGAAACAACATGCTTTGAAGGAACAATCCTCCAAGGTGAAGGAAGATGTCGTTGAATTACGTAAAACATTCTGGGATGATATTACCGTTAATATGGACGAAATGGATGACATTATTGAAACACAGGAAAGTATTAAGCAGCAATCTAATATCCTCGCACAGAAAGAGCGGCATTACGGAAAAAATTATCAGCGGATGAACCAATTAGAACGACTGAAAAACCAGCCTTATTTTGGGAGAGTTGATTTTCAGGAAGAAGGCAGTGAAGAAATCGAGAAAATTTATATTGGCACTTCTTCGTTAATGGATGAAGAAGAGAAGGATTTTCTTATCTATGACTGGCGGGCTCCTATTTCCAGTATTTATTATGACTATGCTCCAGGCCCGGTAGAGTATCGGACGGAGGAAGAAACTGTTTATGGCGATATGAGTTTAAAACGCCAATATATGATTCGAAATGGAAAAATGAAAGGAATCTTTGATACGTCCGTAACCATTATAGATGAGATGCTCCAGGAAAGCTTAAGCGGGGCGGCTGATACGCAAATGAAATCGATTGTTTCCACGATTCAGCAAGAGCAAAATGCCGTTATCCGCCATCGCGGCAGTAAGGTGCTTGTTGTACAAGGTGCAGCGGGAAGTGGAAAAACATCTGCAGCATTACAGCGTATTGCCTATTTACTTTATCATCATCGGACTAATTTGACAGCGGACCAGGTGCTGCTATTATCTCCGAATGATTTATTTACAAGCTACGTAGCAAATGTGCTCCCTGAATTGGGAGAGGAGCCGGTCAACCAGCAAACCTTTCATCAATTCGTTCTCAAAGGAACAGATAAAGCATTGCATGTAGACACCCCCTTTGAACAGATTGAAAAGCTGATGGGGTTAGAAGAAGAAAAACAAAAATCATTAAGGGATGCAATTCAGTATTTTTCCAGTACGGCTTTTATGGACACAATTAATCAGCATTTAGAGAAATTAAATCAAACAAATCTTGTTTTCCGATCCATCCGTTTTCGAAATGAATTGCTCATTGATAAGAAAGAGATTGAAGATTATTTTGCATCCTTGGAGAAGGATATGCGTCTTCCAAATAAAATGGAGCAGTTAAGAAATTGGCTGCTGCAGCGCATTCGTGCATTCCAAAAGGAAGAAATCAAAAAGGATTGGGTTTTGGATCAAATCCAGCTGTTAACCAAAGATGACTATATGAAAGCTTATCATGAAGCAGAAAATGAACATGAAGAAAGCAGTATCCAAGATGAAGAAAAGGTTTTGAGAGAGAAAATTATTCGTAAAACATTCGCTCCATTGCAAAATATGATCCGTCAGAACCGTTTTATTAATACATTTAAAATGTATATGGACTTTATCGCAGAATTGAATGGAACCAGTGCGCTTCAACAATATAAAGCAGAAGCAATTAGGCAGCTCCGGAAAAAACAGCTTCCATGGGAATTGGCAACAGCTTATAACTACTTTAAAGGGGAAATGATTGGCCACCAGGTCACTCGGCCCGTACATTTGATTGTTATGGATGAGGCACAGGATTATACGCCTTTTCAATTTGCTTATTTAAGACATCTTTATCCGTATGCCAGTTTTACACTGCTTGGGGATGTAAACCAGGCGATTTATTCCTATGCATCGGAGGAAAATCCGATTCAGGAGGATATTTCGTTTAAGGAAAGTACAGAGCGGATTGTATTAACGAAAAGCTATCGCTCAACGAAGCCGATTGCAGATTTCACATCATACTTTTCACCGAGCAGTGAACCGGTTGAACCGTTTGAACGCAGTGGTTCACTTCCAGAGGTCATTCAATTGACAAAATCCATTTCTGAAAAGGATGCATTGCTTCATAAAATAGAAGAGAAGCAGCAAAACGGATATGAAACGATTGCCATTATAGCAAAGACGGCAGGCGCCTGTGATAAAATATATCAACAGCTGCGTAAAGAAATAGATATTAAACAAATTAATGAGCATACCAAAACCTATCAAAAAGGGGTCGTGGTTGTCCCAGTTTATCTAGCGAAGGGGATTGAATTTGACGCGGTAATTCTTGCAGATGCTTCCAGTGAAGTGTATTCACATCCTACAGATAAATATTTGCTTTATACCGCGTGTACCCGTGCTATGCATGATCTGGCCCTGTTATATTCTGATAAAATGTCTCCTTTCTTAAGTGAGGTTCCTAAAGAGAAATACAGGTATGCGACGATTGTGGAAAGGTGAGAGAAAGTGTGAAAAAGGATTTCCATACCTTGTGATAAAGGTTTGGAAATCCTTTTTTTATTTGCAGTGTAACTGCCTGGGCGATTTTCAATACTGAGGCACAAGGGAAATCCTATGTTGCAGTTTTTTCCTGTGCAGGTTGGCAAATAAAAAAATGGAGACTGAATTCCATCCAATCCAGTCTCCATTTTCTTTCTTATTGATAATTATTCGTCTCAAAAAGGTCAATCAGCTCAATATCTGGATTTTTATCTTTAAACCAGTTTAATGCAAATTCATTTCGGAACAGCACGAGAGGCTGATCCTGGCGGTCACGTACCAGCAGGTTTCCGGAATCAAACAAGGAAGCATCTGCCTGCTCAGGCTTTAGCCATCTTGGAATCCGTTCACCAATCGGCTCCATGATTACTTCGGCGTTGTACTCATTTTCCATACGGTAGGTGAAAACCTGATATTGTAATTCTCCGACGGCGCCTAAAATAAAGGAATCTGTTAATTTGTCCCGGAACAGCTGAATAGCGCCTTCCTGAACAAGCTGTTCAATTCCTTTACGAAATTGCTTCGACTTCAATGCATTTTTCGCCATGACTTTTTTAAAGATTTCCGGCGGGAATTGCGGCAGTTCATCAAATTCATATTTTTCTTTGCCGGTCAGCAGTGTATCTCCAATTTGGTAGGCATTGGGATCATAAATACCGATAATATCACCGGCGTATGCTTCTTCGATGGTTTCTCTGGAAGACGCCACCATTTGTTGAGATTGAGCGAGTTTTAATTCTTTCCCGGTCCGGGCTAACGCAACACTCATCCCGCGTGTGAATTTTCCGGAACAAACACGTAGAAAAGCAATTCGATCACGGTGGGCAGGATTCATATTGGCTTGGATTTTAAAAATAAATCCAGAAAAGTCTTCTTCTTCCGGTTTTACGGCTCCTTTGGTCGACTTACGCGGTGTCGGACTCGGTGCTAAGCGGATAAAGGAATCAAAAAATGTTTGCACGCCAAATGGGGAAAGGGCGCTTCCGAAGAAAACAGGAGTTAATTCGCCGTTTAAAATGGCTTCTTCCGAATAGGTATTTCCAGCTTCCTCCACCAGCTCTAATTCATTAATGGCATCTTGGTAGGTTCCATTTTCGGTTAACTCTGGGTGATTTTCTAATTCTTTATAAGGGATATAGCTTTCCTCTGCTCCTGGATGATGCTGTACAAATTGTTCATTTTCCCGATCAAAAATTCCGAGGAAGCCTTTGCCCATACCAGCCGGCCAGTTCATTGGATACGTATCGATTTCTAATACCTCTTCTAATTCCTCCAATAAAGCTAGCGGCTCTTTTCCTTCCCGGTCTAATTTATTCATGAAGGTAAAGATAGGAATTCCGCGCATCCGGCAAACCTTGAACAGCTTGATTGTCTGTGCTTCAATTCCTTTCGTAGAATCAATAATCATCACAACGCTGTCAACTGCAGTTAAGGTCCGGTACGTATCCTCACTGAAATCTTCGTGTCCCGGGGTGTCTAAAATATTGATATGAAAGCCTTCATATTCAAAGTTCATGACACTGGATGTAACCGAAATACCACGTTGTTTCTCGATTTCCATCCAGTCGGAGGTAGCGAATTTGCCGGATTTTTTCCCTTTGACTGTTCCAGCTGAACGGATAAGGTTACCATATAATAATAATTTTTCCGTCATCGTTGTTTTCCCGGCATCGGGATGCGAGATGATCGCAAATGTTTTTCTTTTCTGTACTTCTTCTTGAATTGACATAGTGAAATCCTTTCTATCATAGACTGATCCATTTTTTACAGCTTTATACGTGATTGTTTATAGATCAGAAGCTAATGTTTAAAAATCATCATTGGTTTATTAGATGTTTGCCTATTGTTGCTTTATAATATGCAATAGATATATCATACTACAATTTAACCTCTTTCGTGAAATAGAAATCAGGTAATATAATAAAAAAAGTCAATCAGATATTAGTTTTGACAGCGTGAAATTAAAGTATGTGAAATGAATGAAAAGGTCGTGCGGGAAATGGTATGGGTATCCAAACAAGAAATAAAAGAACGATGCGGAGAGTTGTCTTATAAATATGGAGAGCGTCTGTGGAAAAAGGGGAATGTGCAGTTAACCTTTTTGGAACAGCAGCTGATTGGAACGGTCAGAACCACGGATGATTTTCATATTACAGTCACGTATCGAAATAATAAAATAGAGAGCACTGCGTGCAGCTGTCCGAAGCTCGGATCTTATACATTAGATTGTCAGCATATCGCTGCGGTCTTAATCGGTATCCACGAAACAGGAGAGCCGGAAGCTGCCACACCGTCGCTGACAGGAAAGCCGGATAAGGAATTTCGTCAGCGCGGCTATTTTGAGACAAGGCAGGCTATTCCGATTCATTTTTACCTGTGTATTCCAGCAGAACCGGAACGGACCGCATTGCAAATGACTGTTCAAATCGATGGAAAAATCGTCCATGATATTATTGCTTTTTTAGAAGCACTGAAGAGCGGAAGGCATTTTTCAATTGCTGATAATCTATCCTTTGATGCAAGCAAATTTTATTTTGAAGATGACTGCAATCAGATTTTAGAACAGCTTATCCATGTCTATGAGGATCAGCAGATGATTGGCAAGCCCCTTGAGGATAAAACAAGCTGGATTTCGATCCCGGCTTCAGCTTGGGAACGTATGGAGAAATTACTATCTGCAAGCCCGCTGGTATCCCTTTATATGGAGGCAGATGATTATCATAAGCAGCCATTACATTTTTATGATGCACTGCCTCCGCTTTCTTTTCGTGTCTATCAGTCAGATGCAAATTATTCCATCGCTTTTCGAGAAAGGAAAGCTACAATTTTTTTGCTTGCTTATCAGCTTATTTATCAGAGCGGATCCCTTTATTTATTAACAGAAGAAGAAAAGCAGCTGATTACTTTATGCGAGCAGTTATGGCAAAAGCAAACACAAACCATCGTTGTCAGCAGGGAGCAAATGGTTTCTATCTCAGCACTTTTAGAGCGGGTTGGTGAAGTGGAGGATAGGACAGGAATGCTAAAGCATCTTAATATTCCGCTGAAAGCTGGTGTTTATATAGATCGGGTCCATAATCGTCTTCTGGCTGGTGTGGAATTCCAATATGGAGATAAAAAGATAACGCCATTTGAGAAAACAAGTCTGATTCGCCGGGATAAAGAAAAGGAAGCAGAAATTATTGTTTTTCTGGAAAGAAGTGGATTTGCGAATACGGGAGGCAGTTTTATTCTGCAAAATGAACAGCTGGAATATGATTTCTTATATCATCATTTACCAGTATTGTATAAGATGGCCGATGTTTTTGTAACGAATGCCGTTCGTAATCAAATCAGCAAGAAGCGGTTTCAGCCAATTGTACGTGTGAAGCATAAGCGTGACAGAACAAATTGGCTTTCTTTTGCCTTTCAAGTGAAAGGTTTTTGGGAGCAGGAGGTTCGACAGATTCTGGAAGCGATAGAAGAAAAGCGGCCTTACTATCGCTTAAAGGATGGTTCTTTTCTGACATTGGAAACAGAGGAGGTAAAAGAATTAGAAAAATATCTGCTTTCCGTTTCGATGACACCTTCTGAAATTCTGGAGGAAATTGAGCTGTCGCTGAAGGAGGGTTTGTCATTTGCCCACCGGATGGAGGATAACGGTTATTTGGCTGACGGGGCAGCTGTGAAGGAAATGATTCATGCTATTCAGGTGCCGGCAAAGGAGAAGTATCCAATCGCAAAAGAAATTGAGCCGATTTTAAAACCTTATCAGCAGGATGGCGTACGCTGGATGCTGGCGGTGGCTGAAGCTGGACTGGGCGGTGTTCTGGCAGATGAAATGGGGTTAGGAAAAACCGTGCAGGCTATTGCTTTTTGTATCACGAAATTTCAGCAGCAAGAGAAAAAAGCACCTATTCTGATTGTCTGTCCGACCTCGCTGAGCCATCAGTGGAAGCAGGAATGGGAATTATTTGCACCGGCTTTTTCCGTTGATATATTGGAAGGTACCGTTAAAGAAAGAAATCAAAAAAAGAAAGCATTTAAAGAACAGGATGTATGGATTGTTTCCTATGGTGTATTGAAAAATGAAATCGATTGGCTGAAGAAGAAGGCTGCTTTCCAGACGATTATTTTTGACGAGGCGCAAACCTTTAAAAATCCGGCAACACAGGTTTTCCGTACAGTAAAGAAATTAACAGCCGATTATCAGTTTGCGTTAACAGGCACGCCATTAGAAAATAAAGTAGAGGATGTATGGTCGATTTTTCATATTATATTTCCTGAATTACTCGGCGGCTTAAAGGATTTTTCCTGGCTTACTAATGACCAGGTGCTGAGAAGAGTTCACCCATTTATGCTGCGGAGAGAGAAAAAGGATGTGCTGCAGGACTTGCCGACCAAAACGGAATATATTGAACGTGTTCCGCTGACGGAAGAACAAAAACAAATCTATATTTCCTATTTATCCAAGTTAAGACATCCTAAATTTAAACATTTGGACCGTGCAACGATTCGTAAAAATCGTATTCGTATCTTAGCGGGGTTGACTCGATTAAGACAAATTTGCTGTGATCCGGCATTATTTGTACGGGATTATCATGGAGAGTCAGCTAAACTTAAGCGGCTGATGGAAATTGTGAAGGATGCCAAGCGTTCTGGAAAACGTCTGTTGATTTTTTCTCAATTTACACAAATGCTGCAGCGAATAGGCGATTTATTAAGGGCTGAGGAAATTTCCTACTTTTATTTGGACGGACAAACACCTGCTGAGGAACGGGTCCAACTCTGCCGCGCTTTTAATCAGGGAAAAAATGATATTTGTCTGATTTCGCTGAAAGCTGGCGGTACTGGATTAAATTTAGTGGGTGCTGATACGGTTATTTTATACGATACATGGTGGAACCCGGCAGTAGAAGACCAGGCAATCGATCGTGCACATCGAATCGGTCAAACAGAAGATGTTACCGTGATTCGGATGCTGACCGAAGGAACCATTGAAGATAAAATGTTCGAGCTCCAGCAGAAAAAAAGAAATCTGATTGAACAGATGGTACAAACCAAGGATTTGTGGAACAATCAGCTGACGGATGAAGACGTAGAGAAGCTGCTGCTGGGAACGCTGGAATAAAAGAAACAGCTTAAAGGGAAGAGGTAAGGCCTCTTCTCTTTTAAATTCTTAAAAGGAAGGTTCAATAACAAAATCTATAGTTGGAAAATATAATTAAATGTGATATAAGCAACTAGCTAGTGTAGTGTATTTCCGTAGCGGTCGCTTTACAGCAAATTTGTATCTATTATGTTACCCATGGATTTTGGTGAAGAGATAAAAAGAAAAAAATATATCTAATCAATAAGAAGCTTGACGTTTTGTTAAACAAATGATTATGCTTAAGAAGAGAACGAATAACTTTGCATGAAATCAAGGGAGGCTGCTTATTATGGTGACATCAAAAGAAATCATGGAACTAACCTCTGCCTATGGTGCAAATAACTATCATCCGTTACCGGTGGTTGTTGCAGAAGCAGAAGGAGTCTGGGTGAAGGATCCTGAAGGAAATAAATACATGGATATGCTAAGCGCATACTCTGCTGTCAATCAGGGACATCGGCACCCAAAGATTATTCAAGCACTGAAAGATCAGGCAGATAAAGTCACACTTACTTCAAGAGCTTTTCATAATGAACTATTAGGGCCTTGGACAGAGCGCCTTGCGAAATTAACAAATAAAGATAAAGTTCTGCCGATGAATACTGGAGCAGAAGCAGTAGAAACAGCGATAAAAGCAGCACGCAGATGGGCATATGAAAAAAAGGATGTTGATGATAATCAAGCGGAGATTATTGCTGCAAAAGGAAATTTCCATGGCAGAACAATGAATGCGATTTCATTGTCCAATGACCCGGATGCAACTACAAACTATGGCCCTTTTGTACCTGGGATATATAAGATAAATTATGGAGATATTCAAGCGTTAAAAGAAACCATCACACCAAATACGGCAGCAATTATTATCGAGCCGATTCAAGGAGAATCAGGTATTCTTATCCCGCCGGAAGGCTATCTGCAGGAAGTTCGAAAAATATGTGATGAAGAAAATATATTATTTATTGCTGATGAAGTACAGACTGGTTTTGCCCGCACAGGAAAAATGTTTGCCTGTGAATGGGAAAATGTAGAGCCGGATATTTATGTGATGGGGAAAGCATTAGGCGGAGGAGTGCTTCCTATCTCTGCCATTGCCGCTAATAAAGCGATTATGGATGTATTTACGCCCGGTTCACATGGCTCAACATTTGGAGGTAATCCATTAGCCTGTGCTGTTTCGATGGCGGCATTGGATGTGATTGAAGAAGAGGAACTGATTGATAAATCACTTGAACTGGGCGAATACTTTGCAATTGAATTATCGGCTATCAGCCATCCTGATTTGAAGGAGGTTCGGGCTAGAGGATTATTTATCGGTGTAGAATTTACTAAGCCCGTCCGGCCGATTTGTGAAGCGTTGAAGGAAAACGGCATTCTGTGTAAAGAAACCCATGAAACCACCATTCGTTTTGCCCCGCCGTTAGTGATTACGAAAGAAGAGCTTGACTGGGCACTGGATAAAATAAAGAAAGTGCTGCAGGCGAATTAAATATATTTTTTTGCGTCCCAATGAATTTTCATTGGGGCTTTTTTATGGTGTGCCAGCCTTTTCTGAGGCAGTACGTTATTAATTCCCAAACAGTGCCAGTATGGAAATAAATCATTAGGCAAAAGATAAGCTGTGAGGAGGTGAGAAACAGTGAAAACACTACATGCAATTGCAGTTACGTTATTGATTATTGGTGCTATTAACTGGGGACTGATTGGATTTTTTCAATTTGATCTAGTATCCGCAATTTTTGGCGGACAGACGGCTGTTCTTTCTCGAATTATTTATGGACTCGTTGGAATTAGTGCTATTTATTATCTTACCACTTTATTCTCTGGAGTTGGTGAGCCTGTTCAGGATTCAGATCATTTGCAGACAGGCTTCCAAACAGAGTTCAGTGAGGAACATGGCATTGAAGAAGAAATTGACGATAAATAATGAAACAAAAATAACCTTTTGAATAAATAAAATACGGCTGCCTTTTCATCCATTACTGTTTTTTCGCTTTAAAACAGCTTAAAGCGGTAATTGGATGGGGCAGCCGACATTTCCAGGGAGATGGGGAAGAACCTCCGGAAATGATGTTTTATTTTATTCGGAAGGTTTTTGTTCCTCTAAATCCTTGATTGTTTCTGCAAATTGCTTTCGTTCTTGCGCGGTGGGCAGGCGGCAGCTTTGTTTTTTCTCAAACCATTTATGCCTGTTGCGTGCCACAAAATCATAGAGAGTATCCCGGATAAAATATGGAAGAACTTTACCAGCTGTCAGCATTCTCCAAGGAAACGCTAAATACTTTACTACTCGTAAAGCAGCATCTGATTTGATAAAAATTTTCTCTCCATCGATCAGCAGTACGCTGTCGAGGTCATTCGGCACCCGATATTTTTTTCTTATAAATTCTCCTGCCTCACTCTGCAGGGAAATAAAAAGAAATTGGTTTTCGTTATCTTTATTTAGAATAAACTGCACGAAGCTGTCGCAAATATGACATTCCCCATCAAATAAGATAAGTTTCACTTGCATCACCTCACACAATCCTTCTTTACAAATGTCATACAACTTCACTGTAACACAGATACATTATTTTTATAAAGAATGAACGATAAGCCCTTTCTGTATAAACTCCATAGAGACTGTGATATGATAGCATTTGTATATTTATGTGTACTGAAGGAGTAGAAAATTTTGGAAGGGTTTCAGCAACAATTTATTATTTCTGTATTTATTATTTTACTTGGTTATTTCTTTAAAAGGACAAAAATTTTAAAGGAATCGGATGGACAGACTATAGCCAGAATCGTTTTTAATATTACTTTGCCTGCGTTAGTGCTTGTTACTTTTAATCAAATGGAGGTAACGCTGCCGCTTGTATCCCTTATTTTCATTGCGATTTTATTTGGACTTGTCGCTGCTGCGGCCGGTTTTTTTGCTTTTCGCTCTGCAGATACTGATTTAAAAGGAATGGCAATCATGATGATGCCGGGTGTCAATGTCGGCTTGTTTGCCTTTCCTCTTGTAGAAGCTATCTGGGGCAGAGAAGGTATCCAATATTTTGGTATGTTTGACGTAGGTAATGCTGTGATTGTATTCGGATTATGTTTCTTTATTGCCAGTTATTTTGCAAACGGATCATCGAAATTTTATTTGCGGGAAACGGTCAGTCCATTACTCCGATCTATTCCATTTTTAACCTATATGTTTGTCGTTGCTTTAAACATATTTGATTTTCATTTGCCGCCGTTCTTATTGGATACCGCAGAGATTATCTCTGCGGCGAATATGCCATTGTCCTTGCTGTTACTTGGACTTTATTTAAATTTTTCCTTTGAGAAATCATGGTTTCCTCTGATAGGGAAGTATTTAGCTGTGAAGTATGGAGCTGGACTGGTTCTCGGTTTCAGCCTTTTTTGGTTGTTTTCAGATTATCCGATGCTGGCCAACACGGTTCTAATTGGTTTTATTTTGCCAACTTCCACAACAGCTGTGGTGTATGCAATAAGATACAGATATAACGCAAAAATAGCCGGAACCATAGTGAATATAACTATCATTTTAAGCTTTCTGCTGATTTGGGTGCTGGCAAGCTTTGTGGCATATCATTAGTTCCTTATAATGCTTTTACATCCAATGTTTGAACAAAATTAACAAACGCCCGGACAATATTCATTTGTAAGGTATCTTCCTGATAGTACATCCAGGTTTGTCTCTTTAAAGGCTCACCGGATGCTCCCGTAATTGGTTTAATAAACAGCTCGGGGTGCGGGCGGACGACCAGATTAGCGACAATCGCATAACCGAGACCATGAACAACCATCTCTTTGCAAGTCTCTACTTGATTGACATGGATGGTAATATTCGGCTGTTCGATATAATTTTGATGCCACCAGTCATCTAATAGCATACGCATATGCTCGTCTGTGTAATAGTCTACTCTTGGGAGCTTGGGAAGGGTATCCCATGCAAAATCCCAAGGAGAGGCAACACAGATTTCCTCCTCGTATAATAGCGCCTTCTTTTCCTTCCAAGCATAATTTCCTTTAATAAAGCTGATATGTACATCATGATTTAATAACAGCCGGTGCATGTCGCTGCTCCATCCAGTGACAACCTGGCATTCTACCTCCGGATATTTTTCTTTAAACAGCTGCAGCAGCTTCGGCATTTTATTTGCCGCAAAGAAATTAGAAACACCAACCCGTAATGTTCCCTTTACTTCCTCCTGCATATTGCTGAGTTTTTCCTCCATTTTACGCTGTTCCAGCAGCATTCTTTTTGCGTGCTGTGCCAGCTCTTCCCCCTCTGGAGTAAACATGATGCCGCGCCGCTTCCTTAGAATAAGCGGGACACCATAATGATTTTCCAGCTTTTGAATTCTTGTAGTTAAGGTTGGTTGAGATAAAAATAATTGATGTGCTGCCAGTGTGATATTTTCTGTTTCGTAAAGGGCGGCAAGCATTTTCCAGTCTTGTAAATTCAAGGCTTCTCCTCCTATTATTAAGATATAGAAAAAATCTATCGTTATTAATTTGAATTATATATTTTTCTAATATTCTATTCAAGGTTATACTGGATATAGGAAAACGTTTTATTGGGGATTTTTATTCAACACATGCTTCTCTATGCTTTGCTGCCTGCATAAGTGAACCAATGGCTTGGCAACTATAAGCTCTGTATATCTCAAAAGAATAAATGATGACGCTTTCAAATTGAAGGAGGAGAAATAATGCGTACAAGTGAAGGGTTTGTTCCTGGTTTAGATGGTGTGATTGCGGCGCGAACAGAAATTTCTTTTTTAGATGTTGATCGGGAAAAAATAGTTATTCGCGGAGAGGATTTAATTGCATTAGCGAAAGATAAAACGTATTTTGATGTCGTCCATTTATTACTGGAAGGATATATTCCAAGCCAGGAGGAAAAGAGCAGTCTGGAAGATAATATTAAAGGGTATTATAGCCTGCCTGAAGATACCTTGCCTGTATTTAATCTGCTGCCAAAGGGCATGCATCCAATGGATGGGATGCGTACGGTTATCTCATTATTAGCCGGATACGATACGGACCTTGAAAACCGTTCGAACAAGGAAAATAAACAGCGGGCCTATGAATTGTTAGGTCAATTGCCTTTTATTACGGTAAACAGCTATTTTGCTACAGAGGGCAAAGCGATTGCCAGCCCGGATGAAAGCCTCGGCTATAGCGCCAATTTCCTCTATATGATTACAGGAAAAAAACCGTCCAATCTGGAGGTGGAAATTTTTGATCAGCTCTTATTACTCTACAGTGAGCATGAGATGCCTAATTCAACCTTTGCCTCCCGTGTGATTGCTTCTACAAACGCTGATATGTACGGCGCGCTGACTGGAGCTATATCTTCCCTAAAAGGACATTTACATGGCGGAGCAAATGAAGCAGTCATGTATATGCTGCAGGAAGTCGATTCTGTAGACGGGTTTGAAGCGCTCATTCGCCATAAGCTTCAAAATAAGGAAAAAATCATGGGGTTTGGACATCGGGTATACATGAAGAAAATGGATCCCCGGGCAACGATTACAAAAGAAGCGCTGCGGAAACTATGTGAAAGAGATAATGATGATACGCTTTTAAAGATGTGTGAAGCTGGAGAAGAAATTATGAGGGAAGAGAAGGGGTTATATCCTAACTTAGATTATTATGCAGCTCCGGTTTATTGGAAGCTTGGTATTCCAATACCGCTTTATACACCAATTTTCTTCAGTGCCAGAACAGCAGGGCTTGCGGCCCATATTATCGAACAGCATGATAATAATCGGATTTTCAGACCAAGAGTAGAATACACAGGAAAAAGCTATTAAGAGGAGGACATTCAAATGGAATCAGTAAAAACAAATCAGACCGATCAACTTTTAGAAGAAATTGCGGACTATGTATTAAATAAAGAAATTACAAGTGAAGAGGCTTATAAAACAGCTCATCATGTACTGATTGATACGATTGGCTGCGGTATTCTTGCTTTAAATTACCCGGAATGCACGAAGCTGTTAGGACCTATTGTTCCAGGCACTGTAGTTCCGAATGGCGTGAGAGTACCGGGAACACCACATGTTCTTGATCCTGTGCAGGGAGCATTTAATATCGGGACAATGATACGCTGGCTGGATTATAATGATACTTGGCTTGCAGCGGAATGGGGGCACCCTTCCGATAACTTGGGAGGCATTTTAGCTGTGGCTGATTATGTGAGTCAGCTGCGCCAGCAAAAAGGAGAAGCTCGTTTAACTGTAGAAGAGGTCTTGGAGATGTCGATTAAAGCACATGAAATACAAGGCATCCTTGCTTTAGAAAACAGCTTGAACCGTGTTGGCCTGGACCATGTCTTATACGTTAAAATTGCAACAACCGCAGTAGTGACTAAAATGCTGGGCGGCGGAAAAGAAGAAATTGTCAATGCATTATCCAATGCCTGGATTGATAATTCCAGCTTGCGGACGTATCGTCATTTTCCGAATACAGGCTCTAGAAAATCATGGGCAGCAGGAGATGCGACAAGCCGTGCCGTTCGCCTGGCATTGATGGCCATTAAAGGAGAAATGGGCTATCAAACTGCTTTGAGTGCAGAAGGATGGGGTTTTCAAGACGTGCTCTTCAAAGGGAAGGATATTGTATTAAGCAGACCGCTTGAAAGCTATGTCATGGAAAATGTATTGTTCAAGGTATCTTTTCCGGCAGAATTTCATGCACAAACCGCAGCAGAGGCAGCTGTTCAATTACATCCTGAAGTAGTTGACCGTATTGATGAAATTAAAGAAATTACGATAGCTACACATGAATCTGCTATCCGTATCATTGATAAAAAAGGACCGCTGCATAACCCGGCGGACAGAGACCATTGCCTGCAGTACATTACAGCGGTTGGATTATTAAAAGGAAATATTGTAGCGGAGGATTATGAGGATGATGCGGCAAAAGATCCGCGGATTGACGAACTTCGTGATAAAATGACGGTAACCGAAAATAAGCGTTATACGGAAGAATATTTAGATTCGGAGAAGCGTTCTATTGCAAATGCGGTACAGGTACATTTTACAGATGGCACTTCCACCGAGATGGTGGATTGTGAATATCCTTTAGGTCACCGGTTCCGCCGGGAGGAAGCATTTCCGCAAATAATCAAAAAATACGAAGCGAATGTAGCAACTCAATTTACGGAAAAACAAACCGCGCACATCAAGAAACAAAGTGTTAATTATGATACGATAAAACAGATGCCGATTACAGATTTTATCGAATTATTTTTAGATTAGAAGGGTGAGGAAAAAATGGCTTGGATTGTAGATAGCCCAATACCACAGCATGAATTAGCTGAGAAATTTCGAAAGATGGCAGACGAGAAGGGGATATTGCAAATACCCGGAGCACATGATGCGATGGCTGGCTTAGTAGCAAAACAGGCTGGATTTCAGTCACTGTATTTATCAGGAGCTGCCTATACAGCAAGTAAGGGATTGCCGGATCTAGGAATCGTTACTTCTACAGAGGTAGCTGAGAGAGCAAAGGAAATCGTAAGCGCGACAAATTTACCGCTGCTGGTAGATATTGATACCGGTTTTGGCGGCGTCTTGAATGTTGTCCGGACAGCAAGAGAAATGGTGGAAGCCAATGTAGCTGCCGTTCAGCTGGAGGACCAGCAGCTTCCCAAAAAATGCGGACATTTAAATGGGAAGAATGTGGTTGCCAAGGAAGAAATGATGCAAAAGATAGCTGCTATTAAAAAGGTAGCACCGACACTTCTCGTGGTAGCAAGAACGGATGCCAGAGCGGTAGAGGGATTAGACAGCGCTATTGACCGTGCCAAAGGTTATGTTGATGCAGGAGCGGATGCTATTTTTCCAGAAGCATTGCAGAATAATGAAGAATTTCAGGCTGTTGCTAAAGCGATAGATGTACCATTATTAGCAAATATGACAGAGTTTGGGAAAACACCTTATTTAACTGCAAAGGAGTTCGAGGACTTAGGGTATGGCATGGTCATTTATCCGGTAACCTCTTTACGTGTTGCTGCCAAAGCGTATGAGCGTATTTTCGGACTTATCCGGGATGAAGGTACGCAAAAAAATGGCTTAGAGGATATGCAAACGAGAAAAGAGCTGTATGAAACGATTCAATACGATGAATTTGAAGAGCTGGACCAGGGCATTGCAAAGACGGTGATTGAGGATTATTTCAAATAGTAAAAGAGGCATTTGCATCATCAGTTATCTGATTGCGCAAATGCCTCTTTTTTATTGCTTACCGCATTTTATCGCAGTGTAACTGGCTGGGACTGGGACTGCGATTACTCGTCCCGCCGAAAACCATTGCGATTACTCGCCCCATCGAAGAGCTTTTGTAAGACTCCCACTTCAAGAAATAAAGGAAAATGGTTATTTCTAAGTGGGAGATCCAACAGCCAGTAACGGCCCGATTCGTTCAACTAACAACTCTTTACGATGGTGTGAGTAATCTTAGGCCCCAATTAGTGGGGGATGAAAAGAACCCCCCACTTGATTGAAGTTTCACTTTATCCCAAAGCAACATCCAGCACCATCATAAGCGCAAATCCAATCATCAGGCTGATTGTCGCTAAATCTCTATTGCCGTTCTCCTGAGAACTTGGAATAACCTCTTCTGCTACAACAAAGATCATCGCACCGGCAGCAAAGCTGAGAGCGTAAGGAAGTAACGGCTCGATATGAGCAACTGCCAACGCACCGATAACCGCTGCAATAGGCTCGACGAAACCGGAAAATTGGCCATACATAAAACTTTTCATCCGTGACATGCCCTGCCCGCGCAATGGCATGGCAACGGCAACACCTTCCGGGAAGTTTTGAATTCCAATCCCGATGGCTAGTGTAATTGCTCCGGCCAAGGCAGCTTCCGTACTGTGATTTGCCAATGCGCCAAAAGCAATCCCGACTGCCAGACCTTCTGGAATATTATGAATCGTGATAGCGAGCACAAGCAAGGTGCTGCGTTTTCTTTTATCAGCTGCAAGCCCCTCAGCCTGTTTCTTTTCTGCGTTAGGATGAAGGTGGGGGAGGATTTTATCAATAATCCATAAAAACCCGCCTCCCAATAAGAAACCGATTAACGCAGGGAACCAGGGACCAACAGCATTATCTGTCGATGCTTCAATAGATGGTCCGAGCAATGACCAGTAGCTGGCTGCTATCATAACCCCTCCGGCAAAGCCTAACATACTATCTAACAGCTTTTGATGTACTGTTTTCGTTGCAAAAACAATCGCCGCCCCTAGTGCAGTCATTCCCCACGTGAAAATGGTTGCTGCCAATGCTTGCATAACAGGACTAAGATTTTGAAAAAACTCTAACATTATATATCCCTTCTTTTTTTCAATCAATTATAATTTAACATATACCAACTTAATCACTTTATCATTAAAATAAGAAAAGATGAAATAATTTTCACTTTTAAAGAGAAAATACACATCTGAAAAAATGTGTATCCCCTTTGTTATTGGTTTTACTTAATTATTCCACACCTTAAATGAATTTCATAAGTATAATAAGTTTTAGAAAATGAAAGAATTATAAGGTTGGTGAGATAAAGATGTATGTCATTAGTCTGTTAGGAATGAGCAAAGTGATTCAAGCCCCTATATATAAAATTTGGGAATGGCTGGATGTTTTTAAAGGATATATACCAACAAAAACGATGGACCAAATAACGTATTTTGAAATTGAGGCAATAGATGTGTTGATATTTATAAAAGAGAAATTGGAAGAAGAGTATGATTTAATGGAAATTAGAGAACTGCTAGGTAAAAAAAGCTTTGCATAATGTCGTTCAAATAAAGAAGGGAAAGCATTTGTCGATAAGAAAAAAATAGAGGGAAGAAAATCAGAGGATTCCTCATCATTTTCTTTCCTCTATACCATTAAGTGTTATTGAAAATCCAATATCGTCTCGAAAAGCATCACGGAAATCATCGCATAAATATCAACAATGGGCTCACCTGTTAAAAGGGGAGTATTGAACATATCGGTAGTGAAATCTGCATTTTCCCCCCAAACATCATCTTCCTCCCACAGATCATCATCTTCCCATCCATCTTCATCTGAGGCGGAGCTATCTTCTGTTGCATAGTATTCTGCTGCGTATTCAACGTCCAAAAGAGAGGTATAATTATTGATGCTGTCCTCATAGGTATTGAAAAGTTCTTCTAATTCTTCAATTGAGCTAAAACCGTAAGCTGCAGCAATCGATTCTAAATGCTCGTCAGTAATTTCTTCTTCCTCTAAGGAAGCAAATGAATCCTCTGATTCGCCTGAATCTTCATTTAAAAGGAAATCTATGAAAACATCAGTGGTTTCCATAAACATAAATATTTCACTATCTAAAACTTCTTCATCCTCTAAAAGCAGCCCTTCTTCACGAAACAGCGTATCTAACTCTTCATAGGTTAAATCATACGTATCAAGAAGTTCCTCCAATCCTTCTTCATTCAAAGGTGTACCAAGCTCGGAAACTTCTGCAAAATCAGCTAAGCTCCAATCGTACTCCGCCAGGTAATCTTCATAATCCTCCACTTCCCAGCCAATGGATTCAATAAATTCTTCCACCTCAGAATCATCTGCTTCCAATGCAAAAGCATGGGAAGGTAAAAGGCCAATCATAAGTATCAGTGCAAAACAAATAGATAATAATTTCTTTCTCATCTTCATACCTCCTATGTATATCGTATGACTTTTGAAACATCATCTTTAAGTATAAAGTGTTTTTAGATGAAATTCCATGAATATAGGATTGTCTTCAGGAAAATAAATCAAAAGTCACGGGTCAAGGGAGAAATCGCTTGTTCAATAAATTGACACAAACTTATTGACAAATTATTGAACGAAAGGCATAATATAATTAAAGGAGATGAGATAGATGAAAATCAATAAAAAATTATTAAAAGGCTTGTCTCTAGTTTGTGGGACATTAATTACAATTGGTGCGATTATGTTTATATACGGTTATATTGTAAGCGCTACACCTATTGTGACAGCAATAGGCATCGGCTTGGCAGAAGGGGCGACATTTATCTTTATTATGGGATTGTTCCTTGTTGCTGTAGAAGAGAATTTTCATGGGAAGAAGCATAAACAACAATCATAGGTAATGAAAAGAGAAAAAAGCTCAAGCAGTTTATGAACTGCTTGAGCTTTTTAGATGCTTTAAATCATATATCCCCATATCATTGCAAGCAATGAACCAAGGATGGTTAAGATAGCAACTGCTACACCATAAATTGTGTGGAGGTAAATACCGCCTTTATCTTCACTTTCTCCGGCGTGCATAAATACAACGAGCTGCACTCCTGCTTGAATAAATGCTGTAACAATCAGAATGGTTAATCCCATTGCAAAAGACATGTCAAAGAAATAGACACTTAATGCAACAACAGTCAGGAGTAGTGAAAAGATATATCCGTTAACCTGTTTTAGTGGAAAAAGTTCTTTCATGTTACATCATTCCCTTCAAGTAAATAAAGCTGAAAATAAAGATCCACATAACGTCAAGGAAGTGCCAGTAAAGAGAGAATATAAATGATTTATTCGCTGTCCGCGCATTTAAACCGCCGCGCAGAACTTGAACAATAATCATAATTCCCCAGAACAGCCCGAAGGTTACGTGAGCTCCATGTGTTCCGAGCGTTGTTAATAGGGTAGCAGTAAAACCGCTTGTCTGCAATGTTGCTCCAATATGGTAAAAATGAATAAATTCATATATTTCTACGCTAAGGAATCCTGCACCTAACAGGAGCGTAACTACCATAAAGCCAATCATTGCCTTCACACGACCAATACGCATCGCATGAACTGCTAATCCAATTGTAAAACTACTTGTCAGTAAAAGGAATGTCTCAATCAAAACCGGCGGTAATTCAAAAATCTCTGCGCCAGCCGGACCGCTGCCAACGCCACGGTCTACATAAACAAAATATGATGTAAACAGCGTGGCAAACAGCATAATTTCCGCACTTAGGAAAATCCAGAATCCCAAAATATTCATTTTATTGGTTTCGGTGCTATATTCAAGAGGCAGATTTTGAGAATCAAGTTTCATTATTTAGCACCTCCGAATTTGTTTTCTGTTTCTTCAATTTCTTCTTTATGAATATGATGTCCGTCGTCTTTTTCAAATGAACGGTAAATCAGACAGCCGATAATTCCAAGGAAGGCGATAATGACTCCAACCCATACATGGAAGACAAAGAAAAAGCCAAATACAAAGAAGAAACCTGCAAGAATAATCGACCAGCCGCTGTTATTCGGCATATGAATGTCTTTAATTTCCCCTTTAAATAAGTCATGTCCATTCTTTTTATAATCCCAGAACGCTTCTTCAGAATCCACATTTGGTGTGATAGCGAAGTTGTATTCTGGAACCGGATTATGCGTAGCCCATTCAAGAGAACGTGCATTCCAAGGATCGTCACCGACATTTCTTGGTGCATAACGGAAGCTGTAATAAACGTTATAAACAATTATTACAAACCCGACTGCTAACAGCAGCGCTCCAAAGAAGGATACCATGCTTAAAGGTCCGAAGCCGGATGCTTCTGAATAAGTGTACATTCTGCGTGCCTGTCCGTTTAACCCGGTAATATACATCGGGAAGAAGGATAAACAGAAGCCAATAACAATATTCCAGAATGCCCATTTGCCAATACGCTCATTCAGCATGAAACCGAACATTTTTGGCCAGTAATAAATGAGACCGGCAATCATCGCAAATACCACACCAGGGATGATTACATTATGGAAGTGAGCTACTAGGAACATCGTGTTGTGATATTGATAGTCTGCACTTGCCATTGCAAGCATGACACCAGTTACCCCGCCAATCGTAAACAGCGGAATAAATGCCACGGAATACATCATTGGGGTCGTAAATCGTATTTTACCTCGCCACATCGTCAGAAGCCAGTTGAATATCTTAATTCCCGTCGGTACGGCGATTGCCATGGTTGTAATCGAGAAGATACTGTTGGCAACAGCTCCTTGTCCCATCGTAAAGAAGTGATGGACCCATACCATAAAGGATAGCAAGGAAATAATAACCATGGACGCAACCATTGATTTATAGCCATATAAATTACGCTGTGAGAATGTAGCGATAATTTGCGAGTAAATCCCGAATGCAGGAAGCACCAGAATATATACCTCAGGGTGTCCCCAGACCCAGAACAGGTTCGCCCACATCATATCCATACCGCCGTCTCCAGTTGTAAAGAAGTTGGTAAAGAATTGACGGTCTAACGTTCCCATTAATAAAGCAATTGTCAGTACAGGGAATGCAAACACAATAATAAGGTTTGTGATTAATGCAGACCAGGTAAACATCGGCATTTTCATCAATTTCATGCCAGGCGCACGCATTTTCATGATCGTGGCGATAAAGTTAATCCCTGTCATCAATGTTCCGATACCGGAAATTTGCAGTGCCCAGTTATAGTAGTTTACCCCAACATGTTCACTGAATTCTGTTCCTGCCAGCGGATAATAGTTTGTCCATCCGGCATCCGGTGAACCTCCGACAACAAAGGAAACGTTAAACAGCATTGCTCCGGCAAAATATAACCAGAAGCTGAGCGCGTTCAAGCGCGGAAAGGCAACGTCTCTTGCCCCGATTTGCAGCGGGACAACGAAGTTCATCATACCGATAATAAATGCCATTGCCATGAAGAAAATCATAACAACACCGTGTGTCGTGAAAACCTCGTTATAGTGCTGTGCGTCTAAGAAGCTGTTATCTGGAACAGCTGTCTGCAGACGCATCATAACAGCATCTGCTCCACCTCTGAAAAGCATAAGCAATGCTGAAATGATATACATAATACCAATTCGTTTGTGATCAACCGTTGTTAACCAATTATTCCAAAGATATCCCCATTTTTTGAAATAGGTAACACCAAAAACAATCGCAATACTTACAAGTCCAATCGCAACGATGGATGCATAAAGCATTGGATCATCATGGGGCGGAATAGAAAATCTATCTAAAAAATCCATTATGTCGAAACTCCTTTCTAGAGCTCAGAAATTTTCAAGCACCTCAAACATGAGTGCTGTTGTAAAGCTGATTAATGATGATGATGTCCGCCATCTTCATCTGAATCAGATGGTCCATGATTATGCGGACTGTTCTCTCCCTCAGGTGCAGGTTTGAATTCCTGATGTGTACCAGTGAAAGTCATTTGTCCTAAATGTCCAGGCTCTAATAATTCTTCAAATTCTTCCTCGGTCAGCGGGTCCGCAGTATTATGAATATCTTCTACCCAGGAATCGAATTCACTTGGAGGCATTGCTGTAACAGCAAATTCATTTTCTGCAAAACCTTCTCCATTAAAGTTAGAGTTTCTTCCCATATATTCTCCAGGCTCATCTGCAACAACGTTCAGATAGTTTGTCATATCTGCCATCGCATATTTCTGTCCTGCCAATTGAGGAATCCAGAAACTTGAAATCGTTCCATGAGAATATAAACGGAATTCAACGTTTTGATTTGTTGGAATGAAAACATAATTCACTGTTTCAATGTCCTGTTCCGGATAACTGAAATGCCATTTCCAGTTAGAAGAGGATGCATAAATAACGAGCGGCTCGTCTTCAGCATAGCCTTCTGGAGGGCTCTCCACTTGATGTGTCGAAATGGTAGAAACCACGGATAAAAAGGCAACAATTAAAATTGGAACAGCGACAATAATTCCTTCTACATATTTATTACCCTCAATATGAGGCGGCTCGTAGTCAGGATCTTGTTTTGACGCTCTATATTTAAATAAAATAACTGCCAGCATTACTAAGACAACAATTACAATGAATGACATTGTAAAAATCGATATCCAAATCACAGTTGCAGTTGTATCTGCTTGAGGACCTTTTGGATCAAGTACAAGTAATGGTTCACAGCCTGCCAGAAAAGCAGCAATGCCTGTTAATAAGGCTAAGTAGGTCCACTTTAACTTCATGTTGATACCCCTTCCTTTGATGTTTAATAAGATGGATTACTATGATTAAAAGGTTGTTCACAAAATGAACACACAATTAACTTAGTATTGGTTTATAGCAGAGATAATATTAATACTGATATAAGGAAATTACAAGAGATTGAAAAACACTTCACAAAATGTTCATGAAAACTTCTACATCTTTTTGAATTTTGTCGGTAAATGTCGAAAAAGACTTGACAATATTAACAAATGGTAGTAATAGGGCTTTTAACATTAAATTGAAAATTTTGTACAATATAAAGTGAAACTTCCTTTAGTGAGGGCTTTTCAACGCAGAATGGTTCTTTGATGGGGAGAGTAATCGCACCTCCAGTTTCAGTCAGTTATACTGCGATAAACTAATTTATGCAGGTATATATCTGAAAATAAATTTAAGAAGAGCTTCTGAATAAGGTTATTAGTTATATTTTGTTATTATAATAGGAAAATGTAAATCAAATAAGCGTAAAGTGGAATATGCTATAATGAAATGAAGGGGGAGTCAGCATGGATCCATTAGATATATTGATAGATTTAGAACAATTACTTCCTTATTATAAACCGATTGTCCGGGCAGATAAGCAGCTGGTAAGCGGTTATGAAGTAATTGCTTACTACTTAGATGAAAATAATAAAGAGCAGCGTTTAGATTGGCTCTTCGATGATACCTCCATTCCAGATGAATTCCGGCTGGAGGTAAACAAATATATCCATCAAAAAGCAATTGAGAAAAAATTACAAGAACATTTTACAGGACACCTCAGTTTATACTATGATGCAGAATTATTGGTACGTGATAATGGAGAAGTATTTATTGATTTACTGCATGATCATCAGGAAAAAGGATTACATCTGAATGAAATCATCCTCGAAATCAAGGATACATGTCTGCCAAATAATACAGATCAACTGGGCCATATCATTAAATACTTAAAAACACTGGGAGTAAAGATCAGTATTGAATTAGCAGACGCAAATGGCAGTCTGAATCAATTAGCCGTTCTGCATCCTTCTTTTATTAAAGTAGATACATCGTTTTTAAAGGATGATCTGCTCCCGCATCTGTATAAGGATGTTTATTTTGGCGTGTCGATGTTATCCAGAAAAATAGGTGCTTCTTTGTTATTTAAAGGCATCCGCTCTTATAAACAATTGAATTTTGCATGGCAAAGCGGCGGTGAATATTATCAGGGCAGCTATCTGACTTATCCGCAGCAGGATTTTATTGAGGAAGATGCATGTAAAAATAAACTAACGGAGTATTTTAGAGAATTTGTAACCTATGAACAAAAGAAAGCGAAGGCACAATTTGAATTATTAGACTCCGTTTATGCAATAATTGACCGTCTTCTTTCCCAGACGAAACAAACAAACGACGACAGCTGGCTGCTGAAGCTTGCTGAGGGCTGTGAAGATTTTGTATTTCGTATCTATGTTTGCAACAGCGTCGGTCTGCAAATCTCGGCAAACGTGGAAAAAGATATGCAGGGGAGCTGGACCTTGATTGAGGAAGGGATGCATAAGAACTGGAGCTGGCGTCCATATTTTTTCGAGAATATAATGCGGATGAATATTGAGAAAAAAGGAATTTTATCGGATCTATACACAGATATCGAGCGTTCCGAGTTGATACGAACGTACGCTTATCCGCTGTCTCAGGAACGATATATATTTTTTGATATTCCATACAGTTATTTGATAGAAAAAGAAGGCTTACTATAAGAGAATAATAATGAAAGGGGAAGGAGTACCTTTCAAAGCTTGATTTGTCCGGTTTTTCGTCTTCGATGGATTCCGGGATAGAAGGAGGTTTTTTAAATGAAATTGATTCATACAGCAGATTGGCATCTGGGCAAGCTGGTTCAAGGCGTTTATATGACTGAAGACCAGGCCTGCATCCTGGATCAGTTTGTTGAAGCGGTGGAAAAAGAAAACCCGGACGCTGTTATTATTGCAGGAGATTTATATGATCGTGCGGTACCTCCTGTAGAAGCAGTTGATTTATTAGATAAAACATTAGACCGGATTGTTAATCAATTAGGGATTCCCGTCTTAGCGATTGCCGGTAACCATGACAGTCCGGGCAGACTTCATTTTGGCAGCCGCTTAATGAAGGAAAAAGGTTATCATATCATTGGCCAGCTTTCGGAAAGCATACAGCCTGTTGTACTTTCAGATGAATTTGGGGAAGTGCATTTTCATCTTATTCCGTATGCAGATCCAAGTGTGGTCAAAGCCTTATTTCAAGAAGGAGATATTCGCAATCATCAGGATGCCAATGCTTTTCTTGTTAAGCAGATAAAGGAAAACATGGACGAAGCAGCACGCCATGTTTATGTTGGACATGCTTTTGTCACTCCTTTTGGCGAGACGGAAGAAAATACGAGTGATTCAGAACGCCCGCTGTCTATTGGCGGAGCAGAGCATGTCGATGCACATTTATTTACAGATTTTCATTACACAGCGTTAGGGCACCTCCATCAGGCGCATCATGTGCTGGATGAAAAAATTCGCTACTCCGGATCCATCCTAAAGTATTCCTTATCGGAAGAACATCATCAAAAAGGGTATTTAGTAGTTGAACTGGGTGAAGAAGGAAACGTCCAGGTTGAGAAAAAAAAGCTTATCCCCAAACGTGAAATACGTTCTATCAAAATGAAAATGGAGGATATTTATAGGGAGCCTCGAAGCGAAGATTATGTATTTGTCCAGTTGCTTGACGAGCTTCCTGTTTTATCGCCGATGGAAAAGGTACGTTCTATTTTTCCGAATGCCATGCATGTGGAGAGAGTAAGAACTACGTCAGGAGTCACGCAACAAAAAGAAAATCAGGCCCCTAAGACGAGCTTAAGTGAAATGGAATTATTTGATGCCTTTTATCAGGAAGTAACGGATAAGGAAGCTACCGAAGAAATGAACGAGATAATGAAGGAGTTATTTCAAGAAATTCAGGATGCAGATAACGAACGGTAAGCATCTAAATAAGAAGCAGGTGAAAAGAGAATGCAGCCTTTACAATTAACATTACATGCTTTTGGACCGTATAAGGAAAAAGAAGTAATCGATTTTTCTAAACTGCAAGGAAACACATTATTTGTCATTTCCGGAAAAACCGGGGCAGGAAAGACGACGTTATTTGATGGGATAGCCTTTGCATTATATGGGAAAGCAAGCGGATCTGACCGGGAAGACCAGCGTATGCTTCGCAGTGATTTTGCAGATGAAAACGTACATACTTCTGCGGAGCTTATTTTTCAAATACAAGATAAAACGTATCGTATTTTCCGGCAGCTGGGTCATGTAAAAAAAGGAAATAAGAGTAAAACAGGAGATAAATGCGAATTTTACGAAGTGCGGCCAGATGGAGAATCGCCGTGCGTAGACAGACAGATGGTAAGCGAAATTGACCAAAAAATAGAAGATATTATTGGTTTGACTCCAGATCAATTTAAGCAGATTGTAATGCTTCCACAAGGGGAGTTTCGAAAACTGTTAACTTCTGATACAGATAATAAAGAAGAAATCCTGAGACGTTTGTTCCGAACCGCGCATTATAAATATATGAATGAACTGCTCCGGGAGAAGAAAGCAAAATTAGAAAAAGAAAATCAGCGTATTCTCAACCGTATGGAGCAGCTGCGGACGCAAGTATTCTCCTTAGACCTTCCAGATGACGCCGAAATCCGTGAGTTGGCAGATAGAGAGCATGTCAATACGAATCAAATTATAGAAGCTTTAGAAACAGAGTTAAAGAAAAATGAAGCAGCGTATACAGAAGAAGATGCTCGTTATAAAGAAGCAACTAAGCAGCAGGAGCTCACGCAAAACCATTTGTTTCAAGTCAAACAGATTAATGAGCGTTTTTTGGAATTAGAAACCTATCAAAAGAATCTTGCCATATGGAAAGAACAAGCGCAGGAAATGGAAGCTTTAAAAGAAGGTTTGTCTGCAGCCGAACAGGCGAAGCTGATTATTCCTTATGAACAGCAGCGGAATGAAGCAGGAAAAGAGTTTCTGGAAGGAAATCAACGTCTGCAGCAGCTGGAAGCACAGCAGAATACAATGGAAAAGCAAAAGCAGCAGGCAGAAGCTGATTTTAAAAAAGAACAGGAAAATGCAGGGGAGCGCGAGAAGCTTTCGATTGAAGTAAACCGTTTGGAAGGGTTTCTTCCTGTTGTCAAGGAATTAGAAATGAAAAAACAGGAAATTCAAAAGCTGGCTGGACAATTAAAGCAAGGGAATGAACAGCTGGAAAAATTAAAAGCGCTACGTGAAACACGAAGTAAACAAATAGATCGTTTAGAGCAGGAAGAACAGGCACTAGATAAAGAGGCTGAGAAGCTGGACACTGTAAAAGAAGAGTTAAGAATACTGCGTGAACAAGCAATGCTGATGAAAAAATATAAAGAAAAAACGGCACAGGTGCAAAATAGTGAGACAGAGGTCAAGCGTACAGAAGCTGTCTATCTGCAGGAAAAAGAAGCATACAACCGGCTCGAACAGACTTGGTTTGCTAACCAGGCGCATGTATTGGCAGTGCACCTGCATGCTGGAGAAGCCTGTCCAGTTTGCGGCAGCTCAGAGCATCCGTCACCAGCAGTAACGAAGGAAGAGGAAGTCAGTAAAGAAGAGCTGGAACAAGCGAAAAAGCTGATGGAAAAGAAAGAAGCAGACTGGCGGGAACAAACAGCAAACCTGAAGGCGTATCAATCAGAAAGAAAAGGGTTAGAAAAGGAGCTCACGCAGCATGAATTAGCATTTTCTGATCCGGAACAGAGCTATCTGGACATCGTTGAGAGAGGGAAAAGGAAAAAAGCGGAAGAGGATCGCCTCAAGCAGTCTAAAACCCGTTTATCGGAATGTAAAAAAGAATTAGCGAAAGAGCGTCAGGAACAAAAGCAAAGGGAAATGGAATGGAATGAAAAGACCAATCAGGTCAGCCGGCTTCAATCGGATTATCACGGTAAAGAGGCTGTCTATCAGCAGCAATTGATGCAAATACCGGAAAACTTACGCGTTCTTTCCCAATTAGAAGCTGAAATAACCCATTTAAAAACAAAAAAACAGCAGCTTGAACAACGCTGGGCAGAGGTGCAGGAGAATTATCAGAAAGTCCATGAAGCATTTACAAAGTGGACAGCTGATGTGCACCACCTTAGAGAAAATCAAGCAAAAATGAAGCAGAAAATAGAAAGTCTGGAGAAGACCTTTCAAGATAAATTAGAGCAGGCAGATTTTACTGAACAGGGGTATCAAGAAGCAAAATGGGAGGAAGCAACGTATCAATCCGTTAAACAGAGACTCTCTGAATATGAAAAACAGGGCTATCAATTAGAAAAGCAAATTTCCGAGCTTCAGCAGAAGCTGGAAGGTCAGTCGAAGCAGGATGTGTCCGAAATCGAAGCGGTGTTAGAAAAATGGAAGCAGAAAACAACAGCCAGTCTTGAAAAACTGCAGTGGCTGCAGCAGGAGAAAAAGGATATGACATTCTACGTGGATCAGCTGCAGGAGTTCCATCATCAATCAGCGGATATAGAACAGAAAAGAATGCTCGTTACAGATTTATATGATACGCTGCGGGGACAAAACCCTAAAAAGGTATCTTTTGAACGATATCTGCAAATGGAATATTTAGATCAAATTATCGAAGCTGCTAATTTACGCTTAAATGACCTATCGAATGGTCAATTTTATCTGACAAGAAGTGATCGCCAGGAAGCACGTGGGAAACAGAGCGGCTTAGGATTAGACGTCTATGATCAGTACACAGGGCAGACCAGGGATGTAAAAACATTATCTGGGGGAGAAAAATTCCATGCCTCTTTATGTCTTGCTCTGGGAATGAGCGATGTTATCCAAAGCTTCCAGGGGAATATTGTGATCCAAACGATGTTTATCGATGAAGGATTTGGGTCGCTGGATGAAGAGTCCCTGCGGAAAGCAATTGACGCGCTGATTCAGCTGCAGCAATCTGGAAGAATGATTGGCATCATTTCGCATGTTCAGGAGCTGAAGGATGTCTTTCCGGCAGCAATTGAGGTTCATAAAACAAAAGAGGGCTGCAGTAAAACGGAAATCGTTGTGAAATAAGAAGCTGGCATGTTATCCAGCTGTGTGATTTCTAAAATGGATTAGCTAAAAATAACTATATTATTTGCTATTTAAACAACCCCTGTATTATCATTTAATTATTATATTTTTCGACAATAATTTTTATAGAATCTCTAAAAATATTTTAGTAAAGGGCTTTTTAAAGAGCCTGAATGAACAGCAGGGAGAAAGGTAGGAATCATCGTGAAGATTGGAATTGATAAGCTGGGGTTTTATGCACCACATCTGTATGTAGATATGAATGATTTAGCAGAAGCGCGGGGAATCGACCCGGGAAAATTTACAATTGGTCTGGGGCAAGACGAAATGGCTGTCCCGCCAATCACACAGGATCCTGTTTCTTTGGCAGCTAATGCGGCAGAACAAATCTTGGACAGGGAAGATAAAGATGCAATTGATTTAGTCATTTTTGGAACAGAATCTGGCGTGGACCACTCCAAGTCAGCGGCTGTGTATGTACATCAATTATTAGGCTTGAATCCCAAAGCTCGTTCTGTAGAAATGAAGCAGGCTTGCTATGGCGCAACAGCAGGAATACAAATGGCAAAGGGACATATTGCATTGCATCCGGATAAGAAAGTACTTATTTTGGCATCTGATATTGCCCGCTACGGTTTGAATACACCTGGCGAATCAACACAAGGCGCCGGTGCAGTTGCTATTTTGGTGAGTGCTGAGCCAAGGCTGATGGAGCTGGAAAGTGAAAGCACGTATTACACAGAGGATATTATGGACTTCTGGAGACCGGTATATTCTTCTACGGCTTTTGTAGATGGAAAATACTCCAACGAACAGTATATTGCTTTCTTCCAAAAAGTATGGAAAGATTATCAAGAGCAAACAGGAAGAAGCCTGGAGGATTTTGCAGCTATCGCTTTTCATTTACCATATACCAAAATGGGCTGGAAAGCACTGCGTACAGTAATTGAAGACGCGCCTGAAGCAGTACAGGAACGGTTGAAAAACAATTATCAAATCAGTACAAAATACAATCGTAATGTAGGAAATATCTATACAGGCTCTCTTTATCTCAGTCTGATTTCATTATTAGAAAATCAGGATGACTTAAAAGAAGGAGATACCATCGGCTTGTACAGCTATGGATCCGGAGCGGTTGGCGAATTCTTGTCCGGCAAGCTTCAGAACGGCTTTAAAAAGCACTTGCAGACAGCGTCGCATCAAGCAATGTTTGACAACAGAGAATGCATTTCCGTGGCAGCATATGAAAAAGTATTTGAAGAAGCACTTCCAACAGACGGAAGTGAAAAACAGTTGAATGTGGGTGAAGATCCGGCAAAAATCTGTTTAGCCGGTGTGAAAGATCATATCCGCAGCTATGCAGTTAAATAATACGAAAAAACTCCTGGACAAAATAAAACCTGTCCAGGAGTTTTTTGTGACAACTTTAAGACATTTTTAGTAGGAATTATGTGAAATGAATGACTTTAAAATGTATAATCGGGGTAGAGTTAAACATATCATGAAAGTTGGAGGGTGTTTTTAATGACGAAGAATAATGAAGTTATTGAAGTAACAAATCCAGCAACAGGCGAAGTAGTCGATACAGTCTTAAAAGGAGGCAAGAAAGAAGCAGTGGAAGCTGTTGATAAGGCATATCAAGCTTTTCAGGACTGGTCGAAGCAATCTGTCTATGAAAGAAGTGCTTTGTTGAATAAATGGTATGCACTTGTGGAAGAGCATGAAGCAGAGCTGGCCAGAATCATGACAATAGAGCAGGGAAAACCGTTGAAGGAAGCAACAGGTGAAATCCGGTATGCGAATAGCTTTATTTCCTGGTATGCAGAAGAAGGAAAAAGACTTTACGGTGAAACTATCCCGGCAACGGCAAGTGATAAACGCATCGTAGTTAGCCGGCAGCCGGTAGGGGTTATCGCAGCAATTACACCATGGAACTTCCCGGCAGCAATGATTACACGGAAAGTTGCTCCGGCATTAGCGTCCGGCTGTACAGCAGTAGTAAAACCAGCCAGTGCCACCCCTCTAACCGCTATCCGCCTGAGAGAGCTTGCGATAGAAGCAGGTATTCCAGAAGGTGTACTGCAAATCGTTACGGGAAGCTCAGGTGAAATCAGTGATGCATGGATGGCAGATGAGCGTGTTCGAAAAATATCGTTTACAGGTTCTACGGAGGTAGGAAAATCACTCATGCAAAAATCGGCGGAAACTGTGAAGAAACTCTCTCTGGAGCTTGGCGGTCATGCACCATTGATTGTTATGGGCGACGCGGATATTGAAAAAGCGGTAAACGGGGCGGTTGCTTCTAAATATCGCAATGCCGGGCAAACCTGTGTATGTGCCAATCGGATTTATGTTCACGAATCGATTGAACAAGAATTTGCCAAGGCATTTAAAGAAAAGGTTGCGCAGCTTAAGGTCGGAGACGGCTTAGAAGAAGGTGTGGATATTGGTCCTTTGATTGACAAATCTGCGGTTGAAAAAGTAAAACATCATATAGAGGATGCACTTGATAAAGGGGCAGAAAAGCTGTTAGGTAACGAAACAGAAAAGGAAGATTTATTTTTTAGTCCGACCATTTTAACCAATGTAAACGATGAAATGGTATGCATGCAGGAAGAAACCTTTGGACCATTAGCGCCAATTACGACATTTCAGACGAAGGAAGAAGTCGTTAAACGCGCGAATAATTCACCTTATGGATTAGCAGCCTATTTATTCACAGAAAACCTTACGACTGCAATTGAGGTCAGTGAACAGTTAGAGTATGGAATCGTCGGTATTAATGATGGTGCTCCATCAACAGCACAGGCCCCGTTCGGAGGGTTTAAAGAAAGCGGCCTTGGACGGGAAGGCGGCCATCACGGGATTGATGAGTATGTTGAAGTAAAATATTTATCGATTCAACTGTAATGATTTCAGACATATATTTATCTAAGTGTTTGCAATGAAAATAAGTATATGTCACATGTTTTACTCAAATATCCTGGGGCTGGGACAGCGGTTATTCGCCCCGCCGGAAATATTTATGGGAATACCCTTATGCGGAGAAAGGCGGAGCAGATAATCTGCTTGCCTTTTTCTGATGACATGTTTGAAGGAAACCTGTATACTACTTCTAGAGAGGTGCAGATGAATGGAATTTAATATTGGTCCCAGGATGTTAAAAACAGGGTTGGCAGTAACCTTAACGTTATTGATTACACGTATATTCGATATGGAATATGCCGTTATTGCAGCAATTGCATCTGTAATAGCAATGCAGCCGTCTATCATGCGATCATTTAATTATATTAAAGAAGTAGTTATTGCAAACTCTGTCGGTGCGACACTTGCCATATTGGGAGTATTTTTGCTTGGCAGCCATCCGATTTCGGTTGGAGCAGTAGTTATTTTATCGATTGCGATTAATATAAAACTGGGATTGACCAAAACAGTAAATTTAACCGTATTAACCATCGTCAGTATGATGGTGGCCAGTCAGGGCGATCATATTAATTTTGTATATATTTTATCTCGTGTATCACTTGTTGCAATCGGGGTGGTTTCCGCATTTATCGTGAATGTATTTGTTAATCCTCCGAATCATCAAAAGATTTTGTTTCAGATGATTAAGGAAGCCAGTGAAAGCTCTCATTTTCTTCTGCGTGTTATCCCGAGTAATACGATGAGTGTCCCGCAAATCAGGGACGAAGAAAGAAATGTCGAGAAACAAATTAATAAAATAAGAGATTATTTTGATATCATTACGGATGAGAAAAATAGACTGTTTATCCGGAAGCGCAGATCTTTTTTTCGCAGCATAGTCATTTATAAGCAAATGATACAGGTATTGCGAAAGAAGCATACGCTGATTGTAGAGCTGGAAAAAAATTTAAAAGAAATTGAACAAATGGCTGCCGGCAAGTCTTTCTTAATTAAAAAGCTGGTCAGTGAGATCAATAACTATAGTGAAAATGTCTTTCTTATGTATGAAGATCGCATCGTCCTGGACAGGGACCTGCAAAAAGAGACGAAAAATGCGATGAGCGTAACGATCAATAATTTAATTGATGCACTGCAAGGAACAGACTATGAAAAATGGCATTATGTTTTTCCTGTTGCGAATAGTATTGTCGAGCTTTTCTATGAATTGGATAAGTTAGAAAAGTATGTGCGTAAAAAAGGATTACATGAAGAAGAGGAATAAATGGAAGCAAAGGAGATTGTGGCAGCACAGTCTCCTTTGCTTTTTTGAAGAGTAAGAAAGTATAAAATGTTGAGGATAGCCGCTCCAACGGGTTTCATGGGGTGAGTAATCTTAGGCCCCAGAAATACACTACGCTTTCCGTGGGCCCCGAGCTCAGCCTCCTCGATAAAGGAGACTTAGCGATAGGCGCAGACAGAGCTAAAGTCGCTCTTATGCACCGAGGGTAAAAAAAGAAGAACACTTTTTTCCTGCGGGGTCTTCCCACTGGGACTGCGATTACTCGTCCCATCGAAAATCGTCGCAGCGGACATCTCTTCGGCGAGAACACTGATGTTTTAAAGAACAAGCGGTATTCTTGGTTTTTCTTATCAAGAGCCACATAAAACAGGTATAAAACCTCCCTTTTTTGCATATAGTAGTAATAGTATACAGAGAAAAGGGGAGGATGGAATTGGTCCGTTTTTTATCTCATCATGAATTAGAAAATTTATATTATATGTATGAAAAATATGAAAATGCGTATCAATCGCTGCTGGAAAGTAAACAGAAGCATATGCAGGAAGAAACACAAAAACAAATAGAAGAACAAATGGAGATTGTGAAGGAGCAGCAGCGCCAAATGCTTGCTTCATTAACATAAAACAGCGTGTAGACACGAATCTACACGCTGTTTTATTATTTTTTACGATGAAGATTTTCCTTAATATAGCCAATAAATTCGTTTGCTTTTTCTTCAGGGGCTTTCGTGAATATGCTGACACCGACAAATAACAAGGAGGAGAGAATCAGTCCCCATAAACCAGAAGCCATTCCTAGCGGCTTTGTCTGCAGCAGTTCTAATATCAGAACAGCGGCGCCGGGAATAATGGTGCTTGCCAATACAGCAGCGGCGGTGCCTCTTTTCCAAAAGAAAGCGCCGATAATTGTCGGGACAACAACAATTAAGCCGGCAGAAGAAGCAACGGACAGAACGGCGATTAAATCTAATTGTAATTCTGCAAATAAGTAAGCCAGCAGAGCAATAACAGGTATAATAAATTTCCCGATGCGAAGCTGGACCTGATCTGTCGACCCTTTGCGAATATTTCCGTAAACATCCTTCGCGAACATCGAGGATAACGTAAGCAGAATCGAGTCTATCGTCGAAACAGCAGCAGCAATAATACCTACCATGACAATAACAGCTAAAACAGAAGGTACAGCTGATGAGGTCAGTACAACGGGTGTAGCTAAATCAGCGTTGCCTAGACCAGGTTCTAATAAGAAAGCGGAATACCCCCAAAATATAGATACCAGTGTATAGATACAGCCAAAAACCATAAAGCCTAATAACATACGCCGCATGCTTTTCAATGAAGCTGGCATAAACAGACGCTGACTGACCTGCGGATTTGAAATACTAAAGAAAAACCAGGGAATGGTTAACCCGATAAATGTTAAGAAGCTGAAATAGCCATTGCCAGGCACCGTCAGCATTTCTGGATGATTACCTTCCAGCTGCTGAAAGAAGCCCGAAAATCCGCCGAGTCCGCGGATTAAAAAGAGTACAACTAAGGTTGAACCAATAATCATAAATAAGGACTGCAGCGAATCTGTCCAGGCTACAGAGCGTATGCCGGCTATGTAAGCAAAAAAGAGTGCTAAAACAACAGCGATAATAACGCCGGTGCTGAAAGAGATTTGCTGGTTTGATACGCCCTGCAGCAGATATCCTACTCCAGCTAACTGTACCGCGCTGTAGGGTATTAAAAAGAGACAGTTGCTGACGGCAATCGCAATGGCAGAAGCTCTGCTTTGATAACGGTCGCCAATCATTTGAGATGGTGTAATATAACCATATTTTTTTCCGACAATCCAAAAACGGGGGCCAAAAAATGCAATTAACGACACGCCCATTAAATAAATCAGTTCAAAACCAAGCGCGCCAACTCCGCCGCGATAGGTAAGACCTGCTAAGCCGACCAGCATAAATGCGCTGTATGTTGTAGCGCTGTAGCTTAATGCGGAAACAAAACCGCCCAGCTTACGATCGCCAAGAAAATAAGCGCCCATATTTGTCTGTTTGCCAGTTCGCGATAAAAAAGCGATAAAAAGAGAGATAACAATATAAATTCCTAATCCCCACCAAATCAGTGATACATTCATTCTTCATTGCTCCAATCTTTTGTTAGTATGGCATTAAGCCCGATGACGATGAAAGTTAAGATCATCCAGAACAGAAAGCTCCCATACCATTTTTCAACATGACTTAAAAGTGCAAAAGGGATGATAAAAGCGGCAAGAACGATAATGCCGATAATAATTGCTGCGTTTTTTTCCTTCATAAGCCTGCCTCCATATATTTTAATGTGATATAATTCACAATATAAAGAATGTGAATTCGCTAACAATCATAGCAGATTGTTCATAAATTTGCCACATTATTTAAGACGCAAATAATAACCTGTTTTTGGAAACGGTTGCAGAGAGGCGTTTTATCAGCTAAACTTAAGAAAAAGGAGGGAAAAGATGGAAACCTTACAGATTGGCAGTGCGAAACTTACCTGGCTAAATGGAGGCGTTACCCATTTGGACGGAGGCTCGATGTTTGGTGTCGTTCCCAAGGCATTATGGGCGAAAAAATACCCGCATAACGATAAAAATCAAATTGAGCTTCGAACAGACCCGATTTTAATTGAATTAGATGGGAAAAATTTACTTATTGATACAGGAATCGGATTAAATAAACTATCTGATAAACAAAAAAGGAATTTCGGAGTATTGGAAGAAACAAATATAGAAGCATCCTTATCCGAATTAGGGCTTACAGTGAACGATATTGATATCGTATTAATGACACATCTTCATTATGATCATGCGAACGGTTTAACAAAACTAGTTGGTGAGGAGGAATACGAATCGGTCTTTAAAAATGCAAAAATTTTTGTTTCCCAAATAGAATGGAATGAGATGCAGCATCCGAATATCCGTTCAATAAATACATACTGGGAGAAGAATTGGAGGCCGGTAGTTGATCAGGTTTATCCGTTTCGGGAAAAAATCGAGGTATTGCCGGGTTTAACAATGATTCATACCGGCGGCCATAGTGAGGGGCATGCTATCATTCGTTTTCGGGAAGGAGAGCAAGGCTTCATACATATGGCAGATATTATGCCGACACATGCACATCAAAATAAATTATGGGCGCTTGCATATGATGATTATCCAGTTCAATCTGTATTGCAAAAAGAATATTGGATGGAAGCGGGATATAAGGAAAAGGTCTGGTTTACGTTTTATCATGATGCTTATTACCGGGCAGTCAGGTTTAATGAGGCTGGAGAGAAAATAGATCACGTGGAGCGGCTGCGCTATTCTTATAATTAAGAAAAAGCAGCCTTCTCCAAAAAGGAAGGCTGCTTATTAACAAAGTATATTATACTGCTGCTTCTGTATCTATAACAGCACCAGTTTCTATGTCTACATAGAAATCATATTGTTTATTCGTACCATCGATATTTCTAGTTACACCACCGCGGTATACATCATAAAGCAGGCCGTTTCTTTCTAATTCTTCCGGTTTCATATAAATCCAGGATCCGCTGATAGGGCCTTGGCGTTTGAACATTTCTTTGGCATGATTCAATGCTTTTTCAGGAGTAACTTTCATTTGATTGTTAACCTGTTGACGTGCGATATAACCGATTGCAATACCAAATGCAGCTGCAAGTAATACCTTTCTTTTGCTCAATTTATTCACCTCTGTTTAGTAAGATTCAATGTCTGCTTTGTTTGTAGTATATCGCATACGGTGAGAGAAATACAAATAATTGAACACCGGTACTGGAAAGGATTGGGCTTTTTCGGGTATACTTGCAATATTGAAGATCTATTTTTACGGATATACTAACTGTATATAGGAGGCTTTACATGAATAAAGAAACACTGGCATTATTTAAGAATTTAACGGAATTACAGGGAGCTTCAGGGAATGAGCATGCCGTTCGACAATTTATGAAAAAGGAATTGGAGAAATATTCGGATGAAACCATTCAGGATAATCTGGGGGGCGTATTTGGAGTAAAGCACGGTAAAGGACCTACTGTCATGGTGGCTGGACATATGGATGAGGTCGGCTTTATGGTGACACAAGTTACCGATAATGGCATGCTCCGTTTTCAGACCTTAGGCGGCTGGTGGAGCCAGGTTATGCTGGCTCAGCGTGTTCAGGTAATGACAAAAAATGGACCGGTTACGGGAGTGATTGCTTCTGTTCCGCCGCATTTATTAACCGAAGCACAGCGCAGCAAACCGATGGAAATAAAAAATATGCTGATTGATATTGGGGCGGATGATAAAGAGGATGTCGCAAATATCGGCGTTCGTCCGGGAGATACCATTGTTCCGATTACACCGTTTGAACCGATGGCCAACGAGAAAAAGATCTTGGCAAAAGCTTGGGATAACCGCTACGGCTGCGGGCTGGCTATCGAGCTTTTAAAAGAACTGCAAGGGGAAACCCTTCCAAATCAGCTTTATTCTGGTGCGACGGTACAGGAAGAAGTAGGGTTACGCGGAGCACAGGTAGCGGCTAATATGATCAAACCGGATATTTTTTACGCATTAGACGCTTCACCGGCTAATGATGCTTCAGGGGATAAAAAGGCATTTGGTCAGCTGGGAAAAGGAGCTTTGCTGCGTATTTTTGACCGCACAATGATTACGCATAAAGGCATGCGCGAATTTGTTCTGGACACAGCGGAATCAAATGATATTCCGTATCAATACTTTGTTTCTCCAGGCGGTACAGATGCAGGACGTGTCCATATAACAGGTGACGGTGTTCCTTCTGCGGTTGTAGGGATATGCTCCAGATATGTTCATACATCCGCATCGATTATTCATGTGGATGATTATGCCGCAGCAAAAGAATTAATTACAAAACTTGTCAAAACAACAGATGAAACAGTTGTTTCCGCATTGCATCAGGGATAATGAAATGCAGAAAACAGTTATTATCGGCTCGAAAAACCCAACTAAAACCCAGGCTGTCCGAAATGTTTTTCCGGAATGGGAGCTAAGCTCGCTGGAAGTCCCGTCTAAAGTGTCTGCCCAGCCTTTTTCAGATGAGGAGACGCGGATTGGCGCGGTGAATCGTGCGAAGGCATGTGCTGCAGGAAGTGCTGATGCCATTGGAATTGGCTTAGAAGGAGGCGTCATGTATGTGGACGATACATTATTTCTTTGTAACTGGGGAGCGCTGGCTGCAGCGGATGGCACATTATATACTGCCAGTGGTGCAAGGATTGCCCTCCCAAAAGAAATTGAGAAGGCACTTAAAACAGCCGGGGAATTAAGTATGGTGATGGATGTCTATACCAAGAAAGAAAACGTCCGCAGCCATGAAGGAGCTATTGGTATCTTTACGAATAACCTGATATCAAGAGAAAGCATGTTTACACATGTTGTACAGCTTTTGAAAGGACAGTATGATTTTGCGGGGCAAAAATAGAGGAAGGACTGCTGCATAATCAGGTAACTGATTGCGCAGCAGTTTTTTTCATACATAGAACGAAACTGTTAAGGACCTGTCCCCTGGTGTTCGTTTTAGTTGCATTGAATTCGTAATCGGTTTTTATGACAGTGTAACTGACTGTAAAAAGATCTGCTGAATGAAGTTTTGTTTTATATGAGTGGGGTGGAGTTCATATTATACTTAAGTAAAGGGGGCAATTTGGGATATGAAAATGCTTAAATTCATAAAGAAAGATCGAAAACGCAAAAGAAAATTTACTGTTATCAATGTGGGGGATGTAATTCAATTTAAAGGAGGAAAGGGATATAAAGTAAAAAAAGTTCATAAAGCAAATGGGAAATATCATTTATATAATATCTATTTAGAACCCTATGGTACGTGGTTTCCACTTTCCTTGCCTGGAGATAATTCACAAGATAAAGAAATATGGGTGCATATACGATATTTTAACTATGACATGGAACAACGTACTGGCTCGATACAATCCGTTTATCAGACAGAAGAATCACAGGAACCGGATTTTTATCGCCTTTCCGTAGAAGAAGCACATAAGCTAGCGCTTCAATATAATCAAAACAAAAAAGCTTAAAATGAAATAATGAATTATAAATGGTTTTGAAATCGTTATTTAAAAGAACTTTCTTGTTATATAAACTCACATAAGATTAATCTAACGCAGCAAGAAAATCATTTGGTCTTTAAAATACTGGTATTCTCGCCGAGCAGATTTCTGCTACGGAAATCGGAGTATATTTCATGGGATTGCGATTACTCAACCCGTGAAACCCGTTGGAGCGGTTATCCTCAACATTTTATACTGCCTTACTCTTCAAAAAAAGCTGTCGTCAAATGCAAATTTGCATTTGACGACAGTTCCTTGAAGCAATCATTATTCGTAGATATACCCGATAACATCTAATGCTTGTTCCACGTTTTCCACTGTAATATTTGCTTTGTTGGAAAGTTCTTTTAAAGGATGAATTAATTTTTCCGGACGAATAATAATCGTCGGTTTTCCTAAAGCTATGGCTGTACTTGCATCCATCGCTGTATTCCATTGTTTATATTCTTCCCCGAATAAAGCAATCACAATATCTGATTTCTGCATTAATACCTGTGTCCGAAAATTATTAACACTGGAAGCAGCGTCATCACGATAGAAATTGCCGGGCTGTTTTCCTAAGATTGCTTCTCCAATATCATCTGAACGGTCATGGTTTGTCTGCGGAGATACAAATGTCAGCGGCAGCTTTTTTTCTTCCGCAAGCTTTTTAACATCTTCTCTCCAATTATCGTGAATTTGTCCAGCAAGATAAACTGTTAAATTCATTCCAATCCCTCCCAATCAATGGTATCTTTAATAGTAAATGTTTTTCCTAAACTTGTTAAGTTATTTGATTATTGTATAGAAATGGTTTATAGCCACCGCCTGGATTTCATGGGGGTGAGTACTCACCAATGTTGTCAGGTTAATGCGGCCGCTGCGGAAAAACACTACGCTTTCCATGGGCTTGCGCTCAGCCTCCTTTAAAGAAGACTTGCTTATTGGCAAGCCGTCAGGCGCAGACAGAAGCATAGTCGCACTTATGCCCCGCGGGTAGAAAAAAAGAAGTTCGCTTTTTTTCTGTGGGGTCTTCACACTGGGACTGCGATTACTCGCCCCACCGAAAACCATTGCGCTTTCCCATAGGAGTCTACGTGTTTTTCCTCGGCTAGTTAGGTTTTAGTACTATCTGTACAATATTTAAGACAATTCACTAACCTGACAACATTGGAGTACTCACCCCGCCATAACCCGTCGCAGCGGGTATCTCTCTGGCAAAAACACCGATATTTAAAGACCAAGTGATGTTATTGTTTTATCTTATTTGAAAAATGAACGATAAAAATCAAAATTCAAATAATATGGAAACAAGGTAACATAATTGAAAGAATATGTGTGGCAAGCTATGATAGGAGAAAAGAAAGGATGTATAAAAATGAAAGAATTACAAAATACAGAGGAATTTAATACGTATATTCAAGAAGGCCCGGTTGTCTTTTTATTTACGGCAGGATGGTGCCCGGATTGCCGTGTGATAGAACCGATTTTGCCGGAAATTGAAGCGGCTTATTCGCAATTTCAATTTGTAGAAGTAAACCGGGACAACTTTATCGAGCTCTGCCAGGAATATGATATCTATGGTATTCCTAGCTTTCTGGCGTTTGAAAAAGGGGAAGAGCTGGGCAGATTTGTGAGTAAAGACCGGAAAACACAAGAAGAAATCGAATCCTTTTTAGACGGGCTTGCTAAATAGGTAAGGAGGCATTTGCATGGCAAAAATGACAAGCATTAAGATGAAACGCCTGTTGGAGGATGAACTGAAGAATCCTGATTATCGAGTGACCTACAAGCGTGACGACGATGCTGTACGAATTGAATGGAAGGACACGAACGAAGGCATGACGGTGTCTTTGCCTAATTTAATTGCTAAATATAATGATCGGGGGAGGGAAGCTCTTGATGAAATTGTGGAGCATGTTAATGAAGCGTTAAAAATCATGAATCAGACGCAGCATCTAAAAGGAATGGAAAAGCAGATTTTTCCGGTGCTCCGCTCTCCCTCTTTCCCAACAGAAACAAAGGCAAAGAAAAAGTTGATTTATAAAGATCATACTGCAGAAACCCGCGTTTTCTATGCACTTGATTTAGGAAAGTCCTATCGATTGATTGATGAAGAATTATTGGAGGAAGAGGGCTGGTCTAAGGAGAGATTAGACGAAATAGCATCTTTCAATATCCGTTCTTTATCTTATCAGCCGAAAGCAGATCAAGTTGCAGGCAATGATTTTTATTTCTTGGCAACACAGGATGGTTATGATGCAAGCCGTATTCTGAACGAAGCCTTTTTAGAAGAAATGCTTGCCAATGCAAAAGGGGAATTAACTGTTGCTGTTCCGCATCAGGATGTGCTTATTTTAGGGGATATCCAAAATAAATCAGGATATGATATTTTAGCGCAAATGACAATGAAATTTTTTGCAGATGGCAGAATACCCATTACTTCTTTGCCATTTGTTTATGAAAACAAAAAATTAAAGCCGGTATTTATATTGGCAAAAAATCGACCTGAGAAAAATGAGGAGTGAACGAGATGGATGTTTTTTATAACCGTCAAGGAATTGGAGATGTATTGATTCTTCCTATTAAGGAAGGAGACCGCTATGAATTAAAGCAAGAAACGAATGGTGATATCACTAAAATAACATCAGCTGATGGAGAAGTGCTTGGCTACAATATTTTTCATGCTTCCACCTATTTTCAATTAGATGAAAAAAACGGTGCAATTCCTTTAACAGAAAGTCTATTAGCAGAAATTCGTACTCTTTTCCAGAAAAAAGGAATAGATGACCCCCTTGAATTTGATTTGAGTCCGAAATTTGTAGTAGGATTTGTAAAGTCAAAACAGGCCCATGAAAATGCGGATAAATTAAGTGTATGTCAAATTGATGTTGGAGAAGAAACCTTGCAAATTGTTTGCGGTGCTCCAAATATCGATGAAGGTCAAAAGGTCGTTGTAGCGAAAGTAGGAGCAACGATGCCGTCCGGAATGAAAATTAAAGCATCTGAATTAAGAGGTGTACCTTCTCACGGAATGGTTTGTTCTCAAAAAGAACTGGGCTTGCCTGATGCGCCGAAGGAAAAAGGCATTTATGTACTGGATGATACGTATCAAATTGGCGAAGAATTTCCATTTTAACTTTCAAATCCCTTGTGTGAGCAGGGGATTTTTTAACAGGAAATGAAATCGAAAAAATTATTGCAGTAATCATGTAAATCCCTTTGAAAAACTGCTAAAATGAACAGTATGAACAATTAAGGAAATGAGTGAATGCATATGTGGTGGGAGCAATGGAAAGAACGGCTCAAAAACATATTTACAAAAGAAGTGGAAATAGAAGTAGAGGAATTTGTTGAGGTTGAACAGGAAGAAACTGATAAACAACCAAATATACAGACAAAAATGACATACCATTATCCTTCCGGGCGATCATTTAAGTTTCCGGTGATTCCAGATACTGTTGATCAAAAAAAAGAAACGACTGTTGACAAGCAACCTAGTTATAAAAGAAGAAATCAAGATATTGCACAAGAAAGAAGAGAGAGACGGACACACAGAGAAAATAATCAAAGAAAAGAAACAACTGCGGACAAAAAGCCGGAAAATCATCGCCCGCTGCCGAACCGAAGCAGAAAAGAAGCTTCGTATCCTGCACGTACTTCGCGCAGTACTAAGCAAGCGGAAAATAACCCGGGAAGAAAAGTATATAAGAAAAACCCGGATGTTCCTTTCCAGCCGACAGAGGTGCCTTCTCCGATTTATGGCTTTCAGTCGAGAGAATCTAAGCTGATTCATGAAATACCAGCGTATCAGAGAAAGGAATCCAAACTTCAAAAAGAGGATGAAGCAGCGAGTAGCTTAGAAGATACGATGATGTCAACTGAATCATTGTTAAGGAAAAAGGAAGGACTGCCGACAATAGATACAGGACACCACTCGGATAGAAAAGAAGCTGATATCTTTGAAACAGCGGATACGTCGGATAAGCAGCAAGATACTTTTTCAGAAGATATGATATTAGAACAAACGCATGAAGTACAGCAGGAAATCAGCAGTACGGCGGAGACGCTGGAGACGGAGGAAGACGAGGTTCAAGAAACACCTCCGGAGCCGGAAGAGCCTAAAACTGAAACTGAAACCCATGTTACTTCTCAAAAAAGAAACCCGATTCATACAACAGACCAGATGCCAAGTCAGAATAAGGACAGGTCAAGCCAGGCTTCAACTGCTTTTAATGTAATGATGACTCCGCGGGATAAGAAAAATTTGCAGGAGCAGCGAAAACGGGAGGAAACTTTCCAGCGATTGCAGCAAGCACATGAAAGACGCGAGGACGAGCTGCGCAAGGCAGAGGGAAAATTAGGAGAAACCCATGCAGCAAATCAAGATTCCGAAAGCAGGGCTTCAACTGTGAATACAGTACCTGCACCTGCCCCTGCACGGAGCGAACCTGAACCGAGAGAGGTTCCTTTGCACTTGTTAAACGATCCGGCAGCCAAATCAACCGAAGAGGATGAAGAATGGCTGATAGAACAGCAAGATTTGCTGGAAGAGACATTGAAGCATTTTCAAGTCAAAGCAAAAGTTGTAAAGGCAACACAGGGACCATCTGTTACACGCTTTGAGGTGCATCCTGAGATGGGTGTTAAGGTTAGCAAGATTAAAAACTTAGCCGATGATTTAAAACTGAATATGTCAGCGAAGGATATTCGTATTGAGGCACCTATTCCGGGTAAAAATACAGTAGGCATCGAGGTTCCTAATCTTCACCCGGAAATGGTGGGGATTCAGCGTATTATTGAATCGGATGATTTTAAAGATAATAAGTCCCCTTTAAGTGTAGCGCTGGGACTGACTATTGAAGGAATGCCCAAAGTAATTGATATTAATAAAATGCCGCATGGTTTGATTGCCGGGGCTACCGGTTCGGGGAAAAGTGTCTGTATCAACACTATTCTTGTCAGCTTAATTTATAATGCCAGTCATGAGGATGTGCGGATTCTGTTAATCGACCCTAAAATGGTTGAACTTGCTCCATATAATGGTATCCCGCACCTTGTTTCTCCTGTCATCACAGATGTTAAAGCTGCTACACAGAGTCTGAAATGGGCTGTGGCAGAGATGGAGGATCGCTATGACCGTTTTGTAAATGAAGGTGTCAGAGATATAAGCAGGTATAATCAAAAAATGCTGCGAGAAGGAAAAGCAGATCGAAAGATGCCGTTTATCGTGATTGTTATTGATGAATTAGCTGATTTAATGATGATGTCTCCGCAAGATGTAGAGGACGCCATCAGCAGAATTGCGCAAAAAGCAAGAGCGTGCGGTATTCATCTTCTGCTTGCAACGCAGCGTCCATCTGTGGATGTTATTACTGGCCTGATCAAAGCAAATATTCCTACAAGAATTGCTTTTAGCGTATCTTCCCAAGTGGATTCACGGACAATTATTGATTCCAGCGGTGCGGAAAAGTTACTTGGAAAAGGGGATATGCTTCTGATTGAGAACGGCGCAGGGAAAAGTGTTCGTTTACAAGGGCCATTTGTGTCTGATGAGGAAATTGAACGAGTAGCAAATTATGCAAAATCAATGGCTGAACCGCAATATCTATTTGAACAGGAAGATTTATTAGAACAAGTACAGATAGACGAAGAGGAAGATGATCTCTTGGAAGATGCGATTGAATTTGTATTAAATCAAAATAGTGCAAGCACATCTTCCCTGCAAAGGCATTTTAAAATAGGATATAACCGTGCTGCGAGATTAATTGATTCTCTGGAACAGCGGGGAATTATCTCAGGGCAAAATGGCAGCCGTGCGCGAGAGGTCTTGATTACAAAAGCGCAGAGAGACAGTATGTAAACTGTCTCTCATTTTTTGGCGGTGAAAATACGATTACTTTTTAATAAACTAGCTCACACTTTGTTTGTTATAAAAGGCTTGCCGGATGCCGTTTCTCCGCATATCAAAAATAAGGACAACTAAAAAAGTTGCTATAATTCCGGAAAGTTACTAAAATATAAAGGAAGCTTTTCAAGAGAGAGAAAGAAAATATAAGGCAAAAGCACATATTATTCATTATCTGTATAGAATGAGATATAGGCTCTCTATCTGTACAGAAAATGGTGTTTCTTTTTTACGTGTTAAGAAAGGATAATGGGGACTTGAGATGATTCGTCCCCGCCGGCCAGCATTTGCAAAAATGCAAAAGGAAGTATATTTTTATATGAATAAATGGGCGGCCAAACGCTTTCGTTTAAAAAAATATGTTTAAAATGCTTGAATTTACTTTTAAAAGCTTTGAAATAATAAATTTTGCTTTAAAATAAGTTATTTATTTGTTATAATCCATTGAATGGGATTGCGGTTATATAATATCTTGACACAGAACCGCTGATAACAAATAAAATGACATGAAAATGAATGGATGAAAAAACGTTGGAGGTTCGTTTTATGACAACTTACCATTTTATAGGTATTAAAGGAACAGGAATGAGTGCATTAGCACAAATTCTTCATGACTCAGGTGAGAAAGTACAGGGTTCAGATATTGACAGCCGTATTTTCACACAGGTGGCATTAGAAGAAAAACATATTCCTATTCTGTCTTTTTCAAAAGATAATATTCAATCAGATTATACGATTATAGCAGGAAATGCTTTTCCTGAAGACCATGTTGAAATAAAACAAGCGAGAGAGCTTGGTTGTAAATTTTATTGGTATCATGAGTTTTTAGGCGAATGGCTGAAACAGTATACAAGTATCGCCGTTACAGGTGCACACGGGAAAACGACAACGACAGGATTATTATCGCATGTTTTGGAAAGTGCTTATCCAATCTCTTATTTAATTGGAGACGGGACAGGGCGTGGGCATGTTGACAGTAAATATTTTGCTTTTGAAGCTTGTGAATATCGCAGACACTTTTTAAGCTATGAACCGGACTATGCGATTATGACAAATATTGATTTTGATCACCCGGATTATTTTACAAGCTTAGATGACGTAGTGGATGCTTTTCAATCTATGTCTGATCGCGTGAAAAAAGGTATTGTTGCCTGCGGTGATGATGAAGAACTTCAAGGCATTCATACGAAAGTGCCGATTATTTATTATGGTTTTAATGAGACAAATGATTTCCAAGCGAAAAATGTGGTAGAGACAGAGCAGGGAACAGAATTCGATGTATATGTTCGAAGCACCTATTATGAGCATTTCTTCATTCCTACGTTTGGAAATCATACGATTTTAAATTCACTCGCAGTGATAGCAATTTGTCACTACGAAGGGATTCCAGTTGAATTTATGAAGGAATTAAGCTCTTTTAAAGGGGTTAAACGACGCTTTACAGAAAAGACAATTGGCTCTCAAGTAATTGTAGATGATTATGCACATCATCCTAAGGAGATTGCAGTAACGATTGAATCAGCGCGTAAAAAGTATCCAAATAAAGAAGTGGTTGCTATTTTTCAGCCGCATACCTTTACACGTACAAAAACATTTTTACAAGAATTTGCAGATAGCTTAAACCAAGCAGATAAAGTGTATTTATGTGATATTTTTGGATCGGCTCGGGAGCAGTCAGGTCAATTAACTATTGAAGATCTGCAAAATTTGATTCCTGAAAGTGATATTTTAGATTTAGAGCACACCAATGTGTTACAAGAATATAAAGACAGCGTGTTGATTTTCATGGGTGCGGGAGATATTCAAAAATTCCAGAAATCCTATGAAGAGACACTTGCCTAAATGGAAAAGCAGTGAAGCGGTTCACTGCTTTTTTCTATTTGCTGTGAATACGCAGGCAAGCTATTTTATCCTGAGAGGCTTAAGAGCTGTCTATGGATTGCATACAGAATTTCAGGGGCACTTACCGGCTCTCATTGCTAAACTGCGATACAGGAGCAGATATAAGCCATTCTCGCAGTCCTGTTGATGAAAGCAGTGCATCTTAAATACAGTAAAGACAGCTGTTCGAAAATACCTGCTGAATGAAATTTCATTCGATGTAAGGGCGGTTCGCAGCGGTCTCCCATACTGGATATAGATTGATGTTGTATTTTAACGGAAAAATAAGATACAATAAGAATATGGATTAAATCTTTTAAGGGAAAATGTAGTTTATTCTTTACCAATGCAGGGTAAAAATAAATTATGGTGCCTGCTCTCCCGGTATGGAAAGAGCTTAAAGTGATACGGATAAGTATGCCGTTTACTTCGCCGCAGATGTTTAAAGAGCCAAATAATCATGTTTTCCTGCGGAAAGGATAAAGCAATGTTTTATCCAATACATGTTTACCGGGTTATTTGGACAACCTCTTTATGGAGTACATACTATCCCTTAAAACGTATTTAATCAATATGGATGAATCAAGAAATAAAGGAGTGATATAAGTTTATGGGAGTTATCCTCTATAGTGCACTGGCAATTGCCATAATAGCCTTGCTCATATTAATGATTTATGCGGTTATTTTAGTGTTCAACACAAAGAAAACAATGGATGAAGTTCGGGAAACATTAGGAAAAATCAATCACCAGGTAAACGGAGTTACAGAAGATGCAAGAGAGGTTGTTCAGGATTCTAAAGGGCTGGTAGCTGATTTAACTCAAAAATCAAATCAGCTTGATGGTTTAATCCAGGGAGCAAAGGGAATAGGTGATACAGTAGAGGACTTTAATAAGTCATTACAGCAATTATCTAATATTATTTCAAAGCACTCAAAAGAGGATCAGGAAAAAGCTGCTCAAGCAGTAAAATGGGGTGCTTCCATCTTTGAGTATTGGAATAATCGGAAACACAAGTCTAATTAAATCTTAGGAGGTTATACGGATGGCAGACAATCAGATTAACACGAAGGATTTTATTATCGGAACACTTGTAGGAAGTTTTGTAGGAGCTGCGACAGCATTGTTGCTTGCACCAAAATCAGGTAAAGAACTGCGCAGTGATTTAAACGATGGTGCGGTTCAAGTGAAAAATCGTGCAACAGAATTAGCAGGAACAGCTCAGGAAAAAGGTGTGGAATGGAAAGATAAAGCTTATTCTACAACTTCCGATTTAACGAAAAAAGCAGTGGATGTAACTTCTGATTTATCTAAGACAGTTGCAGATAAATCTCAGGAGCTTACAGAAAGCGTAAAACAAAAAACGGCTGATTTGAAGGATGTCGTAGAAGATAAGCTGAATGATGCTCAGGATAAAGCAGAAGATGTAAAAGATTCTGCTGGTGAGAAGCTGGATGATGCAAAAGATAAGGCTTCGGATTTAAAAGATGAGGTATCAGATAAAATAGAAAATGTAAAAAAAGAAGCTGCTGATAAAAAAGCAGAAGCGGAGGAAACTGCTTCTAAAAAAACAGCAGAAGTAAAAAAAGAAACAAAACAAGCAGCTAATGAAGTGAAAAAAGAAGCAAACAAAAAATCATAATACTTAAAAACATTGATGAGTAAAATGCTCATCAATGTTTTTTTAATAACTCAATTTTCGCACATTAAAAAGTAACTTCATTTTTATAGAAACAGGGGTAAATCGTTCCTTCGATAACAGCCTTGACAAAGAATAGAAAGTGAAGTGTAAAGCACCGCTGCGGCGGATCGTTTTGCTTTCCTAGGGGCACGCTCTTCAGCTAACTTTTGCCAAGAAGAGCACTTGGCAAAAGTGGATCTTCAGATGGTGCTGATCCCTCAGGAGTCAAAACGGTCCGCCTCCGCTAGTAGGATATTCTATACGTGAAAAACAACTTACCAAATAGATGTTTGATCCGATAGAGCATTTTTTTCATGCTGCATGGTAAAATGTTCTGTCAAGATTGGGTTGTTCAGGCGAAAGCTGCTATTTCGACCAGCTCATTAAAAGGTTATTTCTTTCATTCGCTGTAGAATCCTATCAGAGCGCAGGCCAACCACGGAGACTCCTATGGGAACAGGGCGAGCTGAAGATCCACTTGAAAAGCGGTTTTCTTTTCAAGTTAGCTGAAGCCGTCCCCATGGAAAGCGGAGTGGTTGGCCGGAGCGGAGCTATGCACCATCATCAATTCCAAAAAGGCCGGATATTTCACCAAAATCCAAGCATGGTAATGGAGAACATGTTCGTCTTGGAATAGCAAGATATATTTGCTTATTCTTAGGTGCGAAAGTTGAGTTAATAACTAATCCTGCTTGCATGATTGTATAAATCCATTATATAGAATTCATCAAGGGAAATGCGGGGCATGTTGACCTTATTTCAAGATAAATCATTAAATTAATGGTTCCATTTTTCCGTATTTTCTCTAAGAATTAAAATTTTACATTAATTAGATGGTGACAAATAGAAGAATCTTAGCTATAATGGTCTCTAATTATTCTAAATGATTAAATAGATTAAGAGACTTGAGGAGTGTGTATTGATGAGTAATGAAATGGAACAGCTAAGAGAACAAATGGACAAGGTCAATTTGGAAATACTAGAATTGATTAACAAGAGAGCAGGCATTAATCAAGAGATTGGGGAATTAAAAACCAAGCAGAGTATTAAGCGATTTGATCCAGTGCGTGAGCGTGAAATGCTGGATAAAATTAAAAGTAATAATGATGGTCCATTTCAGGATTCAACACTTGAACATATTTTTAAAGAAATTTTCAAAGCAAGTCTGGAGCTCCAAGAAGAAGATAACAGCAAGGCACTTTTAGTATCGAGAAAGAAACAGCCTGAAAATACAGTCGTTGAGCTTAAAGGGGAAACAGTCGGCGATGGCGGAATCAGCTATGTATTTGGTCCATGTGCGGTAGAAGGATATGAGCAGGTTGCTGCTGTAGCTGCATCTGTAAAAGAAAAAGGATTGAAATTACTTCGCGGCGGGGCTTTTAAGCCGAGAACTTCTCCATATGATTTCCAAGGGCTTGGAATCGAAGGATTAGAAATCCTGAAAAAAGTAGCGGATGAGTATGATTTAGCTGTTATCAGTGAAATTGTAAATCCTGCAGATTTAGAACAGGCAGTTGATTATATTGATGTCGTTCAAATCGGTGCAAGAAACATGCAGAACTTTGAACTGTTAAAGGCTGCTGGAGATGCTGGAAAGCCTGTCCTGTTAAAACGCGGACTATCTGCAACCATTCAGGAATTCATTAATGCAGCAGAATACATCATGTCCAGAGGAAACAAAAATATTATGCTGTGTGAACGTGGAATTCGTACATACGAAAAAGCAACACGTAATACACTGGATATTTCTGCAGTACCTATTTTAAAACAAGAAACTCATTTACCTGTTTTTGTAGACGTAACACATTCTACAGGCAGAAGAGATTTACTGTTGCCTACAGCTAAAGCAGCTATCGCAGTCGGAGCAGACGGCGTTATGGCAGAGGTTCATCCGGATCCGGCAGTTGCTCTTTCTGACTCTGCTCAGCAAATGGATATCCCGACATTCGATCAGTTCTTTAAAGAAATCAAAGATGTTGAAAATCGTTTAGGAAAATAATAAAGACTGTCTCAAAAATTAGTGGTATAATTTTTGGGGCAGTTTTTTTGATAGAAAAAAATGCTATACAGGATCTGCGCTAAAATAAAACGTTGAAAATGTTTTCAAAGTTTCAAGTTTGGATATAATAAGATAAAGGTATATTATATTTATAGTGTGTTTATGAAAATTTTCATTTTGTTTTCATGAAAGTTTTGTAATTTTTTTCATGGTAGCGTATGATATATAAATAGATGCAGCATTAGTTCTTGTATAAAGTGAAACATTATTCAGCAGGGCTGTATTTCCCGGTTTTCACTATGATTGAAGCGGGAGTCTTACAAAAGCTCTTCGATGGGACGAGTAATCCCAGCAATATTGACAGGTTAATTAATTTTATTAATTTTGATACAGTTAGTAATAAAACTGTCTAGCGAAGGAAAAACACGTAGACTCCTTTGGGAAAGCGTAGTGTTTTTCTCCAGCGGTCGCACTAACCTGACAACATTGGCAGTCCCAGTTTCAGCCAGATGCACTGCGATAAAATGAATTTTAGGAGGTAGATAAACATGACTGTTACAATTTATGATGTAGCAAGAGAAGCAAATGTTTCCATGGCGACCGTATCTCGTGTTGTTAATGGAAATCCAAATGTAAAACCAACCACACGAAAGAAAGTATTAGCAACGATTGAACAATTAGGATATCGTCCTAACGCAGTCGCACGCGGACTGGCAAGTAAGAAAACAACAACCATCGGTGCGATTATTCCGGATATATCGAATATCTTCTTTTCAGAGCTTGCCCGGGGAATTGAGGATATCGCAACAATGTACAAGTATAATATTATTTTAAGCAGCTCGGATCAAAACAAGGACAAGGAACTGGAATTGATCAATACGATGCTGGAAAAACAAGTAGATGGTATTCTGTTTATGGGCGGAAATATCACAGAGGATCATGTTCACCAGTTCCAGACAAGCTCTGTTCCGGTAGTACTGGCTTCTACGTATGACCCGACAGATACGATTCCTTCTGTTAACATTGACTATGAGCTGGCTGCATATGAGGCGACAAAGTCATTAATTGAGAAGACAAACAAACAGCCTGCTTTAGTAGGCAGTGAATCAGATACAAGTGTGAATATATTAAAAACTAATGGCTATTTGCGTGCATTGAAAGAGGCTGACATAGAGCCTAATGAAGATTATATATATAAGAGCTCTTATGCGTATGCAACGGGTATCGAAGCGATGGAGCACTTTTTAAAATTAGACGAACGTCCAGCTTCTGTATTTGTGATGTATGATGAAATTGCTTTAGGTGTAATCCATGGGGCACAAGATAATGGATTACAAGTCCCTGAGGATATCGAGGTATTTGGTTTTGATAATATCCGTCTGGCAAGCATGGTACGTCCTAAACTGACAACCGTTGTTCAGCCAACTTATGATATAGGTGCAGTAGGAATGCGTCTTTTGACAAAATATATGAACGATGAGGAAGTAGACGAGAAAAACGTGGTATTGCCGCATCGTATGGAGTTCAGAGATTCAACAAAATAAAGCACAACAAAAAAAGACAAAGCAGTTTTGAATCATAAACTGCTTTGTCTTTTTCTATGGCTGATAAGAGACAGTGATGGTTTGAAAAAGAAGAAATCTAACCTCCATCACAATCAAATAATCGCAGTATACTTAAGCATATCTTCTAACAGTAATTTGTTTTTTTCTGTGATTTCAGCCCTTCTAGGAATTACTGTATAAGAATCGGCTGCGTCCTGCCAGTTTGCCGGAAGTGCTACCGGAGCCTCCTTTTGCCATTTTTTTAACCATTTTTCAGGCAGGGGACCTGCACAGTAGCTACCTGTTTTCATTACATTCCATACCTGTCCCCATGCGCGCGGCACAACACGCCACATGTCATAACCTCCGCCGCTGACAGCCAGCCATCGCCCATCACAATACGTATCCGCAATTTCCGCGGCAAGCAAGGGGATTCTCTCATATATCTTCATTGTTCCGCACAAATGTGTTAAAGGATCGAGAAAGTGGCTGTCCGCTCCATTTTGTGTCACGATAATATCTGGTTTAAAGAATGCGGCAATTTTCCGTAAAGCTGTTTCATATAATTCTAAGAAAGAATCATCCTCTGTAAAGGCATCAATAGGTAAATTAAAACTATAGCCATGCCCGCCTTTGATTCCTCTTTCATTTACATTTCCCGTACCTGGGAAAAGGTAACGGCCTGTTTCATGTATAGAAAAGGTGCATACATTCGGATCATCATAGAAACCAGCCTGCACGCCGTCCCCGTGATGTGCGTCTGTATCTACATAAAGTACCTTCAAATCTTCCTGTGCCCGCAAGTATTTAATAGCAATCGCACAATCATTATAAATGCAGAATCCGGAGGCTTTACGAGGAAACCCATGGTGAAGCCCGCCGCCAATATTGGTTATTTTTTTATAATCCCCGTTTAATATTTTATCAATAGCAGTGAGACTGCCTCCGACTAATGCAGAAGAAGCTTGATGCATATTTGGAAAAGTAGGTGTATCTTCTGTTCCTATGCCATACTCCTGTGCCCGGTCTGCTTTTAAATCTCCGCTGCCGGCTCTTTTTACCGCTTCAATATAGGTCGTATCATGAAAAAGAGCAATCTCTTCATCTGTTGCAACCCGAGGTACAATGAAATCCTCCGCTGTTAAGGTTGCCTGCGCTTCCAGCAGTTCCTTCGTCAGCAGGGTCCTTTTGTGATTAAAAGGATGCTCTTCTGAGAATTGATAATTTAAAAAATTAGAAGTATAAATAAAGCCTGCCTGCTTCGTCATTTCTTTGGCTCCATAATATTATTTGGCCAGAGCAGGGTATAGCCGGCATCTCGAAGGTCATTGATAATAGGCATCGGATTTAACGTTTTAACACGAAAGACAAGGACTTTATAGTCAGGGTCTTTGTAAGGATAGAGCAGCACAGAAACAATATTTACGTTGTGATTGCCAAACACACTGGCAACCCTTGGCAGTTCTCCCGGCTGGTCCGGTACTTTTACTTCAATAAGGGAGCTTTGCTCATGTGTTCCGGTCAATTGAATCAATTTATAGAGCATATCTTTTTCCGTCACGACACCAACCAGTTTATTTTGGCTCACAACCGGTAAACAGGCAATCTCTTTGTCATAAAAAATATAAGCAATCTCTTCGACAAAATCCATGGGATGAATTGTAATCACCGGACTCGTCATAATGGTCTGAATTTCTTTGCTAAGAATGTGAAAATCACTTGTATCCAAAAAAGTGGACGGACTTGCATCTCTTACATCGCGGTCAGAAACAATTCCAAGCACCTGCATCGATTCATCCACGATTGTGATATGTCTGATTTTATGCTTTTCCAACAGCTGCAGTGCTTCATTAATCGTTGCATTTGGTGGAAGCGTTATCATGTTTCTGTTCATTAACTCTTCAACTAGCATAGCAGAATCCCCCTTTGGTTATATCTCTGTTAATAATGATTCGGACCTAAAAAACGCAATTTATCAAATCGCTCAATGGATTTTTGCGGCACATTACTTCCTATTCGGACCATCAAGCAGTTAGCCGGATGAGAGTTTATCTCCGGTTCATCTGTAGGAGCTGGAAGAAGCCCTCCGGCTGCCATCATCTTTTCCATCACTTTCCGATAATCCCAGATACTTAATTGACTGTAATCCAGGTCCCAATGCCAATAATATTCTGTAGAAATGACAATATAATTTTCCATGTAAGGGTCCTTCATGGATTGCCGGAGAAGTGTAGACCCGACGCCGCCTCCCCGATATTTCCGGATAATCTCAATGGCGCCTAATTCAATTAAATCCTCCATATTGAACTTGGACCATCTTTCCAATGGATCAGGATGCAGGTAAGTCACATAGCCGATAATGGTATCTGTTGTACGTGCAATGATAATTCTGGACTCTTCCAGCTCTGCGATGTCTAAAAGCGCTTCAAATTGTTTGTCAGCAGGCCGAAATGCGGTTAATTCATTATGAAAATGATATTGTTCTAACTGGGAGCGTGAAACAGGGCCTTCAATTGTCAGCAGACCTGCCTCTGTTTCTAAAAGGATTGAATCAAATTCCTTTATGTGTTTCATCCATCCACCACCTTTATGAGATACAAAATGCTCTTACTATCCATTATACAGAAAATCACTATGTTTTTTTAGTATTTTTTGATAATTGTTAGAAAGCTTATTGCAGATAGCAAAAAAACTTCACTCTAACAGGGGACCCCTTATAAAGTGAAGTTTTATTAAAATTTATATCATTTGTTAATCGTCATCGTCTGAACTGGATGAGGACATACTGGCTGGTATGCCAATTCTCAGCCATTTATCTGTTTCTGTTCGTGGATAGAGCATGGAAAAATCGTCCATTTCATCATAACCATTTTCTCTCAGCCAGTCAGGGTTGAACATAATCCCGTTGCTTCTGCTGAAGGAACTGCCGTCGTCATCTGATTCTAAAACGCGTCTGCTGCCTCTGGTTAAGCTATTATCCTCTTCAGTCGGCACATGACGGGAATCAAATAAGTCTGTTTTTACCAGACCTACATCTTCACATAAATCGGATGGGAGCATTCCTGAAACAGCACAATAGCTTCTTTCTACAATGCCGTCCGGACGTTCAAACGTTGATTCCGGTGTTACCAGGACAGGGTCTACCTGCGCGGCGGCATTAATGATCTCTGCCCACAACTTCATATTCCGCTGACTGTACGTCAGATGGTACTCATGGTTAATGGATGCCGGTGTTTCATAGCCAATCCACGTCCCAAAGGTAATATTTGGATTTGATGCAACAAACCAGGCATCATGATAATCCTGAGATGTTCCCGTCTTTCCAGCCCAGTCGACATTTGTGTTTTGAAGCTGGGAATTCACGAAATGACCTGTCCCGTTATCAATCACATCCCGCATCATATCGACTGTCAGATAAGCTGTTTGAGGTGAAAATACTTCTACTGGATCTGTTTCATGCTCATAAATCACATCGCCTTCAGCGTCCGTGATTTTATCAATCATATAAGCATCTGCAAACTTTCCGTTATTACCAAAGGTGGCAAAAGCATTGACGTTTTCTTCTACAGATATCCCGTGATCCATGCCTCCTATAGATAGAGATGGAATAACGTGATCACTTTCTGTTAAAGAAGTGATTCCCATCTTTTCCAAATATTCTGCAGCAGGATCATTATCTATTATTTCCATATACACGGCTGCAGCCGGAATATTATATGAATTGGCAAGTGCGGTACGGGCAGAAACCAGCCCATAATTACCGCCCCCATAGTTTCCTGGAGAAAACGATCCGCCAGCAAATGATCGCGGATAGTCTGCAATAGGTGTTCCCGGCTGAATAACGCCTTCTTCCATTGCCGGCGCATAATCAAGCAAAGGCTTGATGGTACTGCCGATAGAGCGTCTTGTATCCGTAGCGAAGTTCACCTGATGATCTTCATCAAATCCGCGTCCGCCGATAAATGAGATAATTTTACCGCTGTTATTTTCGACCATAATTGCGCCTGTCTGAATTTCTTGTGTTACTTCATATTCTTCTCCATCACTGTTTGTAGCGGTAAACGTTCTGGAGTATCCATAATCTGAATAATTGTCTGCAGCTTCTTCCATGGCATCATAGATTTCTTTATTAATCGTTGTATGGATTTGATAGCCGCCGTCACGCAATTCTCTTTCTGTGCGCTCTGCATATTCAGCTCGCAGATCGTCATCCTCTGCCAAATCTTCCTCAGTAACCCCGTCTTCTTCCATTAATAAACCTTGAATGATATCTTTGGTCCGTTTCTCTACTTCATAAGTGACATATGGATATTCGTCTGTTGAAGAAGGAATCGCATCAATAAAGTCGCTGGCAATATCATAATTGGCGGCTTCTTCGAGTTCTTCATCCGATATAAAATCCATATCATGCATTCGGTTTAAAACAGTTCTCATCCGGCTGATGCCAGCTTGTAATTCTTCTTCAGACTTTCGTTCACCTTCCGCTGTAAAAGGTGTGTAGGAAGAAGGGCCTTGCGGAAGCCCGGCCAGATAAGCAGCCTGAGGAAGTGTTAATTCAGATGCCTCTACACCGAAAATACCTTTAGATGCTGTCTGTATACCTGCAATATTACGGCCGGATGAATTTCTGCCATAAGGAATAATATTTAAATAAGCTTCGATGATTTCATCTTTTGTAAAATAATTTTCCAGCCGCATTGCTAATAATATTTCTTTGGCTTTCCGGTCAAAGGACACTTCGTCTGTTAGAATTTGATTTTTGATCAGCTGCTGTGTCAGTGTGCTTCCTCCTGTTTGGACAGAGGAATTTAGAAATTCCTGTGCCGTCGCCCTTAAGATCGCTTTTGGCACCACACCGTTATGTTCGTGGAAATATTCATCCTCTGTTGCGATAACCGCGTCAAGCAATGTAGGTGAGATATCATCGAGCCCTACTTCTTCCCGATATAAATCACTTCGGATATCTCCCAAGTAGACATCATTAGCAAAATAAATACTCGACGTCTCCGAATAATTGTAAATATCATCTGCCATGGATGCTTCACTTCGTAATGGCTCATCATAAACCAGAGAGGCAAAGTATCCAAGCCCGATTCCGCCGGCAAAAATCCCGCCGATGCCGACAAGGACAATGACAAATAATACAATATTCCAAACAACGTCGTATGTAACTCGTGATGCCTGCTGGAGGATACCTTTTTTCCACCAGTCTTTAACAGTATTAAAAAAACGTTGCAGTTTTTCTTTCATAATAGACATTAGACCTCCTATTTCAACATTTATTATAACATAGAGAAAATACAGTTTGGTAGTGAGACGGAAAAAGGCTTGCATAGAAGGAGTATTTATGCTATGAATAGTACCATATGAATTTAAATTTTTATGAAAGAAACATGGAAGGATCGAAGTAGCAGTGTGAATCCCTGTCTTAGAGAACTGACGGATGGTGCGAGTCAGTATACATTCACTTGCGAATTACAATCTGGAGTTTTTCTTTTTATTATTCGCGTCATGGAGGCTGATAATAAGAAGAACGGTGACAAACATCGTTAACAAACCTTAAGCGGCTATTTTATAATAGCAACAAGGGTGGTACCGCGAATCCAACTCGTCCCTTTCTTACCAGAGAGGAGGCGGGTTTTTTTATTTTCCTAAAAAAGGATGCTCCAAAAGTGGGGAACAGCCGGCGTTGTCCGTAAAAAGAAAATACAAATAAGCAGGAGGAAATAATATGAATATCTTACAAGACTTAGAAAACAGAGGATTAGTAAATCAAGTAACAGATCGGGATGGATTAAAAAAACATCTTGAAAATAATCAGGTGACCTTATACTGCGGTTTTGACCCGACAGCGGACAGCTTGCATATTGGACATTTAGTTCCTTTAACGATGCTGCGCAGGTTTCAGCGGGCTGGACATAAGCCGATTGCTTTAGTCGGAGGGGGAACCGGGATGATTGGCGATCCAAGCGGCCGTTCAAGTGAACGCAGCTTGAATACAGAAGAGGTTGTTTTTGGTTTTACGGAAAGTATTCAAAAGCAAATTGCCAAAATTGTAGATATGGATGATACCTCCAGCGATAATCAAGTTGTCTCCCGCAACAACCATGATTGGTTGGGAAATATGACAATCATTGATTTCCTTCGCGGAGCAGGAAAGCATTTTGGAATCAATTACATGCTGTCCAAGGATTCAGTTGCTGCAAGGCTCGCGCAAGGGATTACTTTTACTGAATTCAGCTACATGATTCTGCAATCTCTAGACTTTTTACGATTATACGAAGAAGAAAATTGTACATTACAAATTGGCGGAAGTGATCAGTGGGGGAATATCACAGCAGGGTTAGAGCTTATCCGCCGTTCCAGAGAAAACCAAGGAGAAACTGCTGAAGCATTTGGCTTAACTGTTCCTTTAATCACAACAGCAGATGGAACAAAATTCGGAAAAACGGCCGGGAATGCCGTGTGGTTAGATGCTGAAAAAACGTCTCCATATGAATTTTACCAGTTTTGGATCAATGCCGATGACCGCGATGTGATTCGTTTTATCAAATACTTTACTTTCTTATCTGATGAGGAAATTGCAGAGCTGGAAAAAGAAGTAGAAGCACAGCCGGAAAAAAGGGCAGCACAACGCCGGCTGGCAGAAGAAATGACTCGCAGCATCCATGACCAGGCAGCTTTGGATCAGGCGCAGCGAATTTCTGCGGCATTATTCAGCGGAGATATCAAACAATTAAAAGTAGATGAGGTAGAACAAGCGTTTAAGGATGTTCCCAATCATGATACGGGGAAAGAACCTTCCAGCTTAATCGATTTATTAGTGGATGCTTCTATCTCTCCATCGAAGCGGCAGGCAAGAGAAGATGTGAAAAATGGAGCTATCTACATCAACGGAGAACGTGTTCAGGATTTGGATTACGTGGTAGATGAAGCGGACCGTTTAGGTGATGCTTTCACGGTTATCCGCAGAGGAAAGAAAAAATATTTCTTGATTCGTTTTCAATAATAAGAAGAAAAAATAGATTTGACGCTGTGATAACGTCAAATCTATTTTTTCCTCCAATACAGTACATGCAGCGAAGTATATATTTTATTTGTTGTAGAAGAATAAAGCCAACGTGCCGGGACCTGAATGCGCGCCAATCACGGAACCAACCATTTCAATAATAATATTTTCTTCTTTGACATGAAACGTATCCTGAATCATTTTGGAAAGCTCCTGTGCGCGAGGTAAATCATCCCCATGGCTGATTCCAATGGTTTGATTTTGGAAATTGCTGCCCCGCTTTTCCATAACCTCTATCATGCGCTTCAGCACTTTCTTCGTCCCGCGAATTTTTTCTAAAGGAATCAGCTTTCCTCCATCGACATGCAGAAGAGGTTTGATATTCAATAAGCCGCCGACAAAGGCTGCTGTCTTGCTGACACGGCCGCCGCGATATAAATACTCTAAATTGTCCACAGTGAATATATGCTCCATCTGTGCGGCATTTTTAGCGGTTTGCTGAATGATTTCATCAAAAGGGATATCCTTTTTAGCCATTTTAGCTGCTTCCAGCACGACAAGACCAAGGCCCAGTGAAGCACATTTGGAATCAATAATGTGCAGCTTTGCTTCAGGATATTTCTCTTTAATTTCTTGTTCAACCATTTTTGCAGCTTGGCAGGTCCCGGATAATTCCGATGAAAAAGCGATATAGAGTAGAGGCTTGCCAGCTTCCGCATACGAAGTGAAGATTTCTTTAAACTGGTTTGCCGATGCCTGCGATGTTTTTGGTGTCTGTCCTTCCCGCATCGCATTATAGATTGTCTTCGGTTTAATATCGACACTGTCCCGATAATCTTTTGATTCAAGATGAACAGTTAATGGTATCATTTCAATACTATATTCGTTATAATAATGTTCGGATAAATCACATGCGCTGTCTGCCAGAATGGTGATTGCCATTTTAATCACATCCGTTTCTATTTAAATAAGATTTAATTATAAGTTTACGTTTAATTGAATATTTAGTCAAAAATTTAATAAAGGAGGCTGTTTTGTGTTTTATATTGAAGCTAAGAGGATAAGTATAGTTATACTTGGAGCATTATTAAATGCTGCATCTTTAAACTTCTTTCTTATCGGTGCAAATGTCTATGCCAGTGGATTTACGGGAGCGGCTCAGCTATTATCCAGTATTTTTAATGATTTCTTAGGAATCGGCTTATCCACAGGTATTTTATTAGCACTTTTAAATATTCCAGTTTTGATTTTAGGATGGTTAAAGGTAGGAAAGGGATTTACTGTTTACAGTGTAATATCAGTATTTTTCTCCACATTATTCTTAGAAATTTTACCGCTTGTTTCTATCTCGAATGATATCATTTTAAATGCTGTATTTGGCGGTGTTATCGCAGGAGTCGGTGTTGGTATTACATTAAAAGCAGGTGCTTCTACAGGCGGTATGGATATTGTGGCAATGATATTATCCCGTCTGAAAGATAAACCGATTGGTAACTACTTTTTAATTATGAATTCCATGATTATTGTTATTGCAGGTGTTTTGTATGAACCAGAAAATGCTTTATACACCATGCTGACGCTTTATGTGACAACCCGTGTGATCGACACCATTCATACACGCTATGAAAAGGTTACCGCGTTTATTGTTACTAAGAAAACGGACGAGCTGCAGAAAGCCATCCATGATACGATGGTTCGCGGGATTACGATTTTGCCTGCAAAGGGAGCGTATACGAAAACAGATAAAAGCCTCATGTATCTCGTTGTAACAAGATATGAATTATATGATTTAGAAAGAATTATCAATGAAGTAGATCCAGAAGCATTTACAAATATTGTAGAAACTGCTGGCGTATATGGGTTCTTTAGAAAAGATTAAAAAGGTGTGTATATGTATGAAACGTTGGTATGCTGTTATTGCTGTGCTCGTACTATTGGCAGGCTGTGGGAATAGAGATGAGGAAGTCATTGAGCCGAGTGCTCCGGATGAAAATAATGAAACGACAGGTACGGTAATGTTCCAGGAAATTGACATTACAGCAGATGGAGAACAATTCCATATCGTTGGTCAGGTAAGAACAGATGGAAATGCTTTTTTCTATCGAGTTGAACAGGATGGAGAAACCATTCAAGAGGAAACAACGGTAGAGCTGGAAGAAGCAGACGCAGGTTCTTTTCAAAGCTTTCAAATCATGGAGACGTTCTCCGAAGATACGCTTAGTCATGAGGAGCCTCCATTCGTCGTAATGTATGGAAAAGATGAAGATGATAATGAGATTAACGCAAATTATGTACCGATAGATACAGAAGAATAAGCTGTTTTTTGCTAGTATTATTTAAAATCCCCGGATTCGCTAGACCACAAGCGGTTCCGGGGATTTTTTAAATAACAAGAAAGAGGATGGGGAGCTCCCAGCCTCTTTCTTAATAGCCGAATTTCACAAATATTTCTTCCACCTTGGGATTAATATTCTCCCAGTCAGCGTCAAAATGTTTGTTGACTGTAATAAAATTTTGATAGCCAAATACGTTATCAACATCTTCCAGTTTCATTAATTCATTTAAAATTTCATGCTCGCTAACATCACCGGGCATAACAGAAATACTGTTTGTCCCAGAAAAAATAACACTATCTGATGTGTATTTCATTGCATTTGGATTTGGTGTTGGGGAAATATGTACTGCCATATGAGTACCTCCTCATTTAATTGTTCGTAAGTTTATATTAACAGAAAATCGAAAAGAGATAAAGAAAAGGAAGGCTGCATATGTTTTAGCTGCAGACTTCCTTCTCAATAACCGTTACACAAGGCTGTTTTTCTTATGAAGATTTAAATATTCTTCTAAAAATATACTGATGCCATCTTCTTCATTTGTTAAGGTCTGGTGCTTCGATACAGAGACAAGCTCGTCAATCGCGTTTCCCATCGAAACACCGACGCCGGCATAGTCAATCATCTCTAAATCATTGTCCTCGTCGCCAAAAGCAATAATATTTTCACGGGCAATATGATATTCATTAGCAATAGCTTTTAGCCCGACTGCTTTATTCATGCCTTTTTTGATAATTTCAATGATATTCCATGGAGCTCCCCATTTACGATGCTCAATGACTTCCGCATGGTAATCATTTAAATGATCCCGCAGCTCCTCCACCTGCGAAGCATTAGGATGAATAAGAACGGAAGTCGGGTCATATTTTAATTTAGATTTAATATCGCCGATAATATATGGTGATTGCTCGGGGAAATCTTGAAAGATAGTCATAATATCTTCACTGTATTGATCTAAATAAACTTGGTCTTGAACTTCAGCTAATATATTTTTTACTTCGACTTCGTTGGAAACATCAATAATCCGATGTGCGGTAGTCAGGGGCATTGGCGTGTGAATACCTTTCCAGCTGGTATCCAGAGGATGGTGTACAAGCGCTCCATTGAAGTTTACCATCGGTGTTTTTAATTGGAGTTCCTGATAGTATTGAATACTGGCACGGCCGGGTCTTCCGGTGGCAATAACAACCACATGGCCATCTTCTATTGCTTGAAATATCGCCTGCTTATTTCGAATACTGATTTTTTTATCATCTGTCAATAACGTACCATCTAAATCCAATGCGATTAAGTGTCTGTTTTTATTTTCCATTCTGTCACCTCTCATTTGATTTTTATGTTACCATGATTTGAAAATATGTAAAGTAAAGAAAAATTAAACAAAAGCTGCATTGTTTGCGAAAGATATTACAAAAACTTTACAATAGAGATAGTACGTTGATAAGTGAAAGGAAGCGTGTCAGAAATGATAGGAATTTATCAGGAACCAATCGAGGGAATACCTTGCCTGCATGTTGTCGATCAAAAATATAGTGGGACAGAACGGCCGACGGTTATTTATTACCATGGTTTTACAAGTGCGAAGGAGCAAAATTTACCGATAGCCTACATGCTTGCTGAAAAAGGAATTCGGGTGCTTCTGCCAGAAGCGTTGCATCATGGAGAAAGAAATGCCGGATTATCAGATGAAAAGCGGCAGCTTGCTTTTTTTGAAATCGTGTTAAAAAATATTCGTGAGCTGGAAATAATCCGAAAATACTTATTAGAAAATAAGCTTCTAAAAGAAAATGCATTAGGTGTAGCGGGGACCAGCATGGGAGGCATTACAACAAGTGCTGCGCTTGTCAAATATTCCTGGGTGAACGCAGCGGCTGTTATGATGGGAACCCCTAAACTGCAGGCATATGCGCACCAATTACTGCAGTATGCTGAAAAGAATGAGAAGACTCCATTTACACAAGAAGATTTGGATGAGCTGTTTGAACAGCTGGCTGAATTAGATTTATCTGCCCACATGGAATCACTTCACGAACGTCCGTTAATGTTCTGGCATGGGGAAAATGATAAAGTAGTTCCTTATGAACAATCGCACTCCTTTTATCAAACAGCCAAGCAGGCTTATAAAAAGAAAGACCATTTGCAATTTATTGGCGAAAAAGGCAGAGAGCATAAAGTAAGTGTACCGGCAATGCACAGCGCAACGAATTGGTTTGAGCGGCATTTGTTGTAAAATGATTTAATTACATGTTAAAGTATGATTTAATAGAAACAAGGGAAAGGGGGATGACACGTATGGATGAAGCGATGAAAGAGAATCTAATGGGTGCATTAGAAAACGTTATTGATCCGGAACTAGGTATTGATATTGTCAATCTTGGTTTAATATATGATGTAGATTTGGATGATGATGGCTTGTGTGTAGTTACGATGACATTGACTGCAATGGGATGTCCTTTATCTGCGCATATTGAGGCAGATATCAAGCATGCTTTATCAGATATTCCAGAAGTAAAAGAAACAAAAACAAATATTGTTTGGGATCCGCCTTGGGGTAAAGATAAAATGTCCCGTTATGCGAAGATTGCCTTAGGTATTCCAGATTGATAAAAGAGAGCAGAATATAAACAAAGGCATCCGTCTAAAAAAGAACGGATGCCTTTGTTTATACTTATAGATTATTATAAAAAAATCAATACAAGAATACCGACGATGACACAGTAGTATGCGAAATATTCCAGTTTCCCGTGTCGCATCACGTTCATAAACCATTTAAGTGCAAAATAGCTGGCAATGAAGGACGTAATAAATGCCACCAGATAAGGCGCCCATAGATAACTCATTGCCGGGTCTCTGGCGATTTCAGGTATTTCAAGAATACCTGTACCAAGACTTACCGGAATATAGAGCAGGAAAGAAAATCGTAAAGCTGTTTCCTTCTTCATGCCGACAAGCATCGAAGCAACGATAGTCGCTCCGGATCTGCTGATTCCCGGCGTGACAGCAATTGATTGAACCAAGCCCACAATGATGGCATCTTTTGTTGATAAATCTCCATCCTGTTTGCGTCCTCTGAGATTACGGATAATCCAAAGAGCAAGAGCGGTGATTAATAAAGTAATCCCGACTACATTCGTTCCGCTCAATGTTTCGCCAAGTGCATCTCCGAATAACACGCCGATAATCCCGACAGGAATGGTTGCGATGACGAGATAAACAACAAACATAAAGTCGCTTTTGACCGTTTTATCTCCTTTGAATAAGAACTTCCATGTACTGACGATTAAACGTATAATATCTTTGCGGTAAATCAGCATTACAGCCAAGAGAGAAGCGAAGTTAACAAAGATTTCAAAAGAAAGCCCTCTTGCTTCAATATTAAACAACTCTCTGGCAATGATTAAGTGTCCGCTGGAGGATACCGGTATTGGTTCGGTGACACCTTGAACAATACCAAGAATAAAATACTGGATTAGTGTCCATAAATTACTTAAAGCGTCCATGTTTTTATACCTTCCTTTATTTTTTCTTCTATGATTGTACAGTTATTTCTTAAAATAAACAAAGCAGAACTACAATCAATTTTGTCCATTCCAATTTATTAGCCTGTCCTTATATGTAAATATGCTAAAAATGATAAGCATAGAACGTTTTCTTTAATTAAAAAGGCATTTTAGAAATATAGAAACCCCTTGCCGCATAGAATAAGACAAGGGGTTTTACCTACTTAGTGTCTTCTTTCAAAACCAGACCAGCTAAAGCAAAAACGAATATAGAAAAAATACCCGCTACAATCAGTGCATCACGAACAATAAATGGTGCTGCGCCCATGCTTGTCAATACATAAGAGACTGCTAAAGAGATAGCTACAGCCCAAAAAATAGTTGCTATAAAACGCATAAGTCCACCTCACTTTACTACCTTTTCTAAGCATATCATAAATACTATTTTAACATGAAAAGCTTTTTGTTGCTGTAAAGAATTTAAAAAAATCATGAAAATTAATGGTTCTTTACCTGAATATGACTATAAAGGAGTGTTTTCCTTGCGTGTATTCGTTACTCCCCACAATCATTGGATCGGCTACCATATAGTAACAGGGTTATTAGATGCGGGCTGTCAAGTCAATGGAAAGCGGGATAATCAAATCGATTCTGGACTGGAAGATTTTTTTGGCAGGAACAGTCATTTTCAAGAAACGGATCAAGTGACAAGCCCATATGATTTGGCTATTATCATCAATCATCATTCCGAGATAACGGATTTGCCGCAGTATGCTAAAAGGATATTGCAGATATATACCGATGCAAACGGACATAAGATATCAAATTATGCAGACACAACGGTGATTTCCGCTCCCTATCTTATTGGGGAAGGAATGGAAATGAAGGAAAATGGATTGATTGCAGACGGCAGACTGCTTTCTTTTGCAGATAAAGAATGGCAAAACAAAGCGATTTATATCAAAGATTTTTTAAATGTATTGATGCAATGGATAAAAATGACCCATTTGCCAAAATTAATAGAGATTATCTCTGTTAACGATAACTTAACAAACACAAAAGTTGAAAAAAAGCAGGTTCTGCTGGAAAATAGAGATATAGATGAAGTAATAAAAACAATACAAACATTTAATAAGCGACTTCGGTAATGAAATGGGTGTGCTAAGTTGAAATATATCTACTATCCAACAATCCTTCTATTTTTGATTTGTACATTGTCTGCTTGCTCTTATTTTGAGACGGGTCAAATACAAAATGTCGGGTTTATAACGGATTCAGAAATAGATAATAACCCTTGGACAGAGCAAGGATATCAGGCCATGGAGGAGATTGGTGAAAAATATGATGTAGATGTTTATTATAAAGAAAATATACAAACGATGCATGATATGCAGGAAGCTGTTGACCAATTTGTTCAAGATGGTGTGAATTTGATTTACGGGCACAGTAATATTTATGGAGAATACTTTATGTCATTGGCAGAAAGTTATCCAGATGTTCATTTTGTCTACGTGAATGGAGGAGAGTCCGGAGAAAATGTAACCTCTCTTAATTTTAATGGTCATGCAATGGGGTTCTTTGCTGGTATGGTTGCTGGGAATATGACAGAAAACCAGCAGATAGGGATTATTGCGGCAAATGCTTGGCAGCCGGAGATTGAAGGATTCTTTGAAGGGGTCAATTATGTAAACAATGAGGCAGAGATAAAATTCAATTATACAAATGATTGGAATAACGTGGAACTGGCGTTGAAAAATTATAATGCCATGCAGCAAGAAGGTGCAGATGTTGTGTATCCGATTGGAGATGCTTTCAGTGAAGCTGTTTTGAAAGAGGCAGAAGAGGATAATCTTTATGGAATCGGATATATGATGGATCAAATGGATGTTGCTCCGGATGCCGTATTAACAAGCACGATTCAACATATTGGAGAGTTATATCAAGCAGCAGCAGACGAATTTAACCAGCAGGAGCTGGAAGGAAAAATTTATACCTATGATTTTAAAGATGGTTTTATATCACTTGGTGAATTTCAATCCGCTGTCCCCGATGAGGTAAGACTTCAAGTAGAGGAAGACATCGAAGCGTACATTGAAACAGGTTTATTGCCAAATGAATATTGAGCGGCGAAGCAGTGATCAAAAAATATAATAAATCAAAAAAGATATTGGATAGCCTGGTTATGAAGAAGGGGTAAAATTGTAACTTGCTATCCAATTCATTTTATCTTAAAATTAGTACCAAGTCATAATGTTTGATATTAATGTTATTATAGAAGGGGAGCGCGGTTAAATGAGTATCGGTATTTTAGGGACCGGCCATTATTTGCCTACAAATGTAGTTACCAACCATGATTTGGAGAAAATCGTTGATACAAACGATGAATGGATTCGAACCAGAACCGGAATTCATGAAAGAAGGCTGGCTACAGACGATATTGATACTTCAGATATGGCGTATCATGCATCCATAGAAGCGCTGAAAGATGCAAATGTGAAAGCGGAAGATATTGATTTAATTCTGGTAGCGACAGTAACACCGGATACAGCTTTCCCATCCATTGCCTGCCTGATTCAAGATAGATTAGGTGCTGTAAATGCCGCAGCAATGGATGTTGGAGCAGCTTGTGCCGGATTTATGTATGGTGTGATTACAGCAAATCAATTCATCGCCACAGGTACGTATAAAAATGTACTTGTTGTCGGGAGTGAAAAACTGTCTAAAATTACAGACTGGACCGACCGTTCGACATGTGTCTTATTTGGTGACGGTGCTGGAGCAGCAGTAATTGGCGAAGTATCTGACGGGAAAGGTATCCTGTCCTTTGAACTCGGTGCAAATGGCGCAGGAGGGAAGGAACTCTATTTAAATAAAGAAGATCATATCATCATGAATGGTAGAGAGGTTTTTAAATTTGCGGTCAGACAAATGCCGGAGTCTACCATCAATGTTGTTGAAAAAATAGGATTGTCGCGTGAAGATGTGGACTATCTTGTTCCACATCAGGCAAATATCCGGATTATGGACGCAGCAAGAGAACGATTAGGTATTTCCGAGGATAAAATGGCGAAATCGATTGAGCGTTTTGGAAATAATTCTTCTGCTTCGATCCCTATGGCTTTGTCTGAAGCAGTAAAAGAAGGTAAAATAAAAGATAATGATTTAATCGTATTAGTAGGATTTGGAGGAGGTTTAACCTGGGGAGCGGTTGCAATGCGCTGGGGCAGGTAAGCTTTATCTAATTAAAGGAGGATTACTATCGTGGAAAAAAGAGTTGTAATAACAGGACTAGGGGCTGTAACTCCCGTTGGTAATGATGTTTCTACGATGTGGGAAAGCATTATTAATGGGAAATCAGGTATTGATTTTGTTACAAAGGTAGATAAAGAACAATTCACAGCGAAAGTAGCTGCCGAGATAAAAGATTTTGATCCGGCTGCTTATATGGAGAAAAAGGATGCCCGCAAGATGGATCCTTTTACACAATATGCTGTGGCAGCTGCGAAAATGGCTGTAGAGGATGCGAAATTAGAAATTACAGATGAAAATGCTGACCGTGTCGGTGTCTGGATTGGTTCTGGAATCGGAGGAATGAAGACATGGGAGGACCAGCATTCAAAGTTTTTAGAGAAAGGCGCGAAACGTGTCAGCCCGTTTTTTGTGCCAATGATGATTCCGGATATGGCTGCAGGACAAGTGTCTATTCAATTAGGAGCCAAAGGGATTAATGCTTGTACAGTAACAGCCTGCTCTTCTGGTGCAAACTCTATTGGAGATGCCTTCAAAGCAATCCAACGCGGCGATGCAGATGCAATGATTACCGGTGGTACAGAAGCGCCAATCAGCAATATGGCATTTGCAGGATTTACGTCAGCGAAAGCATTAAGTACAACCGATGACCCGAAGAAAGCAAGCCGTCCATTTGATAAAGAAAGAAATGGTTTTGTTATGGGCGAAGGTTCGGGTATCCTGATTTTAGAATCACTGGAATCCGCGAAAGAACGCGGTGCAAAAATTTATGCAGAAATTGTCGGTTATGGAGCAACAGGCGATGCATACCACATTACAGCACCTGCTGATAATGGCGAGGGCGCTGCCCGGGCAATGCAGCATGCAATTGCTGACGCAAAGCTGGATTCTAATGATATTGATTATGTGAATGCACACGGGACAAGTACGGATTTGAATGATAAGTATGAGACAGAGGCGATTAAAACCGTCTTTGGTGAAAAAGCGTCCAGCTTAGCTATTTCCTCAACGAAATCAATGACCGGTCACTTATTAGGAGCTGCAGGGGCGATCGAAGCAATTATATCCATTAAAGCCATCATTGATGGCATTGTTCCTCCGACTATTAATTATGAATACCCGGATCCGGAATGTGATTTAGATTATGTGCCAAATGAAGCGAGAAAGCAGGAAGTGAATGCAGTAGTAAGTAATTCATTAGGTTTTGGCGGACATAATGTAGCACTAGTGTTTAAAAAATATGAAGCATAGTTAAAAGAAGCTTATCCCTTTTTTAGGGGTAGGCTTTTTTTAGAGTTAATAAAAACCTTGTATTTTCCGTGGGACAAGCACATAGAATGATATAAACGGACAAGCAAGTGAGGCGATACGATGGGCTCTTTCTTTATATTTCTAGTCGGATTTGGAATGACAGTTACAGGAAGTGTTACTATCATAGCATATTTCAATTTTCTCCCCGCCGGGTTAACCTGGGCTGACTATTTTACATTTATAGCAGGACGGTTGGAATGTTATTTTCTTCCTTTAGGTTTATTGCTGATTCTTATTTCCCTCCGTCATTTTAGCGTAGAAAAATAAGTGATCTCGCATAAAAATATGAGAGATGGTCATAATGTATTTTAACCTTCAAGTTCAAAAGATATAGAACGTAATCAGGATATAACGCATCAAATTTTTCTTTTGAACTAAAAGATAATAAATGGCAGATAAGGTGGGGTTAGGAAATGTTATATTTACATGACGCTTGGGTAAATTGGTTTGAAGGGGAAGAGAACGGATATAATGTATGCCCCTTCCACGAATGGCGAAAATCTGATTCTGTTGAATTATTAGATCAAGTACCGCTGCTGTACATATCGAGCGAACTATTCGAATACATTGAAAACGATATTCGTGAGCTTCCAAAAGATTTACTCGATAGTATCTATAAAAGAGCAACGATACGAAAAGGACAAAAAAGAACGGTATTGGAATATGCAGCTGTAGTCACAGATGGCATGGAAATACTTGCTTTTGATACAGCGGGGTATTATATTCCAGTTAGAAAAAGCAGGCTGATTCCCAGACAGGAACAATTAGTGTACAGCATGATTGAAAAAGCAGAACCAAAAACTTACGGCTTTAAAAAGGAAAGCTATCAAAAGGAATACCATATGCTATCTATGCCGCCGTCCTTTGTTCATGGACTGACAAGGAAAGAACGTCAGCTTAAACAGCTGTTAATGATTGGATTAGATCAGTTAAAAACAACAAATAATAAACAAGAATTAAGATATTGGCTTACAGAATGGAATCCTAAAAAATATCCTTCTATTAAATATATGGATGAAGAGGAGGTTTGGGAGGCGCTTTATAACGGTTTAAAAGACGGCTGGAGTCAAGCGCATGAAGAACTTTGCAGGAAACTGATACGTGGACAGGCTTTCCTGGAACGAATGTGGGAAGCTGAAATGGAGCCCGAAGAAAATACATCGAAACAAAATTAAAAAACCAAGGAAACGGTAAAAATCGTTTCCTTGGTTTTTTAGCATTATTTTCTGACTCTGCCTAATCCTACCGCTTTTTTTGCTTTTTTTAATGTCTTTCCAGCAGTGATAGAAGCTTTTTCGGCTCCTTTATCCAGAATAAGATCCAGCTCTTCTGAGTCGATTAATTCTTTATATTTTTCTTGGATCGGTTCTAATACACTGATGACTGCATTGGCTACACCCTGTTTAAAATCTCCGTAGCCTTTATCAGCATATTTTTCCTCCAGAGCTTCAATAGAATCTCCCGTGCAAACAGAATAGATGGTTAATAAATTAGAGACACCTGGTTTATTTTCTTTATCAAATTTCACGATGCCTTCTGAATCGGTAACCGCACTTTTGATTTTCTTTTCTATTTGTTTTGGTTCATCCAGCATGGAAATATATCCCTTTTGGTTCGTATCTGATTTGCTCATCTTTTTCGTCGGATCCTGTAAAGACATAATCCGTGCACCAACTTTTGGAATACGAATTTCTGGAATTGTAAAAATATCGTTGAAGCGGTGATTAAAGCGTTGTGCTAAATTACGGGTCAGTTCCAGATGCTGCTTCTGGTCATCCCCAACAGGAACGACATTTGTATTATACAGTAAAATATCGGCTGCCATAAGCGTAGGGTAAGTCAATAAAGCAGAAGACACAGCTTCCTGTCCTTTTGATTTATCCTTATATTGTGTCATTCTTTCCAGTTCACCGATATAGTTAATGGACTGCAAGATCCATGCTAATTGCGTGTGGGCGGGCACTTCAGATTGGACAAACAGGGTTACCTTATTCGAGTCGATTCCTGAAGCCAGATAAAGTGCAGCTAATGATTTGATATTTTTTCTTAGCGCTAATCTATCTTGTGGAACAGTGATTGCATGCTCATCAACAATACAGAAATAACAATCGTATTCATCCTGTAATTCGACGAATTGTTGAAGCGCACCTAAATAATTTCCTAGGGTCAATGTACCGCTAGGCTGAATTCCTGAAAAAATAGTTTGCAATGTCTTCACCTCATTTATTTATTTCCAAGCAGAAAAGATATCCGCTGTGTGGGCTTGAGGGATCAGGAGTAAATGTTGAATTATTTCCCAGGCAATAAAAAAAGCCCACTCATTCCCAAAATAGGGACGAATGAACCGCGTTGCCACCCTGATTATTCTATAAATAGAATCACTTCATTAGTAAAATAAAGCTCCAAAGCCCAATTCCACCTTCCCATGATACTTGTTTTCAGCACCACAAGCTCTCTTAAATCAGCGGGAAAGATGTACTATATCTTCTTCAATGCTTCTGCTATTAAATTAAGTTTATTATAAGTTTATTTTTAACAAATTGCAAGTGACCTATACATAAGAAAATCGACAAAATAGCCAGCAATATTTTTATGGATGTATATTTACCTACAAAATAAAACTTTTTTCCACTTTTTACGAGTTTTCCTTTTAAAAACTCCCTTCATTCATTTATACTAGTAATAAAATATATTCAAATGGGAGATTGATTGGATGAAAAAATGGAGGAATCTGGTAACGGCTTTTGTTGTTGCCGGTGCAGCATTTGTCGGTTTGGGGCAAGCAAATGAAGTGCATGCAGAGGATGGCGCGGATGTAGCAGCAAAATCACATAAAGAGCGGTCTACGAGCTTAGAAGAAATAGATACTTCCCAACGGTTTAGCCGCTTTGTCATTACATCTGATTATAATTTTACATATCCGGATGCAGTACGGGGAATCTATGTTACTGGTAATTCAGCCGGCGGAGAAAAAATGGAAAGTTTAATAGATTTAGTATCTTCCACAGATTTAAATTCAATGGTAATCGATGTGAAAGAGGATTACGGACATATCACATTTGCCCCTGAGGAAGGATCAGTGTATGAAGATATAGGAACAACATTTATTTCTGACCCCGATGCAATGATGGAACGATTAGAGCAAGAAGAAATTTATCCAATAGCGCGTATTGTTGTTTTTAAAGATAATATTTTAGCTGAAGCCCGTCCTGATCTATCTTTTAAAGAAAATGGAGAAGTTTGGACAAACGGCAGCGGTCATGCATTTGTCAATCCTTTTGAAAAAGAAGTGTGGGAATACAATGTAGAAATAGCTAAAATGGCTGCAGAAATGGGCTTTAAAGAAATACAATTTGACTATGTTCGATATCCGGAGGGCTTTGAAAATAGAGATGAGGATTTAGAATATTCCATGGGGGATTATGCAGATTTAGATATGGATAATGTTCAAAAGCGTGTCGAAGCAGTGACTGATTTTGTTGCTTATGCCCGTGAAGAACTAAGCGATTATGATGTTGATGTATCCGTTGATATTTTCGGGTATGCGGCAACGATAGAGGAAACACCGGGAATTGGTCAAAACTTCTCAAAAATCTCTGAGAATGTAGATATTATTTCGTCTATGATTTATCCAAGCCATTGGGGCCCTTATTTTGGACTTTCCAATCCAGATGAAGAACCATATGCTCTTGTCGATGAATATTCTCAAGTAGAAAATGAAGTCTTGGGTGCTTTGGATGAACCGCCGGTATCTCGTCCATGGCTGCAGGATTTTAGTGCGCCATGGTTATACAGCGGACCGACATTTGAATATGGCAAAGAAGAAGTAGAAGCACAAATCCAAGCATTATATGAAAATGATATTAATGAATTCCTGTTGTGGAATGCGGGTAATACCTATACGGAAAATGTAGATTATTTAATTGGAAAAGAAGACTGATGGAAAAGCTCCAGGATGAATGAAAACCGCTCAACCGAGTAAATAAGAAAAAACAAAAAATCAAATGATAATGAAACAGCCTGACACCGGAAATTTGAACGGTGTCAGGTTGTTTTTATTTCTTCGATTAATTCTAACAAAATAGAGACTGTCGCAAAAATCAACATAATAATAGTGTTTGTTCTCTTGACAATAATATGCACAAAGTATAAAATATTTTTTGTTGCCAAAAACAACAATTAAAGTAATAACTAAACTATTTCAGGCAGTAAAAAAGAAAAGTGTTGTGAATTTATATCTTTGATATCAGAAGGGGAAGGTTTCTGCTTCAATCTATATTCCGGCGGTATTTGATTTTCAAATGAGGAACATGGATTAAAATAAATGGACTTTCCATTTTAATCTATTTCGTTTGTAAGCACTCTCATTTAAGGAGAAAAAACAAATTTGTATTTTTGTTGAAAGCGTATACCGCAGAAGCTTATCATGATGTCATTTATAGAGAATTAAAAATTACAATATCTTTATCATAAACAAATAGAACTGCTAAAACTTACATCAGGGGGACAGACAGATGCCATTATTAATTGTTGCACTAGGGGTACTTTTATTACTTATTTTTATTATGAAATTTAAATTAAATACATTTGTTTCATTGGTTATTGTTTCATTTATAGTAGCTTTAGCACTTGGTATGCCTATGGGAGAAGTTGTTGAATCGATTGAGAACGGATTGGGAGGAACGCTTGGCCACATAGGATTAATCTTTGGGATGGGTGCTATGCTTGGAAGGCTTATTGCTGATTCCGGCGGGGCTAATCGAATTGCGATAACGTTGATTGACAAATTTGGTGAGAAAAGAATTCAATGGGCAGTTCTATTTGCTTCGTTTATCGTTGGAATCGCCTTATTCCTGGAGGTCGCCATTGTATTACTTGTTCCAATTATATTCTCGATAGCAAAAGAGTTAAAAATTTCTATCGTGAAATTAGGATTGCCGATGGTTACAGCTGCGCTGGCAACACATGCTTTCTTGCCTCCACATCCTGGTCCAACAGCGGTAGCTTCAGAATACGGTGCAAATATTGGGTTGGTTTTAATTTACGGCATTATTGTTGCTATTCCGACCGTAATTATTGCAGGAATTTTATATCCAAAGCTTGCGCAAAAGATTGTGCCGACTGCATTTACCAGAGAAGGCAGCGAATCGTTTGGTGTCCAGAAAACGTTCAAATTAGAAGAAACGCCTGGTTTTGGAATTAGTTTATTTACAGCATTATTTCCAGTAATATTAATGGCTTTAGGTGCGATTGTTGATATGATTCAGCCAGCTTTGGGCATTTCCGATAATTTATTTATGAATGTGATTCGTTTCATTGGTAATTCTTCAACAGCTATGACGCTTTCTTTATTACTGGCAATTTATACGATGGGAATAAGAAGAAATATTCCTGTTAAAAAATTAATGGATTCCTGTTCTTCAGCGATTAACGCATTAGGAATGCTGCTGCTGATCATCGGTGGCGGCGGAGCGTTAAAGCAGGTGCTTATTGATGGAGGTGTCGGCGATTATGTTGCAGATATCTTTGCAGGTTCCATGATGTCACCTGTCTTTTTTGCCTGGATGATTGCAGCGATTTTACGTATTTGTTTAGGCTCGGGGACAGTTGCAACATTAACTACTGCAGGGTTAGTTATTCCATCACTTGCCGGAATCCCGGACGTTAACTTGGAACTCGTTACACTGGCAACCGGAGCAGGCAGTGCCATTGCCTCTCATGTAAACGATGCTGGTTTTTGGATGGTTAAAGAATCTCTGGGTATGTCCTTAAAAGAAGCATTTGGAACCTATACGGTACTTTCAACCATTGTAGCTGTAGCTGGTCTAGTATGTACTTTGTTATTGGATATTATCATTTAAAGAAGAACAGTCCGATGAAGGTGATGCGTAGAAGTGTGTCAGGACTGTGAAAGGTGCAGGCAGCAGGAGCAGCTGAATTTGGTTTTCATTTTTCTATTTAAATTTAAACAAAAAACCAACCATTTACAGAATCAAATGGTTGGTTTTTTGCACTTTACCATGCCAGCAGGCAGAAAAAAATATCCCGATTTTATTTGGAAGCCGTTAAACATATTAGAAAATACTATGTTTATGACAGGACGGTAAAAAAATCGGGATAAGTTTGTCGAAAGGGGAGGGAGAAAATCACTTCTCCTTCCCTTCATTTTATTATATTTAAAGAATCATGTTAGCAATCAGAAGACATATAAATCCTATAAACCACATGATTGTAGTTGGTACGGACCAAACCATGATTTGCTCTTTCACGTTCTTGATTCCTAACATACGGTTCACAACCCAGTAGAAACTGTCGTTAAAGTAAGAGAAAATTAAAGATCCAAGTGCTGCAGCAGAAGCAGCTAGTGCCATATTAACATCCATTTGTGCCAAAATCGGTGCTGAAATGGATGCTGCTGTAATCATAGCAACTGTTCCGCTTCCTTGAACCAGACGGACCATTGTCGAAACGAAGAACGGAATCAGAATAGCAGGCAGCGGCAGTTCAGCAATTTGCTGTGCAATATAATCCCCTGTTCCGCTTGTACGTAATACGTTTCCGAGCGCACCGCCGGCACCGGTAACAAGCAGGATGATACCCGCATCCTGGATTCCTTTTTCCATTTCCTCCAATGTATTCAGCCGGCCGCGGTTACCCGCCAGCGCATAGATTGCGACGATAAGACCTAGTGCAACGGCAATAATCGGCTGACCTAAGAAGATGAAAATTCCATAAACACCTTCTGTTAACTCTAAAGCATCCAGCGTTGTGTTCAAGAAAATCAGAATAATAGGAATTAAAATGGGCAAGAATGAACGTCCAAAGGACGGAAGATCTTTTGCTCTTTCGTTAATGACTTCAACCATTTCTGGATAACCCATATGCTGATCTGGTCTTGTGAAGCCTGTTTCGGAATCATCAGGAAGCTGATAAATTCTTTTTCCTAACCATTTTGCATAAAGAACACCTGCAATCATAAGCGGAATCGCCAGCGTAAGTCCTAATGCAATCATAATGCCGATATCCACTCCGAAAATGCCGGCTACCCCTAACGGCCCTGGTGTAGGAGGTACTAATGTATGAGTGAGTACGAGACCAACGGCTAAGGCAACACCGATGGAGATAACAGATTTCCCTGTTTTTCTAGAAAGCGTTTTAACTAAAGGATTTAAAATAACGAAAGCAGAGTCAACAAATATTGGAATTGAAATGATATACCCTGCAATCGCCATTGCCCATTCTTCTTTTTTCTTTCCGACAAATTTAATTAATGAATAAGCCAGTGTTTCAGCGGCGCCGGTAATTTCAAGAATGCGTCCCATCATGACGCCCAGCCCAATGACAATACCGATAGATGCAAGCGTACTGCCAAAACCTTCTGAGATAGCAGCAGCAACATCGCCCGGGACCATCCCCCCTACAAGGCCTGCGATGGAAGCTGCAATGATTAGTGCTAAAAATGCGTGAATCTTTGTCTTTAAAACTAATAAAATTAGTGCAATTACCCCAAGTATTAACCCGGAAACCATTTGGATACCTGATGGTTCCATAATATTTCTCCCCCTTTGTAAATGTTTACATTTGAAACCAAAAATAAAAACGATGGATACCATTTCTCATAAAAGCACATTTGATTCTAGAATGTAGTAACTTTTTATTCAGCATTTGTTATTTATGCAAAAAGAATGCGATTTCAATTTTAAAAAATATAATTAGAGTGTGCAGCATCACTTTTGCGGCCGATTGTAAGTGCTTAAATAAGACTTAAAAATGAAAGTTCGTAAACCTCTCCACGTATATAAGTGACCAGCAGGCTTTCTAATATATAGTTAATTACCAAAAATGCAACACTTTTGCGATTGAATAATCAAATATTTAATAATTAATGAGAAATGTTATTTATCGCATCACATTGTACTGTAATGAATTCTATATTCTTCAATGAAACTTGTCAAGTAGATATTTTATATTAGTTTTGTTACTTTTTTCAACATAAAGGTTTATGCCTTGTTTCCTGATTGAGCATATGAAACTGTAGAAATATGTTTTAATTGGTAGTAGCCAGAAACAATAGCTTGGCAGCAAAATCAAGAAGCTAAATCTCCGTTTAACTGGACATTTAGCGGGAGTTCGATGCAAAATAAACCAAAGGGGTTACATAAGGAACGATTGCGTGATAAAAAAATGAATAAGAAATGTGTATAAAAGGGCAGATTCGTGTATTCGAATGGATGAAAACACGGAAAGTATCTTGTCATTCATTTTTATCACGGAGAACCGCCCGTAAAACTCCTGCTGAATGAAATTTTGTTTTATAGAGAATAAGAATTCAGATTACTTACCAGAATTTTTCTTGATACAATAGAAACAAAATAAGATCTTTTCTTAAAAAAATAAAGAAATCGATAACTTGATTTTTTCGACAGAAGGTGAAGTTGAATGATAAAAGTATTAGTAATTGTCCCCTATGAGGGACTGCTTGAAATGATGAAAGAAGTAAGCCAAGAAGTAGAGGATATTGAATTACAGGTGGAATTAGGTAACCTGTCAGAAGGTGTGGCTATTGCAAAGAATGCTGAAAATGAAGGGTACCACGTTATCGTCAGCCGCGGAGGTACAGCTTCCATGATCCAAGAGGCTGTATCGATACCGGTAATAGATATCCAAGTATCCGGCTATGATGTGCTGCGAATTTTAACACTTGTGAAAGGATTTTCCGGTAAAGCTGCTATTGTGGGATTTTCAAATATTACCCAAGGTGCTGCTACCATATCTGAGCTGCTGGATTTAGATATTAAAACATTAACAATTACTAGAGACAGCGAAGTAAAAGAAAAATTACTGGAATTAGGTAAGGATGGTTACGAAGTTGTAATCGGGGACGTTGTCACTGTGCGGACGGCTAAACAATTAGGAATGACAGGAGTATTGATTACATCCGGAAAAGAGGCAGTGATAGATGCTCTGGAAGAGACACGAAGATCCTACCGCTTATTTTCAAGATTGCAACAGAATATCGCATTTATGGAAACCATTCTTGACAGTGAAGAGCAGGCTATCAGTGTTTTTAATCAGGACAATGAAGTGATTTATGGAAATGAGCAATTTTATCATGAGTTTCATTGGTTAAAGTTAGACAATACTGACGTTAAGAAGCTTATACAGGAAACAACATTAGCAAATGAGAAGCAAGTAAAAACGCTTTCCATCAATAATAAATTATGGGAAATAACGACATGCCCGATTCAAGACGCAACCATCTTATTTTTTAAAAATGCACATTCGAACCAAACGATTACACAAAGTGAACATATGGACTCCAATGTTATTGAATTACACACCTTTGTTGCCCGTACTCCTATTTTAGGAAAAAGTGATGTCATTCATCATGTAATGGATCAAATCGAGCATTTCAGAGAACTTGACGGCCCGATCTGGGTTTCGGGAGAGCAGGGAAATGGCAAAGAGCTGGTTGTCCACTCTATTTATTTAAAAAGGCATACAGCAGATAAACCGCTGATCACCTTGCACTGTGATGTAATAACTGCAGAACAATGGAAAGACCTGATGAAGGAAAACTTTTTTCAAAAATATGCTAATAGTATCTTCTTCTTGAAAAATATCGATAAATTGAATCCTTACATGCAGAAGGAGTTACTGCAATTTCTTCAGAATGAAAATAACCGGAATCCGCAATGGCTTATTTCTTCTGGGGATGATATGGAAAAAATAATTAAAAAAGGCACCTTCCATCGTGAGTTGTTTCAATTGTTAGCTCAATCTCATATTCATATACCTCCGCTGCGGGAGCGCAGAGAGGATATTGAGTATTTAGTTCATGTGTTTATTTCTGATCTGCATCCAAAATATGGCAATGAAGTTGTCGGAATCCGCAACGATGCCCTGGAGCAGCTGATTGATTATGATTGGCCTGGAAATGTAGGGCAATTAAAATATGTCATTGAACAATTGTTTTTAGAATCTCAATCTTATTATATTGAGAAAACAGAAGTGGATACTGTATTTAAGCGGGTAGAACAACAAGCAAAGCAGAATGATGTGCTATCGTATGTGGATATGAGCGGTACATTGGAAGAAATTGAGAAACAAGTAATCACAAAGGTCCTTGAAGAGGAAGGAATGAATCAATCCAGAGCGGCAAAACGCTTGGGTATTAATCGTTCTACCTTATGGCGCAAGCTGAAATAACAGCTTGCGTTTTCTTTTTGACAATAAAATTACAATATGATGCTAAATACAACATGTTATTAAAAAGACAATAAAAATAAATAAAATATATTGCAAAATACAACGGATTAGTTTATCATTATGAATGAAAACGTTATTAGTGTATAAGCAACCTCCTTATAATAAAGTAAGATAAATATCATACAAGAAAAGTTAAACAGTAAAAGGAAAACGGAGATTGTTCAGAAGGGGGTAAATAGAGTTGGAACTGGCAGTGATTGCAGATGACTTAACTGGTGCAAATGATACAGGTGTTCAATTTGCAAACAGAGGATTAAGCACGACCGTACTTTTTTCAGACACCGAATTACAATCATCGCATTTAAGTGAAGATGTCATCGTTTTAAATTCAGATAGCCGTGCACTCGATTTTCAAAAAGCATATGATATTGTTTTTAAGCTATCTACAGAATTGAACAGGTTAGGAGTAACAAGCGTTTTTAAGAAAATCGATTCTACAATGAGAGGAAATATCGGTCAGGAAATCGATGCAGTAATGGACGTCTTTCAATTCAAAACCTCTTTTGTAGTACCGGCCTTTCCGAAAAGCAAACGGACAACGGTGGAAGGAAAACACTATGTGAACGGGGTGCTGCTGGCAGACTCGGAAATGGCCAATGATCCCTCCTGTCCTGTAAAGCAGAGCTACCTTCCGGAATTATTGGAAGGACAGAGTAAGCGGGATATCCAATTGATTTCCATTTCGGATGTGCGAAAAGGAAAAGATCATATACTAGAAAAAATGTTGAGGGCGACTGCTGCAAACGCATCTCAAATTATTGTCATTGACGCAACAACAGATGAAGAATTGAAGGCGATTGTTGAAGCGGCCGAAGCATTGGAAGAAAAATTTCTCTGGGTCGGATCGGCGGGAGTAGCCTCTCATCTTTCCAGTACAGGCGGTAACCGGAAAGAGGTATTACACAGCAGCCAATCAGATGAACGGCCGCCAGTGCTGGTTGTAGCGGGCAGTGTGAACATGATCACCGATCAGCAGATTCATGATTTGAAAAAAGGGAATAATGTAGAAGAGATTGTTATTTCGCCTGAAGCGTTCTTTGACAACGACAAACGAGAGTATGAAATAGATCGTATCGTTCAGTCTGGCCAGGCGTTATTGGAAAAAGGAGATTTAGTAATAACAACGGATCGCGGACAAGAAGCGAGAAATCGAGTGAAGCTGCTGAAGCAGGAGCTTGATTTATCAAACTTTGACGTAGGGTATACAATTGCTGAATCAATGGGAATGATTGCTGGTCAGTTGATTGAAGCGAATGATATTAGTGGTGCAGTCTTAACCGGCGGCGACATTTCAGGTGCAACCTGTAAAGCGTTAAAAGGAGAAGGAATTCGGGTGATTGGAGAAGTGGAGCCCGGTATTCCTTATGGGCAGCTTTTCGGCGGATTATTCGATGGGCTTCCTGTTGTAACCAAAGCAGGCGCATTTGGAACGGAACAAGCGCTATCCAAAGCCCTTGAAACAATTACAAAAGTGCAGGGACCTGTGATAAACAATAAAAAGTAACATATAACGCCAGGTGTATGGTTGGTAATTACAATAGGCTTGGCAAAAAAGATTAGGATAATTAGGAGGAATTTATTATGGCTGCGAAACAACCAACGATTGCAATTACAATGGGCGACCCTTCAGGAGTGGGGCCGGAGATTATTGTCAAATCTTTAAATGATAAACATATTTATGAAACAAGCCATCCATTTGTAGTTGGTGATGCAAAAATATTAAAAAGGGCACTGGAAGTAACAAATGTAGAGCTTAAAGTAAACAGCATTACTAAACCGGAAGAAGCAGTATATGAATATGGCACAATTGATATTATTGATTTAGATTTGGTTTCTGAAGATTTACCATGGGGACAGGTTTCCCCTGAAGCGGGAAATGCTGCGTTCCGTTATTTGGAAAAGGCAATCAGCTATGCAAATGAAGGGGCAATTCAAGGAATTTGTACAGCTCCTTTAAACAAAGAAGCACTTCATAAAGCTGGTCATGTTTACCCGGGTCACACAGAAATTTTAGCAGAACTGACAAATACAAAAGATTTCGCAATGATGCTCTCTGCACCGGGTTTAAGAGTGATTCACGCAACCACTCATGTTGGACTGATGGATGCAATCAAGAAAAATAATGCAGAGCGTCAATATACAGTGATTAAGCTTGCGCATGAAACATTACAAAAAGCAGGAATTGAATCTCCTCGCATCGCAGTTTGCGGCATCAATCCGCATGCTGGAGAAAACGGACTTTTCGGTAACGGGGAAGAAGAAGAAAAAATCATTCCGGCCATTGAAAAAGCACAAGCTGAAGGAATCAATGTGCAAGGGCCGCTTCCGGCAGATACACTGTTCTTTAGAGCGAAACGCGGTGATTTTGATATCGTTGTAGCACAATATCATGACCAAGGACATGGCCCGATTAAAGTATTAGGTCTGGAAGCTGGCGTGAATATTACAGTTGGACTTCCAACTATCCGTACGAGTGTTGACCATGGGACAGCATTTGATATTGCCGGCAAAAATATTGCTGACGAGCTGTCATTAAAAGAAGCGTTGCGTATGGCGGTTGAATTAGCTCCAGAAAATGAATCCTAAAAGATTGAGCAAGAGGTTGTGATCAGCCTCTTGCTTCTTGGCATAAAAAACCGGCAAGTATGAGGCCTGGTTTTACGGAAAAATGATTTCCCTATTAAGACAGGGAGTATTTCATCGATTTTAGATAAACGTAATTTGAAAGGAGCTGTAAACAATGTCTTTACCGAAAATGGCAAAAATTAGACAAAAATTTGAAGTGGAAAGTCTGAACGATATTACAGGGACTGTTTCAGAGCAATTCAATCATGTGAATGCGGATGAGAAAATCAAACCCGGCATGGAAATTGCAATTACTGTCGGAAGCCGCGGGATTGCTAATATTCCGCTTATTGTCAAGGGTGTAGCGGATGAAATTAAAAAAAGAGGTGCAACACCATTTATTATTCCGGCGATGGGAAGTCATGGCGGGGCTACTGCCGAAGGTCAAATCGAAGTACTTGATGGACTTGGGGTAACAGAGGCGTCAACCGGCTGTGAAATTCGTTCATCCATGGAAGTTGTAGAAGTAGGCAAAACATCAGCTGGTATTCCTGTTTATGTTGATCAGCATGCATATGAAGCGGATGGTATTATCGTGATGGGGCGGGTGAAGCCGCATACCGATTTTAAAAAGGATATTGAAAGTGGTGTCTTGAAAATGGCATCGATTGGTATGGGAAAACATAAGCAGGCGTTAGCGCTTCACACGCATGGTATCAGAGGAATTCGTGATATGATGCCTGAGGTTGGCAAGGTTGCAATCAGTCATTCGAATACACTGTTTGGAATAGCGATTGTAGAAAATGCGCATGAAGAAACCGCGATTATTGAAGCGATTAATCCTGAACAAATTGAAGAACGTGAAAGAGAATTATTGAAACGTGCATTTGCTTTAATGCCTAGTCTTCCAGTTGATGAGATGGATATATTAGTCGTTGATGAAATAGGCAAAAATCATAGTGGAACAGGCATGGATACAAACATTATTGGCCGCATACGGGTACTGGGAGTAGAGGAGCCTGAAAAGCCTGGTGTCAAATACGTGATTGCTTCTAAATTAAGTGAGGCCAGCCATGGTAACGCATTAGGGATTGGCCTGGCCGATTTGACAACAAAACGTTTATTTGAAGTAATTAATTTAAAAGCTATGAATGAAAACGTTGTAACAAGTACATTTTTAGACAGAGCTAAAATTCCAATCGTCCTTGATAGCGATCGGAAAGCATTAGAAGCAGCACTCCGCGCCAATTGGGGCGTCCCGTCGGAAGAGGCAAGAATTGTGCGGATTCCAAACACGCTTCATATCGGCGAGTTATTTGTATCAGAAGTGATTTTCAATGAATTGAAAGAGAACAAAAACATTGAGGTATTAGAGGATTTGCATGAAATGGAGTTTGATGCTGAGGGCTATTTTCCTCCAATGTAAATAGGAAGGTAAGTGAGGTTACTTCATTTATTTTAATCGTTGTAAATGGACGAGCTGGCTATGTTAAAATGATGGTGGAATAGATGAAGGAATTATTTTTCGCCTATAATCAAAAGGAAGTTTATTTAAAACATTTTATATAGAAGTTTAAGAAGCTGAGATGTAATCAGCAACAATAAATTGCTTGTTGGGGAGTGTATGTAAAAATGAATAATCTGCAAGAAAAAAATAAACACTTAGGCAATATTTTGAAGGATATGGGCCGCGTGATGGTTGCCTTTTCTGGCGGAGTAGATAGTGCAATTGTATTGAAGCGGGCGCAGGAAGAGCTGGGGGACAATGTATTAGCGGTAGTTGTAAACTCTGAGCTTTTTCGCGACTCTGAATTTGAAGCCAGTGTACAATTAGCTGAAAATCTGGGTGTCCGTGTGCATCAAACAGAAATGAAAGAACTGGAAAATCCGGATATTGTAGCAAATAATCCGGAGAGCTGGTATTTCAGTAAAAAACTGCTTTACACACATCTGAACAAACTGGCTGAAGAAATGGGTTATTCATACGTTTTAGATGGCATGATTATGGATGATGAAGCGGATTTTCGTCCGGGATTAAAAGCAAGAACAGAGGAAGGCATCCGCAGTGTGCTGCAGGAAGCAGACTTTTATAAAACAGAAGTTCGCGCGCTTGCGAAGGAATTGAAGCTTCCCGTTTGGGATAAAGTGGCATCCTGCAGCCTGGCCTCCCGTTTTCCTTATGGTACGAAGCTGAACAAACAAATCGTTCAGCAAGTCGATCAAGCTGAGCTGTATTTAAAAGGGCTTGGTTTTGAAGAGGTACGTGTGCGTTATCATGATAATGTAGCGCGTATTGAAGTAGCTGGAAACAAAATATTGGAATTACTTGATAAAAAGGAAGAAATCCAAAATAAGCTGGTCAGCTTTGGGTTTGATTATGTATCCGTCGATTTGCTTGGCTACCGTACAGGAAGCATGAATGAAGTTATCGAGCAGAATCAATGGGAAACAAAACTGTCAGCACACGCTTAAACCATCAAAATCAATCAGGGAGCAGTTTTTAATCTGGAAGAGGAACTAAAAAAGCAGGTAAAAATGACACAGTCAAAAAGAAAGTTGTTGGACGGCTGTTTTTACCAGACTTTTTTCAGCGGCCTGTGAAAGATTGAAGGCTGCTCTTTTTTATCACGGAGAACCGCCCGTAAAACCCCCGCTGAATGAAGCTTCGTTCTATAGCAATCTGAAATTATATGAAAAGAAGGAACAATAAACAGGGGAGTGCTTTATTTTGATTGCTTCTCTAAAATCAGCGAAACCCTTTCGTATCCAGAAAGGAAATTATGGATTCCTGCTATCATTTCACAATTAAAATGAAATCAGTTATAATAAAACGATAATAATCGAAAAGGAGCAACCTGAATGAATTGGTATGAAAAGCTGAACGATTATTTTCCGGTAGAAGAGATGAAATCTAAAAAGCATATGGAGCTTTTACTGGCGGAAAAGGGCGATGTCTATTTTAAAGATGAGAGCCCGAAACATGTATTGATGTATGCAGAATTTGATACATTTCTTTTTATTGACTATCTCTGGGTATCATCGAATACCAGAGGGCAGGGGATTGGTCACCAACTGATAGACAAGCTGAAAGAAAAAAATAAGGCGATTATTCTGGAAGTGGAACCGATTAATTATGATGATACCGACTCGGAAAAAAGATTAAAGTTTTATTCCCGTGAAGGTTTTCGTCATGCAAGAGCAATTGGGTATAACCGCAAGTCACTGGCAACGGATGAAGAAACACCGATGGAAATCTTATATTGGTCTCCTCAGGGTGATTCAGAGGAAATTATTTATAGCCAGATGAAAAAAATGTATGAAGATATTCATACTTACAAGGACAAAGAGATTTATGGGAAAAAATATCAGCCTTCAGAGGAAGTATTGCGTTATAATGAAGATGAAAAATCGGATAACCTTTTAGAAGGTATGCAAAAACGGAAAGAATCGAATTAAAGGTGATTATTTAATGAAAGCTTAAAAACACTGCAGCGGGGAGTTTTTCCTCTGCAGTGTTTTTAAGTTTAGAAAAAGATTATTAAGATTTTGTCGAGTTTTCAACAGGTATTTTTTGGTTCAGGCGGTCTGCCAGACCAATTGGTGCCTTCGGGCTTGATGTTCCTTCTAAATAACTGTCTTTAAAATGATAAGCGCTGGAACCATGTTCTGAGAAGTCCAGCCCGGCTTTTTCTTCTTCGGCAGATACGCGAATTGGTGAGATTTTGTTTAATACATAAGTGAATCCTCCAATTGTGGCAGAAACCCAAATGATTACTGCTAAAACGCCGAGTGCTTGAATTCCTAACTGACTGAAACCATTTCCGTGAAATAATCCGGTATCAATCGAGAAGAATCCAATAGCTAATGTACCCCAAATTCCGCAGACGCCATGAACTGCAATTGCTCCTACAGGGTCGTCTAACCGCAGTTTTGTATCGATAAAGCGGATGGCTTCTACTAGTAAAATACCGGAAACCAGACCGACGAGGATAGAACCGCCTAATGAAATTTCTGCTGCGCCGGCAGTTATACCAACTAAACCGCCTAAAACCCCATTCATGGATAAGGATGCATCTACTTTTTTAAATCGTAATTTTGTGTAGAAGGAGGAAGATACTAACGCAGCAGAGGTGGATAACAAGGTCGTTCCGATAACATAGGGAACAAGCGATGGATCAGCCGCTAGTGTGCTGCCGCCGTTGAAACCAAACCATCCTAACCATAAGATAAACACGCCGAGTGCTCCGAGAGGCAAATTATGTCCCGGGATAACATTAACTTTCTTGCCATTGTATTTTCCAATTCTCGGACCAAGAATGGAAATAACCATCAGTGCTCCAGAAGCTCCGGTTAAATGAACAACTGTAGATCCGGCGAAATCACTAAAACCAAGAGCTGTTAACCAGCCATCTCCCTGCCAGATCCAGTGTCCGACTACAGGGTAGATAAAAGTGGTCATGGCAATAACGATAAGGATATAGCTCCCTAGTTTAATTCGTTCTGCTACTGCTCCTGACATAATTGTTGCGCATGTTGCAACAAACATAGCCTGGAATACAAAGAACCCAATATCTTCCACGCTGTTTAAAAAGAAACCATTTGTTCCGATAATAGTTCCTGCGGAAGAACCGAACATAACCCCGTAGCCGACTGCGAAAAATAGAATAGCAGCAATACAGATAGTTAAAAAATTTTTCATTAAGATATTTAATGTATTTTTTGAACGGGTAAAGCCGGATTCTACCATAGCAAACCCTGCGTGCATAAAGAAAACTAAAAAGGCCCCCAGCATCACCCATACAAGGTTGATGGAAAGCTCTAATGATTCTACAGTCGGTGTTTGAGCGTATGCGGGCGTTGTTATTAAAAATAATACGATAGCTAATGTAAATGATTTCTTAAACATATGATTTCCTCCTGTCTGTTAATAAATTGCTTTTGTCCCGCTTTCTCCAGTTCTTATGCGGATTACCTGCTCGATTGGGGAGATGAAAATCTTCCCGTCTCCAATTTGTCCGGTTTTACAAGCATCGATAATATGGCCGACTATATCATCAACTCTTTCTTCGGAAACAACTAATTCCACCTTTAATTTAGAAAGTAAGGTGACTTCGAACTCTGTAGAGCGATATACACCAATTTTTCCTTTTTGCTTGCCGGTCCCGGCTGCTTCTGTCACGGTCAGGCCGTCAAAACCGATTGCTGACAGTTTTTCCCGTAAATCCTGAAATTTCTCTGGGCGTATAATTGCTTCCACCTTTTTCAATGAGGATTCCTCCTTTTAAAATTATGTTAGGTAACCTAACATTAAAAGTTATGTTTAATATCATATTATGTATTTATTGAAATAGCAAGCTTTTTTTAGATAATTTTGACTAAAACGCTTTCAGAAAAAGACGTTTAATCCATGATAATAAGTGGAATAATTTATAGTGCAGGCAGAATTATATATTTTTTATCGAATAAATAAAATTTATGTGGTTTAAAGGTTTATTATCAATTAGATGAGGGAATCTTAAAACTATGTGAGAAGCGGTAAGAGAATTTAAATAAATGATTTTATCGCACCCCCTACCTTTTATTAGATATTTGGTGTATAATAAGTACATATGAACAGATTATACTTATTATTATTTAATAAAGTTTAGGTGGATGTTGAAAATATAAATTAGATTGAGGAGTGAAGTTTTATGGTAACACTTTATACCTCACCAAGCTGTACTTCATGTAGAAAAGCAAAAGCATGGCTGGAAGAGCATAATATTCCTTTTACAGAACGTAATATCTTTTCTGAACCGTTATCTCTTGATGAGATTAAAGAAATATTGCGTATGACCGAGGATGGAACAGATGAGATTATTTCTACAAGATCGAAGGTTTTTCAAAAGCTGAATGTAAATATTGATCAGCTGCCGATGAAAGATTTATTTAATTTAATACAGGATAATCCTGGTTTATTGCGTCGCCCTATAATTTTAGATGAAAAACGACTGCAGGTTGGTTATAACGAAGATGAGATTCGCCGTTTCTTACCGCGGACCGTTAGAACATTCCAATTACGTGAAGCACAACGAATGGTTAATTAATAATAAAATAAGTCAGTAAAGGTGCAGATGATGTCTGCGCCTTTCTTTATGGGTAAAAATGGTGAAAATCAAATAAGCTCTGATAAATGACAAAACACGTGAAATACGTTAAAATAACTAACTAAATAAAATGTATAGCTATATTCGTATTTAATAGGGATGCTCATCTGTTTTTTTCAGAAAAGTGACAGGAACTGGGCGTATTCATTTCTTGTGGATTGCATTTTTGCATACAATGTGATAAATAAGGATTATGATTAGGATTACATTGATTTGGGTACATCTATTATAGAGACGTTAATTATATGCTGTCGGCTCAGGTATCCGTTTAGAATAAAGATACAGGAGATGATTATTCTATCTTAATGAGAAGGGGGAGCTTACTGTGGAGATAGAAAGAATTAATGAAAATACGATTAAATTTTATATTTCTTATGTTGATATAGAGGAATTAGGTTTTGAAAAAGAAGAAATCTGGTACAACCGGGAAAGAAGTGAGCAATTGTTCTGGCAGATGATGGATGAAGTCAACTATCGTGAGGATTTCAATCCGGAAGGACCGCTTTGGATACAAGTTCAAGCGATGGAAAAAGGTCTTGAAATTGTTGTTACGAAAGCGAAGGTCTCTAAAAACGGTGAACATTTAGAGCTGGAAACCGAGGATGGGAATATTGATTTACCAGTAGATGATCAGCTGGACAATATTTTAGAAGAGAAGTTTGGAGACAATAAAAAAGAAGACGAAGATGAAAAGAATGACGAACTGATGGAAGAGAATTTGTGGATTATTGTTGAATTTGATGAGTTTGAGAATCTGATTCAGCTTAGTCACCAGCTGCAGGATGTAAGTGATTTTGGAGAAGAGACGTTATATTCCTATAAAGATAACTACTATTTATATATGGAATTTTCTTATGATGTATTAGATGAACATCGTCAGGAAGACGTCATCAGCCAAGTGCTGGAATACGCATCGGATTCATCTCTTTCTATTCATCTTTTGGAAGAATACGGTAAGAGGTTGATGGAAAACAATGCATTTGAGCAGGTTCGTACCTATTTTCCAAAGGATGTCTAATATAAAACCTACAAGAAATCATTTGCTGCGATTTGTTGTAGGTTTTTTTGTGCCTTTTTTTGCCGTTACAATGGAGCGGTGTTCAAATTCAGCCATTTGTTTGAAAAAATGCAGCAGCAGAAAAAAGCAGGAAAAGCAGAAACGCTGTCGAAATAATATATGTATAGGAGGTGATAAAGCTTGCAGCGAGCAGTGAGTAAAACGGGAGAGTCTATTCTGCTGTTTCGTCATTCGCAAAAAGAGATTGCAGATTGGAAAGAGAACAAAAATACCTTTTATTGCCCTGTCTGTAAAGAAAGAGTGATTATCCGGTCGGGAGAAAGAGTGGTGCCCCATTTTTCCCATTTACCGCAGACAGCATGTCTTTTTTCGGGAGGAGAAGGAGCTTATCATGCAAGAGGGAAGCTGCAATTATTTCAGTGGCTGACACGATTTAATATGCAAGCAGAATTAGAAGTATATTTTCCCGAAATTTCTCAAAGGGCTGATATTTTTATTTGTATTGGCCAAAAGAAAATAGCAGTTGAGTTTCAATGCTCAAGAATCCCGCAGGAAGAAATCTTAAGCAGGATCCAAGGCTACAAATCAATCGGAATCGAATCCATTTGGATTCTCGGAGCGAAATATTTAAAGCAGAAAGGAGCCTTTACTTTTCAAACAAATCATTTTTTAGATACGTTTATTCATTCTTCTCCGCAAAAGAATTATCCGCAATTATTTTTTTACGACCCGTTTCTATCAGAAATGGCTGTTCTTCATCATTTACATCCGCTACAAGCCTCTAAGCTTTTTGCTAAACAGCTTATCTACCCGCTTCACAAGCTGCATTTTAAACATCTCTTTCAAAGAGAAAAGAATCCCGGCAATTTTCCGAAGGTCTGGTTAAAAGAAGTACAACGTCTCCGTATAAAAGTGGAGGGAGCTTATGGAGCCGTCTATCAGCTGCGGAGATGGCTATACAGTAAAGGATACCTGTTTCAGCATCTTCCAAGTATCTGTTTTATGCCGATTCCTTATTACGCTGCTGTGCCCGTCCCGTTTTATAAGTGGCAAACAGAGCTGTATGTCACTTGGTTAGCCGATTTTAAAGCAGGGGAGCGGACAGATATTGGCCGGGTAAAGAAAATACTTTATTCCTTCTACGACAAAGACACCTTCGATTTTTCCGATGCTTTGAGTTATTACCTTCAGTTACTCCATCGTGCTGGATTGATAGACATACAATCCTCCTCCATTCTGCGGACTAAAAAAGAAATCATTTGTTATTCTTCGCAGGAGCAGGCAGCTCAGGGAGACCAATCCTTTTTTTATTCATTTTTTACAGAAAAAAAAGCAAAATACGAGCATGATTCGTCCTTATTTCGTTATACTAAATAAGAAGAATAAAAACAGTATGGCTTTAATACATTTACATCGGAAGAGTTGTTGGAAACAGAAAGTACTGTTGAATTGTAAAAAGGGAGGCAATAATCGTATGGCAAAAGCAGCAAAGCAATTACCAAAGCGTGATGAAATACCAGAAGAGTCTACATGGCGTTTAGAAGACATTTTTGAGACGGATGAACAATGGAAAGAAGAATTTCAAAGCTTAAAAAATGATATTTCAAAATTGGCAGCGTATAAAGGAAAATTAGGGACTTCCGCAGATACGTTATTAGAAGCATTACAGGTTCAGGATGAACTGTCAGAGCGTCTAGGTAAGTTATATGTTTATGGTCATTTACGCACGGACCAGGATACGACGAATTCCTTTTACCAAGGATTAAATGCGCAGGCAGAAAATCTGCTGACGACTGCATCCAGTCAATTTAGCTTTCTTGTACCGGAAATTTTAGAAATACCAGAAGAAAAGCTCAAGCAGTTTATAGAAGAGAACAAAGAACTTCAGGTTTATAAAAAAGTATTAGATGATATTAATCACAGCCGTCCGCATATATTAAGCGAGAAGGAAGAGGTATTGCTTGCAGAGGCAGATGAACCGATCGGAGCCATTTCACAAACATTCGGTATGCTGAATAATGCCGATTTAACCTTCCCGTCCATCACAAATGCAGATGGAGAAGAAATTGAGCTGACGCACGGCAGATACTCTACATTTATGGAATCATCAGACCGGAATGTACGCGAACAAGCTTTTAATGCGATGTATGATACGTACGGTTCATTTAAAAATACATTTGCCTCTACATTAAGCGGAGAGGTGAAATCACATAATTTTAATGCGAAAGTCCGGAATTATGAGAGTGCACGTCAGGCTGCTCTAGATAATAACCATATACCTGAAGAAGTATATGATAATTTAGTTGAGGCAGTGAATGAGAAATTGCCTTTATTGCACCGCTATGCCGAATTAAGAAAGAAAATTCTCGGTGTCGATGAACTGCATATGTACGATTTATATACACCGCTCGTAAAAGATGTGAAAATGCCTGTTACGTATGAAGAAGCTAAAAAATACGTCATGGAAGGCTTAAAGCCATTAGGGGAAGAATACGCCGGCATTCTAGAGGAAGCTTTTAGCGAGCGCTGGATCGATGTAGAAGAAAATAAAGGAAAAAGAAGTGGCGCCTACTCGTCAGGAACATATGGAACAAATCCATATATTCTTTTGAACTGGCAGGATGATGTGAATAACACATTTACGCTGGCTCATGAATTGGGACATTCTGTGCACAGCTATTATTCAAGAAAATATCAGCCGTTCCGTTATGGAAACTATTCCATCTTTGTCGCAGAAGTGGCGTCGACTACAAATGAAGCACTATTAAACGATTATTTATTAGAGCATCTGGATGACGAAAAGGAAAAGCTTTATATTTTAAACCACTTTTTAGAAGGCTTCCGCGGAACCGTATTCCGCCAAACCATGTTTGCTGAATTCGAGCATGATATTCATGTGCTGGCTCAAAATGGAGAAGCGTTAACTGCTGATAAACTGACAGAGGTGTATTATAATTTAAATAAAAAATATTACGGAGAAGATGTCGTAAGTGATGAAAAAATTGGCTTAGAATGGGCGCGAATTCCTCACTTTTATATGAATTATTATGTATATCAATATGCTACAGGTTATTCTGCGGCAACGGCGCTATCAAAACAGATTTTAGATGGGGAAGAAGGTGCTGTGGACCGCTATTTAGGCTTCCTGCAATCTGGCAGCAGCGAGGACCCTATTGATGTATTGAAAAAAGCTGGCGTGGATATGACGCAAAAACAAGCTATTTTAGATGCTCTGGATGTTTTTGAAGAAAAATTGACAGAGATGGAAGCGTTGCTGGAAAAATAAAATGAATCATAAAAAAACGGTAAGGAAGCTCGGCTTCCTTACCGTTTTAGCTATAATAGATGCTATTAATTTCAGCGCCGGTATCCTCTTGTTTTCTGATAAGCAATGGAAGACAGCATACAATAAATGGATGCGAGTAATAAGGGGAGCGTTATATACACAGGTATCATGTTCATAAAACCTAATAAATTAAAGAAAAAGGCGATAATCACTAAAAGTATGAATATGAAAGGGAAATAATTACGCCGCATATGATTGGACTCCCTCCTTTGATGGGGAATTGGTTTGTACTGCATTATATGTCCGAGTTATTTCTTCTAGAAGAAGAAGTTCAAAAAGTCCAACAAAAATGACACAATGACTGCCGGAAAAGAGCAGAAGTGAATATTTTGTGAAAAGATGCACATAATTATTGAAAACTGAAAAGGAACTTGCTAGAATATAATTGTAAGTTGATTACAAACAAATACCCCTTTTGTTTGATCATGAAACTTTCTCCCATCCCCCCTTTGTAATTATACAAAGACGGAAAAAAGATACACGCTGCCCCGTGTATCTTTTTTATTATCTAAAAAACCTGATCCGGTCTTTTTTGAGCGGATCAGGTTCAAAATAAAATAAATTGATAACCATGCTAAAAATAAGTGTATTTCCTGGTTTGTATTAACGCAGCGGTCGTTTGACTGCCGGCCAGCCTTAACTTCTAGGAAGCTCATACTTTGATTGTGATAGATTCAAAGCGTGCCGAGGTATTTCCAGCAGGATTCATTTTTTTCCGGCACTCTTTCAACGATTTGCTGAAACTGCAGCTTTTTAAGCTCTTTTTCTGTCTTATCAATGGACCAGTCATAAATAACAGATAATTCCTTCGTGCATACTGTTTTTTGTAATTGCAGATAGTCGATTAATGATGGTTTTACAGACGGAATCGGTGTGCGCTGTAAAATTTCTTTTAACACAAATTCGTAAATATCATACGGATGAAGTCCAGAAAGCTTTACACCTTCATCTTCTACTTCCTGGTTAAATAAAACAATGGTAGGTGTATAATCTACTTCCATCTCATAAGCAAGGTGTAAATCACATTGCAGTGCACGCTTAGAAGTATTTGAGAATAAATCCTTTTGAAATTCTTCGATATCTAATGCTGCATCGGATGCACATCTTAATAAGACATCCTCATTACAGATATTCTGTTTATCAAAAAACAGCGTCTCCTGTATTTTACGAATAAATTGTTTAGAGGCCTTTTTACCTTGCAATTCCGCCGCTTTAATTGCGAGAGCGGGCACCCAAGGGTAATCAATGTCTTTATGATTGCTTGGGAGATGAGCGAAACTGGATTGTTTTTTTTGTTTGCTTTTATTTAAACCATTTGAATTTAATGCGGTCAGCTGTCCGCTGATTACATGCTTTATCGTAAAAAAACGGCCATATTCAACATATAACTTTTTTAGATAAGGCTCTAATGCCCAGCATTCAGAACATAATGGATCAATAAAAACATACATTTCAATCGGTTTTTGAACATATTTCATGTAGTTAAAAGCAGGGTCCATTTGATTAGAAGATGACAGTTCTTGTTGATTTCCATTCATTTTGAATGCTCCTTTCTAAGATTCAGGGGTATTCATCATATGATTTGCAGTCAAGGTCATTCGTTCCATCATTTCCGTATAATAAGGTTCTTCTACCTCGTTTTCTACTAATGCAAGATTCATACAGGCCAGCCAAGCATCACGGGCGCTTGGTGTTATCGGAAACGGAAGATGTCTTCTTCTTAACATCGGATGTCCGCGTTCTTCTTCATACAATCTTGGCCCGCCGAAAAACTGTGTGAGAAATAACTTCTGTTTATGTGCTGTTTCGGTTAAATCATCCGGGAAAAGCGGTATTAAGACAGGATTTTCTTTTACATGTCCATAGAATGTTTCCACAATCTGCTCCATCTTTTCATAACCGCCAATTCCGCTATATACCGTTTTTATATTATTTTGTTTCATATCATTTGCTCCTTGTACTAGTATTGTAGCAATATAGATTCACTTCATCAAATAATCTGTACCGTAACAGAAGGCTAATCTCCTATTTGTTATTACAAATGGAAAATAACAATTTGTAATACAACTGCTTTTTACAGGGAGGTTCACTGTTTTTGATTAAAAAAACGTGCTATTTTAGCGGGCGTTTCCCGGAAAGGTATTTCATAGTTTCCAAGTAAGCTTTTAAATACTTTTTCTCCATGGTCCCTTGAAGCTGCTTCTAATTCCAGCTCAGTGTCCACCGTATCTAAATACATACTTTTATCTAAAACAATGAGTGTATCCTGATAAGTTCTCTCTTTTCGTAAGGTGGTCATTTTTCCTAAATAAGTCAGCGATGGCACATCGACAGACATTTCCTGCAGCTGTTTTAATACATTTGGAGCTTCTGTCGGCGAGCCGGAAGTCCATGATAGAAATGCTTCCTCTGTCAGCTTGTCATGCGTCTCCAATAATCCATCCGGATGCGGTTCTTTTAATGTTAAAGTATATGTTTCGTTCTTTTTCCGTATTCGTAATGCAGAATGGTTTCCTTTTAAATCAAAGGAGGGCGTTTCAAAGTAATAATTTGTCTGCTCTATTGTCTCTGCCTGTGAAAATAAAGCTTCTGCTAGTTGATTATATTCCTGTGTGGTCAGCAGGTTTTTAAATTCAATTTCTACTTCTTGGCTCATACATAAATCTCCAGTTCTAAAATTAGATTATCTCTATTATGGCTTGTATGAAGAAGCATTGCAAAAAATAACTATGCAGGCAGATGGCTTTCGAAAAAACCCGATACTTTGACATGGAGGTTCCTGACAGCAGGTTGTTTAGGAGTATTCTATTTAATTTCCAAATGCGTGGTCTAACTCCACCGTCTTTAGACGGTATCCGCTTTTAGCCTTATCTTTTTTGTCCATACTAATGGATGAGGTGATAGTATGGACGGATATCGAAAAAGCGGTCATGCAGTATATGATATAAAGTACCATGTTATATGGGTAACAAAGTATAGATATAAGGTATTGCAAGGTCATATAGCAGTTAGAGCAAGAGAATTGATTAGGCAAGGATGTGAAGCAAGAGGAATAACCATCCTGCAAGGTAGTGTTGGCAAAGACCATATCCATTTATTATTATCTTGTCCACCAAGTGTTGCGCCAAGTAAAATCATGCAATATCTGAAAGGAAGATCATCAAGGTTATTACAGGACGAATTTCCAGAACTAAAGAAAAGATATTGGGGACAGCATTTGTGGGCAAGAGGGTACTTTTGCGCCACAGTTGGAACAGTAACGGAAGAGATAATAAGAAATTATATAGCCAATCAATTCAATGAAAACAAAGACGATATATTCAAGATTGAAGAATGAGTTCAGTCTTATTTTGAATATGCTTCAGCTTAATGACTTTGAGCAGGACTTTAGCCTGAAGAGCGACTTTAGTCGCCGACATTCATGTCCAAATCCACCTGCTTTAGCAGGTGGTCGTTTAAGGCCCGGTTTGCCAAGTTTTCCTTAAAAGTCCCTCTTTCCTTTGTACTAATGCTACTCTGTGATAAAATAAAAATAATAATATTAGTTTACATATAGGGTGATGTTCGATGGACTGGGGAAAAACGTTAGCGCCATATAAACAGGCAGTAGAAGAATTAAAAGTAAAGCTAAAAGGGATTCGTGCTGAGTATGAGAGAGAATCCAGCAATTCACCGATTGAGTTTGTCACAGGAAGAGTTAAACCAATACCAAGTATTATCGAAAAGGCGCGTGAACGGCAAATTCCTCTTGAGAATTTAGACACCTTACAGGATATCGCAGGGATAAGAGTTGTTTGTCAATTTGTTGATGATATTTATCCCATCGTCGAAATGCTCAGGAAACGCAATGATTTTCAAATTATTGAAGAAAAAGATTATGTTTTTCATAAAAAAGATAGCGGGTACAGGTCTTATCATATGATTATTGAATACCCCGTGGAGACGGTGACGGGAAGAATAATTGTTATAGCTGAAGTTCAAATACGTACACTTGCGATGAATTTTTGGGCGACCAATGAACATTCTTTAAATTATAAATATGAAGGGAATTTACCTTCAGAGGTTAAACTGCGTCTGCAGAAGGCTGCCGAGGCTGCATTTAAACTGGATGAAGAAATGTCTAAAATCAGAAGCGAAATCCATGAAGCTCAGCGTGTTTTTCATCGTAAATCATAGACAAAGGATGGGAAAATGTAATGAAGTTTAAAATTGTTTCTAGAGGAGACAAGCGGTCAAATAAAATAAAGAACATGATGCGGCAATATTTGGAGTCTTTTGGACTGGAATATCACAAGGAGGAGCCTGATTTAGCTATTTCAGTTGGCGGCGACGGCACCTTTTTAGAAGCTTTCCATCGCTATAATCACCGTCTGAAAGAAACAGCGTTTATCGGGATCCACACCGGTCATTTAGGTTTTTACACGGATTGGACACAGGAGGAAGTGGATAAGCTCTTGACTGAAATTGCGAGAACGCCATTTCAGACGGTAGAATATCCATTAATGGAAGTAATCATCCGGGATGAATTAGGAAAAAAAGAAGACAGGCATCTTGCGTTAAATGAAGCGATGATCAAAACGGCAGATGGTTCATCTGTTGTCTTAGATGTGGAGTTGAAGGGGGAGCATTTTGAGACATTTCGCGGGGATGGGATATGTATATCGACCCCTTCCGGCAGTACGGCATATAATAAAGCGCTTGGAGGAGCAATTATTCACCCGTCTCTGGAGGCTATTCAGATAACGGAGAATGCATCAATCAATAACCGTGTTTTCCGGACGATTGGCTCGCCGTTAGTTTTGCCGAAGCATCATACATGCTTTCTGAAGCCGATGGTGGATAATTCCTTCTTGATTCAGATTGATCATTTCACAAAAAATTATCATGAAGTAAAATCGATCCAATGCCGTGTGGCAAATGAAAAGATTCGTTTTGCGCGTTTTAGACAATTTCCTTTCTGGCATCGTGTGAGAGATTCCTTTGTTACTGAGGTGGATTAAGTGTCCGCGGGCATACAAAAAAGCTGGGTGATTAATGAAGCTGGTGCGCAGCTGACAATTAAGGAATTTTTACAGAATAAGCAAGGTTTCTCTAGAAGATTACTGACTGCTATGAAACAAGAGGGCGGGAAATTTTTAATCAATGAACAAGAGAGTTATATAACAGAAACACTCAGGAAGAATGATAAATTAACCGTCATTTTTCCTGATGAAGTGTCAGACGGTATTGAAGCAACCGAAATGAATTTGGCAATTATTTATGAGGATGAAGATCATTTAGTTTTAAATAAACCGGCTGGACAGGCTTGTCTTCCAGGAATGAATGACCGCCAATATTCATTAGCAAACGGGATTCAGGCCTATTATAATGCATCAGGTCATCCGGCAACGGTGCATATCGTAACAAGATTAGACAGAAATACGTCTGGTCTTGTTTTAGTTGCGAAAAACCGGTATGCGCATGCGCTGTTATCCGAAGCACAGAAAAAGAATCAAATCCATCGTACATACGAAGCGATTATTACTGGAGAAATGACTCCTTCAGCCGGAACGGTACGTGCGCCAATCGCCCGCAAGAAAACATCTATTATAGAACGTGAAGTGAACTGGGAGGATGGTAAAGAGGCAACGACGCATTATCAGACTGTATCCACACTTTCTGGAGCATCTTTTTTGCGAATTCAATTGGAAACAGGGAGAACGCATCAAATTCGTGTTCATTTCAGTCATTTAGGGCATCCTCTCCTGGGAGATGACCTGTATGGAGGAAGCACAGATGCCCTCGAGCGTCAGGCGCTGCATTGTACAGCAATTGAATGGGAGCATCCTTTTGAACATAAGAAAATGCAATTCCACTGTATGCTACCCTCAGATATGGCTGCATGTAAAAAAAGCTTGTCTATTGATTATCCGGGAAATCTGTAAACCGCTCAGGCTGAAAGAATTGGTTGGATGGCACGGAAATGATTGTCTGCTCGGGAAATTGAAAAGCAGTCAGTTTATTTCCGAACACACAGCCCGTATCTATATTGATGGTCCGGTTGATTTGACGCGGTTCTAAAACTGGTGTATGCCCATATACAATCCATGGCTCTCCCCGGTAATGCTTTGCCCAGTCCCGCCGGATTGGTTTTCCCTGATGGTCTGTTTGGCCAGTGGCATCTCCATAAAGGACAAATGACTTTGTATGCCCGTCTCTCTGCCCAATTAAATGTTCCTTTATTCCTGCGTGGGCAACAACTAATTTCATGTCTTCAAAATGTAAATACAAAGGAGCATTCTCATAAAGTGTCTTAAACTTTTCCTGAATATCCATTTGTTGAGATTCGTTTAAGCTTTTCCATTCAGCAACCGTCGTTTCTAAACCATGCTTTTCCTGTACCCGGTTTCCTAAAAAATAACGGTATAATTTATTGCAATGATTTCCCGGGACATAATAAGCTATTTTTTGTTCCATAACTAACTGATAGACCAGGCGGATAACAGCGATGGAATCTGGTCCGCGGTCTGTTATGTCTCCTATAAATACGATTTTGTTGCCGTGAGGATGAGAATAGAAGCCTTGATTCTGATAATAATCCAGCTTGTCCAGCAGCTCCAAAAGTTCATCCAGGCATCCATGTACGTCGCCGATAATATCTAATTTCATCGTCAAACCTCCTTGTACATATAAGTTCATTTCATTAAAATATAGGCTCATCTTACAGTATAACTTAATTTTCTTTGAAGTATGTGATGGTGAATGAAATCTTTTTCACCGGTCCATTATGTTATTGGATTTTTTCCATTTTTGAAGCGTATCCTTTTACCGAGCTTTTTTGAACACACACGTAAATTAAAATAATAGATATAGTAATCATCATGTACACGTGAACTTCAAATTAGAAAAAGTTAATGTTTCTCTAATGCAAAATAATATATTACAGGAAAATTACTTGACAACAAGAAAAAACACATATAAAGTGATTTCTGGGTAAAAAAGTTGCCTTCAGGAAAATAAATAGCGTCGTAACCTTTTTTTAGTATATAGCCGGCAAAGAAAAAGCTGATCATCTAGTGAGATAAAGTTCTTGTTTGCTGCTGTAAGACTTGCTATTTGTTTCGCATCTTGTAAAATAGGGAAGGATGTGTAAGAATAAGAAAATCAGTGAAAAGAAAGGGGGAATTGCTATGAAAAAGGATCAATATGATGTTCAATATGAAGAACAGTTTCAAGAACATATTGATAAAGTTCAAGAAGCTTTGGAAATGGAAAACATGGAGGAGTTTCGGACAGAGTTTCTGGAAAACCATCCATATGATCAGGCTGTATTTTTCCAGCAGCAGGATGAAGAAAGAAGGTCACAGATATACACGTATTTATCTCCTGAAGAAATGTCAGAGATATTAATCAATATTGATTTGGATGATGTCGTTGAGTTTTTTGAGGAGATGGATCCGAGATATGCTGCGATGATTTTTGCTGAAATGCCTGTCGATGATGCAGTCGATATTTTGAATGAGCTGGATAAAGAAAAAGTAGTCAGTTATTTAACAATCATGGATAAGGAATCTGCTAACGATATTAAACAGCTGCTTCATTATGAAGAAAAAACTGCTGGTAGTATCATGACAACAGAATATGTTGTACTTTTTGAAAATCAAACTGTTTCCGAGACGATGAATCAGCTAAAAAAAGAAGCTCCAGACGCTGAGACGATTTATTACTTGTTTGTTCTCGATGATGATAAACATTTAGTCGGTGTTTTATCAATAAGAGATTTAATTATTGCGGACCATGATACATTGATTAAAGAAGTCATGAGTACCAAAGTTGTTGCTGTATCCGTTGCAAAGGATCAGGAAGATGTTGCACAGATGTTCAGGGATTATGATTTTCTTGCACTTCCGGTAGTGGATTTTCAAGATCACCTTCTAGGTATTATCACGGTCGATGATATTTTAGATGTTATGGAAGAAGAGGCCAGTGAAGATTACTCCAAATTAGCGGCGATGTCCAATACGGATATTAAGGATGATACAGCGATTCGTTCAGCAAGAAAAAGACTTCCTTGGCTGGTTATCCTGTTATTTTTAGGTATGTTAACTGCTACATTGATTGCCAGTTTTGAAGAAACCTTGGAGCAGGTAGCCATTTTAGCTGCTTTTATTCCTTTGATTGGAGGAACAGCAGGTAATTCTGGGACCCAGGCACTTGCTGTATCCGTACGAGGAATGGCAACAGGAGAATTTGAAAATACTGGGAAATGGAAGCTTTTGGGCAGAGAAGCATTAACAGGACTCATCAATGGGGTATTCTGTGGAATTATCCTTGCAGCAATTATTTTTATATGGCAAGGAAGTATTTATTTAGGCATACTTTTAGGGTTATCTATTATGGGTTCCCTTCTTGTAGCAACATTAGCAGGGGCTCTTATCCCGATGCTGATGAATCGATTGAATATTGATCCGGCAGTCGCTTCAGGGCCATTTATCACAACGATTAATGACCTTATCTCTACATTGATTTATTTCGGAATGGCCACTGCATTTATGAGTTATTTGATTTGATTATAAGACTGAAAAAGGATTGTCTCACAAATTAGAGGCAATCCTTTTCGTATGTAGAGACCATGGCGCTTTTGACACAAAACAAAATCTAGGTTCATAGACTATACAAGATAAGCCGAGAAGGGGTGTAATGACCAATGACAGAAAAAAATAAAGCGCAATCTCCTTTACTTTACATCAGCCAGCCGCAGCTGAAAGCGTCTCAAGCTCCGATGCAGGAGAATTATGTTGGCGACTATAGAAGACAGAGGAAACTCCATTCAAACGAAGTCCCGCCTTTGAATAAAACACAGCCAAAAGATAAAAAAAGACCATCAGCCGAGAGCTCCCGGTCAGAAGAACAGCAATCGAGCAAGAAAAAGTTTATGGAAATGACGATTCCGGAGAAAATAAATTATTTAACCAATCGATCTGAATTTGCTCCGTCGCTAAGGTGTGAAGTAATGACAGCTTCTAATAAAAAATACCGGGGCATTATTCGTGAAACAGAAAAAGATACTGTTTTTTTACAGTTGAATAACCGGAAAAACAGGGTAGAAATTGCAATTAAGGATATTGAAAGCATTCAGTTATTAGGTTTTTAAAAAACACCGTCCAGGAATATATTACCTGGATGGTGTCTTTTTAGTTCTTGCTGCTATTTTAGTGAAATGCTCTAATTGCTGGTAAGCAAGTAACATGGCAGAAACAATCTAAATCTACTGTGATACAAATACCTGTTGCTTCCAGGTCATCGGTGTTTTGGTCTGTAGGATCCTTCATATGATCAAAACCGCAGCTTTCTCCATCACTGAGTAATAACTCAAGAATAGCACAATTATTTTTATCTACTTTTTTCACCCTGAAAATAAAGCTGGATAAAATAGGATTCATTTTGTTGTGATGGTTTTTCGTTGTGCCAAACCCCTTAAAAGGTTTGCAATCCTTACAGTATAAAATAACAGGCACGGTGTCTAAATCGTTGGTTACTTCATTTGTGCATAAGAGGTCGTTGATTGATTGTTCACAGCTCGTATCACAGCAATTTTCTACAATGTCATTTTGAGCATCAACAATGTCTTTTAAAATATCTGCTACACAACTTCCGGTATCGTAATTTTTTCCACAACCCATGAGAAATTGCTCCTTTCACAATTTGAATTTTCTTTCCTTATAGGATATGTGTCTTCCCTGTGTTGGTGTGGGCGAGTGTGGTCATGATGAATGGCTATTTCAATAAAAATAAAGTGAAACTTCATTCAGCGGGGGTCTGAATGGGACTGGGACTGCGATTACCCGCCCCATCATAATCCGTCGTAGCGGTTGATTAACTTGACAACATTGGTAACCGCACCAGTTACAATGCAGAAAAATTCTGACTATACAAAAATTAAGAAATTGTATATAATATAAAAAAGCGGTTTCAAATTTTTTGAGGAAGGGTATATAAAGGTGACTATACAAAGGAGGTGCGGGGGATGGGATATATTCTTCCGGTGCAGACTTCACAGTATGCTGATTATCATCAAAGAGTACAGCCGACTCAGAAAAAAGCTGATCAAGTAGAAAGTGCATTTAAGGTTCAATTGGATAGAAAACATCAGGAGCTTAGTGCAACGTATGACCGTTATTACCGCAATCGGTCTGAACCTCAAAAGCCGATAGAGCTGCCATTGGATTCTTCCATTATTACCGGGAGAGGAAGATACGTCAATAAATATGTATAAAAGCATTCCTGTTCTAAAAAAGGAATGCTTTTATACAGTTAAGCGGAAAAACAGTATCAATCAAAATCTTTATATTTTTTATGTTCACGATTAAAAAAGGGAACAATGTATAGAGGACTCCCTTTTGTATACTCTGCATAAAAAATTTCTGAAACATCTTTATACCCCTGTTCATGGATAGACTCCTCCAGCCAGGATAAAGGAAGATTTTTCTCTTCCATATTATCTTGAATGATTTCCCCGTCATTAATGAGCGTTATAGGCAAGGTAACATCCTGGGGAGATAATTTTAAATCCTTGCGTGTAGGCGTTTGATAATCCGTTTTTTTCAGAACAGAAACCGTTCCATTTGCTTCTAATACCGCAAATTCTACCTCACTGATAGAGAACACATCTTTTTCTCTTAAAAGGTGCTGCAGCTGATTAATATCCAGCTTGGTTTTTTTCATCATATCCCGGACAAGTTTGCCGCGATGGATTATGATGGTCGGACTTCCTTCAAGCAGATGTCTGGTCCGCTTATACTTTTGTGAAACGATTTCAATAATATACATGAGAATAGCATATAGAGCTACGACGAATGCTATTTCCGGTATGCCGGCGTTTGGGTCAAATAAAGCATTTCCGACTAATTCTCCCAAGAGCAATGCAGAAATAAAATCAAATGGGGTAATCTGAGAAATCTGTGTTTTGCCTAATAATTTTGTGATTAAAAATAATGCGAAAAAACCAAAGATAACTTCTGTAAACATACTCATATAACTAGACATATCATACGCTCCTTTAATGTACACAGTATTTTATAGTGTGTACAGAAGCAGAGAAAAAATGTATTAAAAAAGACCCTTATCTGCCAGAGATAAGGGCCTCTATTTATAACTTTATAATTTTTTTATCATGGTGACGTGAGGAATGCCTGCATCCATAAATTCTCCAGATGTCACTTCATAGCCAAGCTTTTGGTAAAAAAGCTGCGCATGTGTCTGTGCGTTTAATTTAGCCAGATGATAATCCTGATTTGTAATTTCTTCTTCCATTTTTTGCATTAATTTCTTGCCGATAGCCTTCCCGCGCTGAGATTTGAGCACACAGATACGCTCTAATTTGCCATAACCGTCTTCTGTGAAGCGCAGACGGGCGGCTGCAACCGGGGTTTCTTCAGCATAGGCGATAAAATGCGTTGCTGTTTTATCGAATTCATCTATCTCTTCTTCAGGAGGCACGTTTTGTTCATCTACAAATACCTCATTTCGAATGTGATAGACATCTTGTAATTCTTCCGGAGTCAGTGCGGTTTTTACGAGCATGCGTGTTTATTCCTTTCCTAATAAAAATGTTTCATATACCGTCCAAGAACCGTTATCTAATTCGTATAACAGCTGGAAGCGGTCAATATAATCCTTGATTGCAAAACCTTCCATTTTTAATCTCCCTACAATATCCGAGAATTCATCATGCTCCAAATCCTGAGCAATCGTAATATGCGGTACGTAAGAGTGTTTTTGGTTATTTTCAAGTATTCCTTGCTGCAGCTGTTCATTGAGTGTTTGTAACTGTTCGATTGGTTCAACTTTCAAATAAATCGTATTGGTAATCGGTTCAAACGTACTTACCTTATTGATATGAATATAAAAAGGGTCTACGCTGCCCGCAATTTTATGGAGCTCCTGAACCACGTCATCAATCTGCTCCGGATCTGTTTCAAACGGGTACTTTAATGTAATATGCGGAGGGATTAATGCGTACCTTGGGTCGTAACGCTTTCTTAATGCATTGGCTTGATCCTGTACGTTTTTTGAAGGGAAAATAGCGATTCCATATTTCATTCATACAACCTCCTAGTATATAAATTATTATCAGCTATAAATAATCTGTATTTACATAAGTATAGCAAAAGAAATGGAAAATAGAAATTTTAATCAAATAAAGTTGTGAGCAGGCGGCGCATATCATTTTGCCAATACTTCCATGTATGAATGCCGTCCTCTAATTCATGATAGGTATACGCTGCTTCTGCTTTTTCCAATGCCTGATTTAATTTGCGGTTCGGTTCTACAAAGTCAGCTGTATTCCCGTCGCTCATTTTTACTTCTGTTTCCTTTGTACCGATGGTGTGATAAATGTCCAGTGTGGTCAGAGGCTTTGCCTGTTCGACATGTGCTAACACCTTATCGTCAACATAAGGAGACTGGAGTCCTGCTTTATCAAATAGATCCGGATATTTCATTGCGGTCATCAATGCCAATGTTCCTGCCAGAGAATCGCCAATGATCGAACGTGATTTTCCCTGGTGATTTGCCGGAATCAATTCATCTAAGTATGGCACGACTTCCTGGATGAGAAAATCTGTGTATGCTTCATTCTGCTCGCCGGACGGGTGATATTTTTCTCTGCGGTCATATTTATCTTTGTAATGAATTCCCACAAAAATCACATTATGCATTTCCTTTTCATCATGAAGCTTGTCGCTTAATGTAGCGATTCGTCCCATCTGAAAGTAATCCTTTCCATCCTGCATGATGCAGATTTCATATTTATATGCTGTAGAAAAAACTTCAGGATGATAAATCTGCAATGTCATCGTTTCTCCTAAAAAGGAGCTGTTTATTTCTTTTTCAATCATTTTACCTTTCCTGCGCAAGCTTCCCACCTCCATTTTTTTAATGTGTAATATGTTTTTATCGTCTAGAAACAGTTTATCATTGTGTGATGGTGCTGTCACTTGAACGTCCTTTTGAAGCATATTTTATTCAGCTTTGGGAAATGAAATTATAAATAATTGCGTTTATCTCAAGAAGTACCTCAGGAAAATAAAAATTTATCAATTAGCTTTTTAATGTCTGCAGACTATTAAAAGTTTACTATTATGTACGTTTGTAAAGTTTAGTTAATAACATTATTTCGTGTACTATAGGGAGGAGTATAGTCCTAAAAACTATACTCCACAGAGCTGAATGAAACATATATAAGTTTTAGATATACAACAGTTACATAATAAAATTGAAAAACCATTTCGAGCTCAAAAAGGATGACGGAAAAATGAGCAAGCTCAGAAAGGTGAACAGGTTTGTAAATATGGGGAATTTTAAAAGGAAAACAGCAAACCCCGACACTTACTCCTTAATAGAAAATTCATATGCAATTTTTCAAATTGAAGAGTGTTGTTATCAGAAGGTTCAATAAAGAAAGCAGGAATTAATAACTTACTTGTGTTACTGCATCTTGAGGAATGGCACTTTATCCTCGAAGTTTTTTGCAAGCAATTCTAAAAAAAGAACTAGAACTTTCTAAACTGTATTAATAAATAAACGAGGCTTATCACGAGAATACTCATTGATAGTTATTGGTTGATATAATGCCATATCTCTGTAAAACATTTTAAATGTAAACTAATCAATTTTCCATGGCCTAACAATTTTTTCGATGAAAGGTTTAGAACGTAAGATAATCTGGTTGATTTGATCAGGGTAATTCTTGGCCCCTTCTTTTTCTACATGGTAACAAGTTCTGGGGGGTGGAGGATCTTCGAGTAAAAACACATCGACTAATCCCTCTGTATAAAAACTCCTCGCGATGGAGACAGGTACTATAGCCCATAGGTTTTCCTGTTGTATTAAATCTTGCATGATTTTTGCCGTGTCGATTTGGATAAAGGTATTAGTAATCGGTCCCCAATGTTTTTCATGCCAATTTTGATAATCAATTCCCCAATTAATCAAAAGCTGATGTTCTGGACAAAGCTTATTATTCTCAATAATTTTATTGGGAAAATTGTTTTCTTTCTTTTGTATAAGAACTAATTCCTCTGTAAACAGCGGTGTAACATTAACATTACGAACGATACGCTCCTGTAATGGAAAACCAATATCAATTTCTCTTTGGTCAATTAAGGAGTAAATTTCGTTTGACTGATACGTACGTATTGCAAGCCTAACATTAGACAATTCTTTCGTAATTATAGTGTACAAAGACTTTAAAATATAGTTATGAACGCTATCGACTGCTCCAATTGTAACGGTGGTACTTTTATTCATTGATTTTACATTTTGAGCTTCGGATAATAATGATTCAAATTTTAAAGCAATTTGAAAAAAATGTTCTCCTTCATTTGTTAAAGATATACCTTTTATCCCTCTGTCACGGTTTAACAAGGTAATTTCATATTCTTCTTCTATGGCATTTAACCTTTGACTAATGGTTGACTGAGAGACAAACAAGTTATTTGCAGCTTTGGAGAAGCTTCCAAGTCTTACTGTTGTTAAAAATGCTTCCACTTGAGTCCAATTCATAGTATCTTTCCTTTTAATATCGATTTTTCTTATAATTAATACCTATAAATTTAATTTTACCATATATGAACTATTTGTTACAATTTTGTTCAACGGAATATTGAAAGGGCTTACAAAAAAGAGGGGGATGGATATGAAACGCTGGTTTAAAATGCCGTTATATACGCAAATTGCTATTGGCGGATTACTGGGTATTGTAGCAGGGCTTCTGTTAGGAGATTATGCCAAGTATCTTGAGCCACTTGGCACCTTATTTATTCAATTATTACAAATGTTGATTATTCCATTGGTGATTACTTCCATTTTGGCAGGTATTTTAAAAATGAAGAATGCGAAATCTGTGGGAAAAGTTGGTGGCGGTTTCTTGCTGTATCTTGTTATTACGAGCCTGATAGCAACATCAATCGGGATAATAACTGCATTGATTATTCAACCGGGGAAAGGAAACCAATCACTTTTAAATCATAATGAAACAGTTGAATCAAGTGATTTTAATTTTGTAGAACATTTCCTTTCCTGGATACCGACGAATATCTTTGAATCTTTAAGTAATATGGATATGCTGCCAATTATCATTTTTACTGTAATCATTGGGCTAGTAATGTTGGCTATCGGACAGGAAAAAGTCCCTACTGGGGTAAAGATAATAAATGAAAGTGCAAATATCATGTTGAAATTGACAGAGTATGTTATCAAATTAGCACCTTATGGAATTTTTGCATTACTTGCCAACATGGTTGGTACATTTGGTTCTGATATGCTGTCTTCAGTTATTTCGTTTGTGGTTGCTGATTATATAGCAATGGCAATTGTGTTGTTATTGGTTTATCCTGTTATTTTAAAAATAACTACGGGGTTAAATCCGATACAATTTTACAAAAATATTTATCCATCTATGTTATTTGCCTTTACAACCTCTACTAGTAATGCTACCATCCCAATCTCTTTGCAGGTATCAAAAAAGAACTTGGGAATTTCGGAAAAAACATCGGGTTTTACTATACCTTTTGGAGCGACAGTTAACATGGATGGGTTTGCAGTAGCTCTTGGTGTTATTTCTGTATTCGCAGCTAACTTATACGGTCTTGATATTACTATTTCTTTAATTTTACAATTTGTTTTATTAGGTCTAGTCCTTTCTATTGGAGCTGCAGGAGTTCGTGGAGCTGGCGTGGTTTTTTCAATTGTTTTATTGGAGGCGCTAGGGATGCCTTTATTAATAGTTCCTATATTAGCTGCAATTTGGCCGGTGATTGATATGGGTCATACAACTTTGAATATCGTAGGGGATTTAAATGGAACAACAATCATAGGAAAGAAAACAAATGATCTTGATGAGGAAGTATTCGCATCTAAAAATAAAAAAATAAATGTGGGAAAAGAAGATACTTTCTAACAGTAATAAAGGAGAAGTGATTTAATGAAAAAACGCAATAAAGAATTTTTTCCAAACGAGCTGCAAAATAGATTGAATTCAAGTTTTATGTATTTAAATAAAAACCCTGATGGAGAGTCTCGGATTTTCTTTGAGAATGCTGGAGGATCATTACGTTTAAAATCTGCAGTGGAAGAGCAGTCCCGTTTATCTGCTATACCCGATTGTCCAGAAAGAACACACGATATAGCATTGGATATTCGGAGAATTATTGAGCAAGGTAAAAAGGACATCAGGCTTTTCTTAAATGCAAAAGGAGGCTCCATTGCTTCATCATTGACAGCTTCTAAGTTAATGTTTGAAATGATAACAACGATTGCTGCATCCTGTAAGAAAGGAAATATTGTAACAACTGAAATTGAACATCCATCTTCTTATGACGCATGTCAGTTTGCTGCTGAACAATACAATCAAGAGTTAAGAATAGCGAAAGCAGATTTTAAATCTGGAAGCATCCCGATTCCCAATATAGTGGAACTAGTTGATGAAGAGACAGTAATAGTATCAGTAATTTTAACTTCCAATATAACTGGTGCAATGCATGATATAAAAAAAATCACTGAAGAAATAAAGAAGAAAAATCCAAATACTTTTGTAGTTGTTGATGCAGTACAAGGAGCGCCTCATGGGGTAATTGATATTGATACCTGGAATATAGATGCACTTAATATTGCTCCATATAAAATGTTTGGTAATCGTGGGGTTGGATTTGGATACCTTTCTGATCGAGTTTCCTCCCTCCCGCACCAGCGTTTATTGGCAACAGAGGAAAACAATTGGGACGTAGGGAGTCCTACGCCTTCCCATTTTGCTGGGTTCACGAAAATAATAGACTATATCTGTGAGATTGGCGGATATTTTAGCACTTCCAATAACAGAAGAGATTTAATTGTGGAAGGTATGAGTCGAATCCATTTTCAAGAACAAGCAATTTTACACCGTTTGTTGTATGGCTCCACAAGAGTTAAAGGTACTAAATACCTAAAAAATGTGAATGTGCATTTTGAGGAAGCAAATGGAGTGAATCAAGATCTAATTTTGGCTCTGACATTTGACAATATTTCCTGTACTGATGCAGTGAAGCTATATGGAGAGAACAATATATTAGTTTATGCTAGGGAATCAACTAGTCATTATTCGAAAAGAATTCTAGAATCAGTTGGCCTTAAGGCAATCGTCCGGGTATCACCTATTCATTGCCATACTTCCGGAGATATTGATAAATTTCTTGAAGTAACAAGAAAAATATCGGAAAAGAATTAATAAGAATTGTAATTTGTTTAGACCTGCCCAATGCATGGATTTGATAGACTTTTGGGCAGGTTTTTTAATATTTTATTGTTTCGTACTTTAGCGATCAAGGTTATCTATATAGCTGACTTAAGCACTTGTCAAAAACATTTCTGATTATAATTTTAATTAAAAAAAGTTACAATCAATGAATAATATATTGGAAAAGCGAATCCATTGAAAACTTTCCTGTAATCCTGGATGTAGACAAAAAATTTTCTGCAATTTCTTTTTTTGTAAGACTGTTTTCTTTTAAGCGATGAGAAAACATCGATAAATAGGGAAGGAGTCGATTTAGTAAATTTATGGCTCTCTATTACATCGGAATTAGTAAATATATACTTAATTTAAGAATTTTTTTGCTTAGAGCTCATTTTATTGATAAAGGTGATAATATTTCCCTTTCCGCTTCATAAGCTCCTCGTGGCTGCCCTGTTCCATGATATTTCCACCTTCCAGCATGATAATTTTATCTGCTTCCCGAATCGTATTGAGTCTATGGGCGACAACAAAACTTGTGCAATCCTTCATCAGGCGTTTTAATGCTTCTTGAATGTGCAGCTCTGTTACGGTATCAATATTACTGGTCGCCTCATCAAGGATTAAAATTTTCGGCTCTGCTAATAATGCGCGGGCGATGGTCAACAGCTGTTTTTGTCCCTGACTGATTCCGCTTCCGTCCTGATCCAAAACGGTATCGTATTTATCCTGCAAAGATATGATAAAGTCATGAGCATTCGCATCTTTCGCAGCCTGTTCTACTTCTTTATCCGTCGCATCTAAGTTGCCGTAACGGATATTTTCCCGAATCGTTCCGTGAAATAAGAATGTATCCTGTAAAACAAAAGCCATATGCTTCCGGAGACTGGTCCGCTTTATTTTTTTTATATCGATGTCATCCAGTGTAATCTGACCGCTATCATAATTATAAAAGCGGGAGATCAGATTAATAATGGTAGTTTTCCCGGCACCAGTGTGGCCTACAAATGCAATTGTTTCTCCGGGCTTTGCTTCAAAGCTGATATCATTTAGAATGTCGGCTGATTCGTAACCGAAGCCGACATGATCAAAAACAAGATGACCTTTTGTATCTGGAAGATCTATTGCCTCGTCCTCATCAATTTCCTCTTGTGTTTCATCCATTACCTGAAATACTCTTTCTGCACCCGCGATAGCGGATAGCAGCAAGTTGAATTGGTTCGATAATTCATTTAAAGGTCTGGTGAATTGTCGCGCATATTCAGTAAAGATAACAATCGTTCCGACAGTAACCAGTGCTCCGTCTGATGTGATAACCAGCACACCGCCAACAAAGGCAATCATCGCAAAGCTTAAAAAGTTCAAGGTATTCATGATTTTTGGGATGAACCCTGAGATGGTCAAAGCCCAAAAACCAGTATTCTGCAAGGATTTATTTCTTCGCTCAAACTGGTCTTTTACATAATCCTCCTGTGAATACGTCTTCACAACATGCTGACCGGAAACGATTTCTTCTACATAGCCGTTTACATCTCCCAGATCCCGCTGCTGTAATTTATATAGAGGGCCGGTTCTTCTTGTAATCCAGCGCATCGCGAAAAACATTACCGGAATAATCGACATCGTAACAGCTGTCAGAATAGGACTCAGATAGAGCATAATACTGACTGTGCCGATTAAAGTAAGCACACTGGCGAAAATTTGAATCACTGATTGGTTCAGGGTGTTATTAACATTATCGATATCATTGGTTAACCGGCTCATCAACTCTCCATGCTGCCGCTGGTCAAAGTAGGAGATAGGAAGGCGGTGAAATTGTTCAAATAAATTTTTTCTCAGTGTATATACAGTTTGCTGTGCAATATCTACCATCCAATAGTTTTGCAGAAAAAGCGATAAGGAATGGATCATGTAGACGATAACCAAACCTAAAAGCAGCAGACCAAGTCCGTTTAGCTGCCCGACTGCAATAAAATGGTCAATGGACATTCCGACTAGAAAGGGACCCAATAGAGCAAATAATGAACTGATAACGACCATGAAAATGACAAGAAATAATTTCCCTTTTTCCATTTTTAAATAGTTCCAGATTCGTTTTAAGGCAGCTCCCATGTTTTCTGCTTTTTTTGAAGCACCTGTATTCACATTTGATACATCAATTCGTTTATATTGAAAAGCTGCTTTTAAAGAACTATTTCGCATGGAGAACCTCCTTTTCCTGCTGTGATTCTGCGACAGCCCGGTATAATTCAGAGCGGTCGAGCAGTTCATTATGCGAGCCGATATCCAGAACTTTCCCTTGGTCAAGCAGGAGTATCCGGTCGGACGTTTTAGCAGTAGTTATTTTTTGCGTGATCAGAAGAACTGTACATGGATAATGATCCAATGCTTGCAGAAAACGTGCTTCAGTAGCTAAATCAAGTGCACTTGTACTGTCATCGAGCATTAACATCTCCGGCTTGCGAATAAGGGCGCGGGCAATAGAGATACGTTGTTTTTGTCCGCCTGAGAGATTTACTCCTTTCTGACCGACTCTGGTTTCATATTGATGTTCCAGATGCTGAATCGTATCATGGATTTGTGCATCCTTCGCTGCTTGAATCACTTCATCCATTGTTGCGTCTTTTTTTCCAAAAGCGATGTTGTCAAAAATAGAGCCGGTAAATAAAAGCGGTGTCTGCGGAACGTAACCGATACCATCTCGTAAAGCCTTGAAGGAATAGTCCGTTAAAGGTATATCATCTACGTAAATATTTCCTTTAGAAGGCTCGTAAAGGCGGGGTATCAACTGGAATAAAGAAGTCTTTCCGGACCCTGTTGCTCCAATAATCGCCAGTCGTTCACCAGCATTTACGGAGAATGAAATATCTGATAATGTTTCCTTTAATGCGTCCGGATAACGGAAAGAAACATTTTCAAATACGATGCGTCCTTTCGACAAAGAAAAACCCGCCTGTTTTAGCTTCTCTTGTTCTCCATCTTCCTCTGTGAGCACCTCGCTGATTCGCTCGGCAGACGCCTTTGTTCTGGAAAGTATCATGATAATAAAAGAAAACATGGAAATGGCCATCGCTACACGAAGCGCATAATTGATCATCGTAACAACTTCACCAATATTTGCCTGCCCGTTAACAGTTTGGATGCTTCCGAACCAGATAATAAAAATTAAACTTAAATTCATAACAAACAATAAAACAGGACCGGTTGATTCCACAATTCGAAAGGTTTTCCGGGTCGTGACAGCAAGTGTCCGGTTGGCGCCATCAAATCGGTTTTCTTCTGTGCTGCGGCGGGTAAAGGCTTTGATCAGTCTCATTCCGGCAAGGTTTTCCTGCATGACACGATTGACATTATCTACATTGCTCTGTACCTGTTTAAATAATTTGCTTGAAATTTTTAATATCCATAAAAGAAATAAAATGAGCAGCGGGACAGTGACTAAAAAAATCAATGCCAGCTGCGCATTGACTACAAAAGCCATAATAACGCCGCCAAGAACAGTCAATGGTGCTTTTGCCATAATCCGAAGCACCATGAAAACAGTATTCTGAATCTGACGGATATCATTTGTAAACCGTGTAACCAGAGAAGATGTAGGATATTTATTTAATTTTGCATAGGTGAAGTTCTGAATCTTGGAAAATAGTTCCTCCCGCAAATCATAAGCATAGGAAAAGCTGACATGAGAGGATAGAAAAGAATTTAGAACGCCTGCAAGAAAGGATAAAAGAGCCAGGCCAATCATAATCGAACCCCAAAATGAAATATTTTGAATATCCTGATTTACTACCCCTTGATTAATCATCAGTCCCAAGAAGAGGGGAAGCAGCAGCTCTACCGTAAGCTCGATAAGCATTAATGAGAATGCAATTATTGAAGGAAATGTATAAGGTCTTAAATAGGAAAACACCTTTCGCAAATCAACCACCCGCCAACTAAAAGAGTAAAAGTATTCAGAAATTAAAATGGAAATAAATTGTTTATTATATTATAGAATGAATGAAGATAGATAAGCTAGTATTTGGTTCGGGTTACGAAGTGACGCCAGGGTATTGTATTTAGAAAACTGTTATTAGAATCGTACTGCTGTTAATCGGTGATATTAATTGATATCACCTAAATATACAGAAAATGCCTTACCTGATTCATAAGCCATGATTTTTTCACGAAGTGTTTGAGGATATAATCGATAATTTAATAAATCTGTTAACGGCAGCCATTCAATACCTACTTGTCCATCATCGGGCACCGAGCCATTTCTAATTTCACTATTGCTGCTTTTAACATCACACAAAAACATATACTCCATTTGATGCAATTTGGAATCAAACGCAGCATGCTCATGGTTTTTTCCTATATATTCTCTGACGAATAATAGGTTACCTATTTCAACAGCAGCATTGATTTCCTCTAAACATTCTCTGCTTAATGTTTGATGCAAATTTTCTCCATGTTCTTGGCCGCCGCCGGGCAAGATAAAGTAGTATCCGTCCTTATCTCGTTTTTTAATTGTAAGCAGTTGTTTATTCTGAATAATAATTGCTTTTGCTGAGTTTCTTATATTCATTGTAGTCCTCCTTAGTTGATTGGAATTTTTAAGTGAGTTTAGAAACAATCACATTTTCTAAACGTATTCATAATGAACCAGTTTAAAACAAGAATAACTAAATACCTGTAGAATGTTAGATAAAGAGGATTAATAAATAAAAAAATAGCAACTCCTAAATGATTAGAAGTCGCTATTTATTAATGAATGATTCCGATTGGACTCGAACCAACGACTTCCACCCTGTCAAGGTGGCGCTCTCCCAGCTGAGCTACGGAATCGTATGTAAGTACAAATTATATTATACAGCCAAATGAAGCAGAAGACAAGCTAATAAATATTTATTTTATTCGAAAGAATCGTATTGAAAAGTAATCTTTTAGTGTCTGCTTTATCTACTAGATAATTTCCTCTGCATACCCACACATTGAACCAGAATAAAGAGATTATGCTGCCCGGATATAGATAAATTTAAAATCATAAGAATATTTAATAACTTTCCTTCAATTCTTCCTTCCTGTAAAATGAAATAGATTACATTATATTTAATTTGAAAGAGAGAGGAAATATAAAAATGCTAGAAAAATTAAAAGCCTATCGATTTCCACTTATTCTTTTAGCTTCTATTATTATTGGAGCGATAATTGGATTGATTTTTGGAGAAGATGCAACTGTCATCAAACCTTTTGGGGATTTATTTATTAATTTATTATTTATGATTGTTATCCCGCTTGTATTTTTCTCGATTTCTTCAGCTATTGCCAGCATGGATAGCATGAAGCGGCTTGGGAAAATCATGGGATCGATGATTACCGTATTTATCGTAACGGGGGTGATTGCCTCTGTATTTATGCTTATTGCAGTAGTTATTTTTGAGCCTGGATCAGGCGTAGATATTCCGTTAAATGCTCCTGAAAATGTGGAAGAGCAAAGCTTATCAGATCAATTAGTCAATACATTTACTGTACCAGATTTTGTTGATTTATTTTCAAGAGATAACATGATGGCTCTTATCGTTATGTCAATACTGATTGGTGTTGCAACTGGATTGACAGGAGAAAAGGGGAGGCCATTTGGAAGATTACTAACGAGTGCTTCTGATGTGTTTATGAAGTTGATCAAACTCATTATGTATTATGCTCCGATTGGACTCGGTGCTTATTTTGCATCTTTAGTAGGAGAATTTGGGACAGCGTTGATTGGTGATTATGCAAAAGCAGTGATTGTTTATTACCCAGTGGCTGTATTGTATTTCGCAATTGGTTTTACATTATATGCCTTTCTTGCCGGCGGAGGAAAAGGGGTCAGCCGCTTTTGGAAGAATATACTAGGACCGGCTGCAACCTCGCTGGGGACTGGAAGCAGTGTTGCAACAATCCCGGTTAACCTGCAGGCAGCCGAACGAATCGGTGTTCCGAAAGATATTCGCGAGACTATTATGCCGCTTGGAGCAACCATTCATATGGATGGTTCCTGTCTATCTGCGATGTTAAAAATCGCTTTTATCTTTGGCGTGTTTAACCAGGACTTCACTGGAATCGATACATTTTTAACTGCCATTGGTATTTGTTTATTATCTGGTATCGTTATGAGCGGAATCCCGGGCGGCGGTTTTACAGGAGAGTTAATGATTATTACATTGTATGGCTTTCCGATTGAGGCCCTGCCAATCATCACAGCTATTGGAGTGGTTGTTGACCCGCCAGCTACAATGGTGAACTCTACTGGTGATACGGTGTCGAGTATGGTTGTGGCAAGACATATCGAAGGGAAGGACTGGATGGAGAAAGCAGATGCCGCCAGGACTTAATTTATAAAATGCAAAGGTGCTGTGTCCCGGTAAGTTTGGGGTACAGCACCTTTTTTAAATTATTTAGTTTAGAAATATATTATTCGTGGAACACAAATAATATAAATAAATTGTTAGATTTCGTAGGAGGTATATTAACATGAGTGATGGTTTTAAAGATAAAATTAAAGGTGCAGGAGATAAAGTAAAAGGTGAAGCAAAAGAAGCGTACGGCAAAGCAACCGATAACCCGAAAAAGCAAGCGGAAGGAAAAGCTGATAAAGCAAAGGGTGCCGCAAAAGATAAAAAAGGTGAAATAAAAGATGAGCTGAATAGTTCGAATGAAGATAATACGAAATAATAGAGCTGTTTTTGCATCAATATCGTTTTGAAAATCGTTTTATCAACTTTTTTCACACAAACAAAACCCCGGATTTCTTGTCTACCAAGAAATCCGGGGTTTTGAATAGGATTCTCGTTATTAACGAGAGTAGAATTCAACAATAAGCTGTTCGTTAATCTCAGCTGGAAGTTCAGAACGCTCAGGGAAACGAGCATACGTACCTTCTTTTTTCTCCGCATCAAAAGTAGTATATTCTGGTACGAAGTTGTTCACTTCAATCGCTTCTGTAACGATATCTAGTTTTTGAGATTTTTCACGAAGAGCAATTGCTTGACCTGGTTTTACAGAGTAAGATGGGATATCTACGCGAGCGCCATCTACTGTAACGTGACCATGGTTAACCAATTGACGTGCTTGCTTGCGTGTGCGAGCAAGACCTAAACGGTAAACAAGGTTATCAAGACGAGATTCAAGAAGAATCATGAAGTTCTCACCGTGGATACCTTTCATGTTACCAGCTTTATTGAACAGGTTACGGAATTGACGTTCGTTCAATCCGTACATGAAGCGTAGTTTTTGCTTCTCTTGCATTTGCAAGCCGTATTCAGATAGTTTTCTGCGTGAGTTCGGTCCATGTTGACCAGGAGCGTAAGGGCGTTTATCTAATTCCTTACCAGTTCCAGTTAATGAAATGCCAAGACGACGTGATTTCTTCCATACTGATCCAGTATAACGTGACATAGGACATTTCCTCCTTTATGTTTTATTTGCATAAAATAAAACGCGCGTGATCGTTCCGTTGTTCATTATGTTTTCATGTACCATCGCTCCAGCAGCAGAGAGTTACACGATACACCTTTATAAGCTGAAACTTACAAAGGAACAAAATGAGTGCAAGCGTCGACTCACTTAGGCCACTTTATTATTTTACACAAACTATAGTATATAATTTACACATACGCTTGTCAACATAAAATTAACATAGAGTTAAATAAATCAAGCTAAATCAGAGTGGAATTAACAAAATGTTAAATTAGAATATTATTTTTTCTCTAAGAGCAAAAATGATTTATTATGCATTCGAATCCGTTATAATGAATATATCTACAGTTACCATTTATAGTGAAAAAGAACGTTTATAAATGTTTCTCAAGCTGTGCAACAAATTTTTCTAAATTATCTTGGTCAATCGCATCGAATCTGTCATATATCGGACTGTCAATATCCAAAACGCCGATAATTTCGTTATTCCGGGAAATAGGAATAACAACTTCAGATTTTGACGCTCCATCGCAGGCGATATGACCAGGAAATTGATGGACATCTGCTATGCGCTGTGTTTTATTTTCAGAAACCGCAGTACCGCAAACTCCTTTTCCAAAAGGGATACGAATGCATGCAGGAAGTCCTTGAAAGGGGCCGAGCACTAATTCTTCGTTTTCGGTTAAGTAGAATCCAACCCAGTTAACTTCATCTAAAAATTGGTTGAGCAGAGAGGAAGCATTTGCTAATAGCGCGGTTTGATTTGATTCTCCTGTGGATAGTGCATCCAGCTGTTTAATAAGAAGCTCATAGTCTTTTGTTTTTTCTCCAGAATAATCAAGTTGTTGAAACATGATGTATTACCTCCTAAAAGTTTATAGTAAAAGCGTGACAAATAATGACATATTGAAATTTATTGTCGATAATCGATTAAAGGATTTATCCCTTTCTTTGTCGTATGAATAGAGTAAGGAGTTGAAAAGAATGAAAAATAATATAACGAAGCAAAAAGTAGTTGATGCTGCTTCCTCCCTATTCTTTCAAAAAGGATTCCATGGCACTTCTGTGCGCGATATTGCAGAGCGGGCCTCTGTGAATGTTTCCTTGATCAGCTATTATTTTAAAGGGAAGCAGGGCCTTTTAGAATATGCTGTAACAAACTATTATGAAGCATATTTAGAAAAAATAGAAGAATCACTGGAAAAAACAGAAGCCGATGCTGCAATCTATCGATTAAATGAATTAATTTTTACAATTATACATTATAAGCAAATGCATCATCAATTAACATGTTTTATTCAGCGCGAATTATCTCTTGATTCCGTGTTCGTCAGAGAAATGACAGTCACCTATCTGGCGAAAGAAAACTATTATTTAAAAGCTCTGTTTCAGGAAACAATTGGTAAAAGCGTCGGACAGGAAGAGAAGCATTATTTATTTATGCAGCTGAAGGGGATGCTGATTACCCCTTATATTTTGCATTCGGATTGGAAAGATCAAATTGTAGGGGAATTTGCTCATGAACAATTTGTTAAGAAATATACGAAAAGTATACAAAAATGGATACAGTTTAATACAGATGTGAGAATAGGAGGGGAGATTCAATAATAAAAAATATGTCTTTTTCTTCGTATTACAATAAAAAGTTGTTGAATTGGTAAGAAAAATGTATTTTCTTTAGCCAAAAGGGCGGAATACATGATATTATAAAGGATATATTATTGTGATTTTTATAATTGTTGATATATTTATATAGAGGTTTATTGGTTGGGAGGCAAAGTATGGCTGTCGTAGTAGGGATTATTTTAGCGATTATTGTATGTTTAACCGTTGCTTTAATTGTAAGAAAACGAGTTTACGATCATGTGGACCATATAGAAAAATGGAAATTAGATATCACGGATAGAGATGTAGCAAAACAGATTGGGCAAATTAAAGCATTGAATCTTTCTGGGGAGACTTTAGAGAAATTTGAAACCTGGAAAGAAGAATGGGAAAAAATCGTAACAAAATCCTTGCCTGACGTAGAAAAATATCTTGTGAATGCAGAGGAAGCAGCTGACCGTTTTCTTGTGCCAAAAGCAAACAAGATTTTAAAAGAAGCGGAAAGTCATCTGGAGAAAACAGAAGAAGAAATAAAAGAAATTATTGCAGAGTTAGAGGAATTACTTCGTGCAGAGGCAAATGGACGTGAAAGCGCGGAGGAGTTAAAGCCTAGAATCAAAGGATTAAGAAGCATGCTTTCCCAATCCAGATACCAGTATGGCAAGGCTGAAAAGGAATTTGATAAAGAAATTGATGCATTGGAACTGATGCTGGAGCAATACGATGAATTTGTGAATGATGGTGATTATTTAAAAGCAAATGAAAGTGTTCAAGAGCTAAAGGAAAGTACTCAAACGGTAGAGAATAAATTAGAATTATTCCCTGATTTGCTCAAACAAGTAAAGCAGGATATGCCGTCACAATTAACAAATCTTTCCGCTGGTATGAAAGAGATGAAGGAAGATGGGTACCGGATTAAACACTTAGGTTTTGAAAAAGAAATTATTACATATCAGGAACAATTGAAAGGCTTGGAATCTCAGCTGGAAACAGCAGATATAACGGAAGTTGAAGAGCAGCTTCAGCAAATGGAGACCCGTATTTCAGAAATGTATGAAGCACTGGAAGGGGAAGCGATTGCTAAAAATTATATAGAGCAGAAAGCTCCGGAGTATGAAGATTCAGTAAAGCAGATAAGTGCTACGTATGAAGCAGCAACACTGGAAATTGAAGAGATCCAAAAAGCTTACCACGTAGAAGACGATGATATGGAACGTTTCCAAACCATGGGTAAAACGATCAAGGCTTTGAAAAATCATGTAGAAACAGTAGAGCAGAGTATAGATGATGACAAACAATCTCATTCTGAATTGAAAAAAGGAATTGAAGAAGGCTTTAAAAAGATTGAAGAGCTGGAAGAAGAACATGAATCGTTTAAAAAGTCTATCGCAAATTTACGGAAAGATGAACTGGAAGCAAGAGACAAGCTGGAAGAAATGCACGGTCAGCTTGCAGAGTTGAATAGAAAGCTGAAAAAGAGTAATATACCAGGAGTGCCAAGTTATATTTGGACGCGTTTTGAAACAGCATTGCAAAAAAACAATAAAGTAATGGAAGCATTAGAAACCTACCCGTTGGATATGAGCAGCGTACAGCACGCATTGACGGAAGCAAAAAGCTCGATTGATCAAGCTTATGAACAAGTGGATATGATGTTGGATCAGGCTTACTTGACGGAGCAGGTGATTCAATATGCAAACCGCTACAGGAGCCAAAATTCAGAGCTGGATCAAAAGCTGAAGGAAGCTGAAAGGTTATTCCGTAATTTTGAATATGAGCTCTCTTTAGAGCATGCTGCCAATGCAGTTGAAGAGGTAGAACCCGGTGCTTTAAAGAAAATAGAATCGTATCAAGAGGAAAGAAACAATTAAAATAATTTTTAACAAATGGTAAGCTCCTCAGGTTTTCCACTACGATAACATAAGAAATATAAGATGAAGGCTGTCGCTAAGAATAAAATACTTATTGCTTAGGTCAGCCTTACATTTTTGTTTACGCAACTAGATTTAATGTAAGAAGGTGCAAATATGATATATTTTGATAATAGTGCGACGACGAAGCCGCATTCAGAAGTCGTAGATAGTTTTACAAAAGTGTCTGCTAACTACTTTGCCAACCCCTCGTCCATACATCCTTTAGGAGGGCAAGTTGAAAAATTGCTGGAGGCAGCCAGACAGCAGGCGGCGGATTTAATTGGCGTCTCCAGAGAAACGGTCATCTTTACTTCCGGAGGGACTGAAGGGAATAATACTGCCATCAAAGGAGTTGCCCTGGAGCATCAATCACGCGGCAAACATATTATTACCACTGGAGCAGAGCATCCATCGATTCATGATACTTGCGGGAGTCTGGAAAAACTGGGCTTTGAAATTACCTATTTACCTGTGACAGAAAATGGAACTGTTTCTGCAGCAGATGTGGAAAAAGCCATTAGAAAAGATACTATTCTTGTTACTATGATGCAAGTGAATAATGAAATTGGTTCGATTCAACCGGTTGAAGAAATTGGGGCTGCTTTAAAAAAATATCCGAAAGTATTATTTCATGTGGATGCCGTACAAGGTTTAGGGAAGGTCCCTTTAAAACTTGCGGATTCGGGGATTGATATATGCACTTTTTCCGGTCATAAAATTCACGGTCTAAAAGGAACCGGGCTTCTGTATGTCAATCATACAGCGAAATTATATCCGCTTTTGCATGGCGGCAGTCAAGAATCGGGTATTCGTTCAGGAACAGAGAATGTAGCAGGCGCTGTTTCCTTTGTAAAAGCATTGCGGTTAATCAAAGAAAAGGAAAGCAATCAGAAGGATAATGTTTTAAAAAGGCTGCATGATAAGCTTATAAATGAACTTCATCAGATGGAGGATGTAGAAATCAACAGTCCGGAAGATGGTGCGAATCATATTGTTCATTTTTCCATTCCTGGAATCAAGCCGGAGGTTATTATCCACAGTTTAAGCCAGAAGGAAATATATATTTCAACAAAATCTGCTTGTTCCTCCAGGGATTTAACAGAAAGCCATGTGCTCGTTGCCTGTGGAAAACCAAATGAAGTTGCTTCTTCCGGCTTGCGGGTAAGCTTTTCTTACGAGAATACGGAAGCAGAAGCGGCGATTTTTGTAGAGGAATTAAAAAAAGCAATTCAACAATTTAAAGAGGTATTGAGGTAGATAATATGCAATATAATCATATATTAATTCGTTATGGAGAGTTAGCATTAAAAGGAAAAAATGCCAAGCAGTTTATATTAAAGCTTCATGATAATATACACCAGAAGGTAAAAGAGTTTGAAGGTGTGAAAGTAATGCGGACACAAGGCAGAATGTTTGTCCTGCTAAATGGCAATCCACCGGAGCCAATCATCGAAAAACTACAAAACGTTTTTGGTATTCATAGCTTAAGTCTGGCAATTCGTGTAGAGAACGATGTGGAAGAAATGAAAGAAGCGGCTCTCTATGCATTAAAGCGGGAGCCGAATGTGAAAACATTTAAAATGAGCGTTCGCCGTACCAAAAAAGATTTCCCAAAGCATTCGGGAGAAATGAATCATATCTTGGGCAGTCATTTATTAACGAATACGGAGGATATTACCGTAGATGTACATGACCCTGATTTGGAAATTAAAGTAGAGATACGTAGGGAAGCGACCTATATTACGAGCGGCGCCATCAAATGCCGGGGCGGACTGCCAGTCGGAACTTCAGGAAAGTCGCTGCTGCTGCTTTCAGGAGGAATCGACAGCCCGGTGGCCGGCTTGTTAGCAATGAAAAGAGGCGTACATTTAGAAGCAATTCATTTTCATTCTCCGCCATTCACCAGTGAACGCGCAAAGCAAAAGGTGCTGGATTTAGCGAAGCAGCTGACGAAATATGGGAAATCAATCAAAGTGCATATTGTTCCGTTTACCAAATTACAGCAGGAAATTTTTAGAGAGATGCCGAATGATTATGCGATGACCATTATGCGCCGTGTGATGTTTCGTGTCAGTGAGGAGCTTTGCAAGCGTGAAGGAATCTTATCCTTGACTACAGGAGAGAATCTTGGGCAGGTGGCAAGTCAAACCATGGACAGCATGCACACCATTAATGAAGTGACCAATTACCCTATTATCCGTCCATTGATTGCGATGGATAAGGATGAGGTTATTCGAATTGCACAGGATATCGGCACATATGAAACATCGATATTACCGTATGAAGATTGCTGTACGATCTTTGTACCGAAATCTCCAAAAACAAAGCCGAAGCGGGATAAAGTGAATTTCTATGAATCGAAATACGATTTTACACCTTCCATTGAAGAAGCAATAGAGGGAATAGAAACCATAAAAGTAACCGAGAAGACCTTGTTTAATGAGGATTTTACAGACCTTTTCTAAGCCGTATTAAAAGGATAATTATCAAGAAAAAATTACCATAAAAACAAATGCATGTTTTCCTCCTGCTTGGTGCAATCTATAGTTACCAAGGAGGTGAACAACATGGCAAACAATAACTCAAATCAATTAGTTGTTCCAGGAGTGCAACAAGCACTTGATCAAATGAAATACGAAATTGCTCAGGAATTTGGTGTTCAACTTGGTCCTGACTCAACTTCTCGTGCTAACGGATCTGTTGGTGGAGAAATCACGAAAAGATTAGTAACAATGGCTGAGCAACAATTTGGTGGAACTAAATAAATAAAATGAATGGCTGGCTGTCTCCGCTGATGCGGAGGCAGCCTTTATATTTGAGTCTGATAAGAAAAACCAAGAATAACGCTTGGTCTTTAAATCACCAATTTTCTCGCCAAAGAGATGTCCGCTACGACGGTTTTCGGTGGGGCGAGTAATCGCAGTCCCAGCCCCAGTGGGAAGCCCCCGCAGGAAAAAAGTGACCTTCTTTTTTTACCCTCGGGGCATAAGTGCGACTTTAGCTCTGCCTGCACCTGTCGGCTTGCCAATCGCTAAGTCTTCTTTATCGAGGAGGCTGAGCTGGGGGGCCTACGGAAAGCGTAGTGTGTTTCTGGGGCTTAAGATTACTCACCCCATGAAACCCGTTGGAGCGGCTATATTCAGCATTTTTTATATACTTTCCTATTCTTATAAAAAACCTGCCGCAGATTATTAATGCAGTGCGCGGCAGGTTTTGAATTATTTTATTACGGAGAATCGTCCCTGAAACTCCGGCTGAGTGAGGTTTTGTTTTATAACAATCATTGAATATCCTTTATAAAAAAGTACGTTGTATACGATTCCAGAAGGTGTTATTTGACATTCTGACGGTTTTTATAACGGTGTCGTCCATTTCGATGTCTACATGACGAATGCGCTGTACAGGCCATGCTTCATTATCGAGACTGATAATCGGATAATCATTGCCGTCTTGAACGACTTCCAGCTGCAGCCTTCTATCCTGATTTAATATAAAAGAGGACCCTAATGTACGATAATTATTATTATTTAAAGAGGCGACTTCAGAAACTTGAAAGCTTGACAGTAACGGGTCGATAACTGCCCCGTGGGCTGATTTGGAGTAGCCTGTACTACCAGTAGGAGTAGATACTACCATGCCGTCCCCCCGGAATGTTTCAAAATGTTCATTGTCTATTTTAACATCGATGACAATCGTTTTAATAATACTGGAGCGCAGGGATACTTCATTTAAGCAATAAAAAGCTTTTTCTCCGTTAACACTCACTTTAATTGTTGGAAAACGGCGGACTTCAATTTTATTATTTGTGACCGCATCAATCATTTCTTCAAATCTGGTTATACTAAAATCACAGTATAATCCAATTTGATCCCCCTCTGCAATACCTGTATAGATGCAATCCTGGCGGAAACCGGTGCGGCGAACTGCCTGCAAAAAGGTGCCGTCTCCGCCAATACTGACAATAATAGACGCATCTTTAGATTCGTTCACGACATTTAAACCATTTTGTTCAGCCAGCGATTTCAGGTGATCTGTTTTTTCGCCTTCCTGCCGAGGGTGGTAATAAAAGAAAATGTTATTTCGATTCTGCATATAATAACCTCCAAACAAAATATAGTGGCGCTGTACGCTTCTGTCAGTCTGTTCTATCCATGATATAGAGCCGTCATGTTATCAGACAGGAACAGATGAACTGCTTTTTATTTCAAAAGGAAGTGCAAGAGCAACATCCTCCTTTAGAAATAAGCTTTTTCTATCTTTATCATAACATTTTCTAACTGGTATTTCTCTTTAGAATATGAACAGATAGTGAATGGCATAGGAGAGGGAACCAATTGAAAATACACATTCAGGGGCGCTGATTATGGATAGTTTATACATTATTTTAATTCTTATTGCAGGAATAGTTTTGTTCATCGTTTTTTTTCTGCAAAGTAAATGGTTTATTAAGATTAAATATCAATTTCCAGAAATGCGTGATGTACAAATTTCTGTCTATCTTTATAAATGGTGTGTGATCAGGCAGAAGAATTTACGTATATCAAACCAGGCAGAGATGGAAAAAGGATTTACTCATTTTTATAAGCTATTGCGGGAGAAAAAGCTTCATGTTTTAAAAGAAATGCGATTACAAGCTTTATTAAAGGAATTGCAGGTGCTTGAATTTAAATGGCAGACCAAAGGAGGAACAGGGAATGCCTTTACTACTTCTATCACCAGCGGGACAATCTGGGCTGTAAAAGGGTGGCTGGTTGGCTACCTTTCACAGCACCTTCAGCTTTGCGGGAAACCGCAAATTAATGTTCAGCCGGATTTTCAGAATGTCCGTCTCGAGACTGCCTTTTCGTGTATGATTTCCTTCCGCTTAGGAAAAACTATTCTAGGAATCATGCGTGTATTGAAAATAAAGGAGGTAAGAAAATGACAGAACATCCAATAGAAGGTTTGATGTCTAGCGCAATGAAAAATATACAAAAGATGGTTGAAGTAAATACAATTGTAGGAGAACCTTTAAAAGCGCCCGATGGGACTGTAATTATTCCTGTTTCCAAGGTAGGTTTTGGTTTTGCAGCGGGTGGAAGTGAATTTATGCCGTCAGAATTAAAGGCAGATGATGTGGAAGAGCACGACATTCCATTTGGCGGCGGAAGCGGGGGAGGAGTATCGATTACACCGGTTGCTTTTCTCGTATTAAAAGAAGGAAAGATGGATTTGGTCCATATGGATCAGCATACACATCTATATGAAAAATTAATTGATTTACTGCCAGAGCTGCTACAGCGCTCAAATATGCTGAAAAAAGAAAAACATGACGAAAAGAAAGTAGAAAGAAATCATCATAAAAAGGATGAAAAAGAGCAAGTAAAAGCTGCAGAGAAGGAGCCTGAAAAGGAAAAGGGAGAATTAGAATCGATTCTTACCCGTTTTGAAATTTAGATTGTCCACGATAGCTATAATTGGACAGTTTGTATAACAAGCCCCATAATAAGAATGGAATGATTATAGTAAAGATGGGGAGGAGAAATATCATGCCAAAACAAACTACATTTAAACAAGAACCCGTTACATTATTAGGAGAAGAACAAAAAGCAGGGAACAATGCTCCTGACTTTACGGTACTTGCAAATGATTTATCTGAGAAAACATTAGCTGATTACGAAGGAAAGGTGAAACTAATCAGTGTTGTTCCTTCTTTAGATACGGGTGTATGTTCCGAGCAGACTCGTCGCTTTAATGAGGAAGCAGCCAGCCTTGATAATGTATCGGTACTCACAATCAGCATGGATTTGCCATTTGCTCAAAAACGCTGGTGCGGTGCAAATGGGATTGAAAACGTAGAAACATTATCTGATCATCGCTCAGTTGATTTCGGCGAGAAGTATGGCGTGCTTATTGAAGAGCTTCGTTTATTAGCCCGTTCCATTTTTGTAGTGGACGAAAATAACAAAATTACTTATGTGGAGTACGTTTCAGAAGTATCAGACCATCCGGATTATGATGCAGTATTGGAACATTTAAAATCAAAATAAGAAAAAAGCATGGTTTCCGCTAGGGACCATGCTTTTTTTATTGGTTATTCTGCTGATTCGAATAACGGAATCATTTTTTGTGTTGCTACATCCAATAATCCTAAATCAGTAATTCGTACTTCAGGGATGACAGTTAAGGTTAAAGAAGATAATGCCATCGAAGGAGAGCGTCTGCCAACCTTTACTCCCATGGAATCTGCTGTTTGATTAAAGGAATCAATTTTTGGTGCAAGCTCTTCCACAGGTTCCGCTGCCATTAATCCGGCAATCGGCAGGTTAACTTGTGCTTTGACTTTTTGATCAGATACAAGACAAAGCCCGCCGCCGGAAGCTTCTAATTGCTTGGCAGCCAAAAGCATATCCTTTGTATTTTTGCCGACAACGACAAGGTTATGGCTGTCATGCGCAATCGTAGTAGCATAAGCTCCTTCTTTTAATCCAGCATTTTTCAATATACCTACAAATGGTTTTCTGCCCTGCCCATGTCTACCAGTTACTGAAACATATAGGCAATCCTCTGGGAGAGACGAAATAACTCCATTAACAGCTTCCAGTTCCACCGTTCTTTTCTGTGTCGTACCGATTGGAAGCATCTCCATCGTATTGATTCTTACTTTTCCGTTCTGTACTGATGAAGTAATTTGAAAATCTTCTTCTGTTAATGCAGGGATGGAAACTGTATTTTTTGATAATGGCGGTACTTCACTGGATAGGGTTTCTGTTAAATGCTTCTCCTCCACCAATTGTTTTCCTTCGACAAATACATCGTTGATATCCATCTCGTCAAGGGAGTTGACAAGGGAGAAGCTGGCGATATAACCGGAGGCAATCGCGCCCTGATCTCTCAATCCGAAACGGACCGCTCCATTTAAACTTGCATAGCGAATTGCTAATGGGGCGGGAATTCCTTCTTCAATACAGCGGCGGACGACCCGGCTCATTTGTCCGTTTTTCAGCATATCACTAGGTTCCACATCGTCTGTACACATGGCAATATTGGAAGCGTAAGGAAGAACCTTCCATGCTTCTGCAGCAATATCAGCAAATTGGCTGACACTGGATTCCCGGATATAGATCAGCATACCAGCTCTTAATTTCTCGATAATTTCATCTGATTTACGGCTTTCATGATCTGTATTTACTCCAGCAGCAAGGTAGGCGTGCAAATCTTTTCCTGATACTCTTGGCAAATGGCCTTCGTTCAGCATATTTTTTTGCAGACCTGCTTCTACAATGCCTGCCATTCGATCATCTTGGTTAATGACACCGACATAATCCATGACTTCAGCAACACCGACAGCTTCCGGCAAGTCTAATAGTTCATCGATATCTTCCGGACCAAATGCAGCCCCAGCTGTCTCCACACCGGGAACCGCCGGTACGCAAGAAGGAATGGTAAGCAAGAATTGCACAGGCAGATTTCTGCTGGCGGCTGCCATATATTCCACACCTTCTTTTCCAAGAACATTTCCGATTTCATGCGGATCGATAACTGCCGTTGTGGTACCATTGCGCAAAACTTCGCGGGCAAACATGTCTGGTGTAACCATTGTGCTCTCGATATGCACATGACAGTCAATCAATCCTGGAATGGCATATTTTCCTTTTGCATCGATTTCTTTTTCTCCTTCTATAGAAAAGGAGGGTTTGCCATTTTCATACGCAGCAATTGCGCTGAAACGATTTTCTTTTATGCCGATATCGGCAGGATATATTTCTGCAGTAAACACGTTAACCAACTGTGCATTTCGGATAACTAAATCCATTTTAATATCTCCACGTGCTGCAGCTACGATTCGGTTACGACTATATTTCATCATTATTTTCCTCCTAGTGTTGTTTTATTCTGCTAAGGTTATAAAATAAATAATCAATGGGATAACAAGAACAAACAGTCCCGGATGAACTTCTTTTATCCGGCCAGACAAGCTTTTTACAACAACATACATAATAATACCGGCAGAAATTCCGTTTCCGAAATTAAAAGTGAAAATGGTGATTACGATGGTAATAAATGCCGGCAATGATTCCGTAACTTCTGTGAAATCAATGTTTTTAACAGAAGAAAGCATCGTTAATCCAACTAAAATCAAGGCTGGAGCTGTTGCTTCTGTAGGAATAATCATAATAATCGGCGTAACGAATAAGGTTGCTAAAAATAAAATTCCTGTAGAAACAGCAGTTAATCCCGTACGGCCGCCTGCTTCGACGCCAGCTGCAGATTCCACATAGGTTGTCATGACAGGGACAGAGAAGAAGGAGCCCAAGGTGGTTCCGCCTGCATCCACTAAGAAAGGCTTATCAATATTCGGCAGGTTTCCATTCTTGTCCAGCATGTTCCCTTTTCCAGCAACACCCAGCATGGTGCCGAGGCTGGAGAAGAAGTCCGGTACGAAAAAGGCCAGCATAAATGGGAAATATGCCATTTTTAATGCATCCATGATATCTAATTGAAATAACACTGGTCCTGGGCTTTCAGGTAACGAAAATATAGATTCCGGAAGCTGAGTTACTCCCATTGGAATACCAATAATGGTTACAAGCGCAATACCGATTAATAAATGTCCGCGCACATTTCGTGCTAAAAGAACACTCATAATGAAAAACCCAATTAAAGCGAGTATAGCGCTCGGTGAGCTGACATCGCCTAATTGCAGGGAGTTTGCACCCTCATCAGCAACCACCAGCCCCGCATTTCGAAAACCGATGAGTGCAATAAATAAACCGACACCTGCACCAATAGATAATTTGATTGCGGGCGGAATCAGGCGGACTATCAATTTTCTTAAGCCGAAGATGGTAAATAATACGAATAGGATACCTGAGATAAATACCATACCCATCGCGGTTTGCCAAGGAATTCCTTCAGCGAGAACCAAAGTGACTGCTAAAAAAGCAACAGAGCCGAGACCGGGAGCAAGGGCAAATGGGCGGTTACTGTATAACCCCATTAGTATAGTAATTATTCCTGTCATCAGGATGACGGAAACAGTAATAGGCCCTACTGGCATCCCCGCCTCCTCCAGCATTCCAGGAACAATGATAAGAACGTATAGCATGGTCATAAACACAGTTAATCCTGCTGTCAATTCTGTTCGAGTATCTGTTTTGTTTTCCGTTAAATGAAAGAATTGATTAAGTTTGTTAGAAAACTTCATAAGATGACGATCTCCTTCTAAATGAATTGTTGGATGTGTCTCGTAAAATAAACAAAGTTCGGAAAAAAACAGGATATCCCTGTATTTCCGAACTTTGTAAGTTAAAGTTATGTGTAACAGAATTGTACCAATTCAAAACCCAAATAAATGCTATAGTTAACATAGACTTTAACTACGTAGTCCGGTTCTTTGACGGGAACCAGGTAGAAACGCTCAGACCATATTACTGAGAATATACGAGTTAAATACACTTAAGTTACTATAGCAGACAGTTGTTGAAATATCAACATAAAAAATGAACGTTTTTAGGGAAAATAGATTTATCGTTCGTGTTTTCTGGATAAACTGTTTACATATAAGAATATGTAAGTGAAATTCCTTTTACATCTGTCTCAAGTATTGTTAAAATAGAAAGTTGTCAGCTTGGATAGGAGGACATGCCATGGAGCAATCAAATGTTGAGAAATTATTTAAATCTATAGATGAAGTTACTGAAATCATACAAAATGCAAAAAATGAAACCTATCTGGAAAGTTTGATTATCGCTTTAAATATCATCTTAGATGATGGAGCTCAAGATGAGTTAGACGATGTTACAAAGCACAAGGTTGCAAAACCGATTCAAACAGTTAATGAAGAAGAATTTGATGCAGAAACGTATCGAAAAGCGTTAAGCCTGTCTATTTTAAAAGGGATGAAAGGGGCGTCGCAACAGCAGCATTTAATGACGCCTGATACAGTCGGCTTTTTAATCAGCTACCTGACAAATAAGCTGGTTGATAAAAAAGGGCAAATAAGTCTTTTTGACCCGGCTGGCGGGACAGCTAATCTGCTAACCATCGTCCTGAATCAATTGGAAAATCCTTTTAAAGCATATGCTTCTGAAGTCGATCCCACGTTGATAGAGCTGGCTGTGTTAAATGCCAATTTGCAGAAAAAAGAAATCAGCTTCTATCATCAAGACAGTTTACGGCCTTTCCTGATAGAGCCTGTAGATATGGTTGTCACAGACCTTCCAGTAGGGTATTATCCAGATGATGTGACAGCGGAAGAATATCAATTAAAGGCTGATAAAGGAAATTCTTACGCGCATCATTTATTTATAGAGCAGAGTTTGAAATATTTAAAAGAGGGCGGCTTTTTTATCGGTGTTATCCCGGAATTTTTATTTGACAGTGATCAATCGGACAAGCTGCATGCGTTTTTCCAAGAAACCGCACATATTGTCGGAGTCATCCGCTTGCCGGAAACATCTTTCAAGTCAAAAAATCAGGCGAAAAGTGTATTAATCCTGCAGAAAAAAGGGTATGGTACAAAAGAACCGAAGCAGCCGTTACTTGTACAATTGCCTTCATTTAAGAATGCACAAGCAATGGCAGATATTATCAAACAAATCAATGAATGGTTTACATCCTATCCAAATAGGATTAAATGAAAATATAGGAGTGGAATGAAAATGAGTAATGTATTAGCGATTAATGCGGGGAGTTCATCTTTAAAATTTCAATTGATAAAAATGCCTGAAGAGGAAGTAGCGGCAATCGGTCTGGTAGAAAGAATCGGATTACCTGAATCTGTTTTTAAAATGGAAGCAAATGGAGAAGAAGAAAAAACGGTTACAGACATTCCGGATCACAGTGTAGCAGTAAAAATGTTATTAGATGCTTTAATTTCTCAAGGAATTATTCAATCATTTGATGAGATTGATGCGGTAGGACACCGTGTTGTTCATGGGGGAGAATATTTCTCTGATTCGGTTTTATTAGATGATGAAGCAATTCAAAAAATTGAGGAAGTATCTGAACTGGCTCCTTTGCATAACCCTGCTAACTTGACTGGAATCAATGCTTTTAAAGAAATTCTTCCAGATGTTCCAATGGTGGCAGTATTTGATACAGCGTTCCATCAGTCTATGCCGGCGTCTTCTTATTTATATAGCTTGCCAAGAGACTATTATGAAGACTATGGAATTCGTAAATATGGTTTCCACGGAACTTCTCACAAATATGTTTCTGAGCGTGCGGCGGAGCTTTTAGGAAGACCGTTGGAAAGTCTTCGTTTAATTTCTTGTCATATTGGTAATGGTGCCAGTGTTACAGCAATTAAAGATGGGAAATCAATGGATACTTCAATGGGCTTTACACCGTTAGCCGGGGTAACTATGGGGACAAGATCTGGAAATATTGACCCTGCCTTGATTCCTTATATTATGCAGCGTACGGGAAAAACAGTTGACGAGGTATTACATGTATTGAATAAAGAAAGTGGAATGCTGGCATTATCTGGGTTCTCTAGTGATTTACGTGATATTCAGGATGAAGCAGATACGAATGAACGAGCTGAGCTTGCATTAAATGTGTTTGCTGGGCGTATTCATAAGTATATTGGATCGTATGCTGCTAAAATGAATGGAGTGGATGCAATTATTTTCACTGCAGGTGTAGGGGAAAATAGTATTGCTATACGTGAAAAAATTCTTACTGGTTTAGAATTCATGGGCATTTATTGGGATCCAAAACTAAATGATGTTCGCGGGAAAGAACAATTCATCAACTATCCGCATTCTCCAGTAAAAGTAATGGTCATTCCAACGAATGAAGAAGTAATGATTGCCAGGGATACGGTTCGTTTAAGTCAATAACATGTATCGCCTAAAAAGCCTTTTTACTCATGAAGCTTATCGAGTAAAAAGGCTTTTTCAATACATTTTTATTAGAAAAATAAAATGATTCTTAGAAAATTCTAGCGTGTCACAAGTACGTCACAGCTGGCATATCTCGTAATGCTTTCAGATACACTTCCAATTAAGAAGCGCTCTACAGCATTCATCCCGGTTGCCCCGCACATGATTAAATCAGCTTCAAAATTAGCCGCTATTTCTTTAGCAATTTTGACTTTAGGAGACCCATATTCAATGCAGCGGACAATATCTGTTAATCCGGCAGCTTCAGCTTGTTTGACGTAATCATCCAATAATTCTTTTGCATACGTCTCTGCTCTTTCGGATAAAGAACGGTCATACGCTTCAGCTGTTGAGAAATTACGAGAGTCCACCACATGAGCAAGAACCAATCGAGCATTATTTCGTTTAGCAACAGCGAGCGACTTAGTAAAAGCCTTTTCAGCTGCTTTCGATCCATCTACTGCGACAACAATATTTTTATATTCCATCATGATTCATCTCCCCTTTCTACTATTATTATATACCTGTTTTGTAAGCGTTACAAACGAATAACTGTAAATTACATAACATTTCGAAAAAAAGTCAAAAAAGCAAATGAAATGATTCTAAAATTCGAAAAATGCTTGACAGTCGAGCTTGAAATAATTTCAGAATGAATAAAAACCCCGGTCTTCTGCAAACCGGGGTTTTGGTAATTAAAAAAACTAAGAAATAATTTGTAATGTTTTTGGATATTTCGTCAGTTCTAAAGGCATGTAATTCGTTGTGAATAGCATATCTTCAATTCTTACGCCGCCAATATTTGGAACATAAATCCCCGGCTCAATCGTAAAGCACATTCCTGGTTCAATAGGAAGCGTGTTGTCGCTATGCATGGAAGGATATTCGTGTGTTTCAATTCCCAAGCCATGTCCAAGCCGGTGGGTAAAATATTCACCGTATCCTTGCTCTGTAATATAATTTCTTGCGATTTTATCTAATTCGCCGACTGCAGTGCCGGTTCTGCTTGCATCTATCGCTCTTTCTTGTGCTTCCAACACCGTGTCATATATCTGTTTCTGTTCATCTGAGATATTACCAAAGGCAACAGTACGCGTAATATCAGAGCAATACCCTTGATAAATAACTCCTAAATCGAAGAGAACGAAACTGTTTTTCTCTAATTGCGTTTTATCAGGGTTTCCGTGGGGGGAGGCTGTTTTCGAACCGAATAAAGCCATGGTCTGAAAGGACATCTCGCGTATACCCTGTTTTTTTAAGGTGTGCTCAATGGTCGTAACTACCTCTAGTTCGGAGACACCTTCTTTTAAGGATTCCACACCAGTTTTAACACCTAAATCAGCTAATTCAGCAGCTGTCCGTAATAAATCATGCTCTTTTTTGGTTTTAATTAAACGCAGATTTTGGATAACTGGCGTGGCATCTATATAGGCCGCATCCGGGAAGATTTCTTGAAGCTGGTTATAACGGTAAAGCGTCAGATGGTCTTTTTCCACTGCCATGACAGCTGGTTCTTTTTCTTGTTTCTTTAAGAACGCCTGTAAGGAATGCCAGGGATTTTCATGGTCATAATAGCTTACAATCAAATGCTCCCAGCCGGCATTTCTTGCATCTTCTTCTTCCATTTTAGGTAATAGAAATATAGGATCGATTCCGTCCATAACAAGGATTCCGATAACTCTTTCATGCGGATCAGTGTAGTATCCGCTTAAATAATATACATTTGCTTTGGAGCTGATAAAACAACTGTCCGCTTGCTGTTTTTTTAGCTCGGCAAATAAATGGTTAATTCTGTCTGACATTATTTTTTGCCTCCTAGTTGATTAATATTGTTGCTGTTTGACATGAATAAATAGTATGCTCTAAAAAAATTATAGCAGATAGAAAGAAAAAATCCGATAAAAATGAAACTTTTTGCGAAATCAATCGTATTTCATACTGTACACGGACCGTACATTACTATTACTTATTCCAAGAGGAGGATTTGTATGTTTCAATTTTTTAATCGAATGAAAACAATTGTCAGTTCAGAACTGAATGCAATGATTGATAAGGCGGAAGATCCGGTCAAGATGTTAGATCAGTACTTGCGGGATATGGGCAAGGATATTGAGGAGGTCGAAGCAGCAGTCGCAAAGCAAATGGCCAATGAAAAAATGCTGAAGCGCAAAGCAAATGATGCCAAAGCGATGGTAGAGAAGCGTCAGGAGCAAGCTGAAAAAGCAGTAGAAGCAGATAATGAAGAATTAGCCAGAAAAGCTTTAGAAGATAAAAGACATCAGGAAAAATCCTATGAGTCTTTACAAGCTTCTTGGGAGCGCGCAGATGAGGATGTCAGAATCCTGAAAGAAAAACTGTCTGAAATGAAAAAAGAATACCAGGAAATGAAATTAAAAAAGGATTCCTTAAAAGCACGTGCAGAATCTGCGAAAACAAGAACGAAAATGAATCGTACCATGTCTTCTATCGGCAGCGACCAATCCCGTCAAGGGTTTGAAAGAATGGAAGAAAAAGTACTTCAGTACGAAGCGGAAGCAGAAACCTCTGAAGATTTAAATGAAAGCGCGCGTACGCTGGATGATGAATTCAAAGAGCTTGAAAACAATAATGGTGTGGATGATGAATTAGCTGCTTTGAAAAAGAAATTTAATAAATAAATGCTAAAAAAAGATGCATAGAAATACCTGATAGCGGGAAGACACACTACGAAATCAAAATAATAATCCAAATCGTCAAAGGAGAGATTTTCAGTGAAAGTATCTTTTCATGGACATTCTGTAGTAAAAGTAGATACAGGAAAGCATCGCATCATTATTGACCCGTATATCAATGGAAATGAAGCATGTGATTTAGACCCGGGTACGGAAAAGGCTGACGTTATTTTGCTGACACATGCTCATAATGACCATGTCGGAGATACAGTGGAAATAGCTAAAAATAACGATGCCTTGGTTGTAGCGCCGAAAGAGCTTGCCGATTATATTGCATCAAAAGGTGTGGAGGCACATCCAATGCATATCGGCGGTTCCCGTGAATTTGACTTTGGGAAAGTGCAGCTTACGCAAGCTTTTCATGGTTCATCCTATGAAGAAGAGGATGGAACAGTCATTTACGGAGGAATGCCTGCAGGAATCATTCTTACCGTAAATGGAAAAACTATTTATCACTTGGGAGATACGGCATTATTTACAGATTTAAAAATGTACGGTGAATTAAATGATATTGATATTGCCTTTATTCCAATCGGTGATAATTTTACGATGGGGCCAAGTGATGCACTGCTTGCAGCTGAATGGGTAAATGCCAAGACAGTTGTTCCTGTGCATTATAATACCTTCCCGCCGATTGTTCAGGACCCGGAAGATTGGGCATCTAAAGTGAAGGCTGGTAATGCCCGCGCAATGAAAGTTGGAGAAACAATCGATTTAACTTCTTAACGTGCGTGTTCAAAAAGAATATATTTCGATAGAAAACCACAGAGATAGATTATATTCTGTGGTTTTCTGCTGCATAGAAATCATCCTCGCTCATACAATTATAAAAAAGGAGGATGCCAGCCTTGAAAACAAATATTATTCTAAGGTTATTATTAGTTTGCTTTTTTATTTATATTGCATGGCCGATGGTTCCGCAGTCTTCCAGCTCTTTGGAATTCCTCTTTTGGGGGTGCTGGTTATTATTTGCCTTTGTATTTATCGGCGCAAATCTTGCAACACTATTAAAAATGTCCCGGCCCCCGGTTATGGAACAGGAGGGGATAAATAAGAAGAAACTGCGCAGCCATTGAGTTTCTCCTGTATCAATTGTATAATAAGACTAATATGTTTTATATAGTACAGTTGAAAGAGGGTGATGGCAGATGGCGACCAAGCATGAACAGATTTTACAGCATATTTTATCATTGCCAGTTGGAAGCAAGATATCTGTCCGTCAAATTGCGAAAGATTTAAATGTGAGTGATGGGACTGCTTACCGGGCGATTAAGGAAGCAGAAAATCAAGGAATTGTAAGTACGATTGAACGTGTAGGAACGATTCGAATCGAGAAGAAAAAGAAAGATAATTTTGAAGAGCTGACGTTTGCTGAGATTGTCAATATCATTGATGGACAAGTACTTGGGGGCAGAGACGGTCTCCATAAAACACTCAGTAAATTTGTTATTGGCGCCATGCAGTTAAATGCCATGATGCGCTATACACAAGCTGATTCGCTGCTGATTGTCGGAAACCGTTTTGAAGCGCATAAGCTTGCTTTAGAAGCGGGGGCAGCTGTCCTGATTACAGGAGGGTTCGATACCGATGATTCTATAAAACAGCTTGCCAATGAAAAAAAATTACCTATTATTTCAACAAGCTATGATACGTTTACAGTTGCAGCTATGATTAACCGCGCGATTTATGATCAATTGATTAAAAAGGAAATTATTTTTGTAGGAGATATTTCAACACCATTTGAGTCCTCTTATTATTTAGCGGCGAAACAGCAGGTGAAGGATTGGTATATTAATAATGAAGTTTCCTCGCACACACGATTTCCGGTTGTGGACGACCGTATGAAAGTAGTAGGAATGGTTTCTTCGAGAGATATCGTCGGGAAAGACCAAACTACATTTATTGATCGTATCATGAGCCGGAAGCCGTTAGTTGTTCAGGAAAAAACATCTTTAGCCTCGGTTGCACATATGATGGTCTGGGAGGGTATCGAGCTTGTTCCTGTAGTGGATAGCTCGCATGTATTAAAAGGTGTTGTTTCCAGACAGGACGTATTAAAAGCCATGCAGCAGATCCAGAGACAGCCGCAGGTCGGAGAAACGATTGAAGATATTGTTGCTAACAATATGTCGCAGAATCCGAGTGAGGAAGGACTGTTTGAAGCGCATGTTATCCCGCAAATGACAAACCATTTGGGAACATTATCACATGGTGTATTTACAGCTCTCATCACCGAAGCAAGTGAAAAAATGATGAAAATAGAGAAGAAGGCAGAAATTTCGATTGAGAATATTACGGTTTACTTCAGCAAGCCGGTACCAATCGACAGTATTTTATTTCTTAAGCCAACACTTTTAGATGTCGGCCGTTTATATGCAAAGATAGATGTAGAAGTAATGCACGGACAAACTACTGTCGGACGGTCATTGATTATGGCACAGCTGATCAATCGATAACAGCGTAATTGATTTTTCTTTTGAGGACGATAAAAAAACAACTGGAATACAATAATTCCAGTTGTTTTAAGATGAAATGAAGCAATTTATTCAAAATGAAATAATCTAATTTGAAAGCTGTGCTTCTATTTTACCTAGTTCGGATGCAATCTTCTCCACTCTTTTTGATAGTGCCGTGCTTCTTTGAATCCGCGGATCAATTGCATTAATCCTAATGCAAAGATAACAAGGCCGATAAACAAGCTGAGCTGTGTCAGATAAAATGAGTATTGATTAATGGAAAAAGCGATTAAAAATGCTCCCAGGCTGGATCTCGCCCGACCATTAAAGTATTTTTGTGTTAAAGTATTTTTCTCTTTAAGGATTGCTACTTTATAATAGATATAAAAGACAGCTGAAATTATAATTATTATTGGAAAGATAACCATTTAAATGCTCCGCTCCTAATTACATATTGTTAAATGCTACGTTTATTGTACCGTTTTTTTATCAATTAATCTAGGAAAAATCATAACTATATTATCAACAAAAAGGGAGATTGTCATGGAAATTACAAAAATTATTGAAGCGATTGAAGCAAGCCAGAGAATCATTATACACCGGCATGTTCGTCCTGATCCGGATGCAATTGGATCTCAGACGGGGTTAAAAGCATTGATTAAACATTCCTTTCCCGAGAAAGAAGTCTACGCTGCAGGAGAAGATATCCCGTCCCTGACTTTTTTAGCGCAGATGGACGATGTATCAGACGAGCTTTATCAGGGAAGCTTAGTCATTGTCTGTGATACAGCAAATCAGCCGCGGATTGATGATGACCGCTATAATAAAGGAAGTCAGCTGATAAAAATCGATCACCATCCGGTCACAGATTCTTATGGAGATATCGAATGGGTGTCTACCGATGCCAGTTCTACTTCTGAGATGATTGTCGGTCTTGCATTGGAGGCGCGGCCCCGAGGCTGGAATTTAAATAATGAGGCAGCCCGTCTCTTATATGCAGGAATCGTTGGAGACACAGGAAGATTTAAATTTCCGAGTACAACTGTGAAAACATTTCAATATGCCGGCGAATTAGTTCGTTATGATTTTGACCGGACAGCTATATATGATGGGTTATACGAGGCGGAGGAAAAAGTATTGCGGTTAAGCGGCCACATTTTACAGCATTTTAAAATGTCTGAGAATGGGCTGTGTGTCATTAAATTAACTGCTGAATTATTGAAAGCATTTGATGTTACTGTGGAGGAATCAAACCAGCTTGTCCAGACGGTAGCGGATGTCAAAGGAATCAAAGCATGGGTATTTTTTATTGAAGAGCCTGACCAAATTCGGGTGCGTATCCGTTCGAAAGGAATTGTAATTAATCAAATTGCTAAGAAATATAACGGCGGGGGACATCCATTGGCCTCTGGTGCAACTGTATATACCTGGGAGGAAGCAAATCATTTAGCAGATGATTTAGAAAAAGTGTGCAAGGAAGAAGTTTAAAACAAATGTAATTACTGAAATTGGCGAGATATGAAAACAAAGCTAAGGCTGTTATGCGAGAGGCAAGATAAAAATAATCTGCCTGCGTTATAACAGCCTTAGTGATTTAAAGTGGATAATGAAACAGATCATACATAATATCATCTTACGGAATCAGGCAGGACCACAACTCTTAATTCTGAACCAAAAGCAATTTGTCGGACGCTGAATTGGTAGCTCATCCCATCAAGAGTGAAGGCTTTATTTTCAATCGTTGCGATTAAAAGCTTATCTGAACGTGATACAAGCTCTACTTCCTCTCCGATGACGTGGTTGATTTCTTCGCGAATCAAAGACCGAAGCTGATCCTGCATTAATAAATCGATACGCATCGATTCCGGGTCTTCTATCTCAATGTCGATTCTTGAGATGGTGAGCGGCTGTTTGGTCTGCTCGCTTAAATCTTCTTTATCTTTCAGCAATGTTTGGTTTGTCTGCTCTAGCTCAGTCACTTCGTTTGTTAGTTCCATATTTTCTTTTAACATTTCTTCGTACATGGTTCCGTACATATAGGTGAAGACCATATAGGAAATAATGCTGCCGAAAAAGAAACCGACAAAAATGAGCTGCCAGCTTGTTTTTTTATGATAATGCGGGATGTGCATCAGGGAACATCTCCTTGTGAAAACCATTGAATAATAATCAGACCAACCTTTACTCCGCCCATTGCAGATAGAATCAACAGAATCTGTTTTACTAGATCCATTGGGGTGCCGTCGAATAACCCTCTTTCAAAGTTGGCGATTGCGTCAAAGGTGCCGCCGATTGCAGCGACAATCCCCCATATTCTTAAGCGTTCTGCGATTCGATTCATAGAGGTCAGGGCAGCATCTCCGGTGGCGAAATCACCAATGCTTCCAATAATCGATCCTCCGATGATGACTCCCAGTGCAATAAAAAAACAATGAATAAATGCTGCAAAAAATCTTTCCTCCATACTGTGACACTCCTCGCATGATAGCTTGTCTGCTAATTGGTAATCCTTATGATTGGAGGTTGCTATATTCTAGCTTATGAATGAAACAGACAAGTTATGAAAACTAAAACGATAGGCACATATGTACTATCTTGTTATAATAGATATAGAAATGCGTGTTCAAGAAGCAGGAAGACATTCGATTTTTTCATTTTAAGGAGCTTTTTGAACATCCTCTAGAAAGAAGGCAGGGTAGAATGACGTACACACATATATCGGTGAAAAGCGGCTATAGTTTAATGGAGAGCACCATTTCTATACCAAAGCTTGTTCAAAAAGCAAAATATTTTCAGTATCAAAGCCTATGTTTAACAGATGAGGCTGTTCTTTATGGTGCTGTTTCATTCTATAAAGCTTGTATGGACCAGGGGATTAAGCCGATTATTGGCATGCGGATTTCTGTTCAGACGGATGATAATGAACAGGAGATTCCATGTATCGTTCTCGCTAAAAATAAAACAGGCTACCGGCAGCTGCTGCAGTTAAGCACCTATCTGCAAACAAATCAGCTTGATAAGCTGCCGGTTGAACAGCTTGGGGAATATACAGACGGTGTCATCGGTGTGCTCTCTGGAAAGGCATTCCTGAGGGCTGACAATGAATCCGCCGAAACAGAAAGCCAACTACTCTTTCAACAGCTTAAAAAGGCAGAAGCGTACTTTGAAGAAGGCGACTTTTATGTCGGCATCGATTCAGCGTCACATCAGCTGCAAATATGGAAAAAGGCGGACTTCGCTTATGTGGCGATGCAGGATGTAGTGTATTTAGACGAACAGGATGTATTGGCTTATGATTGCCTGCAATCGATGCGGTTCGGTGAGAAATGGGCTCCAAAACGAAAGGAACAGCTGCCTGAAGCTCATCATTTTACTTCTCCGGAGGAAATGAAGCAATTATTTCATACTTGGCCGGAGCTGCTGGATAAGACTGAAGAAATCGCAGAAAAATGTACTGCTTATTTACATTTTGATGAGCAGCATCTGCCTTCCTTCCCTACGCCGGATCAGGTATCCGCGGATAGCTATTTGCGGGAGCGCTGTGAAGAGGGCTTGCAGGAGCGTTATCCGGTCGTTACAGAAGCTCATCGAAAACGGATGGAATATGAGCTGAATACGATTATCAACATGAACTACAGTGATTATTTTTTAATTGTTGCCGATTTTATTCAATTTGCAAAAGATAATCATATCATGGTCGGACCAGGAAGGGGGTCATCAGCTGGTTCCATTGTAGCTTATATTTTAGGAATCACAGAAGTGGATCCATTAAAATATAATCTTCTGTTCGAACGTTTTTTAAATCCGGAACGGCTGACCATGCCGGATATTGATGTAGACTTTTCTGATATCCGCCGTGATGAAGTAATTGATTATGTAAGAGATAAATATGGAAGGGAGCATGTTGCACAGATTATTACTTTTGGCACCTTTGCGACGCGCTCGATTCTTCGTGAGCTGATGAAGACAATGGAGGTCCATGATCAGGATGTTGCTTATATTTTGCGGGAAATGAAGCGGGCATCTTCGAAAAGTATTCAACGGCTGCTGCAGGATTCAACGGAATTAGCATCCTATGTAAAGGCCTCTGAAAAATTAAAGGTTTTATTCACCATCGCAATTAAATTAGAAGGCTTGCCAAGAAACGTGTCTACTCATGCTGCGGGCGTTGTGATTAGTGAGCAGCCTTTAATGAGAGATGTTCCATTGACAAGCGGCACAGGGGAAACGTACTTGACGCAATATGCAATGAACGAATTGGAAGCCGCAGGTCTGTTGAAAATGGATTTTCTGGGGCTCCGAAATCTTTCGTTAATAGAGAGAGTTATGAAAGGTGTGGCATATACCCAAAACAAAGGAGAAATATTGCCCCATATTCCAGAACAGGATGAAAAAACGTTTGCTATGCTGCGAAAAGGAGAAACCAGCGGTGTTTTTCAATTAGAATCAACAGGAATGCAGCGTGTTCTCAAAGAGCTGCAGCCATCCTCGTTTGAAGATATTGTGGCGGTTAATGCACTTTATCGTCCAGGCCCGATGGATTTTATCCCTGTGTATATCCGGCGTAAATTTAAGCAAGAAGCTGTAACCTATCCGCATCCAGATTTAGAACCGATTTTAAAATCAACCTATGGTGTTCTGATTTATCAGGAGCAGATCATGCAGATTGCGCACCGTATTGCCGGCTTCAGCCTTGGCGAGGCGGATATTTTAAGAAGAGCGGTAAGCAAGAAGAAAGAAAACGTGATGCAGCAGCAGGAGGCGGACTTTATCAAAGGATGCTTAAAGAATGGCTACACTCAGGCTGTGGCTGCGGAAATTTTCAGCTGGATTGTCCGCTTTTCCAACTATGGATTTCCAAGAAGCCATGCTGTCGCCTATAGTAAAATATCCTATCAGCTCAGTTATCTGAAAGCACATTATCCAGAAGTATTTTTTTCATGCCTGCTAACGGATGCTAAAAATCAGCCCGAAAAGCTGTCTATGTACCAGGAATCGTTAAAAGAGCTTGCAATTAAGATACTCCCGCCGCATATTAATAGAAGCTATCAGCAATTTACAGTGGAGAAAAACATGATACGTACCGGGTTAGCTGCTATTAAGTCTATCAGTTATCAAGCGTTGGTTCATATTTTAGAAATCCGAAAAGAGGCTTCTTTCACCAGCTTTTTTGATTTTTGTATGCGAATCGATATAAAAAAAGTAAATCGGGCCGCTATTAAAAACCTGATTTTAGCTGGTGCATTTGATACGTTTCATCCCAATAGGGCAAGCTTGATTGAAACGATTAATCCAGCGCTGGAACAAAAGGAATTGTTTCAGGGGATGTATGAAGATGCCTCCTTATTTCAGGATGCGTTGGAATATACAGAAGCGGAAGACTACTCCAAAATACAAAAGCTCACTTTTGAGAAAGAATTGATGGGTATCTATATCTCAAATCACCCATTTGAAAGTTATCGGAATGTATTAAGAGCGAATGGAATACTTTCTTTTAAACAGGCAGAGGAGTTCATCGGGAAGAGAAAAGAAATCTATACCGTCGGAGTAGTAGAAGAGATAAAGATTATACGCACAAAAAACAGAGAAAGAATGGCATTTTTAACAGTGTCGGACGAAGATAAAAAGATGGATGCTGTTCTTTTTCCGGATTTATTTCGGCAAATTTCGAATCAGCTGGAAGAGGAACAGCTGGTTTGGATGCGTGTTACGGTCGAAGAGAGAAACCAGAAGCGTCAGTTTATTTTAAAGGAAATAGCAGCACTGGATTTGTCTGAAGTGGATATACCAGAAACGAATAAATTATTTATACGAATGACAAACCAAGATAAAAGCAGTGTTTTGAAATATTTGCAGCAAATAGCTGAACAGCATCCGGGGAAGACGCCGGTAATCGTATATGATCCTGTAAACAGAGAAACCTACCAGCTTGCAAACAGCTATTCTCTTCAAGTGACAGAGAAAGAAATGAGACAGCTGAAAAATTATTTTGGAAATGATAATGTGGTTGAGCGCTGATTTTATACGCTATTAGAAAACACCCGAAATATATTTTGAAAATAGAGGAGAAGCCGAATTTTTTACCAGAAACCGGCTTCTTCTTTATTATATATTTTGAAGAGGGGAAGGCAGCAATTTTTCATGTATTTCGAGTGATAATGGCACAATATAAAAAACTGAAATTTTACGACAGCAGCTACTTTACACAAGCATACCATCTGTTATAATAAAGGGGATAAAAATGGCTTGGCCTAATATGTAAGCGCAATAATTATACATATTACTTACTGTATTCAAAGGAGCGGAATTCAATGGCAAACCTACGAGACGAAGCATTACATTTACATGAACAAAAGCAAGGGAAGCTGGAAGTGAAGACAAAGGTGCCGGTGAGGAATAAAGAAGATCTAAGCTTAGCTTATTCTCCTGGTGTAGCAGAGCCTTGTAAAGAAATCTATGAACGAAAAGAAACCGTCTATGATTATACGATGAAAGGAAATATGGTTGCGGTAGTAAGCGACGGTTCTGCCGTTTTAGGACTTGGTAACATTGGTGCAGAAGCTTCTTTACCTGTGATGGAAGGAAAAGCGGTATTATTCAAAGGATTTGCAGGCGTGGATGCTTTTCCAATCTGCTTGGATACACAAGATGTCGATAAAATTGTAGAGACTGTTAAATTGATGGAGCCGACCTTTGGCGGGGTGAATTTGGAAGATATTGCAGCACCTAACTGCTTTATTATAGAAGAGCGGTTAAAAAGCGAAACCAATATTCCCATTTTTCATGATGACCAGCATGGCACGGCAATTGTCACAGTGGCAGGCCTGATGAATGCTTTAAAACTGGTAAATAAAGATTTCTCTAATATCAAAGTTGTAGCAAATGGAGCCGGCGCAGCTGGAATCGCAATTATCCGCCTCTTAAAGAGCCTGGGAGTTCATGACATGATTATGTGTGATTCTCGCGGTGCAATTTATGAAGGACGTCCTAAAGGGATGAACAACGTAAAAGAAATGGTCGCAAAATATACCAATGCGCAGAAGATAGAAGGAAGTCTGGAAGATGTATTAGAAGGTGCAGATGTATTTATCGGTGTTTCAGTAGGTGGCGCTTTAACAAAAGAAATGGTTGAAAAAATGAATGATGATGCAATTATTTTTGCAATGGCGAACCCGGATCCGGAAATCCTGCCTGAGGATGCAAAAGCAGCTGGAGCAAAAGTAATCGGCACCGGCCGCTCCGACTTTGCGAACCAAGTCAATAATGTGCTTGCTTTTCCAGGGATATTCCGGGGAGCTTTGGATGTCAGAGCAACGCGTATTAATGAAGAAATGAAGATAGCTGCTGCAGAGGGGATTGCATCTTTAATAGAAGACAGAGAGTTGAATGAAGACTATGTAATTCCTTCTCCTTTTGACGGACGAGTTGCACCGCTTGTAGCTAAGCACGTAGCGGAAGCAGCAATGAAATCCGGAGTTGCCCGCATTCACGTAGATCCGGAAGAAGTGGCAGAGAAGACAAGACGTCTGACAAAGGAAATCAATAAATAATTTGACATTGTAATTATCCCCTGAGACATTTTTATTTTTATTCAAAGTGTTTTAGGGGTATTTTATGTGAAAAAATAAAAACTTAAAATGAGATATTAGCTATCCTGTCTAAATTAAATTATTTTTTAATCTGTTTGTTGAATCATCCGGAAGAAGGCTTGAAATAAGGTTATCAGAAAGCTTTTATCTCCGTTTATTTAATATATAATGATGCATTTATAATGACAATCTGATTGCGCGACTTGCAATCAGGTGGTAATCTATTTGTTGGGTTTCTATTTGATTTCTGTAAAAGAACGATTAAGTACGTGTTCAAAAGTTGCCAAAGGTTTATAATGGGACGAGTGATTACAAATGTTTTCAATGAGGCGGCCGCAGAGAAAAAAGCGAACTTTTTTACCTGCGTTTAGGGGATTGCGATTACTCACCTCGCCATAACTCGTCCGAAGCGGTCGCATTAACCTGAAAAATATACCAGCTTCATTTTTTTATCATCCGTTTTAAAACGCACTACTATAACTTGGGAAAATAGTTTACAATGGTAAGATAGGAAAAACGTTCTTACCTGAAAGCTCTATTTGAATGCTGGTTAATAGATGCAATTTATTTATTATATATTTTATATACAATTAACCTGGCAGCAGAAAAAGGGGGGATAAACTTGCCACTTAAAGATTTTTTCGGCAAGCGTAAGAAGTATGCATCAATCCCGAGCGAGAAAGCAAAAGTAGATGTTCCAGAGGGGTTAATGCAGAAGTGTGATAATTGTAAGCAAATCTATTATCGAAAAGAGATAGTTAAGTCTTTATATGTTTGTCCAAATTGCGGATATCACCATCCGATGACAGCATGGACAAGAATTGAGAGTTTATTTGACGAAGGAACATTTACAGAATGGGATGCGGGCTTGACCTCTGCTAACCCGCTTGATTTTCCTGATTATGAGACGAAGATCAAGAAGGACCGTCAAAAAACAGGTCTGAACGAAGGAATTGTTACTGGAAAAGGTGCAATTGATGGAAATCAGGTTGCATTTGCTGTCATGGATTCCAACTTTCGTATGGGAAGTATGGGCTCTGCCATAGGTGAAAAAATAACTAGAGCGATTGAAAATGCCAGAAAAGAGTCGATTCCTTTCATTATATTTACAGCATCTGGCGGAGCTCGTATGCAAGAAGGGCTTTTAAGCTTAATGCAGATGGCAAAAACATCCTTTGCTGTGAAACGATTTAGAGACAGCGGCAATTTAATGATTTCCGTGATGACTCATCCGACTACTGGCGGTGTATCTGCAAGCTTTGCATCTATTGGAGATTATAATTTTGCAGAACCGGGGGCGCTTATTGGTTTTGCCGGGCGGAGAATTATTGAACAGACAATCCGGGAAAAGCTTCCAAATGATTTTCAAACAGCTGAATTTCAATTAGAGCATGGCCAAGTAGACAAGGTTATTCACCGTCATGATATGAAAACAACGCTTGGAAAGCTTCTTTGTATGCACACGGATGGGAGGTAATCAAAAATGGCGCCAATATTAGAATTTGAAAAGCCGATTGTGAATTTGAAAGAAAAGATTAAGGAACTGAAATCTTTTACAGAGAATAGTGATATTGATTTAAGAGATGAAATCAATAATCTGGAAGAACGTTTAGCAAAGCTGGAAGAGGATATTTATGGCAACCTGAAACCATGGAATCGTGTGCAGATGGCCAGACATCCTGAACGGCCGACTACGCTGGACTATGTCGATAGATTATTTGAAGATTTTATTGAATTTCATGGAGACCGCTTATTTGGTGAGGATGAAGCAATCGTTTCTGGAATTGCTTATTATAAAAAGCAGCCGGTGACAGTGATCGGACACCAGCGGGGGAAAGATACGAAAGAAAATATTAAACGTAATTTTGGCATGCCGCATCCGGAAGGTTACAGAAAAGCCTTACGCCATATGAAGCAGGCCGAAAAATTTAACCGCTCTATTATTACCTTTATCGATACGAAAGGGGCATACCCTGGAAAAGCTGCGGAAGAAAGAGGACAAAGTGAAGCTATCGCCAAAAATTTAATGGAGATGGCCGGTTTAACGGTTCCCATTGTGTGTATTGTGATAGGAGAAGGCGGCAGCGGAGGCGCGCTGGGTATCGGTGTTGGAAATCATGTGCATATGCTGGAGAATGCTACATATTCTGTTATTTCTCCGGAAGGTGCAGCTGCGATTCTATGGAAAGATGCAGGAGAAGCACAGCGTGCCGCTGAAACGATGCAGATTACAGCTCCAGATTTAAAAAAATTAGGTGTTATTGATGAAATGATTCCTGAACCAAAAGGCGGCGCCCATCGAGATATTGATACACAAGCCGGTCTTATTGATCAAGTACTAGAAAAATCACTGAACGAGCTGAAAGCATTGTCACCAGAGGATATAGTTGAAGAAAGATGGCAAAAATATAAAAAGATAGGTTCATTTCAAACGATATAATTGTTTATAAAGGCTGAGAATGAATGTCAGCCTTTATTTTAGTTTGGATTATAATGAAAGAATCATGTAAAATAGAGAATGTAGTGGACGAAAGATAAGAAACCAAGCCTTTAATGATTTTGGTTTATCATTGCAGTCTCAGATGATTTTCTTTATCTTTTATTTATGTAAGGATATGTTCAGGTGTTTTAAAAATGTAATAGAGGGAATTGGACAAACTAGTACAACAGAGCGGAGCTGGCTTGTTGTTTGGGAAACAGGCAGTATGTTAGAAACCAGCACTTGAATATATTTAAAATAAGTTGGACATTGCAATATTTTAACTATAAGGTGGGAAAATAAATGAAAAAAATTGGTGTTTTGACTAGTGGTGGAGATGCTCCCGGCATGAATGCTGCAATCAGAGCAGTTGTGAGAAAAGCAATCTATCATGACATGGAAGTGTTTGGAGTCAAAAATGGCTATCAGGGTTTAATGGATGGTAATTTTGAAAAAATGCATCTTGGTTCTGTAGGTGATATTATTCATCGCGGCGGGACGATTTTATTTTCAGCTAGAAGTGAAGAATTTAAAACCGATGAAGGTCAGCAAAAAGCAGTCGAACAACTGAAGAAAGCTGGAATTGAAGGGTTAATCGTAATTGGCGGCGACGGCAGTTTTAAAGGAGCACAAAAACTGACTGCAAAGGGAATTCCTTGTATCGGTGTACCGGGAACAATTGATAATGATATTGCAGGAACGGATTTCACAATTGGTTTTGATACATCTCTTAATACGATTATAGACGCTGTGGATAAGGTTCGTGATACGGCTACTTCCCATGAGCGTACATACGTCATAGAAGTAATGGGCCGCAATGCAGGAGATTTAGCATTATGGGCTGGCTTATCCGTTGGAGCTGAAAGTATCCTCATCCCCGAACAAAACGATGAATTCTCTCAAATCGTTGACCGGTTAAACCGCGGACATAAACGTGGGAAAAAGCACAGTATTATCCTGCTCGCAGAAGGCGTCGGCAATGGGTTTGACGTAGGGAAACAAATTGAAGAGGCTACTGACTTGGAAACAAGGGTAACTGTATTAGGACATATTCAAAGAGGTGGTTCTCCAACTGGCCAAGACAGGGTATTAGCAAGCCGTCTGGGTGCTGCAGCTGTAGAATTGCTCTTAAATAATAAAGGCGGTCGTATGGTCGGGATTCAAAACAACAAAATTGTCGATAATGATATTGATGACATTTTAAAATTGAAGCATCATATTGATAATGAAATGTTCCAGTTATCTAAAGAATTGTCTATTTAATGAAAGATTGGTATTGAATTGAAGGAGGAAATAATAATGAGAAATACAAAAATTGTTTGTACGATAGGGCCGGCATCAGAATCGGTTGAAAAATTGGAGCAGTTAATCGATGCAGGAATGAATGTAGCCAGATTAAACTTCTCCCATGGAGACTTTGACGAGCATGGTGCGCGAATCAAAAATATTCGTGAAGCAGCTGCCCGAAAAAATAAAACGGTAGCGATTCTTCTGGATACAAAAGGTCCTGAAATTCGCACAGGTAATTTTAAAGAAGGAAGAGCAGATATTGTTCAAGGGAATGAAGTAATTGTTTCCATGAATGATGTAGAAGGTACTGCTGAGCGATTCTCCATTACGTATGGTGGATTGATCAATGATGTTCATCCAGGATCTAAAATCCTTCTGGATGATGGTTTGATTGAATTAGAAGTAAAAGAAATCAAGCAAGAAAGCGGAGAAATTGTAACGGTAGCGTTGAACTCTGGGGAAATCAAAAACAAAAAAGGAGTTAACGTTCCGAACGTATCTGTTAATCTTCCAGGAATTACAGAAAAGGATACCAATGATATCATTTTTGGAGTGGAGCAAGGTGTAGACTTTATTGCAGCATCCTTTGTACGCCGTCCTTCAGATGTATTGGAAATCAAAGAAGTACTGGAGCAGCATCAGGCAGAGCATATTAAAATTATCCCTAAAATTGAAAACCAGGAAGGCGTAGACAATATTAACAGCATTCTGGAAGTAAGTGACGGTTTAATGGTTGCCCGTGGAGACTTAGGTGTCGAAATACCTGCAGAAGATGTACCTCTAGTTCAGAAAAAGCTTATTACGCAATGTAATACAGCTGGAAAACCAGTTATTACAGCGACACAAATGTTAGATTCCATGCAGCGTAATCCTCGTCCGACCCGTGCAGAGGCTTCTGACGTTGCAAATGCTATTTTTGATGGTACAGACGCTATCATGCTTTCTGGTGAAACAGCAGCTGGTAATTATCCGGTGGAATCTGTTCAAACCATGAGTAATATTGCATTAAAAGCAGAATCTGCATTAAATCATAAAGTAATTTTAGAAGAACGTTCTAAAAATGTAGATATGGAAATCAGAGAAGCGATTACGCAATCTGTTTCACATACGGCATATAACTTAGGTATTGGTACAATCATTACACCGACAGAAAGCGGATCGACAGCCCGCATGGTTTCCAAATATCGTCCGAAAGCAACGATTATTGCTGTAACCGTGGATGAAGTCGTAAATCGTCAGCTTTCTCTTGTGTGGGGTGTTCATGCAGTAATGGGAACTCCGACAAAATCTACAGATGAAATGCTGGAAGTGTCTGTCAAACAGGGGCTTGAAGCGGGCGTATGCAAACGAGGAGAAACTGTCCTTGTTGTTGCAGGGGTACCGGCTGGAGAAAAAGGTACAACAAATCTGATGAAAGTTCATGTCATTGGAGATGTAGTTGCAAAAGGACAAGGTATCGGAAGAAGTAAAGCATACGGACATGTTGTCTTTGCTAAAAACAATGAAGAAGCATTGACCCGTATGAATGAGGGAGATATCCTTGTAACATATGCTACGGAAAAAGAAATGATGCCGGCAATTGAAAAAGCTGCTGCCGTTATTACAGAAGAAGGCGGTTTGACTTCGCATGCTGCCGTAGTTGGTGTCAGCCTTGGAATCCCTGTTATTGTAGGTGCAGAGAATGTCTTTGATTTATTGGAAGACGGTCAGGACATTACAGTAGACAGCAGCCGCGGACAAGTTTACGCAGGTCACGCAGGTGTATTATAATAGGTAAGCAAGCAAACAGAACCTCCGAATACAATCGGAGGTTCTGTTTATACATTCCAAAAGTATAGCTGCACGATAGAAAGGATGTTAACAATGAGAAATAAATACCTTCTTCTGGCATTTATCATTATCCCGGCAATCGAAATTGGAGTATTTCTATGGCTAAGCCAGCTTATAGGTGTGCTATGGGTAGTCGGATTAATTATTACAACAGCTATATTAGGGATTTTTCTGGCCAGATATCAGGGAATGGAAGTATTCAGACGTGCGCAGCTGCAATTACAAAGAGGGGCCCCTCCGACAGAAGAACTTCTTGATGGTCTGGCAACCATGCTTGGAGCATTCCTTTTGATTATTCCGGGCTTTGTTTTAGATATTGCAGGATTATTATTATTAATACCCTGGACAAGAAATCAATTTAAAAATCAGCTTAAGAAAATCGCTATGCAGTTAATGGGGAGAAATACAATTATTTATCGTCGCTGGTAGAGAGAGTTCAAAAGGGGACCAAACGATAAGCGCTTTTCTCTGTTTGCTTCTAACTCAGCCCCTTTTTGAACACAGCTTAGCAGGAATCACCCTTTAATATAAAGGAATAATTGCTGAAACACCCCAGATTTTTTGATGGCGAGCATCACAACTAAACTGACCGGGGCAAAGATTAATCCCAGAACACCAAACCATTGGACGCCTAAAAACATCCCGATCAGCATCATTAAAGGCGAGATGCCAATGGAAGTTGCCACGATTTTAGGCTCTATAAACTGTCTGATAATAATAATCAGGCCGTACAGCACAGATAAACCAATCGTTAAGGAATAATTAAAGGTTAAAAAGCTAAACAGAATCCAAGGTATTATAATAATGCCGATTCCTAAATAAGGAATAAAGTCTGCGATTGCAGCAAACAATACAATGGTAAATGCATGCTCCACCCGAAGGATGAGCAGACCAGTCCACAAAATAACCGCAGAAATACAAACCAGTATTAACTGTGCTTTAAAGTAACCAATCACAGCTTCTTTTAAATGAGAGACTATTTTTTGATAAAGCGTGTACCAATTAGAAGGCATCATGTCATGGATGCGGATTTGAATATTTTGGAAGTCGTAGCTGATCATAAAAGTAGCCAGTACAATAAAAATAAGAACAGTAAAAGAATTTGGCAGTATAATTAAAAAATTTGCTGTCTGCTGCATCAGTATTTGAAAGAAATGAGTAAAAGCAGACGTCATCGAATCTGTAAAGGAATGAATATATTCATAGACTTCCAAACGATAATCGACATGCAGTGTCGTCAGCAGAGAAAGCAATTTATCGTATAATGGCAGGATGTGCATATCTAATAACTGCTGAAACTGTTCCATTATATGACGGAAATAAGCAGGAAGCCTGTCCGATAAATAGCTGATACCTTGATAAACTTCGCTTATTAAAAAGTATAGAGCAATCGTAAATAAACTGAGAAAAAGACTGAATGTGCTGATTAGAGCAAGCAGCCTCGGCATTTTAAGTGTGTTTACAAACCATCTGATCAGCGGCTGGAAGAGTAAAGAAAGCAGGAATGCTATCAGAATAGGATAGATATAAGGAAATAATATATAGAATAGGAAAAGACTGCTGCATAAAGTGCTGATAACAATAAAAGAACGGATAAGTTGTCCAAGGATTTTTGATTGCATCATATTTCCTCCAGAAAAAAAGACCTAATTTAATCTATGATTGGAAGCGGCAAAGTAGAAGTAATAAGGTCTTTGCATCATGGGTAAGTAGTAAAACGCCAGCAGGAAAAGGAGGAATCTAACAGTTATTTAACATAATTTAAACGGTTTCAATTCACATTCTGCTTTTTATCATTTATAATGAAAGATGGGCAGATAATAAATATTGCTATAATCAAGCTGAAGGGTACAAATTGAAAGATAAAGTATTTCTGTGTTTGTTTAAAAGTAGAATAATAAATTCATTGATACGTAATGGTTAAAAGACTTTGGTGCCACGTTTAAATTGTCCGCGAAGCGCGCGTTCCATCACCTGAATGATACGAAGTGAATGTATGGTAATTGCTCAATTTTATTCCTACATAGATTTAAACAATCAAAAAAGTTTGTCACCCTTGTATTATTTTATTTGAAATGAATATCTAATACTTTGATTAACTGGAAAGGGAGAGGTAATATGTCAACATCAAAAAAAGGATTAGAAAATATTGTCGCAACACAATCAGCAATTAGTTCGATCATAGATGATCAATTATCCTATGTGGGTTATAAAATTGATGATTTAGCTGAAAATTCCAGCTTCGAAGAAATTATTTATTTACTTTGGAATCAAAAGCTGCCGACTCAATCAGAATTAGATGCGTTAAAGACTGATTTAGCAAAGAATATGAGCATTTCAGATGCTATTGTTAATCATTTGCGTTCCTATGATTTGAACAGTGTGCATCCAATGGCAGCTCTTCGGACAGCGGTTTCATTGTTGGGGATTTACGATGAAGAAGCTGATGTCATGGACGAAGAAGCAAATAAAAGAAAAGCTGTTCGTATCCAGGCAAAAATCGCTGCTGTTGTAGCTGCGTTTGCAAGGATTCGTGACGGAAAAGACCCGGTTCAGCCAAAAGAAAACCTAAGCTATTCTGCCAATTTCTTATATATGCTGAACGGAAAAGAGCCGGAAGATATTGAAGTGGAAGCAATCAATAAAGCACTCGTGCTCCATGCTGATCATGAATTAAATGCATCTACGTTTACAGCACGGGTTTGTGTAGCAACCCTTTCAGATATTTACTCTGGACTTGTAGCAGCGATTGGAGCCCTAAAGGGACCATTGCACGGCGGTGCAAATGAAAATGTAATGAAGATGCTTCTGGAAATCGGCGAAGAAGAAAATGCTATTCCTTATATTAAGGAGAAGCTGGAAAACAAAGAAAAAATTATGGGCATGGGCCACCGTGTGTATCGTGATGGAGATCCGAGAGCTAAATTCTTGAGAGATATGTCCAAACAGCTTACCAAACTGACAGGTCAGGAAAAATGGTATAATATGTCCATTGCTATTGAAGATTATGTGAAAGAGCATAAAGGACTTCCTGCAAATGTCGATTTTTACAGTGCATCGGTTTATCACAGCCTGGGAATTGAAGAGGATTTATTTACACCAATTTTCGCAGTAAGCAGAACTTCCGGCTGGATAGCGCATATTTTAGAGCAGTATGCAGACAACCGGTTAATTCGTCCGCGTGCTGAATATAATGGCCCGGATTTACAAGAATATGTATCTATTGAACAAAGAGGATAATATCGTTAAAATGTAGTAGAATAGATTAGGAATCATTAATAGGAGGTTTTATCTATGACACAAGGTGAAAAAATTGTAGTAGAAAATGGCGAAATGAATGTACCAAACAAACCAATTATTCCATTTATTGAAGGGGACGGAACTGGTCCAGACATTTGGGCTGCTGCTCGCCGGGTAATCGAAGCGTCTGTTGAAAAAGCTTACAATGGAGAAAAAGGAATTGATTGGTTAGAAGTATATGCCGGCCAAAAAGCATTTGATAAAACAGGTGAATGGCTGCCGCAGGATACGTTAGATAAAATCAATGAATATAAAATTGCAATCAAAGGACCTTTAACTACACCAATCGGTGGCGGGATTCGCTCTCTTAACGTTGCTTTGCGTCAGGAATTAGATTTATTTACCTGCCTGCGTCCAGTACGTTACTTTGAAGGTGTTCCATCTCCGGTAAAACGCCCGGAAGATGTAGACATGGTTATTTTCCGTGAAAATACAGAAGATATTTATGCGGGTATTGAGTGGCAGGAAGGCACTGACGATGTGAAGAAAGTGCTTGACTTCCTGAAAAATGAAATGGACGTAAAAAATGTACGTTTCCCTGAAACTTCAGGTATCGGTGTGAAACCAGTATCGGAAGAAGGAACAAAACGTATTGTCCGTGCAGCAATTAACTATGCATTAACCGAAGGACGCAAAAATGTTACTTTAGTACATAAAGGTAACATTATGAAATTTACTGAAGGAGCTTTCAAAAACTGGGGTTATGAAGTTGCTGAGCAGGAATTCGGTGATAAAGTGTTCACTTGGGCTGAATATGACCGCATTGTAGAAGCAGAAGGCAAAGAAGCTGCGAATAAAGCAGAAGAAGATGCATTAGCTGCTGGTAAACTTCTAGTAAAAGATTCGATTGCAGATATCTTCTTACAACAAATCCTTACTCGTCCAAAAGAGTTTGATGTTGTTGCAACAATGAACTTAAACGGTGACTACATTTCCGATGCACTTGCTGCACAAGTAGGCGGTATCGGTATTGCTCCGGGAGCAAACATCAACTATGATACAGGACATGCTATTTTTGAAGCAACGCATGGTACTGCACCAAAATACGCAGGTTTAGATAAAGTAAATCCATCTTCTGTTATTTTATCTGCTGTATTAATGCTAGAGCATTTAGAGTGGAGAGAAGCAGCTGATTTGATTACAAAATCAATGGATAAAACAATTGGTTCTAAAGTTGTAACTTATGACTTTGCCCGTCTAATGGATGGCGCAACTGAAGTGAAATGCTCTGAGTTTGCTGATGAACTGATCAAGAATATGGAAGCATAAGCACCAAAATAAAAAAGTGTAAATATAGGAAGGGCAGTATAACTGACCTGACCTAAACAAAAGAAAATGTTTGTGGTAACGGGAAGTATCGGTGCTGCAAGCATTTTCTTTAAATACATGTATCTTAAATGCGATCAGGGGAGGGAAATAACAATGAGTTCTGCAAGAAAAAAGATTTCCGTTATTGGTTCTGGCTTTACGGGAGCAACGACAGCATTAATGGTTGCACAAAAGGAATTAGGTGATGTTGTTCTTGTTGATATCCCGGATATGGAGAATCCGACAAAGGGTAAAGCGCTGGATATGGCAGAAGCAGCACCGGTTCAAGGTTTTGATGCAAAAGTGACGGGCACGTCTGATTATGCAGAAACAAAGGATTCTGACTTAGTTATCATCACTGCAGGAATTGCACGGAAACCGGGAATGTCCAGAGATGATCTGGTTAATACAAATGCCAAAATAATGAATACGATTACAAAGGAAATCGTTACGTATTCAGCGGATGCAACGATTATTGTGCTGACCAATCCGGTAGATGCGATGACTTACAGTGTGTATAAAGCTTCCGGGCTTCCTAAAGAACGTGTTATCGGACAATCCGGAGTGCTGGACACAGCCCGTTTTAGAGCCTTTGTAGCGGAAGAATTGAATATTTCCGTGAAAGATATTACCGGTTTTGTTTTAGGCGGCCACGGTGACGACATGGTCCCGCTTATTCGTTATTCTTATGCAGGCGGTATCCCGCTTGAAAAGCTGATTTCGAAAGATCGGTTACAAGAGATTGTACAAAGAACCCGGACTGGCGGCGGTGAAATTGTAAATCTGTTAGGAAACGGAAGTGCTTACTATGCGCCGGCTGCTTCTTTAACAGTAATGGCAGAAGCAATATTAAAGGACCAGCGCCGGGTATTACCATCCATTGCTTATTTAGAAGGAGAATACGGCTATGATGGTATTTACTTAGGTGTACCGACTGTTCTTGGCGGCAAAGGGATTGAAGAAGTGATTGAGCTGGATTTAACAGAGGAAGAAAAGCAGCAATTAGATAAATCAGCTGAATCTGTAAAGAAAGTAATCGACATTCTGGAATGAATTTTTAATAAAAGCGCAATGGTCTGTTTTTAAACCATTGCGCTTTTATTAATGACTCAACTTTCTCCCATTAAAAAGTAAACTCATTTCCATAGAAACAGGAATTGATCGTTCCTTTGATGACTTCTGTGACAAAGAATAGAAGGCGAAGTGTAAAGCACCGTTGCGACGGACCGTTTTGCTTTCCGACGCACAAATGTTTTCGATGGGGCGAGTAATCGCAGTAATGTTGTCAGGTTAATGCGGCCGCTGCGGAAAAACACTACGCTTTCCATGGTCTTGCGCTCAGCCTCCTCAAAAAAAAGAAGTACGCTTTTTTTTCTGCGGGGTCTTCCCACTGGGACTGGGACTGCGATTACTCGCCCCACCGAAGACCATTGCGCTTTCCCATAGGAGTCTCCGTGTTTTTCCTCCGCTAGTAAGATTTCTATACGCGGAAAACAACTCACCAAATAGATGTTTGATCAGATAGAACATATTTTTCATGCTGTATGGTAAAATGTTCCCCCAAGATTACTTTCTGTGCATAGAAGCGATTCCCTGTATTTCATATCCATACTGTCATGACTGGTTGTTCAGGCGAAAGCTGCTATTTTGTCCAGCTCATTAAAATGTTATTTCTTTCATTCGCTGTAGAATCCTATCAGAGCGCAGGCCAACCACGGAGACTCCTATGGGAACAGGGCGAGCTGAAGATCCACTTGAAAAGCGGTTTTCTTTTCAAGTTAGCTGAAGCCGTCCCCATGGCAGACTAAAACCGCAACCTCCTGGGGTTGCGATTACTCACCCCATCGAAAAGAGTTGTTGCAACGTCTGCACTAGTACGTCCTGTACGTCGGAAAGCGGAGTGGTTGGCCGGAGCGGAGCTATGCACCATCACCAATTCCAAAAAGGCCGGATATGTAACCAGCAAGCATGCTAATGGAGAACATGTTCATCTAGGAATAGCAAGATATATTTGCTTATTCTTAGGTGCGAAAGTTGAGTTAATGAATAAGAATGTTTTTAAAAATAGCTGAAAACAGCCGCTCCGGCAAGAACACCAAGTTTTAGAGACAAAGTGATCATCTTGGTTTTTATTATGAGCTAAAATGCCTTTTCCGTCCGTTATTATTTTGTACCCGCTCCCTTCATTATTGCATAGGCTACTATACATAATGAAGGAGAGGATCTGAATGAAATGAGTTTAACTATCCCGCATTTACTGTATGGATTTTTTACTTTGCTTATTTTAATAACAATGATTTTCCGGAGAGGGATTGTTCTTCCCAGCCTATTAGGAACATTTGTTATTGCCTGCTTTTATAAAGGAAGTATAGTCAGCGGATTTATGGCTATTTTTAACGCTAATTTAGTCGCGGCGCGTGAGCTTTTTAGTATCTTTTTGATTATTACTTTTATGCTTGCGCTATTAAATGCCTTAAAAGATTTGAAAGCGGATATACTGATGATTCAGCCAATTCAAAAGGTCATGGTCAATGGACATTTATCTTACTTTGTTTTAATCGCTGTGACGTATGTAGTTTCTTTATTTTTCTGGCCGACGCCAGCTGTCCCGCTTATTTGTGCTTTACTCGTCCCGGCAGCGATACGTTCTGGGCTGCCGGCGATTACAGCGGCAGTTGCTATTACAATAGCAGGCCAGGGGATGGCATTATCCTCTGACTATATTGTTCAGGTTGCACCAGCTCTCTCTGCAGCAGCAGCGGGTGTAGAAACCTCTGCAGTTGCTGATCGGGCACTGGTTTTATCTATTATTACCGGTGTGATTGCTTCTGTATTAGCTTATTTATTTTACAGAAAATCGATTCGTTCAAAAGAAGACCCTAGAAATCAGTCAGAAGCAGAACAAATTCAAGATTATGATTCTTCCGGCCATAAGGCAGCTTTGAAGCATTTGAACAAGTGGAGTCGCGCGTTTGCCTGGCTGGTGCCAATTGTTTTATTATCCGTCGTCGGATATATGCTGTACAGTAAATTTTTTGGCTCCAGTGATTTGGTCGGCGGAGAAGGAGCTGCCTTCGTTGGCGGAGTGGCAGTGATTCTATTATTATTGGCTACGGCTGTATTTGGAAAGCAAAATGCGTTAGATTATGTGGGGAATCATATCACCAATGGATTTGTATTTGCCTTTAGGGCAATGGGGCCAGTTATTCCGATTGCAGGATTTTTCTTTTTAGGAAATGCGGAATTTTCACGGGAAATATTACTTGTAGAAGAAGCGCCATCCTTTTTATTCGATATCATTTCATCCATCCAGGCCTTTCTTCCGGAAAGCACGGTGTTTGTTGCTTTTAGCTTATTAATTGTAGGGATTATCACAGGGCTGGACGGATCTGGCTTTTCCGGCTTGCCATTAACGGGAGCATTAGCTGCCTCCTTAGAATCTGCTTCCATCGATGCAAGCACATTAGCAGCAATAGGCCAGCTTGGAGCAATTTGGACTGGCGGAGGGGCATTAATTGCATGGTCATCCCTTATTGCTGTTGCAGGATTTTGTGGTGTTTCAGCAATGGAACTAGTCAGGAAAAACTTTTTTCCGGTCATACTGGGGCTATTTATAGCGACGCTTGCTGCGTTAATCATATTTTAATGGAAGAGAAAATATAATTGTATGGGTTAGGGTTGTTCATTCTGACTCATACAATTTTTTAGCTGTTTTTCAATGGTATTATTTGAAATTTTTAAAATATAATGTGAATATGTTAAGCTTGTGAAAAATCCATAAAGGGGGTTTTTGATAAAAAAAGTTAAGCGCTTACAAAAAATAAAAGGAGGGGAAGTTTTACATGAATGCAATTTTAATAGCTCTCATAGGGATTGTTGTATTTATTTTGGGCTATCGGTATTATTCCAAGTTTGTTGCAGAGAAAATATTTCGATTAGACCCGAATTATGTTACTCCGGCGCACCGTTTCAAGGATGGTGTGGACTATGTTCCGACCAATAAATTTGTTTTGTGGGGACATCATTTTACATCTGTAGCAGGTGCTGCCCCTATCCTAGGACCGGCGATTGCTATTTATTGGGGCTGGCTTCCGGCTTTTTTGTGGGTTGTTTTAGGGACCATTTTTGCAGCTGGTGTCCATGATTTTGGCACATTGGCTTTATCTGTCCGAAATAAGGGGTATTCTATTGGAACAATTGCAGATCGCTTAGTCGGGAGAAGGGCAAAGCTATTATTTTTATTCATTATTCTTATTCTCGTATTGATGGTAAATGCGGTGTTTGCATGGGTTATTTCCAATTTATTTATTAGTTATCCTGCGAGTGTATTTCCGGTTTTTATTCAAATTCCGTTAGCTATTTGGATTGGTTATGCAGCATATAAACGGAATGTAAAAATGCTCCTTCCCTCTGTTATTGCATTAGTCATCATGTATGCAGCGGCTATTATGGCAAGCAGAGTCGGTTTTCTTCAAATTGATTTAGTCGGGTATATGGGAGGAGAGAATGGTACCGGTTTATTCGGCCTGGGCTCTGTTTCAACAGCGTTCCTGATATGGATTGTTATTTTGATGGTATATGTATATATTGCGTCTACGCTCCCGGTATGGAAATTACTGCAGCCGAGAGATTTCATTAATTCGCATCAATTAGTTGTCGGACTGGCTATCCTTTATTTGGGATTGCTTTTCACGTCTCCAAGTATGACAGCTCCTGCAGTAAATGAAAGTCCGGATAGAAGCTTTCTTCCGCTCCTGTTTATTACGATTGCTTGCGGTGCTATTTCCGGGTTTCACGGATTAGTATCTTCAGGAACTTCTTCTAAACAGCTGGATAAAGAAACCGATGCGCGTTTTGTAGGTTACTTTGGGGCAGTGGGAGAAGGCATTCTGGCCCTGGTTTCCATCATTGCAGTAGGAACCTTCTTTGCAAATACCGATGCGTTTTCACAAGCCTATACTTCTTTTAATGAAGCGAATGCCATTGGTCTTGGAACGTTTATTGAAGGAGCGGCAACATTAGCGCAGGGACTGGGAATTCCGGCAGATATAGCAACGACAATCGTATCGATTATCGTTGTCAGCTTTGCTGCGACGACATTAGATACCTCGGTACGCTTGATGCGGTACATTATTGCAGAGTTAGGGATTGAATATAAAATCCAGCCATTAACGAAAACACATGTAGCGACAACGATTGCTGTGCTTTCCAGTGCGGCGCTTGTGTTAATACCTGAAGGGCCAAATGGTTTCGGATCAGGCGGCTACCTCATCTGGCCATTATTTGGAACTGCCAATCAATTACTGGCTGCCATTAGTTTATTCTTAATTGCTATTTGGCTAAAACGAAAAGGAAGTAACTATATGGTTGCACTCATCCCGATGATATTCCTGATCTTTATGACCTTGTTTGCGATGTTCCAGCAGGTTGTCTTTGAATGGTCGTGGATGGGAACAGGTTCGAATATGCTATTGTTTGTTCTGGGCTCTATTATCTTTGTGTTTGCAATTTGGATAGCTCTGACCTCCTTTTCAGAACTGATGAAAAAAGTAGAAGATCCGTTAAATAAAGATTGATTTTGCTTCCCTGCATATCTTCTTCAAAAGATATGTATGGAGGTTCGATATAAATAAATTATAGCCGGGAGGGCGGGAAAATGTTCACAGACAGGTTAAAACAGTTGATCCACTATTATGAGGAAGTAATCAGCTTGCCGCATAAAACAGAAGTAGCCAGAGAATTAAGAAACGAAGATGATTTTTTCTTGCTGCTTCTATATTCTGAAATGGTAGGAATACCGAACCCGGTTTATTATTATACGTTGGAATTATACCCGTATATCATTGAATCCTTTCATGATTGGCATTTGCGAATGGGAATGGATAAATCACCGCTTAATGGGATTCGCTGCTGTTAAAAAATTGGGCGGGCATGCTGGCCATACATTGGAAGGAGGAGAGAAAGGATGCTTGGAGATAATAACCGGATTATTTTTGTGGGAGGAAAAGGCGGCGTCGGGAAATCCAGCTCGGCAGCTGCTTTGGCAACGGGATATGCGGAAAAAGGCTATCGTACCTTACTCATTTCAACGGATCCAGCTCACAATATAAGCGATATTTTTCAGCAGCAGATCGGTGGAAATACTACCTATATTGAAAAAAATCTATATGCGCTGGAAATTGATTCTGAAAAAGAAACAGACGCGTATATTCAAAAGGTTAAAGAGAACATTCAGGGGGTTGTCCATGTTCAGATGATGGAAGAGGTACACCGGCAATTAGACACAGCAAAAGCCTCGCCGGGAGCAGATGAAGCTGCCTTATTTGATAAACTCATATCAATTATTTTGGAAGAAGGGACCAGGTTTGATAAACTAGTATTTGATACGGCTCCAACAGGTCATACGATTCGGTTGTTATCTCTTCCGGAATTAATGGGAATTTGGATTGAAGGTCTATTAAATAAAAGGAAAAAAACGAATACACAATATTCGCAATTGCTAAACGATGGACAGGCCGTAGATGATCCTATTTACGATACATTACAAGAAAGAAAACAGCGGTTTACCAAGGCAAGAGAAATTCTATTGGATAAGCAGGCAACAACCTTTCTATTTGTTTTGAATCCGGAGAAATTACCAATATCGGAAACCAAAAAAGCAATTCATCTCCTGGAGAAATTTCAGATAGATGTTCCTTACATTATTGTCAATAAAGTGTTGCCAGAGGAGACCGGCGCCGGTTTTTTTGAAAAACGGAAACAAAATGAAAAAATCTATTTAGAACGTATCGCCGTGGACTTTTCTGCTCAAACGATTTTGTATATTCCCTTTTTTTCTGAAGACATCACAAACCGTAAACAATTGAAGCAAATGGGAGCTTATTTGAAGGAGGTATTAGCGGATGAGAGCACTAGTACATGAAAATGGAAGCTTGCATATGAAAGAGATGGAGCTCCAAAGTCCGGGAGGATCAGAAGTTGTTGTAAAATTGAAAGCAGCAGGGCTTAACCGGAGAGATTTAGCTATTCCGAACCGTCGTAAAGAAACGGAAGAAGCATTGATTCTTGGCTCAGATGGAGCGGGAATCATTGAAGAGTTAGGAAAAAATGTCAACGATGTAAAAGTTGGCGATGAAGTGATTATCAATCCGGCTTTACGCTGGGTACGAAATAGTGAGGCGCCGCCGAAAGAGTTTGATATTTTAGGCATGCCAGACCATGGTACGTTTGCTGAAAAAATTGTGATTTCTGAAGATCAGGTAGAACCAAAACCGGCATATATGAGCTGGGAGGAAGCGGCAGCCTTTCCGTTAGCTGCATTAACAGCATATCGGGCAATGTTTACTAAAGGGGAACTCGAAAAAAGAGAAACGGTATTTATTCCCGGAGCAGGCGGCGGTGTTGCGACTTATTTGATTGCATTTGCAAAAAATATCGGTGCCCGGGTAATTACAACTTCAAGAAGTGAACAGAAAAGAGAAAAAGCACGAGAGCTCGGTGCGGATGTCGTGATAGATACGGCAGATGATTGGGAAGAGAAATTAAGCAATGAAACCATTGATATGGTAATTGATAGTAACGGCAAAGCAACCTTTCAACGTTCTTTAGCCATTTTGAAAAAAGGCGGTAAATTTGTTACATTCGGTGCGACAACAGAGGATGTTATTGATTTTGATTTACGTGCTTTCTTCTATGGACAATACAAATTGATTGGTTCTACAATGGGGTGCCGGGAAGAACTTATGGCTGCGTTAGCACATGCAGAGAAATACCAATTGCATCCTGTTGTTGACCGTGTCTTTTCCTTGGATCAAAGTGTAGAAGCACTTAGTTATTTGGATGAAGGAAAACAGTTTGGAAAGGTAATTATTCGTATTTCTTAAAGCGGATATTTAAAAAAGAATTCCTATAGGAAGAAGCGGCAGATTGATGAAGAATAAAAGCAGAGAGACTGACGAGCGCTGATGTGCTATAATAGTCTCTCTGCTTTATATTGTATTGGCACTGGTCAAAGGAAAAGCAAGCATTAGAACGATATTTATGATTTTAAATAGGGCTCCATCCGGTTGACCGCTTCTTGCATCCGTTTTTGGTTCCGGTCATATACTTCCTTGGATGCAGGGTTATCAGTAGCTAAAGCAAACAGCTCTAAATCTGCTTGGCATTTTTTCATGCTGGCTAATAACAGAGCAGATTGTGCCGGCTCAGGAACGGTGATATGGTCGTCATAGAGATCAAGAAATAATTGTCCCTGATGGTCTACTTGACCGAGAAACACATTATCTATGGTAACATTTTGTTTTTCTAACTCTGCTTCCAGCCACGTCGGGTTTAAGGAAGCATTAGCCAGAGGCTCCAGCAGTATATTGCCGTCAGCAATAACCGTTTGCGGTTCTTTTGCTGGTGCTGGAGTGATATTTAAGTCTTTTAAAGTGATGGGCTGGTTTTCCTTTTTAGGCAAAACATTTAATTCCCCAGTCGGCTCTAATACGGCAAATTCAACATCGGAAACGAGGAATTGATTATTGTTTCGAAGCTTTTCCAATAAATCATCGGTAGAATAGCCTTCTTTTTTTAAGTTTTCCTCCATAATTTTTCCATTTTGTATAAAAACAGTACTTTTCCCATCCGTGAAATCTCGCATCCGTTTGCTTTTTAATGATAACTTTTCAATGGTGAAGGCAGCAATAAACCATACAAACATCGCTAATAATGCATAATAAAAGCTATTATACGGATCCACTGTATGGAAGGCGGCAATTCCTCCGAGTACGATTCCCGAAATGGTTTCAAATATATTGAGCTGCGATAATTGCTTTGCGCCCAGCCACTTTACAAAGAAAAATAAGACGGTGATTAAAATAATGGAGCGAATAATAATGGATATCCATTCAGGCATGATTTTCCCTCCTTATGACTTATATTGCGGTTCTTGTTTGTCGATATGAATAACCTGCTGGTGTATATCATGGCGTGTTTCTTTGATTAGCTGCGAAGCTTCTCCAATCGCGGCTTTTAAATCCTGTTCCATGGAAGCGGCGTATAATAAATCTAATCCTGCTTCAATGGATTTTAATGTAGCGTAGCACGTCTTTACCTGTGATCCTACTGTCATAAAACATCTTCCTATCCTTTTGGTTTGAATATCATGGCGCCGATGACACCGAATATAATGGCTGCTGAAATACCAGCACTTGTAACCTCAAACATTCCAGTTACGACACCGATTAATCCGTGTTTATCCGCTTCCTGCATAGCTCCATGAACTAAAGAGTTCCCAAAGCTTGTGATAGGAACGGTAGCGCCTGCTCCTGCAAAATCAATAAGCGGTTCATACCAGCCGAGTCCATCCAAAATCGCTCCAGCAATAACCAGAATAGATAATGTATGTGCAGGAGATAGCTTAAATACATCAAACATAATTTGTCCGATAACGCAGATAAGTCCTCCTATTACAAATGCCCAGAAAAAAATCATAGATGTTCACCTCTTGCTTCGATTGACACTGCATGTGCAATACATGGGATAGGAGCTTTCTGCTGAATGCTCAAGGTTGAATGCAAAGACCCGGTTGCCACCACAAGAATTCGTTGTAAATTCCCTTTGATGACTTCTTGAAGGTAATGGCCATATGTCACGATAGCAGAGCATGCTGCACCACTGCCTCCAGCAAGAACTGGCTGATCTTCGCGGTAAATTGTAATCCCGCAATCCACATATTTTTCTGATTCAATCGGAATATTTCTGTCACGCAATAAATCAAAAGAAACCTCTCTGCCCACATGCCCCAGGTCGCCAGTGATGATTAGATCATAATAAGACGGATCTATCTGCAGGTCCCGTAGATGTGCTTCAATCGTATCAGCAGCAGCGATAGCCATCGCGCCCCCCATATTAAATGGATCTGTCATCCCCATATCAGCTACTTTTCCAATCGTCGCCGAAGTAACAGCCGGTCCTGTTCCGTTCTGAGCAACAAGCGCACAACCGGCTCCGGTAACTGTCCACTGGGAGGTTGGAGGTTTTTGTCCGCCGTATTCTGTCGGATAGCGAAATTGTTTTTCTGTCGCTGCGTTATGACTGGAAGCGGCACAAAGAATATAATTTGCTCCCTTTGCATTTATAATAGAAGCTGCAAGTGCCAGGCTTTCCATTGAGGTAGCACAAGCGCTGAAAGCTCCCAAAAAAGGAATGCTGCTTGTACTTGCTGCAAAGCTGGTCGGTGTCATTTGATTGATTAAGTCGCCGGCAATCAAAAATTCAATATTTTCTTTTTCGATGCGGGCTTTTTTTAATGTAGTCTGTATCGCTTCCTCCAGCATTTTTTGCTGGGCTTTTTCCCAGGAATCCTGATTGAGCCACATATCCTCATGAAGCGTATCGAATGCCTCGGGGATGTTCCCTTTTGCTTCAAATGGTCCGCCGATTGTTCCTGTAGAAAGAATAGCCGGCCGATTTTCAAAAATCCAGGATTGATGTCCTTTCAGCATTAGAATCCCCCCCATTGCGTAAGTATGGTTTTAATAATGGCTACGACAAATGCAGAAAAAACACCATAAACAATTACCGGGCCGGCAAGTTTAAGCATATTGCTGCCCACGCCGAGAATAAAGCCTTCAGAACGATATTCGATTGCTGAAGAAATAACGGCATTACCAAACCCTGTCACCGGCACTGCAGATCCCGCTCCGGCAACCTGTGCAATACGGTCATAGACCCCAAATCCGGTTAACAGCATTGTAATAAAAATTAATGTAGCAATCGTCGGATTTCCAGCTGTTTTCTCTGTGAAATTAAATTGATAAATATAGAAAGTAGAGATGAGCTGTCCGATGAAACAGATAAATCCGCCTATAAGAAAAGCTTTGATGCAGTTTTTAAAGACAGGCCGTTTGGTTTCCCGCTTTTGTTGAAAAGCCTGGTAGCGCTGTTGATTTGGCTGTAGCTTTTGTTTCTTTTTATCTCCCATGGAAAGCACTCCTTTTCAGGTTAATACACGAAAGAAATGAAGATAGCTCGTCATCAAATATCAAGTCTGTTCCTTGGACAGATGGATGATTTCCTTCATTTTTTTCTTGATTTCTTCTTTTGTTAATGTTTGATTATCCATTTTTTCTTCCAGCTTTGCTGTTTCCAGGATGATCTTTTTATCCGTCGATAATTCTATTGTAAAATCAGGAAAGGCCTGTTCGAGTTCTTTTTGATAGGCTTCCGTTTTATCTTGCAGCGAAAAACGCTCATGATGAGGAATTTCGATAGTGACGAGCATTGTATCCTCTGTATTTACTGCGTGAACAGCAGTAATATCATCTTTATCAATCAGCAATTCCTTTGCCTGTGTTGCGGGATCCTGAGAGGAATTGGTGGATAAATGCTTTATATTTGGATTTTCTGAATAAGAAGATTCATTCTGATGATTACATCCGGCTAAAAAAAGAATAAAGAGGAGCAGCAGGGCCATTTTTTTATTTCGCATATATTCACATCCTGTTCTGTAACGAAATATGTAGGGCGGAGGACCAGACAGTCCCCCTGTTTTCCTGTATTTGCTGACATATCTTATTACTGTTTGTATTGAGGCTCTTCCTGCGTAATTTGTTGCATCCTCGGTTCTAATTGGTCTAAAATACCCTGTGTTTGTTGTGCTGCATTTTTATATAGCTGTTTTGCTTGTTTATTATCTGTTTGAAGAGCAAATTGCTCCAGACTCGCCTGAGCACTTTTTAAACCTGCTACAGTTTGTTGAACTTGTGTGCCTACTGTCATCTTCCTCACTCCTTTTCATATCTTGCACTTATTATTTTGATGAAATAATTATATTTTATGCTTGTAAACAATTTCCAAAACCTATATGGACAGGAAAGCAGAAAGCAATGAAGACGTGTAAAAGCAGGTGACGGGAGGGAAAGTAAATAACAGGAATCGTGTTGACGTTGGAAGGATAATGAACGTAAACATAAAAAAACGACAGGTACCTGTCGTTTTTAACATATATCGCAACAGATGGAAGCTTATCCAAATGTTAAATTTTATTTATTGTTTGTTTAAGTTTTTTGATTTTACAAAAGGTCCTACATCCATGCGTGTTGGTTTTTTATATTTTTGGCTCATTTGTTCTGTCCATGTTTCCTGTTTGTTATTCGAATTTCGCGATTCATAATAATCTTTCATAGTCTGATCGTATTCCTGAATAAAGTGTTTTTGTTTGTCAAAAGGAATATACTGATTTTCGTGATAAATTGCCGGAAACGGCAAACGTGGTTTGATATCTGGTATTTCTGCCGGGTAGCCAATCGCCAGGCCGAACAATGGAACCACATGATCCGGTAATTCCAGAACATCGTTGAAAGCCTGAATATCATTACGAAGGCTTCCTAAGAAACAGATTCCCAGTCCCAATGATTCAGCAGAAACGACAGCATTTTGAGCAGCTAAAGCGGCATCGATTGTTCCTACTATAAATTGTTCAGTGCTTTCCAGATTTTCGGTATGTTCGATTCCATCCAGTTGTTCAAGACGGTGCAAATCCGCACAAAAAATAAGCAGATGACCATTTTTCTTTACATGCTTATGTCCCGAAATGTCGTAGAGTTTTTCCTTGAGGTCCTGGTCCGATACACCGATGATACTGTAGGCCATCACATTACTGGAGGTGGAGGCACGTTGTGCACTTTCTACAATTGTTCTTATTTGAACGTTGTTTAAGGGTTTATCTGAAAATTTTCGAATAGAGCGATGATTCATTAATGTTTCAATGACTTGATTCATACGGGTTCCTCCTCTTCGTCTATACTGTTCCATAAGTTATTATAATGATTTATTTTGAAGACAATACTCGATAGTAAGTGTATCATGGGATTTACATCGGTTCCAAGAAACTTGCTCTTATACAATGAATGGCGTAAAGAAATTATGTTATTATAAAGGCAATATAAATCTTTATAATAACATGGGCAGCAACCGGCGGGTGAGAACAGTAAAAACCAAAAGATACATATACTGGAGGGCGATGTGTTTGAAAACATTTAAACTGCGTAAATTAGTTGTTTTAGATTATGATAAAGGATTAGAAGGAACAGAAGTGGAGCTGATTGACGGTCTCATTATTAATCGGGAAGATGATTATGATACATGGTTGATTGAAGGATTTATTAATCGTAATTACTGGAATTATTTTGAGGATAAAAAACATGAAGAACTGATGGTGCAAGCAACCATTACAAAAGAGAGCAATGAACCTGCTTCATTTATAACAAAGATGACAGAGATGCATGAAATCGGAGAACAAATGAATGTAATGCTGATGGGGAAAATTATTGATAAACAAAAGAAAGATGTGGAGCAGCTATTAACTGCGCTTGTAGAGGATGGTTATGAGGGAGAGGAGTTAATTCAAAAATTCAAAGAAATCTATTAGAGGATGTTCACAAAATCCAATAAAAAATGATATGTCAGGAAAAGGAGCTTCTCCCAAGAAGATCCGCGACGTGCGGGCAGCGCAGAAATCATCGCAACACGATGTGCTCTGATCCGACTGGTCCTTTTAAGCGTACTGTTTAAACATGTGCAAACAGTATTCACATGATAAGAAGAAGGGAAAAACAATGAATAAAGAACGAAAAAAATTTGAGACGCCCATCCGGCGTTCTCCATTTCAAATGCTATTGATTTATTATATGGCTGCGATAGCGTTATCGACTATATTGCTATCTTTACCTGTTTCGCATAAGTCCGGTATTGATATTCCTTTTATCGATATCGTTTTTACAGCTGTCAGTGCGATTAGTGTAACGGGATTAAGTACTATTTCCATTGCGGATTCATTGAGTACCACAGGAATTATTTTTTTAGCTCTGATGATGCAGATTGGAGCAGTAGGGATTATGGCAATTGGTACGATACTCTGGGTGATTTTAGGGAAACGGATAGGCTTTAAAGAAAGAAGCATGATTATGACCGACCAGAATCAAACGCATTTTAACGGCATGGTACAGTTAATCAAGAATATTATATTCTTGCTGCTGGCGGTTGAAGCAGTTTTCTTTATTATATTAGGCGTCTATTTTATGAGGTATTATGATTCCTTAGGAGAAGCATTTCTGCAAGGTTTTTTCATGGTTATCAGTTCGGTGACAAATGGAGGTTTTGATATTACGGGGCATTCCATGATTCCTTTTCAATCTGATTATTTTGTTCAAATAATCAGTATGGTGCTTATTATCATTGGTGCTATCGGGTATCCGGTCATCATAGAGATAAAGGAATATCTTTTGCATAAAAGAAAGTTAAAAAACCAATTTCATTTTAGTTTGTTTACGAAGCTGACGTCAGTAACTTTTTTTAGCTTGGTTTTGGTTGGTGCGATTGGAATTTATTTGTTTGATATAAATGGATTTTTTAAAGGTGTTGCCTGGCATGAATCCTTTTTTTATGCGTTGTTTCAGTCTGTTACCACAAGAAGCGGCGGATTGGCAACAATGGACTTAACTTTATTATCAGATACCAATCATTTATTTATGTCTGCATGGATGTTTATTGGGGCATCTCCAAGCAGTGCCGGAGGAGGAATCCGTACAACGACCTTTGCGCTGGTTCTGATTTTTCTATTTACGTTTATCCGTGGCGGAAGAAGTGTTAAAATTTTTCACAGAGAGGTCTACGAGGTAGATTTAAATAAAGCGGTGACCGTAACTTTTTTTGCAATAATGGTTGTATTTTCTTCTGTTATGATACTTAGTTATTTAGAGCCGTATTCATTAGATGCGCTTATTTTTGAAGTTACTTCTGCTTTCGGAACAGTGGGGTTATCCCTGGGGGTTACAGATGACTTAACCACATTCAGTAAAATAATATTGATGATATTAATGTTTATTGGACGGGTCGGTATTCTCACGTTCCTTTTAGTATTCCGTCGTAAAAAAGATCCTGCGAAATTTAATTACCCGAAGGAAAGAATGATTATTGGGTAAAGGGCATTAAGAAAAGAATAGTTAGTATGTAAAATAAAATGGCCTGTGCCTTTAGCACAAGCCATTTTGTGTTTAGCAGTAAAATGCAGCTCCTACGATGATTAGTAAAATGAAAAGAACAACAATCAACGCAAAGCCGTTTCCGTAGCCGCCACCATAGCCGCCACCGTAACCGTAGCCGCCACCATATCCATAGCCCATGCTTTTCACCTCCTGAACTTACAGTATTACTGTATGCAGATAGATAAAATGTGTATAGACGTTTGCCCTAGTTTTTTAACAGCAGCGTTCTGATACTTCCTCTGTTATTGTTTCAGCAGGCTTTATAAAAGACAGGAGATTTATAAAGCAAATAATAAAGAATACAGGAATTACTTAGCAAACAGTATGCAATTACATTTTCTCCTTTATTTTATGTAGAGATATTGATAAAATGGAATTATATAAGTGAAATGAGTAAATCATATTTTGTACATAAGCGAAGGGAGTGCTTCATGATGGAAATGCTTTTCGGTGTGGTTTGTTTTGCGATTCTTGTTTTGAATATTGGTTACTGCGTAATGGATAGAGAGTAGTCTTTCCGTCATTATAAAAGCAGAATGCTGTTTCTATTTTCTTGAAGAAAATAAGAATCCAGTGTTCTGCTTTTAGTCTATCCAGCCAAATTCGTTGAAGGGATAAATAATTAATTCAGATTTGCCGATGATATCATCTCGTGGAATAAACCCAAGTCCATTGCGGCTGTCTTTACTGATCAGTCGATTGTCTCCCATGACAAAATAATTATTTTCAGGAATTTCTAACGGACCGAAATTATTGGTTTGTGCAATGACTTCATCGCTTAAAAAATGCTGCTGATAGGCCTGACCATCGATATATAATTGACTGTTTTCAATTTCTATCGTTTCTCCGGGCATCCCGATAATACGTTTTACATAGTTTTTTGGCGGCTGATGGATGATGACCACATCGCCCCTGCCAGGGTCATCTATTGTGTAAACAATTTTATTGAAAATGACACGCTCTCCATCCTGAAGAGTGGGATACATACTTTCTCCTTCTACAATAGAAGTGGCAAAAATAAATGTTCTGAGAAAAAAAGCAAGCATTATCGTAATAATAATTGCCTTCAGCCAGCCTACCCATTCTTTTTTTTGATTGGTATTTTCCACTAACTCATCTCCAAAACGTGCATAGTCTCCTTTTATCGTAGCATGTTTACGCGATTTTGCGCAAACATGCCAGTGGAAACAATTGAAAAATATATTGCAGAAGAGAAATAATTTCCGTTTACTTTTTATTTAACAGGTATGCTTCTAATCGATCTAATCCTTCTTTTAAAATGTCCTCGTGATAGGCATAGCTTAGACGCATATAGCCTTCGCCGTCTTTAGAGAAGCTGCTTCCTGGAACAAGAGCGACTCTGGCGTCCCGGACCAGGGAGAGCCCTAAATCAAATGAACTCATATCATTTAATGCCAGCTTTGGAAAAATATAAAATGCACCCTGCGGCTGCTCAACCTCCAGCCCCATGCCTGTCAAACGTTCATATACATAATCCCTGCGTTTTTTAAACACTTCTTTTATATGTGCTGTGTGCTCCTGATAAGTAGTCAGTGCTTCTAAAGCAGCGTATTGGCTGATGGAAGCAGCACAGGATACATTGTATTGATGAACCTTCAACATTTGCTCTGATATCCATTCAGGAGCAAGGGTGTATCCGATACGGAAGCCTGTCATGGAGTGTGATTTAGATACACCGTTAATAACGATGGTTTGATTTTTTAAATCGGAAATCGAAGCAATCGATGTATGGGCAAAATCAAAAACAATCTCACTGTAGATTTCATCGGATAAAATAAATATTTCTTTCCCTTTAATCACTCCGGCAAGAGCTTCTAATTCTTCTTTAGAATAGGCTGCACCAGTCGGGTTAGAAGGGGAAGGAAGAACAATACATTTGGTATTTTCATTGATAGCCTCTGCCAATGCTTCCGGAGTAAACTTAAACCCGGTATTAGTTGTATCTACATGAACCGGCTTGGCACCAGCGAGCGTAATCAGCGGTTCATAGCCGGGGTAAATAGGACTTGGCAAAATCACTTCATCCCCAGGTATAAGGATGGTCCGGAAAGTAATATCAATTGCCTCAGACGCTCCAGAGGTAACAATAATTTCCGATTCCGGCTGATAAGTCAGCTCATAATTTGTCTTGTAATAGGTATGTATGGCTTTTCGTAACTTCCAGATTCCTTGATTCGGCGTGTACGTTGTAAAGTTATTCTCAATCGCCTGAATTCCTGCATTTTTTACATTATCCGGAGTATGGAAATCTGGCTGTCCGATTGTTAAAGAAACGACGTCCTTTTCATCAGAGACCAGATTAAAGAATTTACGGATTCCCGATATTTCAATATTTTTTACATTGTTATTTATTAAATGCTTCAACATAATCACCTACGCTTAAAAAGTAAAATTTTCATTAAATGTTCAAATAATTTGGATTAATACGAATGAAATTGGGTATAATAAAAATATAGAATAAAATAAAAGGAGAATACAATATGCGACCAAGATCTCTTAATTTCGAACAACTTGTTGACATGAATAGACAGGAATTATTAAACGATGAGAAAAGTATATCACAAATTGAAGAGAAGTTAGACAAGAAACAAGAAGCTTTTTTATTGAATCATAAAAAGAATAAAAATGAATTAACCGCTGAGTAGGAGAAATCCTTGCTAAAGCGGTTTTTTATTGGAGAGGGGAAAGGTTATAAAAAAACGATTCCGAAGCAGCCCTGTTCTTATTGTTCATCTTCATCAAATAAGGGATTTTACTGCCGTATAAAATCGTTTCAACATGACGAAACTGAATAGCAGCGAAATCAGAAAGAAAAGGTGAGAACATGCTGCTGTCAGGGATAGTATCTATCGGAAATATTGGAATTAATATTGCTTATGTTTATGTCATTATGATGCTGTTATGCAGTACAGCTGTGTACTATCTGACGAAAAAAATATACCAATGGGCAATTAGAAAGCAAATGATGCGCTTTCTGGCATATATCGGCGCAAGCATCATTGTGATCAGTTTAGCGATTATAACAGCTGTCATTCAGGAAAGGGATGCTTGGCACTTTCTAAGGACTACTATGCAAAGCCTCGCTTTTTTAGGCATCTGCTTAGCTGTTTTTCCATTATTGCATCAATTTTTACTGAAAAGAAAATAATCCTCGGCAAACGTTATTTTCTTTTTAATACGGCAATAAAATGTTTAGATACGAAAAATGGGCCAAAGATGAGTGTCTGGCTGGCTTCCTTATTTCTTTTTAGAGCGGGCAGGAGGCCAATCCATTTTTCCTAACGAAGAAGGTACGTAATAGCTGGAGCGATGTTTTTTGGCAGGGGTCGATTTTGGTTTTTCCTGCTTCCAGTTAATATACTGACAAATAAGCCGTTTTGCTTGAGATAAAGACATTTTTACAGGCGGGTTGCGATAGCTTTGATCTAATGCACCCAGATGCTTCAGATGTTTTAAATCCTCTTTGGCAGGAGGGATATGGAAGCAATAGTCTCCAACCTTAATAAGCACTGTAGAATGTTGGTTGCTAAGCTTAGGGTGGTCAGAAAAATGCAACCCTTTTTTAGAAGCTTTTTTCTCTTTTAATAATTTTTCGATGGCTTGTTTTTTTAATTGATACAGCTGCTTCGGGTCAGGAGCCGTTTTTGCATGCTTATTAATAACAAATAAAGCCTGCGCCAGCTTTTGAACCTCAACGTCATGTTTCATTTTTAGTCTCTCCCTTTAAAAAAGGATTCAATCAATCTATATTTAATTAATACTCTAACTTAAAATTTATGGAATTTCAATACTATATCGAAAAAATACGAACAAATGCACTTATTTTGTGCCGGCTGAAAAAATAAAAGCTTGGATAATGCTTGCACCAGCAAGGTTTACGCACATAAGCACGTGCTGAGAAAAATATACTGTGGATGATTAGGAAGGCATGATAGTATTGCCGAATTCAGGGAAGAAAAAAAGACCCCGGCTAAGGTCTTTTTCAGATGAGCAAGAAGAGATATCATTTTAGTGCCGTGGAAATGCTTTATTGAAATATCGCGCTCTCTAATTTACTTTTTTTAAGTCATCAAGAATTGCATCCATGTTATCAAATTCCACCCCATCATAATTTTTGACAACTTCGCCTTCCGGGCTGACTAAAAAGAAAGATGTCCCGTGGAGAACCTGATCATCTCCCTCTGCCGGAGCTTGAACAAGGTTTTTAAAATGCTTAATGGAAAATTCGCGGATTGTTTCAAAATCATAACCAGTGACGAAAGACCAGTTATCGAAATTCACATCATAGTTGGAAGCATAATCCTTTAATACCTCAGGGGTATCGAAATCTGGGTCTACGCTAAAAGAAACAATCTGTGCATCGATGCCTTCCTCTTCCATCATGGTTTGCAGGTGAGCCATATTATATGTCATCGGCATACAAACGGTGGTACAGTTTGTAAAGATAAAATCAGCAATCCACCATTCTCCTTTTAAATCGTCAAGCGAGAGCTGTTCTTCATCTTGTGTCGTATACTCAAACTCCGGGACCTGTTCTGACATGGTTGTTTCAATAGCGTAACCCTGTCCGCAGCCTGCTAATATGAAAAATAAACCGATAAGTAATAAATAATGTCTCATATCATTAAACCCTTTCCTACTGTAACTTATGTTCATTATAGCATTGGGGAAAATGTTGAAAAAGACTCTCATATGAAGGAATTATGACATTTTAAACCGGGCTGTCCGGATATCTTACTCCCGATAACATTTTACTGCAATCCAATTCTTTTAAGTTGGAAGATAATCGAGCCCTGTAAATTTGATTCCGCAGTCGTTGCTGCAGAAGAAAACCGAGGTTTTCCCATGAAGAAACAAAACATTTCTGCAGGTTAAAGCATTAATTTGGATGTAATGTAAATACATGCAGCTCCGGTTTGCAGAAGAATCGATAAGGTAAACGGGTGGTTCCAATCCCGCTGTTCACGTATAATGTCAATCTATCTGAAACACTATATTTCCCTTGTACATATTTTTCTGCGTATGCCGGCGTATATAAATCGCCAATAAAAGGTAACCGGACCTGTCCTCCATGGCTATGACCTGATAATTGAATATCTACAGGATAATCCTTCACCATATCGGCAAGGTCAGGCTCGTGCGCAAGAAGAATGGTAAAATCAGAAGCTGTCTGATTTCTTAACGATTGACTGACATCCGGATTCCCAAGCATTGCATCATCCAGTCCTGCAAGCAGAAAGGAAGCATCCTTACGATGGATACGGGAGGCATTGTTTTGGAGCAAGGTAAAATCAGCTGCTTCAAAGGTTTCGTATAAAATATCCGTTCCATAGCCCCCATGATCATGATTTCCATAAATCCAAAACTTTCCTTCAGGCGCCTCCAGCTGCTGTAATATGCGGATGAGACTGTCGTCCCAGTGATAATTATTAGGCTCATCTACTAAATCCCCTGTAAATAAAATCAAGTCGGGTTCCAGATTATTAATTTTCGTAACAAGCGTTTCGAGTTGCTCTAAGCTATAATGAAAACCTAAATGGGTATCGGAAAATTGCACAATTTTAAACTGGTTAAAAGCGTTGGGGATTTGTGGAGATGTAATTGATTCTTCTGTGATTTTCAGGAGAGAAGGTTCTATCTCACGAGCATAAAAATACGTTCCTCCGCTCAAACCAAATAATGTTAATAAGCTTCCTAAAGACCTTTTTAAAAATGTTCTGCGATTCATTGTATAATTTCCTTTCTGCATATAAACCAATATGGAAATTATAGCACGGATAGAAGCTTTTTTTCATTTGGCAAATAGGTAAAGTTTTATACTTTCTTATTTAAAATACAGCAAAACCATTCTTTCTGCTTTTAAAGGCCTGATTTACCGCGTTTTATTCGGATATAATTCTTCTGCAGAAATACGTAAAGGCACTTTTTTTAGGAGCAATATTCTTCCAAATGAGGAATCTGCTGATACAATCACTGGGAGAGAACCGCAGAAGTATGTTAAACTAAGAGTGTGTGTATAACGAATAATTAAGTAATATACTTTAAGGTGGCGGTTTATGGGCTATTATCCTTATAGATAACACCCGTGAACTTTTATGATGAAGATAGAGCAGGTATCGCAGAAACGTTTTGGAAGGAGACGTATGTACCGGGTTACTTTCATAGCATTTCTAATAAGTTAAAAGCATCTTTGAATTTCAATCGTCTTTATATGAAGAAGGGGGTAAATAAGGTGAGTACAACGCAAGATAAACAATTGTCAGATATGAAAATCAGTGAAGTCCTTATACCTGCTGAAAAGGTAGCGCATGTCCAGCTCAATAATCCTTTAGAACATGCCTTGCTGGTATTAATGAAATCCGGCTATGCAGCAGTGCCTGTACTTGATGCAACCTATAAATTTGCCGGGATTATCGGAAAAACCGTTATCCTGAATGAGGTACTCGGAATTGAAAGCTTTGAAATGGAACGCTTATCAGAAATCCGGGTAATGGACGCCATGGCTGCAAATGTACCGACCTTAACCAGAGAAAACAGTTTACTAGACGGGCTGAATGCTTCCATTGACCATCCATTTGTATGTATAGTAGACAAAGATGGTTATTTTGATGGTATTTTAACAAGGAGAGCTATATTGAAGCAAGTAAAAAAAGATATTTATATGAACGCATATAAAAAATAATAACAATGTCTCCATGACGTGGAAGAGCGATAGTTTATTCTGCTTCATGGGGATTTTTTTACACGTTAGGAAAGTATATAAAAAATGCTGAATATAGCTGCTCCAACGGGTTGCATGGGGGGCGAGCAATCTTAGCCCCAGAAATTCACTACGCTTTCCGTAGCGGTCGATTAACCTGACAACATTGAGACCTGCGATTACTCGGTCTATTAAAACCGTTGCTGCGCTTACTCGTCCCATCGGAGACCATTGCGCTTACTCCTCCCGTCAAAACCGCCGAAGCGGACATCTCCTTAGCAAGAACACCGATATTTTAAAGAACATGTGATGCTCTTGGTTTTTCTTACAGTAATATTAGTTGCCGATGAAGGTAGCGTCTGCTAAAGTAAGAAGAAGATTATAGAAAATGGAGGAGTAGTTGATTATGGATGCAAATGAAATTATACAATTTATTTCTAATAGTAAGAAAAGTACCCCTGTAAAAGTATACGTGAAGGGAGACTTGGACAAGCTTCCTGAACAAAACGAAATAAAGGCATTTGTTGATGCGAAAAGCGGTACATTATTTGGAGAATGGAAAGCAGTAGAGCAATTCTTAAAAGATAATGAAGCTGTTATCGAAGATTATGTTATTGAAAATGATCGCCGTAATTCTGCTATCCCAATGCTGGATTTAAAAAATATCAATGCACGTATCGAGCCGGGTGCGATTATTCGTGACCAGGTAGAAATCGGCGATGGTGTTGTAATCATGATGGGCGCATCAATTAATATTGGTGCTGTTATCGGTGAAGGAACGATGATTGATATGAATGCAGTTCTTGGCGGAAGAGCTACTGTAGGAAAGAACTGTCATATCGGCGCAGGCACTGTCCTTGCCGGCGTAATTGAGCCGCCTTCTGCTAAACCAGTTATCGTAGAAGATGATGTGGTAATTGGCGCAAATGTTGTTGTCCTTGAAGGGATTACGATTGGAAAAGGCTCTATTGTTGCAGCAGGTTCTATTGTTACCAAGGATGTAGAACCGAACACATTAGTCGGCGGCACACCTGCACGTGTTTTAAAAGAAATTGATGAGCAGACAAAATCGAAAACAGAAATCAAACAAGAGCTTCGTAAATTAGATAATTAAGGCAGATGAAAACTTTATGACAGCAATTGATTTGCAAACGATCCGCAGGGAACTGCATCAGATTCCTGAATTAGGTTTCAGAGAGGAAAAGACGCAGAAGTACCTGCTCGCAAAAATTCAAGAAATGGCGACAGATCGTGTTGAAGTGAAAACATGGCGGACCGGTATTTTGGTACATGTATCTGGAACCAATCCAACAAAGCGGATTGGTTTTCGGTCTGATATCGACGGGCTCCCCATTTTGGAAGATACAGGCTTCGACTTTGCTTCAACGCATAAGGGACAAATGCATGCGTGCGGACATGATTTCCATATGACCATTGCTTTGGCAGCACTCAACAGGCTGATTGAACAGCCTGTAAAGGATGATGTGCTATTTATTTTTCAGCCGGCTGAAGAAGGTCCGGGCGGTGCAAAGCCGATGATTGCATCAGAAGAATTTCTCGCCTGGAAACCAGATACAATTTTCGCACTGCATATTGCTCCAGAGCTGCCAGTTGGTCAGGTATCCTCTAAACCTGGACTTTTATTTGCTAATACGAGTGAGCTGTTCCTGGATTTTAAAGGACTTGGCGGCCATGCTGCCTATCCGCATTTAGCGAAGGATATGACCGTTGCAGCGAGTAATTTTGTTGTGCAGGCTCAGCAAATTGTCTCGAGAAGGTTAAATCCGTTAGATGGTTCCGTCGTTACGATTGGAAAAATGGAGAGCGGATTTGTTCAGAATGCCATAGCGGAGACAGCCCGTTTGGAAGGAACCATTCGAACGACAGAAGCTTCCTCCATCATATTGGTGAAGGAAGAGCTGGAGAAGCTGATCAAAGGATTTGAAATAGCCTATGATTGCCAGATAGATGTCGATTATGGAGCGAATTATTACCAAGTAGTAAATGAAGAAAAATATGTGGAGCTCTTTAAAACGTCTCTGGAAAACACAGACATTACCTATGTCGAGGCTTCTGCGGCAATGACTGGAGAGGATTTTGGAGATATGCTAAAAGAGATTCCAGGATTTATGTTCTGGCTTGGGGTAAATTCTCCATATGGACTGCATCATGCGAAGCTAAACCCGGATGAAGCTGCGCTTTCTGTAGGCGCGGAAGCTGTAGAAACCTATATCCGCTCCATGGGTTAGTGGGTGACAGGCATATTATGGTTTAATAAAAAAGATTTTCTCTTGTGATGGGAGAAAATCTTTTTTATATGCTCTATTCTTCTAAAATCAAATGCATACATCTTCCTCCTTCATCATATATCAGTTAAAGAGAAAATAGGAAGGAGTGACCTCATGCAAATTTATGATAACCTCCCTGATTTATCTAAATTCAAACCATTGCCCGGAAGTAATCAATCCCTGTTATTTTCTAGCGGAAAACCGATTCTTGTTATCTTTTGGTCTGTTAGCTGCTCATCCTGCGGTTATTTCTTGCAAAAGCTGGCTTCTATTCCTCCAATCAAATCCCAAAAAGTGATTACCATATTGATTCATACATATTTAGAGGGCGAACAAATCAGCCTGCCTGAAATAAAAAATAAACTAAATCAGCTGCATATTGATGCTGTATATTTAGATGATGTAACCGGACAATTGGATGATATATTTCAGTTCCGTTATGTACCTGCCTTATACTTATTTGATAAACAGGAAAAGCTGCGGTTCAAACAAATTGGAAAAACTTCTACAAGTTTGGTAGAACAGCGTTTGAGACGATTAATCAATACAAAATAAATAAAATATATAGACTCTATTCTTTCCGGGATGGAGTTTTTTTGTGCGCAAAAGGAGAAGGATGTGGATAGTTTCAAAATATTTCATGGATAGAAATCACGCAACAAAAGCTGTCCTAAAAAATTTATCAAAAATTTTCAAAAAAATTTCACAAAACAGTAGAAATTTATTTCGGAAACCGTTATATTAGTTATTACGGATTAGTGGAAAGGGGGAATTAATTTTGAATACCTTTAAAAAACTGAAGCATTTCTATTGGCCTTATAAAAAGTATTTTATTTGGTCGATTATCTGTATGCTTATCGTTACCAGTATTACGGTTGTTTATCCGATTATCCTGCAAATTACAATCGATGAAGTAGTTGCTGAACAGAGATATGGACTGATTCCTTATATCTGTGGTGTATTCTTAGGGTTAATGATGGTAAAGGGTATATCTACTTTTTTCTTTCAGTACCTGGGTGATTTATTTGGAATGACCTCTGTGTATAAGCTGCGTGAATCATTATACGATAAGCTGCAGGCGCTGGCGTTTAAATATTATGATAATGCCAAAACAGGGGATATTATGTCCCGGCTGACTGCAGATGTCGAAGGATTTCGTTTCTTTCTTTCTGTAGGTTTTGCAGAATTGATTCGCGTTGTGTCGTTGATGCTGATAAGTATTTCAGTTATGTTTTATTATTCTATTCCTCTAGCACTTATAACAATGGCGGCGATGCCGTTTCTGGCATTTGTTGTTTATAAATTTGATAAGCAGGTTCATCCGGCCTTTCGAAGTATCAGACGCTCCTTTGGAAAGTTAAATACAAGAGTGCAAGAAAATATAAGCGGGATGAATACGGTTAAATCATTATCAAGAGAAGACTTTGAGATTGGCAGATTTTCTGAAAGTAATGATAATTACCGCCAAAAATATTTGTTTACATCAGGTTTATGGGCAAAGTATTTCCCGGTGATGGAATTTATCGGAAATGTCAGTGCCGTTGTTTTATTAGCGTTCGGCGGTTTTTTTGTCATAAATGGATCCATGACGACCGGACAATTAATGGCTTTTTTCAGTTTAGTCTGGTTTATCATGGGGCCGCTTATGAACTTAGGATTTATTATTAATCAATTTTCACAGGCAAAAGCATCTGGAGAGCGGCTGCTGGAGATTCTTGAAGCGCCTGAAGATATTGAAGAAAAGGCTGATGCGATGGATGCTGATATTCAGGGTCATGTCACCTTTAAGGATGTCATATTAACATATATCGAAGAAGATGATGAAGCATTAAAACATGTCAGCTTCGATGCTCCGCCGGGCAAAACGATTGGATTGATCGGCGCAACGGGGGCAGGAAAAACAAGTATTACCCAGCTGCTTACGCGGTTTTATGAACCGGAGGAGGGGGAAGTTTTAATCGACGGACGTCCTGTTTCAGACTATAAGCTGAAAAGTCTCCGCAGCCAGATCGGTTTTGTTCTGCAGGAGCCGTTCCTGTTTTCCACAACCATTAAAGAAAATATTTCTTATGGTACACCAGGAATCCAGGAAGAAGATATTGTTGCAGCGGCAAAAATGGCGCAAGCGCATGATTTTATCATGGAGCTTCCAAAAGGATATGACACGCTTCTGGGAGAAAGAGGAATGGGGCTGTCCGGGGGACAGAAACAGCGGATAGCTATAGCCAGAGCCATTTGTATCGATCCGAGTATTCTTGTATTAGATGATGCAACGTCTGCTGTTGATATGCAGACGGAGCATAAGATTCAGAAGGCATTGCGGGAAGTGATGAAGAACAGAACATCCTTTATTATTGCGCACCGTATTTCCTCTTTAAAGCATGCGGATGAAATTTTAGTGCTGGAAGACGGGGAAATCGTTGAACGGGGCACCCATGACTTCTTGTTGAAAAATAAAGGTCCTTATGAGCGTATTTATAATATCCAATATCAAGACCGCGAAGAGATTATGAGTGTGGTCAATTAAGGGAGGCGGCATATATTGGCTAAAGCAAAAGAAACAAAAAAGCAAAGTAATCAACTGGAGCGATTTCACTATACAATAGACCAGACAATTGAAAAGCCGTTTAACTGGGAACAGATGTGGAGATTGCTTCAGTTCTTAAAGCCTTACTCCAAAACATATTTGCCCGGTGCGATTATTGCGATGATGATTGCTACAGCTGTCCGATTATCTATACCGATTCTGATCGGAAAGGTAGCTGTGGATGTGGCGATTGCCCAGAATGATGGAAATCTGTTAGTTTATCTTGTTGCAGGGATTGCTATTCTTTATATTATCAGTTTTATCGCCAATCGATTCCGGATCAAATGGGTAAATATTCTGGGGCAGAATGTGATCTATGATTTAAGGCAAAAGCTATTTTCCCATGTACAGAGACTGTCACATCGGTTTTTCGATAACCGCTCGGCAGGATCTATCCTTGTCCGGATTTTAAATGATATTAATTCTTTGCAGGAACTGTTTACCAATGGAATTATTAACCTGTTAATGGATATTTTAATGTTGAGCGGAATTATTATTATCCTGTTTATAATGAGCCCGCCTCTGGCGCTGGCGGTGGTAATCGTCATTCCTCTGATGTTTATTATATCAACTGCGTTAAGAAGGAAAATTAGAAGAGCATGGCAGCTGGTCCGCCTGCAGCAATCGAAAATGAATTCACATTTAAATGAAGGACTGCAGGGAATGCGTATTACCCAATCCTTCTCTCAAGAAAAAGAGAATGCGGAATTCTTTGATGGTGTAAACTCAGGATTCTTTAACAGCTCCCGTGATGCAGCGAAGAAAAGTGCTTTTTTTCGTCCGCTTGTAGATATCTGTGACGCAGCCGGAACCATTATATTAATCGCTTTTGGCTCTTACTTAATTTTGAACGGAACGATTGAATTAGGGACGTTTATTTCCTTTGCATTCTTCTTAGGAATGTTTTGGGAGCCGATTTCCAGGCTGGGGCAGATGTATAATCAGCTGCTGATGGCAATGGCCTCCTCCGAGCGTATTTTTGAATTTTTGGATGAACAGCCTAATGTGGAAGAAAAAGAAGGCGCATATCAATTTGAAAAGATGGATGGTCAAATTGAATTTGATGACGTTGAATTTGCTTATAATGCAGACCGGCTAGCGTTAAAAAAGATTTCTTTGAAGATGGAGGCCGGGCAGACGATTGCCTTGGTTGGCCATACGGGAAGCGGGAAGTCTACCATTGCTAACCTGATCAGCCGTTTCTACGACCCTACATCAGGAGCAGTAAAAGTGGACGGACATGATCTGCAGGATGTGACGTTAGACAGCTTAAGACAGCGTATTAGTGTTGTTCTTCAAGATACGTTTATCTTTTCTGGAACAATTATGGAAAATATCCGCTTCGGCAGACCGGACGCGAAGGATGAAGAAGTAAAGGAAGCGGCAAAGGTTGTCGGAGCAGACAGTTTTATCAGCCGGTTAGCCAATGGTTACGAGACAGAAGTGGAAGAGCGGGGGAATATTCTATCAGCCGGTGAAAGACAATTATTATCCTTCGCAAGGGCGCTTTTGGCAAATCCGAGCATCATAATTCTGGATGAAGCTACAGCAAGTATTGATACCGAATCGGAAGTGAAGATTCAAAAGGCGTTGAAACGTTTATTAAAAGGAAGAACGTCGATTATAATTGCCCATCGTCTGTCTACGATTCGAGAAGCAGACTGCATCTATGTTCTGGAGCAGGGAGAGGTTTTAGAATATGGAAATCATCAGGAATTAATGCAGCTGCACGGGAAATATTATGAACTTGTTAAATCACAGTTCACGATGCTGGATGCTATATAAAATAAAACGAAAGGAGCAGCTGAAATTTTGGCTGTTCTTTTTTTCTTTTATCGCAGTGCAACAGAAAGTAAAAATCCCCGCTGAATAATATTTTACATTATGTTAATATATAGGAATGAAAGACTGGAGGTTCCTTGTTATGAAAAAAGATTTTGCAGTAATTGGTCTTGGCAGATTTGGCGGAAGCATTTGTAAAGAACTAAGCGATAAAGGAATGCACGTTCTCGCAATTGATTCGGATGAGACGAAGGTCAATGAATATAAAAATATTGCTTATCATGCTGTCGGGCTTGATGCGACAGATGAAGATGCCCTGAAAGAGATAGGGATTACCAATTTTGATCATGTTATCGTAGCTATCGGAGAAAATATCCAGGCAAGTATTCTGGCCGCAGTTATCTTGACTGATTTAGAAATAAGAAGAATCACGGTGAAGGCACAGAATGACTATCATGAAAAAATCCTGAATCGGATTGGCATTCATCATGTCGTCCATCCGGAAAGGGATATGGGCAAGCGGCTGGCACATAGCTTTATATCCAATAATATTTTAGAGTATCTGGAGCTATCCAACGAGCACAGTATCGTAGAGGTTATCGCAGGCAAGAAAATGATTGGTAAAAATTTAATTACACTGGATGTCCGGGCAAAGTTCGGATGCAATATTGTTGCGATAAAAAGAGGATCAGAAATTGATGTATCCCCAGAAGCAGATCAGCCTCTCCATGAAGGAGATATACTTATTGTGATTGGGGCAGATCAGGATATTAACCGGTTTGAAAAAGCATTTATTTTTGATTAACTATAAATGCGCCCTCTTTAAAAGACCCTTCACGTTGAATATCATCGTGAAAGGGTCTTTTCCAATTGTCAGCTAAAGCCGCTCATTGCCAAAGCGGTAGATAAGAAGACGCTCGTCTGGATTCAGCCAGTATGCTTTTAGTTTTATTTCCTGCAATAATTCAAAAGGGCTGTCATATTCAAGGAATTGAATATATGTATCATGAGGATAATAGAGAATAATATCTACCACCCTCGGGGCCTCTTCAACTGATTTCAAAATATTAGAGGTTATACGCTTAAAAATTTGTACAGAAAAAGGATTGAAAAAATAAAAATGATTATCTTTTGCACGAATCTTATATTCCTCTGCTAAGCAGCAAATAAATTGAATATCGGTCTGTTTGTTCTCGGCATTTATTGATTGTGTATATGTTTGTAAGTTATGCTGGGCATTGTTAAAAAAATGCATGTCCATTTCTATGCCAGTCACTGATATCTGCTGAAAAAAATCAAGGTAAAAGGCTAAACGTCCTTTTCCGCATCCAAAATCAATGACAGTGCCTTGTTTATCAAGCGTATAATTTTTTGTTAATTTTTCCAAAGCGCTGTATGGAGTCGGCTCATAAGGATTGTAATGATGTGACTCAGGATAGATTGTTTTCTTATCCTCGGTGGTATGAATATGCAACAGCTTATCATAATATTTATCCTTCATAAACAAGTACCTCTTTCTGGACAGCAATGCCGTCCATTTTAAAGAAAAGCTCCATTCTCCAAAAATAACTTTTCAGGAGAATGGAGCTTCTGTTCTTTATATTTCCATAATGATTGGTAAAACCATTGGACGACGTTTCGTTTTTTCATATAAGAATGGAGCAATCGTATCTGTAATTTCATTTTTAATTTCAGACCATTGTGTTGTACGACGTTCCATTACTTTTTCTAAATGCTTAGCGACAAGTTTTTGTGCATCGTTGATAAGGTCTTCTGATTCACGCATATAGACAAAACCGCGAGAAATAATATCTGGACCTGATTCAATTTTAAATTCTTTCATGTTGATACTTACAACAACAATAACTAAGCCTTCTTCAGAGAGAATTCTGCGGTCTCTAAGAACAATATTCCCGATATCGCCAATTCCGCTACCATCTACATAGATAGAGCCGGACGGGATTTTACCTGCAATTGCAGCTTGTTCTTTTCCAAGGGCCAGTACATCCCCATTGTCCATGATGAAGGAATGATTTTCTTGGACCCCGCAGGCTTCAGCCAATTTCATATGTTCGATCAACATACGATACTCTCCATGAATCGGCATAAAGAATTTCGGTCTAATCAATCGAAGCATAAGTTTTTGTTCTTCTTGACTTCCGTGACCAGAAGTATGAATATTATTCAGTTTTCCATGAATAACGTCTGCTCCTGCACGGTATAATTTATTGATTGTTCTGCTTACGCTGACAGTGTTTCCCGGGATTGGTGATGATGAAAATACAACGGTATCTCCAGGAATAAGCTGAATTTGCCGGTGTGTTCCATTAGCAATACGGGAAAGTGCTGCCATGGTTTCGCCTTGTGAACCAGTACAGAGGATCGTCACTTCATTTGCCGGAAGACGATTGATTTGGTTCCCCTCAATAAACGTATCCTTAGGTGCCTGAATGTATCCCAGCTCCTGTCCGATGTTTATTGCAGATTCCATACTTCTTCCAAAGACAGCAACTTTACGGTTATGCCTCACGGACGCTTCAACTACTTGCTGGAGGCGATAAATATTAGACGCAAACGTAGCAAAAATCAGTCTGCCATCAACACGGCTGAATATATCCTGGATGCTTTCGCCAACGACACTTTCTGACATTGTAAAACCAGGTACTTCACTATTTGTACTATCGGATAGGAGGCATAGTACCCCTTCTTCGCCAATTTGAGCCATTTTTGCAAGGTTTGCCGGTTCACCGACTGGCGTGAAATCAAATTTGAAATCGCCGGTATGAACGATATTTCCAGGCGGTGTTTTGACAACAATCCCAAAAGCATCTGGAATACTGTGTGTAACACGGAAAAAGCTAACGGAAGTTTTACGGAATTTAATCACATCATCTTCTTGAATAGGAATTAGCTTGGTACTGCGTAATAAACCATGTTCTTCTAATTTATTACGGATTAACCCAAGCGCTAATTTTCCAGCATAAATTGGCACATTAATTTGTTTTAATAAGAATGGGATTCCACCAATATGATCTTCGTGACCATGTGTAACAAAAAGACCTTTGATTTTATCTTGATTTTGAACAAGATAGGTGTAATCCGGAATTACATAATCAATACCAAGAAGGTCATCCTCAGGGAATTTAATTCCTGAATCGATAAGGATAATCTCATCCTGAAATTGAACTGCATACGTATTTTTGCCGATTTCCCCAAGTCCGCCCAGGGCAAATACAGCAGTCTGATCATTTTTTACAAACTTCATTCTTATACGTTCTCCACTTCAAAATTGCCAGTACTTTTTTCGTATTCGAGATGTGCCTCATCTAATACTTGAATGTACTCAATGTTAATATTGCGGTCACTAATTTTTGTTCTTGCTTCTCTTACGGATTCAGCTTCTACATAGAGGCTCTCCGTACGTTCTCTTACAGGCACTTCTTCACGTGATGCCTGATATAATACTTTAAAAATCATTTCATCTCTCCTTTAAAATTTAAAAACTTTATTTAGTCAGGGTTATTCTTTAGATGTGTTATATTCCGTTATAAAAGGTAAGTTTCCGTCAGCTCACCTGAAAAATGGCTTTTCTAATTAAGAATGATATTCTTATCTGGCTGTTTATTATTTATTAGTAGTTGGTACGCGTCCCTCTTTGCCTAGTAAATCCTTCAAACGTTTTTTTAGTTTCTCTTTAAGACGTTTCAGCATAAGGACTCACTTCTCCTTCCGATAATATAGAAAAGCAAATTTAACCCTCTACCGTCCAATCCTCTTATCTATAGTATAGTACGAAATTGGAAAGAATTAAATAAAAAACGATAAATAATAAAAAATATTCCTTTGTTCGTGTTTGCTAAACTATTTTTATCATCGTCTAAATCAGCAATTTTATACAGTTTGAAAAGAATTTTCCGGGAGCGCTAAATTAACTGATTTCAATGGAATTATCCGGAATGGCAAAAGGATTGTTCCCGTTGATCCGGTCAAAAAACATAATACCGTTTGTATGATCGATTTCGTGTTGAAAAACAATAGCCGGATAATCTTTTAAACGTAATTTAACTGGATTATCATTTATATCTGTTGCTGTTATAGTAATACGAGCGTGTCTTGGGACATATCCTTCTATAACACGGTCAACAGATAAGCAGCCCTCTCCATTTTGCAAGTATGCCTGCTCTACAGAGTGACTGATGATTTTAGGGTTGGCCAGTCCCATACTGTATTTTTTTCCTTTGCTGTCTTCGAAATGCAGTGCAATCAATTGTTTTTCAATGCCAAGCTGAGGGGCAGCCAGACCTACTCCGGCTCTTAAATTATATTTTTCAGCTATTTCATCATCTTGACTGTTTTTTAAGAATTGAAGCATATCTTCTAATAATTGTTTGTTTTCCGCAGACAGCGGAACATCTACCTTATCGGCTTTTTTTGTTAAAGAAGGATGTCCTTCCCTGACAATATCTTTCATTGTTATCATGTTTACGACTCCTTTATATCTGTTTATTTACGTTATAGAGGATGTTCAAAAGGTCTCTGAATAACAAGCGGCAAACTCTTTTATTGACTTGGCTTTTCCCTGGCGAAGCGATTACTCGACACATTGAAAATCGTTTGTTCCTTTTGAACACGTTAGCTTAAATTAGAAAATAATGTGAGACAAGTCTGTTGCTTATCATAACACATAAATTTAAACATGGATGATATTTCATATTATAAAATAGGAGGGGAGGATGTAAAAGGTTTTGCTCTAGTCTTTCCTGAACTTCGCATCATATGTTACAATTTTAGTCGTATATAGTTTAAAAAACGGATACATAGGAGAAACAAAAAGAAACGTACATATTGGAGGTTTTTTTGTGTCAAAAAAAGGTTATTTATATGCAATTATTATTTCTTCTTTATTACTCATTGCTGCATGCAGCAGTAAATCTGCTGAAGAACAAATACATGATCATCTTGAAGAAGCCATTCAAATAGAAGAAGGATATGAAACACAGCAGCAGGAAATTGAAGAACTGGAACAACAGGAGCAGGAAATATTCAGTCAGATCGTGGAGCTTGATATGGAGCAATTTGATCAAATTCAAGAATTATCACAGGAAGCCATTTCTATCGTTGAACAAAAGCAGGAAAAGCTTGGTGAAGAAAGAGAAAGCATTGAAGCTTCTCAAGAAGAATTTGAACAAGTGGAGTCCCTTATCTCTGATTTAGAGGAAGAAAATGTTCAGCAGGAAGCAGAAAGCATGTATGATATCATGGTAGAGCGATATACAACATACTATGACTTAAATGATACGTATCAAACTTCCGTTGACCAGGAAAAAGAGTTATATGAAATGCTGCAGCAGGAAGAGCTTGAACAGGATGAGGTAACCAGTCATTTAGAAGCTTTAAATGAAAATTATGAAGGAATTATTGCATTGAATGAAGAATTTAATCAATTGACAGCTGACTATAATGAAGCAAAACGTACATTTTATGAAGCATCTGATTTAAATGTAAGTTATGAAGACGAATCAGATGCCGATACAGAAGAATAATTACCGTTAAGCACCTCCTGCTCAGGAAAAACCTGAGCAGGAGGTTTTTTTGACAGGAAGAATCCAGATGTTCTCATAGAGCGTATGTATGCTGCAAAGAAAAAATTACAGCACGATGTTTTATGCTGAAATGATACAAAATTGATACAGTTTTTTTACATAGTAATACAGTTTTTACTTGATGGAACAGGGAGCAGCAAACCCTTGGATAATATATCAATGTACAAGAAACAAACTGATTGACCATCCATAAAAAATGAGCTAAGATAATAGGAGATAAAAATTGTATTACTTTCTATTGCTCGTCCTTTTAGAACAGTAGTGATAAAATAATACAGATTAAAAATTTCTGCATTAGGGTAAAGGTATTAGTATGTAATTTTTATTGTTTAAGGGTAGAATAGTAAAAGAATACTTAATTTTGATATAAGAAAGGAAGAGGTGAATCATTTTGAAACAGGTACTTGAAAATATTGAAAACCAATTCGAAATGTTCCAAGTTCTAGATGAAAATGGAAAAGTTGTAAACAAAGATGATCTCCCTGATTTATCAGATGATGAATTGAAGGAGTTAATGAGACGCATGGTATATACACGTATACTTGATCAGCGTTCCATTGCACTTAACCGTCAAGGACGCTTAGGTTTCTATGCGCCGACTGCCGGTCAGGAGGCTTCTCAGTTAGGAAGTCAATTTGCATTAGAGCAAGATGATTTTATTTTACCGGGATATCGTGATGTTCCACAGTTGATTTGGCAGGGACTTCCATTATACCAAGCTTTCTTATTCTCTAAAGGACATTTTCACGGAAACCAATATCCGGATGAAGTAAGAGCGTTAAGCCCGCAAATTATAATCGGTGCACAGTATGTTCAAACAGCTGGTGTAGCGCTTGGTTTGAAAAAACGCGGCAAGAAGAATGTAGCAATCACTTATACAGGTGACGGCGGTACTTCTCAAGGTGATTTCTACGAAGGAATAAACAATGCTGGCGCATTTAAAGCTCCTGCTATTTTTGTTGTGCAAAATAACCGTTTTGCTATTTCTGTTCCTGTAGAAAAACAAACCAATGCAAAAACATTAGCTCAAAAAGCTGTTGCTGCTGGAATTGAAGGAATTCAAGTAGACGGCATGGACGTTTTAGCAGTTTATGCAGCAACTAAAATGGCTCGTGACCGTGCAGTAGCAGGTGAAGGCCCTACCTTAATCGAAACATTAACTTACCGCTTTGGACCGCATACCATGTCTGGTGATGATCCAACTCGCTACCGTACAGAAGATATGGACAAAGAGTGGGAGCAAAAAGATCCGCTTGTTCGTTTCCGTAAATACCTCGAAGGTAAAAAACTTTGGACAGAAGAAGACGAGAACAAAGTAATTGACGAAGCGAAAGAAGATATTAAAAAAGCAATTAAACAAGCTGAACAACAGCCTAAACAAAAAGTTACTGATTTAATTGATAATATGTATGAAGAGCTTCCAACTCATTTACAGGAGCAAAAAGAAATCTATCAAGCAAAGGAGTCGAAATAAATCATGGCACAAATGACAATGATTCAAGCAATCACTGATGCAATGCGCGTTGAGCTGAAAAATGACGAAAACGTGCTTGTATTTGGTGAAGATGTTGGACAAAATGGCGGAGTTTTCCGTGCTACGGAAGGTCTTCAAGATGAATTTGGCGAAGATCGTGTATTTGATACGCCGCTTGCTGAATCAGGAATTGGCGGCTTAGCCATTGGTTTAGCAATGGAAGGGTTCCGCCCGGTTCCAGAAATCCAGTTTTTCGGCTTCGTTTATGAAGTAATGGATTCAATCAACGGACAAATGGCTCGTTTACGTTATCGTTCCGGCGGTCACTATAATGCACCAATTACTGTTCGTGCACCATTTGGCGGCGGGGTTCATACGCCTGAACTGCATGCTGACTCTTTAGAAGGACTTATTGCACAACAGCCGGGTATGAAAGTAGTTATTCCTTCTACACCATATGAAGCAAAAGGACTGCTTATTTCTGCAATTCGTGATAATGATCCGGTTGTATTTTTAGAGCATATGAAGTTATACCGTTCTTTCCGCGGCGAAGTTCCGGAAGAAGATTATACTGTAGAGCTTGGAAAAGCAGACGTAAAACGCGAAGGTACTGACGTTACGTTACTTGCTTATGGCGCAATGGTGCATTCTTCATTAAAAGCAGCTGAAGAATTAGAGAAAGATGGTATTTCAGCAGAAGTAATCGACTTGCGTACGGTTTCTCCAGTAGATTATGAAACCATTTTAGAGTCTGTTAAGAAAACAAATCGTGTCGTATTTGTCCAAGAAGCACAGCGTCAAGCTGGTATTGCTGGACAAGTTATTTCTGAAGTGCAAGAAAGAGCAATTTTACATTTAGAAGCTCCTATTCTTCGTGTTACTGCACCAGACACAGTTTATGCATTCTCTGATGCAGAGGAAGTATGGCTGCCAGACCATAAAGACATTGTTGAAAGAGTAAACGAAGTAATCAATTTCTAAATTATTTAGGAGGTCAAATCCATGGCATTTAATTTTAAATTACCAGATATCGGTGAAGGAATTCACGAAGGCGAGCTTGTTAAATGGTTCGTTAAAGAAGGCGACGAAGTAAAAGAAGATGATGTGCTTTGTGAAATTCAAAATGATAAATCTGTTGTTGAGATTCCATCTCAGGTAGACGGAACAGTTACAAAAATCCATGTGGCAGAAGGTGAAGTTGCAGTTGTAGGTGATACGTTAATTTCATTTGATGCAGAAGGATACGATGATGAAGAAGAGGAAGATACTAAATCAGATGATGCTTCTTCTGAATCAAAAGAGCAAAAAGCGGAAGAAAATGCGGATCAAGCGTCTGAAGACAACGCATCTGAATCAGATGACAAACGTGTTATCGCGATGCCTTCTGTTCGTAAATTCGCACGTGAAAATGATGTGAATATTAAAGATGTACAAGGATCCGGCAAAAACGGACGTATTACAAAAGAAGATGTAGAAAGCTTCTTAAGCGGAGATCAGCCTGAGACTTCTTCTGAATCTGCAGAACCGGCAACTTCTGAAGATACACAAGCAGCAGCTGCTCCACAAGGACAGTATCCGGAAACACGCGAGAAAATGACAGCAATGCGTAAAGCAATTGCTAAATCAATGGTTAACTCTAAATCAAAAGCTCCGCACGTTACGTTAATGGACGAAGTGGACGTTACAGAATTAGTAGCTCACCGTAAGAAATTCAAAGCAGTTGCAGCAGAACAGGAAATCAAGTTAACGTACATGCCATATGTCGTTAAAGCATTGGTATCTGCGTCTAAGAAATTCCCAATCCTTAACTCTTACATTGATGATGCAACGGATGAAATTGTAGAAAAACATTACTACAATGTCGGAATTGCTGCAGATACAGATCGCGGACTTTTAGTACCGGTTGTGAAAGATGCAGATAAAAAATCTATCTTCCAGATTTCTGATGAAATCAATGAATTGGCAGTTAAAGCGAGAGATGGTAAACTGAAACCAGACGAAATGAAAGGTGCTTCCAATACGATTTCCAATATTGGTTCAGCTGGCGGTCAGTGGTTCACTCCAGTATTAAACTATCCAGAGGCAGCTATTCTCGGAATTGGTCGTATTGCTGAAAAACCTGTCGTTCGTGATGGTGAAATCGTAGTGGCTCCAGTTCTTGCTGTATCCCTAAGCTTTGATCATCGTATCGTTGATGGTGCAACTGCTCAAAATGCATTGAACCAAATTAAACGTTTATTGAATGACCCACAATTAATTATGATGGAGGCGTAAGTCATGGTAGTAGGAGATTTCCCGGTAGAAGTAGACACACTTGTCGTTGGTGCTGGTCCAGGAGGCTATGTTGCAGCAATTCGTGCAGCACAGCTGGGACAAAAGGTTACAATTGTTGACAAAGGTGAATTAGGCGGCGTTTGTTTAAACGTTGGATGTATCCCTTCTAAAGCACTTATTGAAGCAGGACACAAATATCAGAATGCAAAAGGCTCTGATGATTTAGGTATTACAACAGAAAACGTAAGTCTTGACTTCTCTAAAGTACAAGATTGGAAAGCATCTGTTGTAAACAAACTTACTTCTGGTGTTCAAGGACTTTTAAAAGGAAATAAAGTGGATATTGTAAAAGGGGAAGCTTACTTCGTAGATGAGCATACGGTAAAAGTTGCCGGCGAAAAAGACTCTCAAACTTACAAATTTAACAACTGTATTCTTGGTACTGGTTCTTCACCAATTGAAATCCCTTCTTTCAAATTCTCTGAAAGAGTATTGGATTCTACAGGAGCATTGGCTCTAACTGAAGTTCCTGAAAAATTAGTTGTTATCGGTTCTGGTTATGTTGGAACTGAGCTCGGTACAGCTTATGCAAACTTCGGCACAGAAGTAACGTTCTTAGAAGGTGCTAAAGATATTCTTGGCGGCTTTGAAAAACAAATGACCCAAGTTGTTAAAAAAACGCTTGATAAAAAAGGTGCTAAAATTGTTACAGAAGCAATGGCTAAAGGCGCAGAAGAAACAAAAGACGGTGTAAAAGTTACTTATGAAGCAAATGGCAAAGAAGAAGTCATTGAAGCTGATTACGTACTTGTTACAGTAGGGCGCCGTCCAAACACAGAAGAACTCGGCTTAGAACAAATTGGCGTTGAAAAAGATGACAGAGGCTTGATTAAAGTGGATAATCAAGGAAGAACTTCTGTAAGCAACATCTTTGCAATCGGCGATATTGTTCCTGGTCCGGCGCTTGCTCATAAAGCATCTTATGAAGCTAAAATTGCCGCAGAAGCAATCAGCGGTGAAAAAGCAGCTATTGACTACAACGCTATTCCGGCAGTAGCATTTACGGAACCTGAATTAGCAACAGTAGGTCTGTCTGAACAAGCTGCGAAAGACGCGGGCTATGATGTAAAAGCTTCGAAATTCCCATTTGCAGCAAATGGACGTGCATTATCGTTGAACACATCAGAAGGCTTTGTGAAACTGGTTACACGCAAAGAAGATGGTCTTATCATCGGCGGCCAAATCGCTGGTCCAAATGCGAGTGACATGATTTCTGAAATCGGACTGGCAATTGAAGCTGGAATGACAGCAGAAGATATTGCATTGACTATCCATGCTCATCCAACACTAGGCGAGATTACGATGGAAGCTGCAGAAGTAGGCTTGGGCACACCAATCCACACAATGTAATTTTTATTAAAAAAAGGCATGCTCCGGGTATATATCCGGAGCATGCCTTTTTTGAGGAATAAGAAAGCATAAATACACTGTCCGCAGAAAGCGACTTCCTGAGACTGGGACTGCGATTACCAATGTTGTCAGGTTAATGAATTTTCTTAAATTCAATACAAATAACAATAAAACTATCTAGCGTAGTGTTTTTCCGCAGCGGTAGCACAAACCTGACAATATTGCTCCGATTACTCGTCCCATCGAAAACCATTGCGAGTATCCGCCCCATCGAAAAACCGTTGCAGCGGACAACTCTTAGGTAAGAACACTGGTGTTTTAAAGATCTGGTGGTGTTTTTGCTTTTCTTAATATAAAAAGGGAATCAGCAGCCTGCTTTGAGGTGCCTGACTCCCTTTTATCATGCAATAAATCTATTCTGAAGGGTTTTACTCCTTCATGCAGGACTTAATAAATAATTTGATCATTTGCGCTGACAATGGATTCTAAAGTCTCCATAAGATCTCCGCGTGACATGTGATTTTCAATCGAGTAGATAACGTCTTCATCTTTAAGTAAGTAGACACTGTTATTATTCAAAGTATAATCTGGCGGCAACTCCTGATTATCCATGGTACGTTTTTCCGGACTGGAAATTTCTTCTGGATATTTTGCCTTCAAATCAATAAATGTATTCATATAACTATCATTATCTTCAGCTGGAGGAACATATATAACGTGATAATCTGTAAATTCGAATTCAATAACTTGCATGTTCTCTTCGTGTTGACAGCTATTTAATATGGGAATCATAGTAAATAAAAGTAGAATGATACCAAAATTCTTCATTCTATGTCACCTCTTCCCGAAAATAAAAGCGCTGACTGTCACTTTTGTTTTCGCTGGATATACGTAGTTTAACAAATAAAATCCAGTATTTAAGAGATGTTATAAAATAGTAATAAAAATGATATTAGAGTAACATTCTTTTGTAGCAATGTGTAATACTTTAAAGGAAAAGTAATGATATACACGTTTTGATGTCGAAAAATCATATAATAAAAAAGCTCCCCTTAAGGAGAGCTTTTTCTTTAACATTCTTTCATTTCTCAGTACAGCTTTTTGTGAATTAAGATTCGGGTCTGTTTTCTTCCTGGTCAACCTCAGGAAGTGTTTTCTTGAAGCCTTCTCTCATTTTCCTTATTTCTTTCTTCTGATTTTCACGGAACTCTGGATCATATCTGCGCTGTCTAGCTTCCAAAGTTAAAATTTTATGTTCACTTTTCAGTGATTTGAAGAGAGCAATCGTCATAAGAATCATTAAGAAAGCAAATGGGAATGCTGCAATTAGCATGGCCATTTCTAAGGCGCCCAAACCGCCAGACCATAATAATACAGAAGCAATCGCAGCTAAAATTAGTCCCCAAACAACTTTTATACCCATGCTAGGGTTTAGTTTACCACCTGTTGTAAGCATACCTAGGACAAAGGTTCCTGAATCAGCAGAAGTAATGAAGAAACATGAAATCAAGATTACTGCAATACCGATGACAACAGAAGCCATTGGCATGGATTCAAGGAAAGCAAATAAAGCTACTTCTTCGCCCATTTCACTCATTAATTGATGAATCATACCACCTTGGGAAATATCCATCTCCAGTCCTGCTATACCAAAAACAGAGAACCAGAAAGCACTGAAAATTACTGGTACAGCAGTAACTCCGATAACAAACTCACGAATCGTTCTTCCTCTAGAAACCCTGGCAATAAATGTTCCAACAAATGGAGACCAGCCAATCCACCATGCCCAATAAAAAAGTGTCCAATCATTTAGGAATTCTCTGTTTCCTTCAAACGCATTCGTACTGAAAGTCATACTTGGGAGGTTTTGAAAATAATTCCCCAATGTTGTTGTAAAAGATTCAACCATTTGTGTAGAAGAACCTAGAATAAATACAAAAATCATCAACCCAATAGCAAGGACAACATTTGCCCAACTCAGATAGCGAATCCCTCTGTTAATGCCTGTAGTAGCAGATAACATAAATAACGCTGTGATAATGATAATAACAATCAGATTAACGGTAAAGTTATTAGGAATTACGTCGAATGTAAAATTTAACCCGGCCGTAATCTGTGTTGCCCCAAGCCCAAGGGAAGTGGCAATACCAAATACCGTTGCGAAAACTGCTAGTGTATCAATAGCTACTCCCCAGCCGCCTTTTGCACGGTCTCCTAGCAACGGTGCAAAAGCTGAACTGATTAGAGCTGGCGCCCGATGGCGGAATTTAAAATAAGCAAGTGTCAATGCAAGTACTGCATAAGTAGCCCATGGATGGAAACCCCAATGGAATAAAGTGTACTGCATCGACTGTTCCGCTGCAGCTATTGTTTCTGGTTCAGCAGAAGACGGTGAATAATAATGGGACACAGGTTCTGTCACACCGTAGAATACGAGACCAACTCCCATACCGGCGGTGAATAAAAAGGCAAACCAAGTAAAATAGCTATATTCCGGTTTGTCATCCGGTTTTCCTAGTTTAATTTTCCCGTAGGGCCCGAAGATAAGAAACAATGCAACAAAAATAAAACCTGTTGTAACCAGCATATAAAACCAGCCAAATGTGTTAGAAATGTAATTATCAATGACGCCTAAGACATTTTCGACATTTTCAGGGAAAAATGTTCCCCAAATAAGAAATACAAGTATCAGTGATATAGATACCCAAAAAACAGGTGTAATTGTTTTTAATTTAATAAGTATGACCTCCTTATGTTATAACATTAAGCAATGTAAGCTAAGCAGTGTCACCATCTTCTTATACATTTCAATGTTCATCCAATCTGGTTGCTGTAATGTAAAAAAGTTCAATTCATTGGTGTTTCTTATAATTCCCTTTTAGAAGAGAGTTTATCCAGAGACTGATAATGAAATTAAAACAATACAAAAGATTATGACACAAATTCAAATCACAGCAATTTTACTGTAATATGGATTTCAACTTTTGTAACGTCAGTTAGTAATTAAGCGCGAAATAGATTGCATAGCGTCAGAATAACTAAGCTGCTGCTTAAAGTAATATCTTTTCCGTTTTTAGACTGGTTTTATGTCGATTCATTCCCTCTTCTTTTGTTAAATACCTATAACAGACTAACAATCCTTTAACCTTATTGTCAACCTTTTGATTTAACACCTGTACAAGCAGACGATAGAAGTATGTACCCTGTCAAGGCTGTATATCATCTAAAGTAATTTCGCCTGCAGATAACCTGGAAGGGCTTTCTCCGATGGAAGTTTGTATTGATGTTTTGGTAATTTGAAATTCATATCAACTATTTTATTTTGATGTCGAAAGAATAAAGACAGTGTCGCTTTATGTATTTTAAATTCTTAGCTTACTAGTTTATTTAATTAATCATTTTCAAAAAAATCAAACGTATTGGATTCTTTTTCTTTAATAATACTTCGGTTGCTCATTGTAAAAAACTCACTTATAATAAAATCAGAATTTTATAATGGATTATGGGGGTTTTTGATAATATGTTACGAAAAAGCGGCTTTATTGTCGTATTCATTCTACTCGTTGGAGTGATGGCGGCTTGCAGTTCGAATGATAATGAGGAAAGCAGTGCAGAACAATCTGGGGAGGAGACAGAAGCTCCAGAAGAAAATACCGAGAGCCAAGAGAATGAAGATTCGGATGAAAATGAAACAAATGAACAAGAAGCAGAAGAAGGCAATGAGGAGGAAAACGCAGAGAATCAAGAGCCGATTTACTACATAGACGAAGAAACAGCAGCGATTCATCCTATAGACGATGCAGATGAGAATGTAGTTCTTCTTACCATTGATGATGCACCTGATGAGTATGCTCTGGAAATGGCTGAAACCTTACAGGAAAAGGATGCGAAAGCAATATTTTTTGTGAATGGGCACTTTATTGAAGATGAAGAAGGGCAAGAAGCGTTAAAAACCATTCATGAAATGGGATTCCCAATCGGTAACCATACGTATTCTCATCCGGTAATTCCAGAAATTCCTGAGGATGAACAAACAGAGGAAATCATCAGCCTAAACGATAAAATCGAAGAAATTATTGGTGAACGTCCGCAATTCTTCCGGGCACCGCATGGCGCGAATTCAGATCATTCACGCGAGGTTGTTAAGGAAGAAGGAATGGTTTTAATGAATTGGACGTACGGTTTTGACTATTTTGAGGAATATCAGGATGCAGATAAATTAAAAGAAGCCCTGATTTCAGGAGAAGCGCCTGAGATAGATATTAATTATTCGTTATTACAGCCTGGGGCCAATATCCTGATGCATGACCGTGAATGGACAAATGAAGCAATGGGTGACGTTATTGACGGTCTTCGAGAGCAGGGTTATGAGATGGCTGATCCGAATTTAATTGAAACATTAGAATAAAAACATGTGGAGGGGACACCGTGTATCAAACTAGGGTTACCAAGCTGTTAAATATTAAATATCCGATTATTCAAGGGGGATTGGCGTACTTGGCATATGCTGACCTTGCTGCAGCAGTAAGTAATGCTGGCGGACTGGGGCAGGTTACTGCGATGAGCTTAGACTCCCCTGAAAGATTGAAAGCAGAAATTCAAAAAGTAAAACAGCTAACAAAAAAGCCGTTTGGTGTAAACTTTGCTATTGGACAGCATGGCAGGAAATTTGATCACATGGTAAAGGCGGCTATAGAGGAGCAGATCCCTGTTGTGTCTGTAACTGGAGGAAATCCTGCTGGTGTATTTGATATGCTAAAAGGACATCCTGTTAAAAAACTTGTCTTGGTTGCTTCCGTCAGACAGGCTATAAAAGCGCAGGAATTAGGAGCGGATGCCGTGATGGTTGTTGGACAAGAGGGCGGAGGACACTTGGGCAGAAGCGATACAGGCACCATCGTTCTCGCGCCGCAAGTGGCGGATGAACTTGAAATTCCAGTCATTGCATCAGGAGGTATCGTCGATGGGAGAGGCTTCATGGCTGCACTTGCCCTTGGAGCGGAAGGCATTGAAATGGGGACAAGATTTATTGCAACAAAGGAAGTTCAGGCGCATATAAATTATAAAAAAGCAATTGTATCTGCGGGTGAAGGAGATACCGTAGTTATTAAACGCTCATTAGGCACGCCTGCAAGAGCATTACGAACGCCCTTTACAGAAAATATTCTTTCGATGGAAGAAAAATACGGGAATAATTATGAGCAGTTAAAGGATTATATTAGTGGAGAGGTAAATCAAAAATATATCCATTCTGGGAAGGCGTCAGATGGCTTTGGCTGGGCAGGCCAAGGAGCGAGCCGTATTCAGCAGATTTTAAGTGTAGAAGAAGTGATGGACTCCATTATACGGGAAGCAGACGGAATTAAAGAAAAATGGAGTAAAGAGGTGTAAAAATGAATTATACGTATCCGATGGATGAAACGTGGTCGACTAATGAGATTATTGATGTTGTCAATTTTTTCTCATTAATTGAGCAGGCATACGAGAAAAAGGTCCGGCGGTCTGATCTTCTTTCTTTATATCGGCGCTTTAAAGAGATTGTTCCGTCAAAAAGTGAAGAAAAACAATTATTTGAAGAGTTTAAGCGCTCTTCTGGATATTCCAGCTACCATGCTGTGAAAAAAGCAAGAGAGTCTCAAGATGATTTTATTTCGATAAAATGAAGAAAACCCCCTAAACCTTTACCTGTTTAGGGGAATTCTTTATGCATCACGGCTGTCGATTGCCAATTTATAAAGCGGAATCAGCTGTTCATATGTTTCGGTTATCGTGGTAAATAGTTCCTTCTCATTTTGTAAAATCGGATCATCCCAGGATAGATGTCTGCCGATCAAAAACTCGGCTTTTTTTACATCACGGAAACGTTCTACCTCTTTTTCAGTTAATGCTTCCAGGGAAATTGCATCCTTTTTAGTATGATCTAATGAAACAACAAAGGAAGAAGGAAGACTTTTTATTTCTTCAAAATGATCTAAATAGCTTGCAGCAATTTTTGATTTGTTCGGTAATTCATAAATAAGTGCCAGCCAGATAAATAAATGATCATCAAATAATCCGACTTGGAAGTGAGGGTGTTTTTTATAGCCTCTTTTGTTATCAGCGATTGCCAGCCAGGTATCATTGGGCGGATTTACACTTCTGCGTGCGTGTCTGGCAATATGTAAATAAAGCTCTTGATCTGTTTTCTCAGACAAATAGGAGACGAGTTCTTCCCCGATTGCTTGAAATTTTGGCTGTATTCTGTTCTGGATAGCTTCCATACGCTCGTCTAACCCATCGATTGCAAATGTTTGAAAATCCTCTTTTGTAAAATGATGTAATTCCACAAATACCAACCTTTCCTACATTAATATCTACCTTTTCAATATAAATTATTATTCTTTATCTGAAATAAGAAGTCAAGTGAGAGCAGGAAACCTTAAAAAGGAATATTTAAAAGCAATTTTTCAAACGCGAGAAAATGTTTAATACTTCAAAAAGAGGGTATAGAGAGGTAAGAAATAAATTGATTTTTTAGTTTTTAGTGAACAATTTACCTCGTGAATCATAATATATAGCACATACATGAAACGAAAAGAAATGGTTGGCTCTTAAGTGAACTGTGAATTTCCTTATAAAGGAGTGATAGGATGAAATATGTTATGGAAGCCCTCCGTCGAAAAGAAGCAGAAGAACGTCTCCCTGTCATCAAATTAGAAATTGATTATGAATTGGCTACGTTATATGATGCGATGCAGGAGGAAGACACTGTACAAATTATCAAATCTAAAGAGAGACTAAAACAGCTTAGTGAGCAATGGATTAGTCTTATCGATTAAATAATGTCAGGTTGCCCTAATATATAGCCGCTTTCTTTATAAGAAAGAGCATATTAGGGTTGTTTATTGATTAAATCCATCTCCGTTCAATCCTTTATAAAAGTTTAGGATTGGTTTAATAAAGAGGAGTCTGATAAAATAAGCTTACATGTAGTTTTTGGAGGCGATATATAAATGGATCAGCAACAAAGACAGAAAATTTATGAAACAGCAAAACGTTGGATATATGAGGCAGGGACCGAAATTCGAGAGCATATGAACGATCCGCTGGATATTGAAACAAAATCTAATCCGAATGATTTAGTAACGACATTGGATAAACAAACGGAAAAATTCTTTGTAGACCGGATTCATCAAGCTTATCCAGAGCATCACATTATTGGCGAGGAAGGCTTCGGTGACACTTTGTCTAGTGTCGACGGTACTATATGGATTATTGATCCGATTGACGGAACGATGAACTTTGTCCACCAAAAACGCTCATTTGCTATATCTATTGGTATTCTACATAATGGCATAGGTGAGATTGGTTTTGTTTATGATGTGATGGGTGATCAGCTTTACCATGCTAAGCGCGGCGAAGGTGCCTTTAAAAATGAAACCCGATTAGAACCATTGGATAAAAAGAAAAAATTGGAAGAATCCATTATTGGTATGAACCATTTTTGGTTATGTGAGAATCGTGTGGTAGATTATCCAGTTATGCAAAAATTTGTGCGTACGGTAAGAGGTACACGGACAATTGGATCGGCAGCATTAGAATTAGCGAGTGTAGCTGAAGGGGTTCAAGATGCTTATCTTGCTTTAAGTCTGGCGCCATGGGACGTTGCCGGCGGAATTATATTGAATCAGGAAGTTGGCGGTGTTGCCGGAGATGTAGACGGAAATCCTTGGAACCCGCTGGAAAGAGCACCGGCTGTCGTTGCTAATCCCGCAATCCATGATTCCATTATAGGATTTTTAAAGGAAGGAAGGAAATAATCATTCCTTCCTTTTTTTCTTTCTGGACATTGCAAATCCGAATACAGAAAATGCTAGGATAATACATAAAATGATGGCCCATACATTTCGGAAAGCAATAGCCAATCCCACTAAAACAAATAACAGAACAACTAGAAATGCTAATAAGAGCATGGAAATATCAATTTTCTTCATTTTCAACCGCCTTTACTATTTATCCACAAACCAGTATAAAGGATAACAACGAGAACTTCAAAAAACAGACATATAATTTTTCATTTTTCTCTAGTCATATGAAAGCACTTTTAGTATGATTAAGGAAGCGTGTAAATGTGTATCTTCTATAAATAAGGTGGCATGTAAGTTATGGTATTTGATTATGTCTTTGAATTAAATGGAACTGACAATATTTTCTGGATTTTTTATGTAATGAATCTAATTCTTTCAGCAATAGCTTATCAGCTGGGCTTTGCAAAAAAACTCCCGATTGCAAAAAATATCATTGTATACATACTATTGATGGTTGGAACATTTGTTATAACTATTTTTTCCACGGTAATGAGAATGCCTACAATAGAATGCTTGATTATTATCATATTAGTGCTGGGGATATACCGTTTTCGTCTGCATCGAGAGAGAAAAAATCGCAGCGATGTACAAGAAGATAATGCATAAGCAAAAAAAGTATGAGAAGCTGTCCGTTTTTAAATCGGAGAAAGTTATTAGGAAAAAGTGGATATCACTAAAAAAGCAGAGAGTCGATAATCGGCTGCTCTGCTTTTTAATGGAATAAAAAAATACAGGTTATAGGAAATCATCTACTTTCTTTTCTTCTTGATAAAAGCGAAATTTTCCTGTTGCCAGTCTTTTTTTTGTATTTTCTTCAATGCGGTCATAGCAAGTAGTACATAAATGAATATTTTTTCTGCGATTGCGCAATCTTTTCGCATGTGGTGAATTATTTTCTATTTCTTCCACTTTATCGCATATGGTGCATTTAACCTGCATGTTTCCACCTCAATTCGGTAATAAGAGTAAACAATTTCTTTAGAAAGTGCGTGTTCAAAAAGTATGATGAAAAGGACCGGCGGGCTATGACTGCGATGTTCCGGGTTTGCGATTACGTACTTCGCCGAAGAGTTCAGTCGCAATTCCGGCACTAGCATGTCCGAAGACTACCGCTGCCCATCGCCGTGTCATTTTTTATTGTACTTTTTGAGCATCCTCTTATATAACACACTATAAGTATAGCATATTTTATAGAGCTAATTAAATAATCAAAGTTTGAAAAGGTGAGAAGTGGGAATGATAACAATAAAGAAGTGCCTGATTTTCAGCAATCCTATTTTGCCTGAGGAAGCAGGGGAAAGGGATTCCTTGAGTAAAATGAAGTTTCAATTTATGGAAAGGATGATAACATGAAAAAAAGATACGTGGTATCAGCATTAGGAGCAGTCGGAGCAGGAGTTGCCGGTGTATTACTGACAGATAGAAAGAAACGAAAAAAAATAAAATCATCGCTGGGAACATTAAGAGTATTTGAAAACGCTGGAAAACCGGATGAATTTACGGAAGAAGAATTGGACCAATTGGAAAATGCGAAAATGGTTTCCGAGGGGTCGCAATTTGGAGTACAGTACTATAATGAAAAAAAGGCTGAAATGAATCAGCTGTCAAAAGAAGAAAATGAAAAAAGATAATAGAAAGTCCGCCCGCTGTTTGTTTTATAGACAGCGGGCGGACCTTATTCATGATTAATGAATATGAATTTCTTTAATATACTTAATTGGATTATCCTGATTAGAGCCGTCTTTATAATAAAAATGAACGGGGCCGTCTTCACGAAGCGGCTTCCCTTCTAAGGAAAAAAGCAAATAACCGTTCTTGGCGTCTTCTAAAGCTATTTTTTCGTTTTCTCCATTGCTTTTAATAAATTCAACTTCGGCAGCGTCTGCTTTTGGTTCTGCATTATTCAGAAAATCATGCAATGGGATTACATAGCTGTTTTTTAAATACGCTTCCCCTTCCATTTTCGAGATACTCCGGTTTACAGGCGGTTTTTGAAAGTTTGAAGTAAAAGTTTCTTGTTCTTCTGGTTCCATAAAAGCTTTTTCTAATTCCACTTTTCTATCATCAAAAATCCATACAGTTGGATCAAGTGTGATAGGATAGCCGACATTTCCTTTAATCATTACGATCATATTATTTTACCCCCCTACGTATATACATACATGTATGCAGTGCAAATCAAGATAGGGAAGCGTTTGCTTCACAAATGCAGTTTGCACGTACTTCCAACTATTAGAATAGCAAAGATTAGGAGTACTTTCATCTATTTTAATTCAGAAAGCTGCAACATCTGCCTGCCCTTGATTTTAACAAAAAAAGGAATAAAAAGCGTATTTTTAACATTATACTTAAGTTATATTTGCATTTTTGTACTTGTAGCGATAATATTATATAAAGAATGTTAAAATGCGGAGGGGATTATATTGATGCCTGATGTAACGATTAATCACCGTGAAAAAGCCCACGCTCTTTTGAAAGCTGATGCTGATAAGATACTTCGTTTAATCGAGGTTCAGATAGAAAATTTGACGATGCCACAATGTCCTGTATATGAAGATGTACTGGATACGCAGATGTTTGGCTTATCTAGAGAAATTGATTTTGCAGTTCGTCTGGAATTGATTACAGAAGAAGAAGGACGAAATTTATTGGGAAACCTGGAGAAAAAGCTTAATATATTACATGAGGCTTCACAACGTACATTGTGAGTATATTTGCCGCTGCTGGGACAGTACCAAAATAAAACTTTGCCAATTTAACAAACGGCAAGGTTTTTTTATAAGTTGGAGAATATCAATTGTCAGTGTGCATTGATTCTTATTCAGGAGTAGTCACGGCTGAATTTGAGCTTTGAATCCAAAAGAAAGTTCGGCAACAGCTTTCACTCTTGCAGGAAGGATACATCGAAGGATTGCGGCTTTTAATGTGTATGCCCATGTTATCCTTACTATATTCATAGAAAAGCATACGCGAAGGCTTGCTGAATCTTAAATAGGAAAGAAAAGATGAAGACGTTTCAAAATGAAAATAGAATAATTATATATGTAGCAAAAGGAAGCTGAAGAATGGTTGGAATACTAAAAAATGCGTAACCCTGCAGGTCAGCATAAATTTTTGGAGCTTCCTGTTGTTTCCTATATGTTAAAAAATGTATACTGACAAATGAGAGATAATTATAACAGCTCTATTAAAAATATGATATACTGTTAAAAATCTCTTAAACTTACATAGTGACTAGGAGAAAAATAATGTTAAAAAATTGGAAGCACTTCGACTTCACATTGATGATTACGCCAATTCTATTAGCTGGTTTTGGAGTAGTTATGGTATATAGTGCAAGTATGGTATTAGCTGTTGTGGAAGGTTCAGACAGTAATTTTTATCTTAACAGGCAATTAGTATTTTTTATTGTTGCACTTATTGGATTCACGGTTACATCCTTCTTGCCGTACCAACTCTATCAAAGACTGATGAAGATAATCATTATATCTTGTATTATCTTACTTGTAGCTGTTCTTTTCTTTGGAGACACAGTCAATAATGCAAGGTCGTGGTTTCGATTTGGTCCATTCAGCTTGCAGCCTGCAGAGGTTGCCAAGCTTGGTCTGATTATGTATTTAGCTGCAATATATTCTAAAAAGCAGGCCTACTTAGACCAGTTTAGCAAAGGAGTGCTGCCTCCGCTTATTATCACTGCCGTCGTTCTTGGATTGATTGTGGCGCAGCCGGATGTTGGAACAGCTGCTATTATATTTTTGATGGCATGCTCTGTTATCTTTGCTTCTGGTATCAAATGGAGACATTTATCTATTCTTGTTTTTGCCGGCTTGCTGCTGCTTGCATTTGCCATTCCCAACATGGTAACGGAAGAAAGACTTTCCCGTTTTACTGGTGCTTACCAGCCGTTTAATTCGCCGGATTTAAACGGGTATCAATTAATCCAGTCGTATGTTGCGATTGGTGTGGGCGGCTGGACAGGAGAAGGATTAGGGCAAAGTATCCAAAAACTTGGCTTTCTGGTAGAAGGTCATACGGATTTTATTATGGCCATTATTGCGGAGGAACTCGGATTTGTAGGGGTAGCCATTGTTTTAGGTTTACTTGCTGCCATTGTCTTTAGAGGACTCTATATTTCCAGACGATGCCAGGATAGTTTTGGTTCATTGCTTGCACTTGGGATTGCATCGATGATAGGCATTCAAACTTTTATTAATTTAGGCGCAATCAGCGGGGTTCTTCCGATTACAGGTGTTCCCTTGCCATTTATCAGTTATGGAGGGTCCTCTTTGCTGTTTATGATGATAGCCATGGGGGTTCTTAATAATATAGCTATGCAAGTTAATAAGAAAGAAAGTGGAAGGGAAGAACTGGCTCCTAAGCCTAGTTTATTCCAAAGAAAATCTATCAATTCGTACAGAGGTGGTAAAGCATGACAGACTTAAAGCAAATTAACAAAGTATTAGTTGCAAACAGAGGAGAAATCGCGATACGTGTATTCCGGGCTTGTACCGAGTTAAATATTCGCACTGTAGCTGTTTACTCCAGCGAAGATTCGTCTTCCTTTCACCGGTTTAAAGCGGATGAAGCTTATTTAATCGGGGAAGGAAAAAAGCCGATCGACGCATACTTAGATATCGAAGGAATCATTGCTTTAGCAAAAGAAGTAGATGTGGATGCGATCCACCCGGGCTATGGCTTCCTTTCTGAAAACATCGAATTTGCAAAGCGCTGTGAAGAAGAGGGCATTATTTTTATAGGCCCTACCAGCCAGCATTTAAATATGTTTGGAGATAAAGTAAAAGCAAGAGAACAAGCGTTAGCTGCCGATTTACCAATTATTCCGGGCAGTGACGGCCCGGTTGATTCTTTAGAAGAAGTCAAAGCTTTCGGGGATAAGCATGGCTATCCGATTATTATTAAAGCTTCGCTTGGCGGCGGCGGAAGAGGCATGCGTGTGGTGCAGGATGTCAATGAAGTGGACAATGCTTATGACCGCGCAAAATCAGAAGCAAAGGCTGCCTTTGGGAATGATGAAATCTATGTAGAGAAATTAATTGAAAATCCGAAACATATTGAAGTACAAATTATTGGCGACAACCAAGGGAATATTATTCATTTATATGAAAGAGACTGTTCCGTACAGCGCCGTCATCAGAAATTGATCGAGGTTGCTCCAAGCTTATCTCTAAATGAAGAGCTGAGAGAAGCAATCTGTCAGGCAGCTGTTGATTTGATGAAAAATGTCGACTATCTCAATGCAGGTACCGTGGAATTTCTGGTAACCGAAAATGATTTTTACTTTATCGAAGTAAACCCGCGTGTGCAAGTAGAGCATACGATTACCGAGATGATTACCGGTGTGGACATCGTTCAGACGCAAATCAAGATTGCAGATGGGTTTGGACTGCATGATAAGGAAGTAGGTATACCAACACAGGATAAAATTACAACACAGGGCTATGCGATTCAATCCCGTGTGACTTCGGAAGATCCGCTGAATGATTTTATGCCGGATACCGGAAAAATCAATGCTTACCGCAGCGGCGGCGGATTTGGTGTCCGTCTCGATGCAGGAAATGCGTATCAGGGAGCAGTTATTTCGCCTCACTATGATTCATTATTAGTAAAAGTTTCTACCTGGGCGCTTGATTTTGAACAGGCTACTATTAAAATGGTGCGAAACTTAAAAGAATTCCGAATTAGAGGAATCAAGACAAATATTCCATTCCTGGAAAATGTGATGCTGCATGAGCAGTTCTTATCTGGAGAATATGATACGACGTTCATTGATAAAACACCAGAATTGTTTATTTTCCCGGTACGCCGTGACCGCGGAACCAAAATGCTGACGTATATTGCGAACACCACGTTAAATGGTGTAGATGGCGCGGAAAAGCAGGACAAACCGGATTTTGATAAATTGATTATTCCGAACACAGAAAATATTGAAATACAGCCGGGCTCGAAACAAATTTTAGATGAACGCGGTCCAGAAGGACTTGCTAACTGGCTGAAGGATCAAAAACAGGTGATGCTGACTGATACGACATTCCGTGATGCCCATCAATCTTTACTGGCTACACGCGTTCGTACCAATGACTTATTGCATATTGCAGAGCCGACAGCAAAATTACTGCCGAATCTATTTTCTGTAGAGATGTGGGGCGGTGCAACCTATGATGTTGCTTACCGTTTCTTGAAAGAGGATCCATGGCAAAGACTGCTGCATTTGAGAAAGCGCATGCCGAACGTGTTATTCCAGATGCTTCTGCGTGCAAGTAATGCGGTCGGATACAAAAACTATCCGGATAATGTAATCGAATTATTTGTGAAGAAAAGTGCCGAAGCCGGTATTGATGTCTTCCGTATTTTTGACAGCTTGAACTGGGTGGAGGGCATGCAGGTAGCCATCGATAACGTCCGCAAAACCGATAAAATTGCAGAAGCTGCAATCTGTTATACGGGTGATATTCTAGACACAGGCAGACAAAAATATGATCTTGACTACTATAAGAATATGGCAAAAGAACTGGAAACAGCTGGCGCTCATATTCTGGGAATCAAGGATATGGCAGGCTTGCTGAAGCCGGAAGCGGCCTATCAGCTGATCAGCACATTAAAAGAAACCGTCGATATTCCGATTCACCTGCATACACATGATACGAGCGGCAATGGCGTTTTTGCATACTCCAGAGCGATTGAAGCAGGGGTCGATGCGGTTGATGTCGCGGTTGGTTCAATGGCAGGAATGACTTCCCAGCCAAGTGCACAGTCGCTGTATTACGCTTTAGATGGAAAAGAACATCAACCAGCATTGGATATTGAAAAATTTGAAGAAATCGGCCAGTATTGGGAAGGCGTACGCCAGTATTATAAAGATTTTGAAAGCGGCATGATGTCACCGCATACGGAAATTTATCAGCATGAAATGCCAGGCGGCCAATACAGCAACCTGCAGCAGCAGGCAAAAGCGGTAGGGCTTGGCGAACGCTGGAATGAAGTGAAAGCAATGTTCCGTACGGTGAATGATATGTTCGGTGATATTGTCAAGGTTACTCCATCCTCCAAAGTGGTCGGAGATATGGCGCTCTTCATGGTGCAAAACGATTTAACAGAGGAAACAATCTATGAAAAAGGCGAATCCATTGATTTCCCTGATTCGGTGATTGAATTTGCACAAGGATATATCGGACAGCCTTACCAAGGTTTCCCGGAAAAACTGCAAAAGCTGATTTTAAAAGATAAAAAACCAATCACTGTAAGACCTGGAGAGCTATTAGAAGACGTTGATTTTAAAGAGATGCGTGACACGCTTTATAATGAACTGAATCGTCCGGTCAACAGCCATGATTTGATTTCCTATGCATTGTATCCAAAGGTATTCAAAGATTACGAGGATTTCTTGAATACGTATGGCGATATGTCTGTATTAGACACACCGACGTTCTTCTATGGCATGAAGCTTGGTGAAGTAATCGAAGTGGAAATTGAAAAAGGGAAAACACTGATTGTGAAGCTGGTTTCTATTTCTGAGCCAAAAGAAGACGGCACCCGCGTTGTCTATTTCGAATTAAATGGACAGAGCAGAGAAATCGTCGTCCGTGATAATAGTATTGAGTCTGCGATTGCAGCCAATCCGAAAGCAGATAAGTCCAATCCAAAGCACGTAGGCGCAACGATGCCTGGAACCGTCCTTGAAGTACATTGTGCCAAGGGAGATACGGTTAAAAAAGGACAGCATCTGATGACAAATGAAGCAATGAAAATGGAAACATCCGTACAGGCACCGCTTGATGGAGTGGTTAAAGAAATCCATGCGCAAGCAGGCAGCTCGATTGCGGTAAATGATTTATTAATTGAATTTGAATAAACAAAATAAAAACAGCCCCTTGGTGAATCAGCCAAGGGGCTTGTTGTGTAATGGATGATTATTGGGGAAGGGGATGGCACCAACCTGTACAAAAGAGAAGGATAAATTCTCAATCGGAGCAACTTCAGATTAAAGCTATGGATAAAAAAAGGGACCCTTGTTTAAGTGCAAGCAAGGTCCCTTCTATTTTTTGGCTGGAATATTGAAATATAATAGATTCGATTATTTTTCTTTTCTGCTGCTTCGGAAAGACAGATGGATAAAATAAGTCAGCATTCCAAAGTAACATGTAATAAATAGTGCATGGGCTAGTGCAATAAATAAATTAAGCTGTGTAAAAATGATGAGCGAGCCGGAGATAACCTGCAATGTAATCAGTGACAGCGTAATTATCCAGCCCCATCTCATAACCTCGCTGTGGCTATATTTCTTTAGCATGCGAACTGTTAAAAGGATTGTCCACAAAAATAAGATTCCAGCTGCAAAACGGTGCCCCATCTGGACCCATTGATGAAAGGAATAGCTTGCAAAGGCAAATGGCTCTGAATTGGAACAAAATGGCCAATCGGTACAATCCAGGATGGAATTCGTATGGCGTACCAGTGCTCCGCTGTACACCACACACATTGTATAAACCGTTATCGCATAAATTTCAATTCGGTGAGATTTTTTAATATGGATATCTTCTGTATGTAATTTCTTATCAATTTCAAAGAATAATAGCATAAGTAAAAAAACAGCAGCAAAACAAATTAAAGATATCCCGAAATGGGTAGCCAATATAAAGTCAGACTGTCCCCAGACCACTGCTGCTGCACCGACCAGTGCTTGTATAATAATAAAAAATAATGCAGAAAAACTTAAAAAAATAACTTCTTTATGATGTCTGTATGCTTTCCAGGAAAGAATAGCAAGTAAAAGCACCAATATACCAACTGCGCCGCTGACCATTCGATGACTTAATTCAACAATCATTTCAAAATGAAGGTTAGCAGGGAGAAGTTCGCCTTCACACAGCGGCCAGCTGTCTCCGCATCCATCCGCTGAACCTGTTTTTGTAACAAGTGCCCCTCCTAAAAGAAGGGGAAGCATTCCAATGGCCGTTGTCACAGATAGTATTTTTAGTATTTTTAACATATCTATGCAACCTCACTTCTTATGTAAATTATCCAATATCTCCAGTGTACCAAAAATCATACGGGAAACGCTTTCCAATTTTGAACAAAATCTAACATCCGCTGTAACGCCTGTAAAGAAGCACAGCTTTCCCTATTTGAAAAAATGTATCAGGGACGAATAAGATAAAGTTCTTGCATTGATTTTTGATATTATCACTTTAACAAATAAAGCCAGACAAACTGACTTTATTCCAAAAATAAAAACCAAAACCCAAATACCACTCTTAATAGTATCATGTTTTTTTGAAGTTTTCATCAGCAAATAAAAAAAGCTTGCATAATTCAATTATGTTTGCTAGAAATATAGTATGGATTAGTATGCAGAAGAACAGTTGCCGTTTTATAAAAAATAGAAAATATACATAATTCATTTTCTTTATCTATTTTCCGAGAAAACTTTTTAGCTGGATGTTCAAATAGTTGTAATATATTATATAAAAGTTCATTAGATTGTCATAGAAATCCATGCTATAATTAAAGTTGGAAACGGAATACATAGAAACAAATGCGTGTATTCTGTTTATTATTATGTCTTCCTACTGGTGCGAAGGGGGGAAATTATGGATAAAGTAGATATGACTTACTCGGAGCTGATCGGTAACACAACCATTTCAACCAAAGAAAAAATAACTGTTTTTCTGTCAGAAGTGAAGGCGCTTATAAAAATCGGAATTGTCAATTCTAATTTGATTACGGCAATTACGGGTTTTTTAGTAGCTATCGCTTTAACGGACGCCTCCTTTAGCAATCATTGGGGAACATTTCTTTTGATGATAATTGGAAGTGCTTTAGTAATTGCCGGCGGCTGCATTATGAACAACTGGTATGATGTAGATATTGATCCCAAAATGTCCCGGACGAAAAAAAGACCAACTGTGACCGGATTCTTTTCATTGCGGGCAGTACTGGTAATGGGAATAGTTGTCAGCAGTCTTGGACTCGCAGTATTGATGTTTACCACTTGGTACGCGGCATTATTTGCTTTTATTGGCTGGTTTGGCTATGTCGTATTGTACACCATGTGGTCAAAGAGAAGATACACATTAAACACGGCTATTGGAAGCTTGTCTGGTGCAATGCCTCCTGTGATTGGCTGGGCAGCAGTCGATCCTTCTTTTCATGTGGTTCCGCTTATCATGTTTTTAATTATGTTTATATGGCAGACACCACATTTTCTTGCCTTGGCAATGAAGAAAAAAGAAGAATATAAGGCGGCTGGAGTACCGATGCTGCCAGTGGTTAAAGGCATGGGCATAACGAAAAGACAAATCAATGTTTATATCGCTTGTCTTTTACCGTTGCCATTATTCTTGCTTCCTACACTGGGCTTAACATTTACGATTGTAGCAACAATATTGAATATCGCATGGCTGGTGATTGGTTTTATAGGGCTGTTTACGGAGAAGGATATGAAGTGGGCTAATTTAGTATTTATATTTTCCTTGAATTATTTAACAATTCTTTTTCCGTTAATGATTATTGTCACACTGCCGATATTTAATTAATGATTGTTATTCCTTAAAATTTAAATATAAAAGGAAAGAACAAGAAGAAAGAGAGGTATTCTTACATGAGAGGTTGGATGGGAAAAACCAAAGTATTTTTCGTATTCACATTACTTGCATTATTTCTTGCGGGCTGCGGAATCGAAAATCTGACTGCACTAAAGCCTAAAGGTTACGGCGCAGAACAAGCCATGGATCTTATTATTTTGACCACATTGATCATGACAGGCGTGTTTATTGTGGTTATGGTGATTTATGTGATTACACTTGTTCGCTTTCGCAGGAAAAAAGGACAGGAAGACCATATTCCTGAACAGGTGGAAGGGAACCACAAGCTGGAAGTAATATGGACAGTAATCCCGATTATTTTAGTGTTGATTATTGCTGTGCCTACTGTTCTGGCGACTTTTGATTTGGCAGATGATTCCAGTGCAGATGAACTCATCAATGTTAATGTAAAAGGAAATCAATATTGGTGGCATTTTGAGTATCCTGGAGAAGAAGTTCAAACAAGTCAAGACCTGTATATCCCTACAGGCGAGCGCGTTTATTTACATATGCTCTCTTCTGATGTTATTCATTCATTCTGGGTTCCATCAATTTCCGGGAAAATGGATGTCAATGCAGAGAATGTAAATACAATGTATATCGAAGCTTACGAGGAAGGTGTGTACTGGGGCAAATGTGCTGAGCTATGCGGTCCTTCACATTCATTAATGGACTTTAAGGTCATTGCTGTTTCACCTGAAGAGTATGAACAGTGGGTGGATGATATGCAGAACATAGATGCAGAAGCAGAACCTGAAACTGCGGATGCTCAGGAAGGTCAAGAGTTATTTGAAGCAAATAATTGTATGAATTGTCATGCGACAGATGCAGCTGCTTCCGGCATTGAAGCTGGCCCAGAGAATAACGGACCTTTTGGACCGAATTTATCAAACTTTGGAGACCGTTCCAATGTAGCCGGTGTGTTAGAGCATAACGAGGAGAACCTTGTAGATTGGTTAATGGATCCTGAATCTATTAAGCCGGGCAACAAAATGACGGGGCAGTATCCAGAGCTGAATCAAGATGAAGCAGAAAGTATTGCAGCATATCTATTGCAATTACAGCCTTCAGAAATTACACCTGAAAACGCAGGAGATTAAAAAGTGAATGACTGTTACAAAAGGGAGGTTTAAAATTTGGGTATGACTAGTGCTCAAAAAAGCGGTTTCGGGGCTACCTTATGGGATTGGCTGACAACTGTCGATCATAAAAAGATCGGTATTCTATACCTTGCAGGCGGAGGATTCTTTTTCCTGTTAGGCGGTCTTGAAGCTGTAATTATTCGTATTCAACTTATTTCACCAGAGAATAATTTTATTAGTGCAGGGCTTTATAACGAAATGATTACCATGCACGGTACAACAATGATTTTTCTTGCAGCAATGCCAATATTATTAGGATTGATGAACTTTATTATGCCGCTGCAAATTGGAGCGCGTGACGTTGCGTTTCCGTTTCTAAACTCTTTAGGTTTCTGGCTGTTTTTATTTGGAGGATTGTTATTAAACCTTAGCTGGTTTACTGGTGCACCCGATGCCGGCTGGACCAACTATGCTCCTTTGTCAATACAATCACCGGGTCATGGTATTGACTTCTATATTATGGGGCTGCAATTATCCGGAGCAGGAACATTAATGGGCGGAATCAACTTTATTGTTACGATTGTTTTAATGCGCGCACCGGGTATGACTTACATGAGGATGCCATTGTTTACATGGACGACTTTTGTGGCTAGTATCTTAATACTATTTGCTTTCCCTGCATTGACGGTTGGATTATTTTTAATGATGTTTGACCGCATGTTTGGTTCTGCATTTTTCGATGCTGCATTAGGCGGGAATGCTATCATTTGGCAGCATTTATTCTGGATATTTGGACATCCGGAAGTTTACATTTTGATTTTACCGGTTTTTGGTGTATTTAGTGAGATTTTCCCGACGTTTGCTAAAAAACGTTTATTTGGATATACAGCAATGGTATTTGCGACATTTTTAATTGCATTTTTAGGATTTATGGTGTGGGCTCACCATATGTTTACAGTTGGCCTGGGGCCAGTTGCAAACTCTATCTTTGCAGTAGCAACGATGGCAATTGCTGTTCCGACGGGAATAAAAATATTTAACTGGCTGTTTACCCTTTGGGGGGGCAGTATCAAAATCAATACAGCAATGTTATGGTCATTAGCTTTCATTCCATCATTTACTATCGGAGGAATGACTGGTGTTATGCTTGCTTCAGCTGTTGCTGACTATCAATATCATGACACTTATTTTGTTATTGGACACTTTCATTATGTTATTGTCGGTGGAACAGTGTTTGGTATATTAGCTGGACTTCATTATTGGTGGCCAAAAATGTTTGGCAGGTATTTACACGAAGGATTAGGTCAGTTAGCGTTTTGGACATTCTTTGTTGGATTCCATTTAACATTCTTTATTCAGCATTTCTTAGGTTTAATGGGGATGCCGCGTCGTTACTGGGTATTCCTGGAAAACCAAGGGCTGGATACAGGTAACTTAATTAGTACCATCGGTGCTTTCTTTATGTCATTTGGTGTTATTGTATTTTTGATTAATATAATCTACACAACCATCAAAGGGAAAAAAGCCCCTGGCGATGCTTGGGGAAGCGGGCGTACACTTGAATGGACAATTTCATCCCCGCCTGTCCATTATAACTTTAAACAATTACCATTAGTTCGCGGGTTAGATCCATTATGGATTGAAAAATCGGAAGGTAATAAAAAAGTGACTCCGGCAGAACCATTAGATGAAATTCATATGCCTAATGGGTCTATTCTTCCTTTCATTATGACTATTGGGTTTACGATTGCTTCCTATGGTTTTATTTATCAAACAGAAAGTAAATATTGGCTAATTGCTGTATATGCAGGAATGGCAATTGCATTAATCAGTATGTTAATCCGTTCATTAAAAGATGACCACGGACATCATATTTCCAAAGAAGAACTAGAAAGGGTGGGTGATTAATATGAGTCATGATCATTCCATTGATCCAAAGAATATGCCAAAAGACCCTTCAAAAGCAACAACGGAAGGTAAACATAAATTTATGGGCTTGTGGATATTCCTTGGTGGCGAGACAGTTCTTTTTGCCTGTTTGTTTGGTACGTACCTTGCCTTAAAAGATTCTGCTGCAGGGGGTCCGACAACGCAGGAATTATATGGCCTGGGTCTGGTATTCTTAATGACAGTTTTGCTTTTAACAAGTTCTTTAACAAGTGTGTATGCTATTTATCACATGAAAAATAATGACTTTAAGAAGATGCAGCTATGGATGGGAATTACGGCATTACTAGGTCTTGCTTTCCTTGCGTGTGAGATTTATGAATTTGCACATTATATTCATGATTATGGGTTTACGTTTCGTTCTTCTGCATTTGGATCAGCCTTCTATACATTAGTTGGTTTCCACGGCGGGCACGTTGTATTCGGATTATCTTGGATTATTACATTAATGGTTCGCAATGCGAAGCGGGGACTGGATCTGTATAATGCACCCAAATTTAATACATTTGCGCTATATTGGCACTTTATCGATGTAGTGTGGGTATTCATCTTTACAGTTGTTTATCTGATGGGGATGGTGAGTTAATTTATGACAGATGAAATGAGTACAAGAAAAATTAATTCGTTCCAAAAACAAAAGAATAAAGAAGAAATGCAAAAAATGGTAGTCAGCTTTGCTTTAATGATTTTCTTTACCTTAGTTGCATTTGCACTTGTTATGTTAGAGGTACCATCTACGTATGTTATTCCAATATTACTGCTTCTTGCCTTTGTACAGGTAGGGTTTCAGTTTTTCTACTTTATGCACTTAAAGGATAAGGGACATGAGGTACCTGCCCAGATTATCTATGGGGGAATTTTTATTACTGTAATGGTAGCATTGACATTTACTATCATTACTTGGTGGTAAGTAAGACAAATTGAAATCAATCCTTTTGAAGTGACAAACGCTATGATGATTTATTTATTAAATCATCATAGCGTTTTGTTTATCATATGGAAAATATAAGGTGTAAAATAGAAAGATATGTTTTAAAATCGTCACAATCCCACTAGAGAATTCTTGTTTATTTTAAGGTATAATAGATAAAGTAGACTAAACTGGAGATGATTAGGTATGTGGTTAGATATACAAATATTCGGGTTTCGGGCATTATGGAGCCCTTACTTTATGATATTTACAGCTCTTCTTGCATTAGCTTATTTTCTAATTACAGGACCGTACCGGCATAAGTTTGGCAATCATGATAAAGTTACTGTGAAGCAGCAGATTTCTTTTTATACGGCAATAGTGTGTTTATACTTAGTAAAAGGTGCTCCAATTGATTTACTCTCACATATAACGCTGACTGCTCACATGATTCAAATGGCTGTTTACTTGCTGATTATCCCGATACTGGTTATCAAAGGGATACCTTCCTGGCTATGGAGAAAAGCAATTGACCGGCCTGTTATTAGACCGATTGTGGAAATAGGTACAAAACCGTTAATATCTTTATTGCTGTTTAATGGTTTATTTTCTCTTTATCATATACCTTCTTTCTTTGAGTTTGCAAAGTCTTCGCCGGTCATTCATACAGTGATTCACGGGATTCTATTAATTGCAGCCTTCTTTATGTTTTTCCCGCTGCTGGCTCCGTTAAAGGAATTTGACCGGATGCAGCCGCTATTAAAAATAGGTTATATTTTTGCAAATAGTGTATTAATCACACCAGCCTGTGTGTTGATTATTTTTGCACCTGAACCTCTTTACGCTACCTATACACAAGGAGGAGCATGGATGCAGGCGATGAGTCTTTGTGTACCGACAGATGTTTTACAGGGACTGGCTCCGGGTTTAACTGGACCGGAAATGTTTACACCGCTCAGTACACTGATTGATCAACAGCTCGGCGGTATTATCATGAAGGTTATTCAGGAAATTACTTATGGAGGGGTTTTAGCAACAATTATTTTTTCTTGGGTTAACAAAGAAAAAAACACGATTGATCCGTTGCCGGCAAAACCAGCAGAATCACATTGAAAAGAAATGTTTAGAAGTTGAGCTGAAGTAAAAGGATAGTATAGCATATATAGCGGGAGAGCAAAGCCTTAAACACTTCTATATATGACTGCAATCCATGTTTATATAATTATCGTTATACGGAGACATAAGCACGCTTTAAAATATCACTGTATGAGCATGGTTTCAAGCTTTCTTCTTTTGGCATGAGAACTTTAGAACGCATAATTAGAAATACTGGAGGATAAAGCAATGCATTTACTACCAACAATCAGTACATTTTTTATTGCTTTGAGTGCAATACTTGTAGCAATAGGCTGGATTTTAATCGTTAAAAATAAAAGAAAAGAACATAAAGCTGTGATGATATCAGCAGCAGTCAGTGCCCTTCTTTTCTTCATTATTTATGTATCACGTACCGTATTTGTAGGAAATACAAGCTTTGGGGGACCTGAAAGTATACAGACTTACTTTACGATTTTCCTGATTTTCCATATTATTTTAGCTACAGTTGGAGCTGTATTTGGAGTTGTAACGCTTGTATTAGCATTTAAGCGGAATATTAAGAAACACCGTAAAATCGGTCCGATAACAAGTATTATATGGTTTTTCAGTGCGGTTACGGGGATACTTGTTTATATTTTTCTATATGTCATGTACGATCCAGGTGAAACCACGAGTATGATTAAAGCTATTCTGGGTTTTTAACCTGCGGATGAGAAGACATATAGGCTGCATTTAAGGATACAGTGCTTTTTATAGGAGCATGTATCCTTTTTGTTTGAGTTAGAGTTATATCTTTCAGAATAAAAAAAGAGCTGACATAGTAAATGGAGATATGTCAGCCTTTTAATTGTTTGTCTTTTTATTTTTTGTAATATTGCAGCTCGTCGCTAAGTTTTGCGAGTAATGTGTTCGTTCTTTCTACAACGCTTTCAGGAAAGTTCTCTTCTTCGCCATACTCAACGCCATGTGGATAATAATGTTTACCAAGTAAAGGAGTCATTAATTTAATAACGGCGTTGCGCTTATCCACATCACCTTCGATAGCATAGCCCTGTACGCGGATATAGTATGTAATACCTTCTTCGTTGGATCCGATTTTGTAATCATAGGTAACGCGTTCATAATCCCATTGCCCGGCCCGGATAAAGGCAAGATTTGCTGTTACGTGATCCAGTACCTGTACATCAATAATTGTGTCTTCTATCCCAGTGTTTTCAAATCTCATTTTACTTTCACCTCATCAATAATATTCTGCTTAATTTAAGGATAATACGAAACGGTAATAGATGCAATAGAAACCATGGACGATAGCAAAGAAAGGGTATAATATTATGATAATAGGGTATAAAATAGATAAGTAGATTATACATAGAAAGTTCAAAAAGTCCCCGAATGATAAAATAGCAATCGCTTTAGCTGACGCGTTGTATCAGATAGGAAAGAAGGATGCAGGCATCCGCCTATCGGAAATCGCCGGCTGCTTTTTGAACATGCATTGATAATGTTTTATTTATCTGCTGGATGGGGGTTCCAATCATGAAAAGGCTTCGTAATGTAATGATAATCATGATTATTGCACTCCTTGTATTTATTGTTATATACCAGATGAATTCATCACCTGTAGAGGTTGTAAGAGAAGCAGCGTCCCATCTTGATGAGGATGAAGAAACGATAGAGCCTAAAGGAACAGCAGCAGAGCTTCCTCAGATGAATTTAGAAGGCGATTTATATCAATGGATAGGAAAGACGTCAAATGAACTTATAGAAGAGCTGGGAGAACCGGACAGAATTGATGTTAGTGCATATAATTATGAATGGTATGTATATAATGACTCAGAAAGCCAATATGGTCAGTTTGCTATTTTAGAAGATGAGATTGTATCTGTTTATGCCATTGGGGATAATTTAGAGATATCTCCAATTGACTCTGGAGCGGATTATATCGAAGTGGCCGATACATTTCCTTTTTTGAATGAAGTAACCTATTCTGATGGTGATTCTTCATTTACTTTCCGCTTAAGCACAGAAGACCTTCAGACGAGACCGCTGGTGAAAATAAGTGACTCTACTTTTATTCAATTTTATTTTGATACGTTTACAGAAACGTTGTCATCTATGAGGATTTCTACAGGAGATGCGCTTTTATTGCAAAGGCCATATGAAATTGAATATCAGGGAGATCTGCCTGAACAGCCTGAATTTAATGAAGAGGAATGGAGAGAAATTCAGGAAGGGATGGAGCAGCAGGTTTTTGATATTTCTAATATCATGCGTTATAAACATGACTTGCCGCAGTTAGAATGGGATGATCAAGTAAGTCTTGTTGCATATGACCACAGCAAAGATATGTACGAGAATGATTATTTTTCTCATGTTAGTTTAGATGGAGATGGTTTAAGAGAACGTCTGGAGGAAAAACAGGTTGCGTATGTAGCTGCTGGAGAAAATATCGCAGCGCAGTATCCGGACGCACCTGCGGCAATGGAGGGCTGGTTAAACAGTGAAAGTCACCGGGAAGCATTACTTAGTGATGAATACAGTTTCCTTGGAGTTGGTGTATACCGTTTTTATTATACCCAAAACTTTTTAGGAAAACCTTTTTAACGTACTTATGTTTGTTTAACAGAGTAAGGAGCCGCACACCTGTGGCTTCTTTATTTTTTGAGGAATAAGAAAGCAAATGAAACATATTTCTTCAAAGATGGGAGCGGGCATCTCTTCGGCGAGAATACCGGCGTTTTAAAGACCAAGCGGTATACTGAGTTTTCTTGTATAGAAAATAATAAGCCAATAGCACATTTTCAACCGATTTACATAGGTTATTGTAGGAAGTTATAAATAACGCTTAGCAGGCTGAGCCTCACAAATAAAGGATTACTTTCATTGGGACTGGTAGTAGAATTGCGATTACTCGTTCCAACAAAACCATGCACATACTGTAGCTTTAATAACTGTATGCCCCTAAAGTGTAAAAAGGACGGTGAAAAAAATGAGTCAATTACATCCTAGTGTTGCAGCATTTAAAGCCTTTGTGAACCGACATCCTAAGTTATTGGAGGAAATTAGAAAAAGCGGCAGGGGATGGCAGGAGTTTTATGAAAAGTGGGCAATTTTAGATGAAGATGACCCGTTTTGGGATGAATATAAAACGGAAGAAAATGCGGCAGAAACAGAATCAAAGAGTCAGGGAGAATCAACAAATCAAGAAAGCAAAAAAAGTAAGAAAACAGATCATTCTGACATTATCAGGCAGATTGTAGACTATACGCAAAACTTAGATTCGGAAAAAGTACATGGACAAATCGAACAATTAAGTAAAGCGATTGGTGTTGTTCAGGAAATGATTGGTGATATGAAAAAGCCTTCCGCTAATAAAGCACCCCGGGCTCCTTTTTCACTAAGAAAAGATTAGAGGGGATAACATGGATAATGACGTCATTGCCTACCTTAGAAAAAATCCGGAACTTGCTGAATTTGTCCGATACCATCCTATTTGGTATCGTTATTTGATGCGCGACCCCGGCCGTCTCACAGAATTGAAAAAAGAAGCAAAAAAATTTTATGGAAAAACATTTCCTCAAAAAGTGAATACCTTCTCGAATCAATTACAAATGGTAAGAATGTTCGCAGAGATGGCTAAATCGATGAAAGATTGAAGTCAGCTCTGTTTTCTTTCGAATAATAAAATGGTATGATAAAAAGGATAACTATTACTTGAGGATGCAGTAAAATGAAAGAACATCTATTTTAATAGGAAATGGCATAAACCTTACTAAGAGATTGTTTCTCTTGTTTACATTTATTCATTTATTCGCGGAGGTGTGGAAATGATTGCTACAATGGAATATGTAGATATATTAGATGAGTCGGAGCTTGTCGGAAAAATGATCCTGCAGTCCGATATCATGCAGCAATACCAATCGGCTAAGAAAGTATTGGATGAAGATAAAGAAGCGCAGAAGCTGATTAGAACATTTGCAGATGTTAAAGAGCACTATGAAGATGTGCAGCGGTTCGGCAGGTATCATCCCGATTATTATGATATTATGAAGCAGGTCCGTTCCAAAAAAAGGGATATGGATTTGAACGACAAAGTAGCTGCTTTTAAAATTGCTGAAAGAAATTTGCAAAATTTATTGGATGAAGTCAGCCAGTTCGTAGCAGAAAGTGTCAGTGAGCAAATTAAAGCTCCTAAAGACGGTGCAGCGTTAACAGACAGCGGCTGTGGCTGCGGCAGCGGCGGAGCTTGCGGCTGTGCCTCGTAAAATGAAACTTCCTTCCGCAGGGGGGCCAGACGGTTATTTGTGATAAGACGTAAAGCAGGGTCCAGAAAGCGGACTGCCTGCTTTATACATATAGAAATAAAAGGAGGGATGACAGCATGGTAGAAAGGCAAGGAATTGTTGTCTGGTTTCAACATATGAAGAATGTCAGGCAGCTAAAAAAACATGGTCATCTTATTCACGTATCTAAAAAGCATCGCTATGCGGTTATTTACGTTAATCGCGAGGATATTGATGCTATTGAGAAAAAATTTAATCAGTTTGCTTTTGTTTCTAAAGTGGAACGTTCTCAAAAGCCGTTTATTCCGACAAACTATGAAAACGCGAAGCCGGATAAGGCGAAGCAATACGATTATAAAATGGGAATTTAAAGAAGACATCTAAAAAGAATTATATCAAATAAAAAGAAAAAACCTGCAGTCAAAATTACTGCAGGTCCTTTTATTTTTATAAAAAATAAAAGGCTAAAGGGAGAGGAGAAACCGGATGAAGAGCTTATGGGGAAGAATAAGCCTTCTTCCGTTTCAACTAAATCATATTTAGCTGAATCATTATGATAGTATAGACAAAGTAAAAAATAATATACATGACGAATAAAAATAATTTGCTAAAGCGTCGAATCGTGGTAGACTATTGACGAGCTAAAAGAAGCTGAGGTGATTCAGAAGTGCGCGTTATAGCAGGAATACATAAAGGAAGAGCGTTAAAAAGTGCAGCTGGTGAGTCTACAAGACCAACTTCTGATAAAGTAAAGGAAGCTGTGTTTCAAGTGATGGGTCCTTACTTTTCAGGAGGACTAGCTTTAGATTTATTTGCGGGAAGCGGGTCTCTGGGAATCGAAGCATTAAGCAGAGACATGTCTAAGGTGATTTTCGTAGATAAACATCCCAAGGCAGTTCAAATCATTAAAGAAAATTTGAAATCGCTCCAATTAGAAGCGCAGGCAGAGGTCTATCGAAATGACGCAGAGCGTGCTTTAAAAGCCATCGCCAAACGAGAAATACAATTTGATTTAGTGCTTTTAGATCCGCCGTACAAAAGTAAAGATTATATGAAATTACTTGATTATCTGCTCGATAACAAAATGCTGAATAAGAATGCGATTGTCTATTGTGAGCACGATAAGACCAACATGCTGCCGGATACGTATAAGTCCTTGAAAGCAATCAAACAAGCAGATTATGGCGGTTTAGTTCAAGTTACGATTTACCAATCAGATAAAAGAGAGGAAGCATAAATGATGAGGAAATTAGCGATATGCCCCGGGAGTTTCGATCCGGTAACGAATGGCCATCTGGATATTATCAGACGCGGTGCTAAAGTGTTTGAAGAGATAGTAGTTACCGTGTTTAATAATCAATCGAAATCTCCACTCTTTACAGTAGAAGAAAGAATGCAGTTATTAGAAGAATCATTGAAGGACCTGCCAAATGTACGGGTCGATTCTTCGAGCGGATTACTCATGGATTATGCGGAAGAAGTAGGAGCTACTGCAGTTATTAGAGGATTGCGGGCAGTCAGTGATTTTGAATATGAGATGCAGATTACGTCGATGAACCGGAAGTTAAACGAAGACGTGGAAACCTTATTTATGATGACAAACACAAAATATTCTTTTTTAAGCTCAAGTATGGTAAAGGAAGCGGCTAAATACCAGGGAAATATTTCTGGTCTTGTTCCAGATGTGGTGGAAACGGCACTGAAGCAGAAATATAATCAATAAAGAAATAACGAACGGACGCGGATTTCATTCGTTACATATTTTCAGAAGAAGAGAGAGTCAGCGATCAAGCGGCTCTTTCTTCTTCTATAGGGAGAATTATTTTTTTCTGACTTTATTAATAAGGATGAAAATAGCAGCCCCTAAACTGATGATTGTCAGGCTTGGCCCAATTGCCTGTAATAGATAGTATATTTGTATCCCGATGGGGGTCTCTTGTATTGTGCCGGCAGGAATCTCGTTAGAATGAAAAACGATTCGATCCAGGTATAACGGTTTGTATAATAAAATAGTTAAAATCACAGCAAAAGTTCCGTGTAAAAGCCGGGCGAAGAAATAAGGATAGAAACGGATATCTGTCTTGGCTAAGATGCTGGCTACCTGTGCTTGGATGGATAATCCATTAAAGCCAAGGATGAAGCTGATCAAAATTGCTTTTTGTAATAAAGAATCTGTGGTGATCTGTGAAATTAAGTTTGATCCGACGGTAATTTCAAATAAACCAGAAATAAATGGAAGTCCCAGCTCTTTTGGCAGATCAAAAACAGGGAAAATCGGTTCAATAAACGCTGATATAAAAGATGTGATGTCCATCAGGAAAAGCAATTTAATAAGAACGGAAAAGAGAATAATAAATCCCCCGACCATAACAAGAGTCTGAATCGAATTTAATACCGCATCCCCTAATATTTCTCCAAAAGGCCGGGGATTTCTTAACCGATTTCGATGCATCTCTTGAAATGCTTTTTTCAGCGAAAAGGGCTGTCTCTTTTGTTTGGTAATCTGCTTTTCCTGCTTTCGCCCATGAAAACGCATAACGATCCCGACGATCGTATTAGCTCCGTAATGACACACAGCCAATAGAAGTCCCAGTTTAATATTATAAAAAAAGCCTGCAGAAATGGCGCCGAATATAAAGAGCGGGCTTGAATTATTGGTGAAAGACACTAATCTTTCAGCTTCTATCTGTGTGACTTGTTTTTCTTCACGAAGTCTTGCTGCTATTTTGGCTCCGGTAGGATAACCGCTGGCCATTCCCATAATCCAGCCGAAGCTGCCGGCACCGGGGATATTAAAAAGCGGCCGCATGATGGGCTCAAATAAAATGCCTAGAAATTTCACTACGCCAAAAGCTAATAATAATTCAGCGGTTATGAAAAAAGGAAGCAAAGATGGAAATACGACCTCCCACCACATATTTAATCCACGGATTGCTGCTTCTAATGCTTGATCTGGAAAACGTATTAAACTAAAAAACAAAAAAATGGATATGCCGCCATAGCCTAGTGTTTTCAGCTTTTGCTTCAATCTGGTGTCCCCCTATTAGTGCGTGTTTAAAAAATGGATGTATTATTTTGATTCGTTTTTTTTGAACATCCTTTATTCGTTAGAAGAAAGTATCCTTATGCTGTTTTTATCTTCCTGTTATGAAGTCTCATTCTGTACAATTATGGCAGGAAGTAGTAGAATAATGCTAGCTTGTCCGATGTATCGTTTCAATAAAAAAGTTGATATATATGATATATACGCGAATACCATCTAAAAATATGCCATAGATATATTTTTAGTAAGAGTGTCAGGAAGGGGAATAAGCAGTGTTGCGATTATCAAAACGGAGGATTATAGGATTATTAGCGGTTGTACTGATTGTTTATTTTTTGGGAGTGTATCAATTGCCGTATTATATACAAAAACCAGGCGGAGCCGATGCATTAGATCCCATTGTCGAAGTGGACGACGGCTATCCAAGTGAAGGGGATATGCATTTAGTGACCGTCAGCGGTATGCAGGCAACCCCTATTTTATATGCTGCAGCCTTCGTCCTTCCTCATCAGGATATTCTTCCTTTAGATCAGGTTTTCCCGGAAGGAATGTCGCAGGAAGATTATATGGCAGCACAGCTTCAGGTAATGGAAAGCTCTCAGGAAGCTGCAACTGTGGTAGCCTATGAAACAGCAGAAAAAGATATAGATATCCACTTTAATGGCGTCTATGTGGTTGCTGCGGTGGATGGCTTGCCTGCAGATGGTAAATTAGAGAGTGGAGATCGTATCATTGGAATTGATGATGCAGAAGTGCATGAATCTCAGGATTTGATTGATTATATTGATGGAAAAGAAGCCGGAGATACAGTGACAGTTTTGTTTGAAAGAGATGATGAAGAACACACTGCCGAGATGGAATTAGAACCGTTGGATGATGAAGGAACTCGTGTGGGTGTTGGAATAAATCTTGTCACAGATCGTGAAGTAACTGTAAATCCAGAAGTTCATTTTTCCAGCGGTAATATTGGCGGCCCGAGTGCAGGGCTCATGTTTTCATTGGAAATCTATGATCAGTTAACAGAGGGGGATTTAACCGGCGGCAAGCAAATCGGCGGAACTGGTGAAATTGACTATGAAGGAAATGTCCATCGAATTGGCGGGATAGATAAAAAAGTTGTCGCTTCCGATAGAGAAGACGTTGATATTTTCTTCGCTCCAAATGAAGGCGGCCGGGAAGGCTCCAATTACCAAGTGGCAGCAGAAACAGCAGAAAGTATCGGGACAGATATGGAGGTTGTTCCGGTGGATACGTTTGAAGATGCTGTAGAATATTTAGAAAGTGTTAATGAATAAACGAATTAAATAAAAGAGGATTTCCGTATCATAATGAAGACGGAAATCCTCTTTTTTGTAACGTCAGAAAGAATTGCTTCAACAAAATGAAGTTTCACTTTATAATAATCGGCGGTTTAATCTCCTGTAAAAAGAAGTCTCTTTGTTTCTTACCGGGTAAAATACTGTAATACGCTTTCGCAGCCCGTTCCTCGATTTCCAGGAAGGGGTGTTTGATTTGATTTATTTTTGTAATAAACGGAAGCTCCGCTTTCTTTTTCTGCTGATTAAGATAAGCCTGGCCGGTTTTATTCATGGCCAGTACCTTTATATAACCTGCCTGGGTACCAAGTATATTATCTTCTTTTCTTGTATTAGTTAAAATATGGACAAAAATACGTTGAAGCCTTGTCCATGTGTAACGTTTTGTTTTTAAAGCAGTCATCCATCCTTGAAAAGAGGAAGCTTCCATAGCTGTGCGTGCAATGCGATGCTCCAGCCCCTCAACAACCCCTTCTATCTGCTGCAATTCTGCTAAGGTCATTGTTTGTACTCGATATTTCAAAAAAGAGAAATATAACTCCCAATCATGCCAGTAGCCTGAGGCGCTTTTATAGCTCTGTAAAATATCTGATGTGGTCTCCGGCATGGCTTCAGCAGCTGCTTTGCTGGCAGATGGGTTATTCAGCACTTCTTTTCGGATACTTGTTGCGCTGGCTATATTTCCAGTAATAGCAGTATCGTGATAATTATTCTCGATTCGTTTTATAGTGATTGGTTTTATTGGATAATGGGCGTCTTTAATTGCCCGGACATAACTTAGTCCTAAAATATTATTTGGTCTGGACACATCCAATATATCAGATATACCAAAAATATGCTGATATGCTTTTGTTGCTGCATCTGGATAGGCATGTCCCTTATTTAAATATTCTTTTACAAAGGCTTCGTATTGATGCTGATGTACTTTCTGGAGCTGATAAGCATCGGAAAAAGCATCGATTTTGCCTGCTTCACTTCCGAAGCATACAGCACTGACGCCGGAATGATAAAGCATATCGATTGCTCCTTTGGCGAAATAATCGCTGTGTTGTACAGCATAGACATACGGCAGCTCAACAACTAAATCAACGCCTCCAAGGATGGCCGCTTTGGCCCGGTTGTATTTATCCATAATAGCCGGCTCGCCGCGTTGCAAAAAATTCCCGCTCATAACCGCAACAATACAGTCTGCATCGGTTTCTTCCCTGGCTTTTTTTAAATGATATTGATGTCCGAAATGGAAAGGATTGTATTCAACTATTAAACCGCAAGCTTCCATACACTCACCTCTATTTTTTCAAGTAGCTTTATTTTAACATATTCCGGAATTTGTAGGACGAAAAGAGAAATAGAATGACAAAATGACAAACTGCCGTTAGAATGGTTTTAACTGTTGTTTTTTATACACTGTATCAGGGAATACTACGTATGTATGGAAGATTTAGCAATTGGCAAGCCGGCAAGGGCTGGCAGAGCTATAGTCCAACTTATACCTGTGGTGTAAAGAAAATATATTGACAAACGAAGCATTTTCTTTTATCATTTATCTTGTTGCCTAGAGGTGATTTTAATGAAATTAACTGTTAATCAGATTAGAAAAGGTTCCGTAAATGAGCCATATTTCTTTGATAATCAAACCGATGTGTCAGAACTGGAAACGATGAATAATGATATACGAAAAATCGCTCCAGTACATGTGACCGGACAAGTGGTTGTGCATGGGGAAGAGTTCTATGTGAATTTTCATATAACAGGAGAAATGACACTCCCGTGCGCACGTACATTGGTGGATGTTCCTTATCCATTTGAAATAGATGCAAATGAGGTTTTCTCAGCATCTCCTTATTATGGAAGTGAGGAAGAAGAACAAGAAATTCATCCTATTCGGGGAGAAGTTCTTGACTTAACACCATATATCAAGGAAAATATATTATTGGAAATTCCATTCCGCGTTTTTGCAGAAAACGCTGATTCGGATGAGGCAGCCCCTTCCAGCGGGAAGGACTGGGAATTTGTATCTGAGACAAAGGAAGAGAAGCCCATCGATCCAAGATTGAAAAAATTGGAGTCTCTCCTTAATAATAACCAGAAAGAAAAATAAGAATCTGATTCAAGTTTTACTTTCATTTTTGAAGGAGGTGTAAGTCATGGCAGTACCTAAAAGAAGAACTTCCAAAAAAGTAAAGAACCAACGTCGTACGCATAAAAAACTACATGTACCTGGTATGGTAGAATGCTCCAACTGTGGCGAATTAACGAAACCTCACCATGTTTGCAAAGCATGTGGAAATTATGATGGAAAAGAAGTTATCAGCAACTAACTTTAATTAACGAAAACAGATCACATTGCGTGGTCTGTTTTTTTCGTTTTCCTCCACGTATATATTTTTTGGCTCTATACTGAATGTGGTGGTGCCCTCCGTTCCATCGCCAGATGGAACGGAGACAAAAAAATACACTCTATTTCCTCTCTCTGGTAACCTTGAGTTGTCGAGACAAAAGGAATGGGAGAGGAAAAGAGTGCATCATCATTTTATCACAGAGTTGTTAGGAATTAAAGATACGCATGTAGATGTGTGGGATATCAGAGAAGAAGAAAGTTATTTTATTGCAGAATTATTCACGAAACAGCGTATGCAGAAATGTCCTTTTTGCCGTAAAAGAACCAAGCGGATACATGGCTATCGTTGGCAAAGCATTCAAGGACCAGCGTTTACAACCAAGGAAGTTCATCTTTCCCTGCGAAAACGACGTTATATTTGCACGTCGTGTCATCACACATTTTATGAGCGTCTACAAATGATTCATCGGTATCAACGTTGTATGGCGAGTGTGCAAACGACAGCGATGATGCATGCAGCGGTGAGTTCCTTTCGTACAGCGGCGCTAGTAACCGGAGTAACAGTGAATCGTGTCTTACGGTGGTTTGATCAGAAGGAGTTAACTACCAGCAAAGTGTTGCCGCGAGTCATTGCGATCGATGAGTTTAAAGGTGACGCGGATGGAGAGAGGTTTCAATTGAATGTGGTCGATGTGGAGAACCGAAGAATTATCGATATCTTGCCAAATCGAAAAGTGGAAACCATTGAAGCGTACTTAAAGTCCTGTGATACAGGTAAAGTAGAAATGGTAGTAATGGATTTATCTCAAGCGTTTAAACAAGCAATTCGAAAAGCACTGGGAAATCCTCTGATTATCGCTGACCGTTTTCACTTTATGCGTCAGGCCTATTGGGCTCTAGATGAGGTCCGCCGTGAAGTTCAAAAGGAGCTGCCCAAGAAAGATCGAATTCGAATGAAACGTTCCAAAAAACTTCTGTGGAAATCATGGACAACCTGTTCAGATGATCAGAAGAAGAAAGTCGAGCAATTATTAAGGATAGATCCCCGCTTAAAGGAAGCTTATGGTTTAAAGCATGAATTGGATACGTGGTTTAAGGAAAGTGATGCGCACAACGCAACTGCTGGATTAGAAGCGTGCCTGGAGAAGTTGAATGCATCCGCGTTAGAGGGATTTCATCGTGTCGCACGTACATTTAAAAGATGGCAACAAGAAATTCTGCATTCTTTTATGTATCCCTTTAATAATGGCTACATAGAAGGCGTTAATAATACGATTAAAGTATTAAAAAGATTATCTTATGGGATTAAACAGTTTGATCGAATGAGAAAGAAAATTCTATGGCAACAAGAGGTAAAGCTTGTCTTAAAGCAAGCTTATAAATAAAGAGGTGGAGGAATGATATTCCACCACCACATTTGACATAGAACCTATTTTTTTAAGAGCTTTCTGGATATTTTTAATATAAAACGATTCTAGCATACCTATTTTTTGCATACATTGATAGCAAACCCTAATAGGAGGTATGTTATGAACGATACAAGACAGGACGCTTGGACAGAAGAAGAGGACAGATTGTTAGCAGATACCGTACTTCAATGTATTCAGGAAGGGAGAACCCAATTAGAAGCTTTTAAGGAAGTTGCTGAAAAATTATCCAGAACATCTGCAGCATGCGGGTTCCGCTGGAATGCGAAAATAAGAAAGCAATGCCAGGACCAGGTGCAGGCTGCGAAGGACAAAAGAAAAGCAGGGTTAAAGCAGCGAATTGCCTACCCAGCTATCGAAACCTCATCGATTCAATCTATTGATGCAGCTATTCAGCTGCTAGAAAAAATGCGGACAGATATTCCGCAGCAGGATGATTTTGTGAAGCGGGAAGAAGTAGATAAAATCTTAAAGGAAAACAAAGAGTTAAAAAAGCAGATGGAGAAATATGAAATGGTGTGGGGAAAAATAAATCAACTTATTCATACAGTCTCCAATCCATAAGTGCCCCAGATAAAGGGGATGCCTTCATTTAATCTTATATGATGCAAAAAAGCACGAAGCTTATTGCTTCGTGTCTTTTTCTTCAACGCCCTCAGGCAGCCAGAGCAGTGGATTTTCTCCTAAATCGCGTTCCATTTCATAATGTGGTTTGATGAAATCCATCTTTTCCCAAAATCCATGCGAATTAATACGTGGACTTGTTTTAATAGGAAGGTTAAAGCTTTTTGCAAAATCTACAAGCGCTTTTCCATAGCCTTTTCCTTGATAATCGGGAAGCACTTCTAATTTCCAAAGTGTCAAATAATCCTGAGAAGGCTTAAAGTAAAAATCATACTTCCTGCTCACTTCATAAAGACTCATTCTGGCTACTAAATTATCCCCGATATAAATTCCATAAAAAGGAGACTTACTATTATTCTCGATAATCTTATTCTCTAAATCTTCCATCATGGTCAATTCCTGGTTTCCATATTCACGAAAACGCTTAAATTTTTCTAGTGTTTTAAAATTAATCAGTAAATTTTCTATCTTTATATTTCCCATGTTAAACCCTCCTGAATAATTATCCTGTTATCAAAGATGAATGTAGATTTCCTTCTCTGTCTAAATTATAATACATAGGAGACAAATTTAAAATTATTTCTGTTATATTTATATTAGAAAACTTTTGCATTCATTAAAAGGAAGACTTGAAAGCGGGCTTAGTTTTCTAAAAATCGCTTCTGTTCAGAAGTGCATTTATAGGCGGACAGACGCCGGGGTTATGCAGTGGATACCGATACTGGTGCATTATGTCAAAATAAACTTGCATACATCAAAGCGGTCATCTTAACTTGATAGAAATAAATTGTTTATAGGCAGGGAGGAAAAGGATGAGAGATTATATTTATTATACAATAGCTCTTTTTATTGCATTCCCATTTATCATTACTTTTTTAGCATATGGGATAACGAAGTTCCGGAAACAACATACATGGAAAGCTGTACATAATGCTGTCCAGTGGTCAGCAATCTTTTTTATCTTAGGTGTAGGCGTCTTACTGCAGCTTTTGTTTGATCGAAGCTTTTTTGGCTGGATAATCCTGCTGTTTCTGATAAGTTTGACGGGGATATTGATTCATCAATATCAGAAACAAAGTGATGTAGAGATTTCAAAAGCAATTAAAATTGTTTGGAGAAGTGCATTTTTATTATTCTCTTCTGCTTATCTTGTTTTAAGTCTTGTTTATATTATCAAAGAAGTATTATCTTAATATGTGCAGTCAGAATATAGGTAACCAGTTAAGGGCGCAGGGGCTGGAAGGAAAGCTGTCTCTGCAAGCTTTTTTTGCTTTCGGGAAAATGCTCTGCCAGCCCGGCCACGATGCGGAGAATGAAAAGCTCCCCTTGAATAGAGATTCTTTTTCTCATTTGAGATAAAATAAACTTCTTCTGAAAAATGTTTATTCGTTTCCCCGGAAGCAGATTAGTTTGATTCTTGCTGTTTTTTCTGTACAATACGGAATGTATTCAAATCGATATAAGGGGAAAATGATATGCAGATAAATTCGTTAACTTTGCCTGCTGCCAACAGGTTAGTAGCTGATTATAAAAAAGAAGCAGAAAATATAACACAGTTGTTTGATTACCATCCATATAAGGATTTTCATAAACGATTACAAGATGTAGCTGAAAAAGATTTTGACCGGCATGGGCTGACGAATGTATTACATACATTAAACAAAGAATGGGGAGCGCCGGAAGAAACACTCAAACAAATTGAACGTTTAAACGATCAACAGAGTACGGTTGTTATCGGCGGACAGCAAGCTGGCCTTTTGACAGGACCTATTTATACAATCAATAAAATTATTTCTATTCTTGAACTGGCAAAACAGCAGGAAAAACTATTGGAAGCACCAGTTGTCCCGGTTTTTTGGATTGCTGGTGAAGATCATGATTTTGAGGAAATCAATCATATTTACTGTCCGAAAGACGATGGAGATTTTCACAAGCTAAAACTGCGGACTAAAAATATAGACGCGAGGAAAAAGGCTGTTTCGGAATTAGAAATGGATAAGAAAGAACTCTCAAAATGGGTGGAAGCTGTATTTGAAGCTTTGCCTGAGACAGCACATACAAGAGACATCTACACAGTGATTCAGGAAATACAACAAAAAGCTTCTAATTACATTGATTTTTTTGCACGGCTTATTTTTGCACTATTTCCAAATCAAGGGATTGTATTGGTGGATTCTGGCAACCCAGCATTTCGTAAACTGGAATCAAAGTGTTTTGTGGAATTAATTCAGAATCAATCTCAAATCAGCGGTTCCGTAGTCAAAACGCTGGAAACGTTAGAAAAGCATCAATATCCGCTTGCTATTGAAGCAGATACATCAGATGGGAATATATTTTACCATGATGATATACAAGGAAGAATTTTGTTGAACGTAGACGAGAGCGGAAACTGGGTCGGGAAGCAGCAGGAGGTTTCCTTCACGGTGGAGGAGCTTAAGGATATTGCCAGAAATACACCGTGGAAACTAAGCAATAATGTGGTAACAAGACCAATTATGCAAGAGTATATGTTTCCTACGCTGGCTTTTATAGCCGGTCCCGGGGAGATAGCTTATTGGGCTGGATTAAAGGCGGGTTTTCATGTAATGAACCTGCAAATGCCGCCAGTTGTGCCAAGATTTTCCCTGACTTTTTTAGACGCAGCTACGAAAAAATTAGTCACAAAATATCAGCTGACGGTGAAAGATGTTATCTTAAATGGCGTTCAAGCGACGGTAAAAGATTACATGGAAAGAAATGGTCAACAGGAAATTGATCAAATAACAGAAGACGTGGCGGAGAAGATTAAAGAAGCGCATCAGCCAATTCGGGAGATGGCTTCTGAAATGGGCGATGATATTCAGGCGCTGAGCAAAAAGAATTTAGCTTATTTATTAGAGGATATTCAATTTATGAACAAGCGGTTCCATAAGGAATTTGAAAAGAAGCATTCTAAAGTTTTACGTGAATTTAATCAGCTGGAGCAAGTGCTTCATCCGCATGGAGGCTTGCAGGAGCGTGTTTGGAATCCATTATTCTTATGGAACCACTATGGTACAGAATTTATTTCACAGCTGACTGCCTTTTCATTTGATATGGAACAAGGGCATTGGGTGGTTGAATAAAATCCCCCACAACTCACCACCACAACTATATAGTTGGAAGAAAAACTGTCTATCTATTGATATGGCAGTTTTTTTCATGTCTTAAAAAAAGATATAAAACACAATGGAAAAGAGAAATAAAATATTTTTGAAGAAATAGTGGAGCATAGTGGGGGGATGTGGTATTATGAATTTACGAAAGTAGGGGGCGTCTATATGTTCATGGGAGAATTCCTGCATAGCATTGATACAAAAGGACGAATCATTGTCCCTTCCAAGTTCAGAGAAGAATTAGGGACAAGTTTTGTATTAACGCGTGGACTCGATAAATGTTTATTCGCATACCCTAAGCAAGAATGGGAAATTTTAGAAGGAAAGTTAAAGAAACTCCCACTGACTAAAAAGGATGCCCGGGCTTTTACACGTTTCTTTTTCTCTGGTGCTGTGGAATGCGAAGTGGATAAACAGGGAAGAATAAATATTCCTGCGAATCTTCGGACCTACGCTAATTTGGAGAAGGATTGCAATGTGATTGGTGTTTCCAATCGTGTGGAGCTTTGGGCGAGCGATCATTGGAATACGTATGTGGAAGAATCTGAAGAATCGTTTGCCGAGATTGCGGAGAACCTAATGGATTTTGATATTTAATTTGAACACGCATTATAAGGATAAAAAAGTTGGTGGCTAAGATGTTTGAGCATTACAGTGTTTTAAAAGAAGAAACAATAAAAGGATTAAAAATAAAGCCGGATGGTACTTATGTAGACTGTACGGTTGGAGGCGGCGGTCATTCCTTAGAAATTGCCTCAAGATTGAATGAAAACGGCAGGCTTTTTGCTTTTGATCAAGATATTCAGGCATTAGAAGCTGCTCAGGAACGCTTACGTATACATCAAGAAAAAATTACATTTATACACTCTAATTTTCAAGGACTGGAAAAAAGTCTGTCAGAGCTTGGGGTGGTACAAGCTGATGGAATTCTTTTTGATTTAGGGGTTTCTTCCCCGCAATTAGATCAGGCAGACAGAGGTTTCAGCTATCACCAGGATGCGAAATTAGATATGCGTATGAACCAATCTCAGGTTCTCACTGCATATAAAGTGGTGAATGAATGGACCTATGAACAATTGGTATCTATCTTTTTTCGATACGGTGAGGAGAAATTTTCCAAAGGGATTGCCCGGAAAATTGAAAAAGCAAGAGAGGAAAAACCGATTGAAACGACCGGAGAACTGGTAGACATTATTAAAGACGCGATACCTGCACCCGCCAGAAGAAAAGGCGGCCATCCGGCAAAACGTATTTTCCAGGCGATACGAATCGCTGTAAATGATGAGCTGGAAGTGTTTAACCAGGCACTTCATCAGGCTGCGGAATTGACAGGCGTAAATGGAAGAATTGCAGTCATCACATTCCATTCATTAGAGGATCGTCTTTGTAAGCAGGCTTTTAAAACATGGAGTACAGATAAACCTGTACCCAGGAACCTTCCTATTGTCCCGGAAACACACCAGGCTCCATTTAAATTAATAACCAGAAAACCAATAATAGCTCATACGGAAGAGCTGGATGAAAATAGACGATCGCGTTCGGCCAAGTTGCGGATTGTCGAAAAAATAAATGAATGGAATAATGATTTCCGTTATGAAGAAGGGTGGAAAAAGTAATGAGTGAAAATCAGGCTAGAAAGTGGCAAGTAAATCCCCAATATAATCCCCAAGAAGAATCTAAAACGATAGTCAAAAAGGTAAAGAAAACACCTTGGATCAGTAAAGGCGAAAAAGTGATTTATTCGGTTACCAGTGCTGCGATTTTAGTATTTGGGATCGGAATGGTTTCCTACGCTTCTGGGACAGACAGCTTAAATCGGGAAGTGCAGCAATTAGAAAACTCCATAAACCAGCAAAAAATCGTAAATGAAAACTTAAATTTTGAGAGAGAGGAACTGTCGCGTCCAGAGAGAATCACAGAGATTGCAGAGAAAAACGGTTTGAAAATCCAAAATTCGGAAGTGAAACAAGCAGAAACAGTTAACAACTAGCAAGGGGTTTCTTGAACATGAAAAAAAATAAGACGGCAAATGTCATGGCTAGCATTTATATGCTAGTTTTCGTTGCTTTATTCCTTGTGCTTGCAGGCAGGTTTATGTATATACAGGCAACGGGCGAAGTTAGCGGCGTTGCATTGGATGAATGGGCAGAAAACCAGCGGACAACCTCCTATAAGATGAATGCAGAGCGTGGACAAATCATGGATAAGAATGGCATGGTATTAGCTTATGACCGTCCGGCGTATCGGATGTATGCCATCTTAGATGAAGGATACTCAGAAAATTCACCGGAAGCCCTGCACGTTTCAGACACGGAGGAAACAGCGGAAGAATTGGCATCTATTTTAGATGAGGAAGAAAGTGAAATAAAAGGGATACTGGATGAAGCGGTAGAAGCGGAGAGATTTCAGGTTGAATTTGGTCAGCTGGGACGTCAGCTGTCTCAACAAGAAAAAGAAGCCATTGAAGAAGCAGAAATTCCAGGTATCTACTTTGACGAAGAGCCGATGCGGTATTATCCAAATGGTATGTTTGCTTCACATATTATTGGTTTTGCCCGCGAAGTGGAAGAAGAAACCGAAGATGGCATTGAACATAGCATCACCGGTGTAACTGGAATGGAAAATGTCATGAATGAGGTCCTTGGAGGGAAGGATGGATTTATTTCCTATCAGCGTGACCGTTTTAACAGCAAACTATTGGATCCTGATGAAATTATTCAAGAGCCGGAGGACGGGGATCAGGTTTATTTAACCATTGATCAAAAAATCCAAACCTTGCTGGAGGATTTAATGACGCAGGTAGATGAACAATATAATCCTGTAAAAATGAATGCAATTATTATGGATCCGAAAACGGGTGAGATTATGGCGATGAGTACACGGCCAAGTTTTAACCCGAATAGCCCTGAAAATGTAGAGAATTGGTATAATGATCCGATTTCTTCTCCATTTGAGCCTGGATCAACATTTAAAATATTTACTTGGGCAGCAGCGATTGAAGAAGGTGTCTATAATGGAGAAGAGACATTTGAATCGGGAACGTATCAGCCTAACGAAAGAATTGAGGAAATCAGAGACCACAACCAAGGGGAAGGCTGGGGAGATATTTCCTATGATGAAGGATTTATGCGTTCTTCCAACGTAGCTGCTTCTAAATTGCTTTGGGAAGATATTGGCGCAGATGAATTCTATGAATATATTCAGGCATTTGGTTTTGAAGAACCTACCGGGATCGATCTTCCAGATGAATCTGTCGGCCGGATACAATACAATTGGCCATCCGAAAAATTAAGAACGGCTTTTGGTCAAGGGACAACCGTTACCCCAATACAGCAGATGAGAGCTGCTTCAGCTATCGCAAATGACGGACAAATGGTAAAGCCGTATGTAGTGGATAAAATTGTTGATTCCACGACAAACAATGTACTGGAAGAAACTGAATCGGAATACACCGGCCAGCCAATTTCACCGGAAACTGCAGAAGAAATGAAAGAATTGCTTGCTTCTGTAGTGAATGATGAGGATGGAACCGGCGCCCCATATAAATTAGATGATTATGTGGTCGGAGGCAAAACTGGAACCGCACAAATGCCGGACCCTGAAGGCGGCGGCTATTTAACTGGAAAAGAAAATCATGTATTTTCCTTTTTAGGGATGGCTCCAATGGATGATCCCCAGTTAATGGTTTATGTATCTATCCAGCAGCCGGAATTGGAGGATACAGAATCAGGTTCTGCCCCGCTTGCATTTATCTTTAATAATGTGGTAGAAAATAGCCTTCATTATTTAGATGTAGAGCCGGAAGAAGATGAATCTAACAAGATTCAAGAGGTGGAATTTCCTGAAGTAGCAGAGCAATCTGCAGAAAGTGTTCAGTCTGAATTAGAGGAGCAAGGAATCCAGCCAATTCTCATTGGCGAGGGAGAAACCATTGTTGCCAGTAATGTGGAAGCAGGAGAGAGAATACTGCCAAATGAAAAAGTTCTATTGCTTACAGATGAACCAACGATGCCTGATATAACAGGCTGGTCGTTAAGAGAAGTGATGAGCTTTGCTGATCTGCTGAACCTGCAGACAGAAAGATTCGGTAATGGTTATGTCACCTCACAGGGTATTGAAGTTGGAAAACCAATTCAGGAAGGTGACTATTTAGGTTTTGAATTAGAAGTTCCTTCCGGAGAATCATCTGAAACATCATCTGATGAAAACGATGATGATAACGCAGGTGAAGAGGAAGCAGAAGAAGGAAATAACAACGACGAAGCAGAGAACGAAGAAACCGAAGAGGAATAGAGCAAAGGCTTGCTGAAAAAAGATTACTTTTTCAGCAAGCCTTTTTTTATAAAATAAGAATTTTTATAAAAAATAGCTGGGGATACCCGCTCCAACGGGTTTCATGGGGTGAGCAATCTCAGGACCCGGAAATACACTCCGCTTTCCGGAGGCCCCGAGCTCAGCCCCCTTTAAAGAAGACTTGCTGATTGGCAAGCCGTCAGGCGCAGACAGAAGCATGGTCGCACTTATGCCCTGCGGGTAGAAAAAAGAAGTTCACTTTTTTTGCGGGGTCTTCACACTGGGACTGGGACTGCGATTATTCGTCCCACTGAAAACCATTGCAATTACTTGCCCATCCAAATGCGTCACTAGAAACAGATTCTTTTCTTTGAAAGAAAGCAAATAAAACATATTCCTTCAAAGATGGGAGCGGAGGGAAGTCGACTCCTGCGGGAAAAGCAACAGGTGAAGACCCCGCAGAAAGCGGTCTTCTTTCGAGGAGGCTGAACGTTGCCCGCGGAAAGCGACTTCCCGGAGCGGACATCTCCTTGGCAAGAACACCGATGTTTTAAAGAACAAGCGGTGTTCTTGGTTTTTCTTAGTGAAATTTATAGTCCTGTGACTTTCTTGGTATTTCTTATAAGCAGTTTTATATATGAAGTGAATTTTAGAAAAATCTATTCGCGGCAGAAATACATGAGGGACAAGTAGAAAAGATAGCTTGTTCTATTCCATTTTTTACATTCATATAGTGGATACAAAGCAGGTTGAAAGGAGTTCTTTCATGAAACGCGCATCCACCATTATCATAAAAAAACGAATGATTACTGTTTTTTTATTTGCGATTCTAATTTTTCTGGTTATTATTGCAAGATTAGCCTATGTTCAACTGGTATTAAGCGATGATTTATCTGACAGTGCCAATGATTTATGGACAAGAGATATCACTTTTGCTGCAGAAAGAGGGTATATCCTTGATTCGGAGGGGGAAATCCTTGCAGAGAATGTAACTGCTCCTACGGTATTATTGATGCCGCGGCAAATTAAAGAACCGGAAAATACAGCGAAGCTTCTGGGGGAGGTCCTTGGCGTTCCAGAGGAGAGAATGCTGGAATTAGTTACACAGAATTCATCCAGTGTGATGGTGCGTCCTGAAGGTATTAAAATAAATAATGAGCAGGAGCAGGCCGTTCGAGAACTGGATTTGGACGGTGTTTATTTAGCGAAGGATTCCAAGCGTCACTATCCAAATAACAGTGCTTTATCACATGTGCTCGGATTTACAGGAATTGATAATCAAGGGTTAATGGGACTTGAATTATACTATGATGATAAATTAAAAGGAGAAAATGGGAGGCTCTCATTTTATTCCGATGCCAAAGGTGGAAGATTAGAGCAGCTGGCAGACGAATATACATCTCCAAAAGATGGTTTGAATTTAAAAACAACGATTAATAACAAAGTAACTACCATTATGGAAAGAGAGTTAGACCAGATTGTAGCGGAATATAATCCGGATGGGGCGATGGCCATTGCGGTTGACCCTAAAACAGGCGGTGTGCTGGGGATGTCCAGCCGTCCAAATTTTGATCCGGAAAATTATCAGGACGTGGATGCATCTATATTTGGCAGGAATTTGCCTATTTGGAGCACCTATGAGCCAGGGTCAACCTTTAAAATAATTACGTTAGCTGCTGCTTTAGAAGAGGGAGTCGTTGATTTAGAGAAAGATCGTTTTTACGATGACGGCGATATTAAAGTCGGCGGAGCAACGATTCATTGCTGGAAACGCGGCGGGCATGGAGACCAGTCGTATCTTGAGGTTGTTCAGAATTCCTGTAACCCGGGATTTGTTAATTTAGGACAAATGCTTGGTACAGAAAAGCTTTTTTCTTATATCGATGCCTTTGGTTTTGGGAGGAAGACAGGGATTGATTTGCAGGGAGAAGGAAACGGAATCCTATTTAAGCCAGAAAATGTCGGTCCTGTAGAGCTGGCAACCACATCCTTTGGACAGGGTGTTTCGGTAACGCCGATTCAGCAGGTGATGGCTGTTGCAGCAACGGTAAACGGCGGTTATTTATACGAACCGATGATTGCGAAAGAATGGGTTGACCCTGTAACGGGAGAAGCAGTTGAAACCTATGAGCCGCAATTAAAGGAACAAGTTATTTCCCAGGAGACATCCGAAACCATTCGGGAAACCTTAGAGACGGTAGTTGCCCAGGGAACAGGCAGACCTGCTTATGTCGATGGATATCGTGTCGGCGGGAAAACGGGGACCGCTCAAAAGGTAGGACCGAACGGCGGATATTTAGAAAATAACTATATTGTATCCTTTATTGGCTTTGCACCGGCGGACGATCCGGAAATTGTTGTTTATCTCGCTGTCGATAATCCAAAGGATACGATTCAATTTGGCGGTGTTGTTGCTGCGCCAGTTGTCGGAACGATTATTGGTGACAGCCTCCGGGCGATGAATGTAGAACCGCGGACAGATGGATTAGAAAAAGAATATGCCTGGCCGGATCAGCCTAAAATTGAAGTGCCGGATTTTATAGGTGAAAGTACAGATAAACTGGCGGAGTATCCGTTAGATCTTTCCATTGAAGTAAACGGTGAAGGGGATGAAATCATTGACCAATCCCCAAGTGCGGGAACAATGCTGGAATCTGGAAGTACGATTCGATTAATATTAGGTCATAAAAATAATCGTTAAATCGTTAAAAATTTGCTATAATAGATTCTGTTGTAAGAGGATGTTTAACAAGTCCAGCAAAAATGTGAACAGAACATTCATGACAACCCTCTTAAACGATAGTTTTTTCGAGAATACATTAAAAGGAAAAGAACAGAAATAGGGTGTAAAAAATGAGACTAAAAGAATTATTGGATGGAATCGAATTCTATCAAACATCAGAATCTATTAAAGATATAAATATTGTCAATGTAGAAATGGACTCCAGAAAAGTAGAGCCGGGGAGCTTATTTGTCTGTATTGAAGGCTATACCGTGGACGGCCATAATTTTCTGCAGCAAGCGATAGACAAAGGTGCTGCGGCTGCAGTTATTTCCAGGGACGTAAACGTCAGCGGTGATATTCCGCTTATCCGGGTCAGAGACACGGGACGCGCCTTGGCGATGCTGTCAGCCGCATACTATGATTATCCAACAACGAAATTTCCGCTGATTGGGGTCACCGGTACAAATGGTAAAACAACCACGACTTATTTATTAGATACTATTTTTGAAAAACAGGGTAAAAAATCGGGTGTCATTGGCAGCATCCAAGTAAAAATTGGCGATGAAACATTTCCAGTAAATAATACGACACCTGATGCATTAGAGCTAAATCGCATCTTTCATCAAATGCAAAAAAAAGAAACAGACCAGGTTATCATGGAGGTTTCTTCGCATGCTTTAGACATGGGAAGAGTTTTTGGCTGTGATTATGACATTGGTATTTTTACAAATCTGTCGCAGGATCATCTCGATTATCATAAAGATATGGATGATTATTTGCGGGCAAAGAGTCTTCTCTTTGCCGGTTTAGGGAATGACTATCATCAAGGGAAGAAAAAATATGCAATTATCAATGAGGATGATGCTTCAAGCGACTTATTAAAACGAAGCACAGCGCAGCAGGTATTAACATACAGCTGCAAGCAGGATGCGGATATAATGGCAAAAAATATTATGCTTTCCCCTGCCGGTGTGGCATTTAACCTTGTGACTCCAGTGGGCACAGTTCATATTAAAACTGGTTTAATCGGTATGTTCAATGTGTATAATATGCTTGCGGCAAGCGGCGCTGCTATCGCATCGAAGGTGGATTTAGATGTGATTAAAGAAGCCCTGGAGGATACAAAAGGGGTAGATGGCCGGTTTGAACCGATTAATGAGGGTCAGGATTTTTCTGTCATTGTTGATTTTGCGCATACACCGGATTCATTAGAGAATGTGCTTCAAACGAGCCGGGAATTTGCAGAGCGTAAAGTATATGTAGTTGTGGGCTGCGGTGGGGACCGCGACCGTACTAAACGGCCGTTAATGGCTGATGTTGCTGTTAAGTATGCGGACCATGCGCTGTTCACATCTGATAATCCGCGTACAGAAGACCCGGTACAAATCCTGGATGATATGACAAGTCATTTAACGGAAGAGGTAGCGACCTTTGAAGTGATTGTAGACCGGACAGAAGCTATTAAGCATGCAGTGAAGCTTGCTCAAAAGGATGATATTATTTTGATTGCGGGCAAGGGACATGAAACCTATCAAATCATCGGCAAGAAAAAATTCGATTTCGACGATCGCCAAATTGCCCGGGAAGCAATTAAAGAGAAAGGGGAGTAAGAGATGTTATTTACTGCATCACAATTAATGAAATTATTCCCCCGGCATCAAGGGAACGTTTCCGCTGATTTAGAAATTCATGAAGTAGTCCATGATAGCCGGGTGAATACAAACCACGGGCTCTATGTACCAATTGCCGGCGAACGGTTTGATGGCCATCAATTTATTGGCGGAGCAGTGGAGAACGGGGCGGAAGCGGCCTTTTGGCAGAAAGAAAAGCCGCTTCCGTCAAATCTCCCTGACTCTTTGCTGATATTATTTGTAGATGATACTGTAAAAGCATTACAGGAGCTGGCTGCTGCGTATCGGAAGGACGTCAATCCGACTGTTATTGGGATTACCGGATCAAATGGGAAAACAACGACGAAGGATCTGACTAATGCTGTCATGCAGACAACATTTAAAACCCATGCTACAAAGGGGAATTTCAATAATCATATCGGGCTCCCATTGACGATTTTATCGATGGACCGGAAAACAGAAGTGCTGATTCTTGAAATGGGGATGAACCATTTTGGAGAAATCGAGCTGTTGAGTAAGATCGGGGAGCCGAATCAGGCGATTATTACCAATATTGATGGGCAGCATATTGAAAATTTGGGCTCTAAAGAAGGAATAGCCAAAGCCAAATTAGAAATTGTGTCGGGAATCAAGCCAGAGGGTACGTTAATCATTGATGGGGATGAACCGCTGTTAACAGATGCAGCTGTGCCTGTAGCTAAAACACGGGTCGGCTTCAGCGAAGACAATGATGTTGTGGTTCGCAATATCACCGTAGAGGAAGAAACGACAACCTTTGAGGCAGGAGAGAAAACTTACCAGATTCCGCTCTTAGGAAAGCATCACGCAAAAAATGCCGCTTATGTTATTCAACTGGCATACGGGATGGGGGTAGCTCCTGAAACCATCCAGCAAGCATTCGGACAATTAGAAATGACGAAAATGCGCTTTGAAAAGCATGCAGGCAAAAACGGTATTACGATTATTAATGATGCTTATAATGCTTCTCCTGCATCTATGAAAGCATCGATTCAAGTAGTCGAAGAAATGAAAGGCTATCAGCATAAAATACTTGTATTAGGCGATATTTTAGAGCTTGGTGATTATGCAGAAGAATTTCATCGCGGAATTGCAGATGTTATTCATTCTGAGATTACAGCAGTGTATACGTATGGTAATCATTCGCATTACATACATGACGAATTAAAAAAGAAAGGTACGGAGCTGATTGCTGTCCACTTGCAGGATAAGCAGGAGCTGATGGATCAGATTGAACAATATCTGGAACCGGAAAACCTTATCTTGCTGAAAGCATCAAGAGGAATGAAATTTGAAACATTTTTAGAACAATTACGTTAAGGCATCTTATAGGTATTGTTTACATCATCAGGAAACAGAATCAGTGCGGTGGATTTGAGGGTTAGAGGCGTTTCAGCAAATGCTCATAAGAATTGCACTGATTCTGGCATGCTTTGTTAACAATCCTATAAATGGTTACAAATGAGGTGGAGAGAAAATGAATATTACAGGTTTATTAATTACAATCGCAGTAGCGTTTCTTATAACAGTTCTTCTATCTCCAATTTTTATCCCTTTTTTAAGACGATTAAAGTTTGGACAGAGTATTAGAGAAGAAGGCCCTGAGTCTCATCAGAAGAAATCAGGAACACCGACAATGGGTGGAGTTATGATTGTATTCAGTATTGTGATTACATCCCTGATTATGGGAATGAGAATGGATACAGGGATTGGCTATGAGCTGTGGCTGTTACTTTTTGTGTTATTTGGCTATGGCTTACTAGGATTTTTGGATGATTATATTAAAGTAGTAATGAAACGAAATCTAGGCTTAACTTCAAAGCAGAAGCTATTTGGACAAATTATTATTGCACTTGTATTTTATTTTGTTTTACGCGGGCAGGAAGACTTCTCGTCAGCAATTGCCATTCCCGGAACAACGGTTGAATTTGATATTGGCTGGTTCTATGCAATTCTTATTATTGTAATGCTTGTAGGAGCCTCCAATGCTGTTAACTTAACGGATGGGTTAGATGGTTTATTAGCTGGTACTGCAGCGATTGCTTTCGGTGCTTTTGCCATTATTGCCTGGTATGGTGTGCCAAATGATATGGTAACCGTCTTCGCTTTAGCAGTCGTCGGCGCTCTGTTAGGATTTTTAGTGTTTAACGCGCACCCTGCCAAGGTGTTCATGGGCGATACAGGATCATTGGCATTAGGAGGAGCAATTGCTGCTATTGCGATACTTCTGAAGCTGGAGATTTTATTAGTAATTATCGGTGGTGTGTTTGTTATTGAAACCTTATCTGTTATTATTCAGGTAATTTCCTTTAAAACGACAGGAAAACGTATTTTCAAAATGAGCCCGCTGCATCACCACTATGAGCTGGTTGGATGGTCAGAATGGAGAGTCGTTACCACTTTCTGGTCTGTCGGCCTGCTATTTGCGATTCTTGCTATTTATATTGAGGTGGGTATCTAATGAACACATGGAAACAATTTCCCAAAAAAGTGCTTGTCTTAGGATTGGCCCGGAGCGGTACAGCTGCTGCGAATGTTTTGTTGGAGAGCGGCAAGGATGTAACGGTGAATGATGCGGTAGCATCCTATGAAGATGCGTCTGTTTTGGCACTTCAGGAAAAAGGAGCCCATCTTGTGCTTGGTTCTCATCCGCTAAGTGTTTTAGAGGGGATAGAGATGGTTGTTAAAAACCCGGGTATCCGTTATGACCACCCTATTGTTGCAGAAGCGCAGAAACGCAGTATTCCGGTAATTACAGAGGTGGAATTGGTATCTTATATAATCGAACAGCCAATCATCGGAATTACTGGTTCCAATGGAAAAACAACCACAACAACCTTAGTTACGGAAATGCTGGAAAAGAGTAATTGTAAGGTAAAGCTCGCTGGGAACATTGGAATTGCTGCAACGGAAGTGGCCCAAACGATGCAAGCAGATGAAAAGATGGTAATGGAGCTATCCTCCTTTCAGTTGCAGGGAATAAATACATTTCGCCCATCGACAGCAGTCCTTTTAAACATTTATGAAGCGCATTTGGATTATCACGGCGATTTAGAAAGCTATGTCAGAGCTAAATGTAATATATTTAAAAACCAGCATGCCGATGATTATCTGGTATATAATGCCGATGATCCGACGCTTGAAGAAAAAGTGAAGGATACAAAAACAAAAAATATAGCCTTTTCGGCAACAAAAAACCTGCATCAAACAGGCGCTTGGGCAGATGATACGCATGTATACTTTTTCGATGAAGCAATTATTCCTTTAGAGGATATTGTCTTGGTCGGGAAGCATAACTTAGAGAATATCCTGGCAGCTGTTGCAGCAGCAAAATTAAATGGAGCAACCAATGAGGGCATACAGCATGTCTTAAAAACTTTTTCCGGTGTCAAGCATCGTTTAGAGTTTGTAGGGCTGCTGCATGACCGCTATGTTTACAATGATTCGAAAGCAACCAATATCCTAGCTACGCAAAAAGCATTAGATTCCTTTAAAAAGGATATTGTCCTTCTTGCAGGCGGCTTAGATCGCGGGAATGAATTTGATGAGCTGATTCCGCATTTGCATCATGTTAAAGCAATGGTTGTATTTGGAGAGACGGCACCGAAATTAGAGCGAGTTGGAAAAGAAGCCGGCATCCAGGTGATTGAGCACGCAGCCGGCGTGGATGATGCAGCTGAAATCGGTTTTTCATTAGCAGATGCAGGTGATATCCTATTGCTTTCTCCCGCATGTGCGAGCTGGGATCAGTACAAAACATTTGAAGAAAGAGGAGACATATTTGTTCAAGCAGTTCATACAATGAAGTAAGGGGCTTGAATAAATACTAAACCTAAAACAGCAAACCATATTCGGACAAGCCGAGAATGATACAGCATATTTAAAATGCCCCTATTTCCAAAGTTTATGTCATGGAAAGAAGGGGTATTTTTGTCTAAGTTCATTCAAAATCAAAATAAAGTAGACAGAGTATTATTTGGAATAATCATTCTCCTTTTATGTATCGGTATGCTGATGGTTTACAGCTCATCCTATATTTGGTCGGAGTATAAGTTCAATGATTCATTTTATTACTTAAAAAGACAGCTTTTATTTGCCGGCATCGGCTTTATTGGAATGGTTGTTATCTCTTACTTTCCTTATTATATATGGAAAAAGTACGCAAAGATTTTATTATTTTCTTGCTTTGTTCTGCTTCTTCTTGTGCTTATTCCGGGAATCGGCATGGTGCGCGGAGGGGCACAGAGCTGGATTGGCATCGGTGCATTCAGTATTCAGCCGTCTGAATTTATGAAGCTGGGTTTAATTATTTTTCTGGCATCTATATTATCTGACCATCAAAAATATATTACCTCGTTTAAAAAAGGGTTCTTCCCATGCCTTCTATTGATTTTTACTGCATTTGGTCTGATTATGCTTCAGCCAGATTTAGGAACTGGAATGGTGCTGGTCTTAACATGCATGATTCTGCTTTTTGTGGCAGGTGCAAAGCTCTCTCATTTTTTTGGACTGGCCGGCATTGGCATTATTGGGTTTATCGGATTGATTGCTTCTGCTCCTTACCGGATTAATCGGATTCTGGCTTTCTTAAACCCATGGGAGGATCCGTTAGGACATGGGTTTCAAATTATTCAATCTCTTTATGCTATTGGACCCGGGGGACTGATGGGACTAGGGCTGGGAAACAGCCTGCAAAAATATTTTTATCTGCCGGAGCCGCAGACAGATTTTATTTTTTCAATCATTGGTGAGGAATTAGGTTTAATTGGAGGTTGTACAACTATTTTATTGTTTTTTCTGCTATTATGGAGAGGGATAAAAATTGCTATTGAAGCTCCGGATTTATTTAGCAGACTGTTAGCGCTGGGAATTGCAAGTATGTTAGCATTACAGGCGATGATTAATATTAGTGTAGTCATCGGATTGATTCCGGTAACGGGGATTACCCTGCCTTTTCTCAGCTACGGCGGTTCATCACTGACGTTAACACTCTGTGCGGCCGGGATTCTTCTAAGTATCAGCAGGCACGCCAAAAGTATGGAAAAAAGTACGAAGCCGATTATTTAATATAGCAGCGAAGAACATTTATATAAAACGTAAATCCCGTCCGTGGAAGAAGTAAGAAAACTTCTGCGGACGGGTTATCCGTGATAAAAAAGAAAAAACTTCAGAAACAATAGAAGTCAATGACGTGTATCACCATAATTTATGATATAATTTTTGTAAATACAAGGGAGTAAACTGATACAGTTATATTCCTTGAAAATAATGGATAAAGGAAGAAATGGAGATGAGTGATAAAAATATCGTTTCGATTGAGGATCGAATTCCAAAATTGAAGCAAGCTAGGAAGAAAAAAGCAAACAGACGATTAATATTTTATCTATCTATATTTTTCTTTCTCATTGCTATCATTGTTTACTTGCAATCTCCATGGAGTGAAATAAGGTCGATTGAAGTAAACGGCAATGTGTTCTTAACGGATGAGTACATAATAGATGAGTCAGGTGTAACAGAAGGAACAAATATCTGGTCTATGAACGGATCCTCTGTTGCAGCCGGGATGGAAGAAAATCCTGTCATTGAACATGCATCTATTAATCGGAGTTTTCCCAGCACCGTTGTGATTGAGGTAGAAGAACAGTCTGTCCTTGGCTATGTTCAGGACGAAAGGGAATTTTACCCGGTTCTTGCAGACGGTCAAGTCATCCAGCAAAATGCACAAAACTCTATCAGCAATGCTCCATTAATAACAGGCTTTAATGAAGCGCAATTAACAGAATTGGCAACAGCCATGGATAATGTTCGCCCGAGTATTTTTAATATGATTTCTGAGATTGAACGAAAAGATTCAGATGAAGAAGAGGATACGCTGCAGGTTAGATTGTATATGAGTGATGGGTTTCTGGTAGAAGGCAATGCAGATCAAATGTTAGACAGATTGGATTACTATCCTTCTATTGTGTCACAGCTTGACGAAGAGGATAGTGGTATCATTCATATAGGTGTCGGCATCTATTTCGAATCTTTTCAAAAAGATGAAATGGAAGAAGTAGATATCGAAGACGAAATTGAAGAACTCAATGAGGAAATTAATGAAGAAAATGAAGAAACAGGAAATGAATAATTTGCAGAATGAAGTCATATATCATCCTTTTTTAACGAATGGTATAATGTCGATTTTTATAGAAATAGATTACTTGAAAAAAATAAGCATAAAATATGTTTATTTTTTATTCATTTTCTTTTAGAATTAAAGACTATACAAAGGATAACGTGGCAGTAAAAATATCGTCAGCATATTTTTACGGGGAGGTGCTCTTTTTTGAACAACAGTGAGATATTAGTTAGTCTTGATATTGGGACAAACACGATAAAAGTAATTATTGGAGAAGTACAACAAGACTCTTTAAATATTATTGGAGTAGGTACTGCAGCGTCAAACGGAATGAAGAAGGGTGCTATAATTGATATTGATCAGACTGTTCATTCTATCAGGAATGCAGTAGAACAAGCAGAACGAATGGTAGGGATGGAAATCCACCGCGTAGTAGTGGGGATAAACGGATCTCATATCCAGCTTCAGCCTTGTCATGGCGTTGTAGCTGTACAAAGTGAGAACCGGGAAATAAATGATGAAGATGTAACGAGAGTAATTGACGGAGCTCAAGTGATTTCTATTCCTCCGGAACGGGAAATCATCGATGTGATTCCGAAGCAGTTTATTGTGGATGGATTAGATGAAATTACTGATCCGAGAGGGATGATCGGTGTCCGTCTGGAGATGGAAGGAACGATTATCACCTGCTCAAAAACGATTTTGCATAATATCTTAAAATGTGTAGAACGGGCTAATTTGGAAGTATCTGATATTTGTCTTCAGCCGCTTGCTGCCGGAACAGTCGCTTTATCAAAGGATGAGATGAATATGGGCTCTGCCCTGATTGATATCGGAGGAGGCTGTACAACGGTATCTGTATTTGAAAATGATCATCTGGCTGCGACAAGTGTCATTAATTTAGGCGGAGACAATATAACGAAAGATTTATCCGTCGGCCTGCGTATTTCTACAGAAGAAGCAGAGCAGATTAAACTAAATTATGGCTATGCATTTTACAATGATGCTTCTGAAGATGAGACATTTGAAGTCACAACAATCGGAAGCAATCAAAAACAGGTATTTAATCAACTTCAATTAGCTGATATGATAGAAGCTAGATTAGAAGAAATATACACTTATATTGATAGAGAAATTCGGAAAATGGGCTTTCAGGAGCTGCCTGGCGGTTTCGTATTGACAGGAGGCACCACGGCTATGCCGGGGAGCCTGGAATTAGCGCAAGACTTGTTCTATTCTCATGTACGTGTAGCTGTCCCGGATTATATTGGTGTCAGGGAAGCACAATTTACTTCAGGTGTTGGTATTTTACAATTTGCTTATCGCAATGCGAAAATACAAGGGAAAGAATTGTATCCTGCTGTAGCAATAGATGGGGAAGCGGAGCAGCAGCCAGTGAAGCAATCCAGACCTGCAGGCGAGAAGAAAAAGAAACAAGGCAAGAAAAAAGAATCAGGATTTGCTAACCTATTCAAATATTTCTTTGATTAATTTCTTTTAACAGAAGTTGAAATGAGGAATTGTTCGTAATTAGTAGACTAGGAGGAAACCATAATATGTTAGATTTTGATACAAACATGGAAGAATTAGCAACGATAAAAGTTATTGGAGTTGGCGGCGGCGGTAACAATGCTGTTAACCGTATGATTGAGCATGGCGTAGAAGGTGTCGAATTTATCGCAGTAAACACAGATTCTCAAGCTTTAAATCTTTCGATGGCTGAATCCAAGATACAAATCGGCGGGAAATTAACCCGTGGTCTTGGAGCCGGCGCTAACCCGGAAGTAGGGAAAAAAGCAGCAGAAGAAAGTAAAGAGCAGTTAGAAGAAGTGTTAAAAGGTGCTGATATGGTTTTTGTTACTGCTGGAATGGGCGGCGGTACAGGAACTGGAGCAGCTCCGGTCATTGCACAGGTAGCTAAAGATTTAGGAGCGCTGACAGTTGGTGTCGTTACTCGTCCTTTTTCTTTTGAAGGAAGAAGAAGATCAACACAGGCAATTTCTGGTATCGATACGCTGAAAGGAAGCGTGGATACATTAATCGTTATTCCAAACGATCGGCTGCTTGAAATTGTGGATAAAAATACACCAATGCTTGAAGCATTCCGTGAAGCGGATAATGTGCTTCGTCAAGGTGTACAAGGCATATCCGATTTGATTGCGAAGCCAGGTCTTATTAACGTTGACTTCGCTGACGTGAAAACGATTATGTATGATAAAGGTTCTGCTTTAATGGGTATTGGTATCGCAACTGGCGAAACAAGAGCAACAGAAGCTGCTAAAAAAGCAATTTCTTCCCCGTTGCTGGAGACTTCTATCGATGGGGCGCATGGTATTTTAATGAATATCACAGGCGGTACAAACCTGAGCTTGTATGAAGTGCAGGAAGCAGCTGACTTAGTTACTTCTGCAGCGGACCAAGAAGTAAATGTTATCTTTGGTTCTGTAATTAATGAGAACCTTAATGATGAAATTGTTGTAACTGTCATTGCTACAGGTTTTGATGAAAATGCACAACCAAAAGCAGATACGCGTCAAAAACAACAACGTCCAAATATAGGACAAACACAGCAGGCAGCTACACAGCAAACAAGTGAATCGACTCCTGTCAGGGAAAGAGAATCATCCAATCCATCACCTTCTAAACCTCGTCCCGAGGAAGATGAATTAGATATCCCGACTTTCTTAAGAAATCGTAATCGTAATCGATAAAAAGAAAAAATACTGTGCTAAGAGAACTCTTTTAGCACAGTATTTTTTTGTTTAAAAAGTAAGAAAATATATAAAAAATGCTGAATATAGCCGCTTTAACGGGTTTCATGGGGCGAGTAATCTTAGGCCACAGAAATACACTCCGCTTTCCGCAGGCCCCGAGCTCATCTCCTTTAAAGAAGACTTAGCGACAGGCGTAGACAGAGCTAAAGTCGCACTTATGCCCCGCAGAAAAAAAGAAGTTCGCTTTTTTTCTACCCGCGGGGTCTTCCCACTGGGACTGGGACTGCGGTTACTCGCCCCACCGAAAACCATTATGATTACTCGTCCCATCAAAACCGTCGCTAGAATTTGCGTTATTTCCTTGTAAAAAAGCAATTAAAACATAATTCCACTTAGATGGGAGCGGAGGGAAGTCGACTCCTGCGGGAAAAGCAACAGGTAGACCTGAGCAGGAAGCGGTTTTCTTACCGTGCGGCTGAACGTTGCCCGCGGAAAGCGACTTCTCGGAGCGGACATCTCCTTGGCAAGAACACCGATGTTTCAAAATCAAGTGGTGTCCTTTGTTTATCTAAAAGGAAAGAAAGTAAAGTTTCCTTGCCCCTCTTTTTTATTCCAAAAATCGTTAGACATTATTTCTAAGAATAAGTGTTAAATAGCTTAATTTTGCACACAAGAATTGACAGACTTTTCTCTTTCAATTGTCTATACTTTTCATCATATATTACTTCCTTTCTATGAATTTCATGATCAGCAACGTACGCAGAAGATAACAGCTTCTTCTGATTAGCAGCAATTTAGGGGGTGCAACAGAGAGTGTCTATTTACTTAGACGTTATTTGGGCATTAAATTTTATGGTAGATTTAATGCTGCTGATGCTCGTACAAATACTTGTCCGGAAACCAGTGAAAAGAAGGCGCTTGTTTCTTGGGGCATTTATTGCGTCATGCATTGTTCCGCTGACGATTTTGTATCCAAATTCGTTTTTTAATCATGTAGTCGGGAAATTGCTCTACTCTTGTATTATTATTTTCAGCACATTTGGATTTAAGAGTCTGTATCGCTTTATTAAGCTGATCTTCCTCTTTTATTTTGTATCCTTTGCCATTGGGGGCGGGTTAATGGCGATGCATTTTTTCCTGCAGCGTCCGGTGACTGTTTCCTTGGAAGGGATAATCACCTTCAACCAAGGCTATGGTGATCCTGTCAGCTGGATATTTGTTATAACCTGCTTCCCGATTATTTGGTATTTTACAAAGAGACGAATGGACGAGCACGTTGGAGAACAAGTGAAATATGACGAAATGTACAAGGTAATCTTAACAATGAATCATCAGTCTTTTGAATCCATTGGTTATATCGACAGCGGAAATCAGCTTGTTGATCCGTTAACCAAACAACCTGTCGTCATTTGTGATCAGCCGTTTTTAAAGCAATGGTTCGATGATGAAGAGTGGGAAGAGCTGAAAAATGTGAAAGAGCATTTAGACTTCAGCCGGCTGCCAAAGAAATGGGAAGATAAGCTGCATTTGATTCCTTATCAGGGAGTAGATGGAACACATTCTTTCATGCTTGCTATTCGGGCTGAGGAACTGACAATTTTTTATAATAACGAAATTCTTCAGGCAGTAAATGTATTCATTGGAATTCAATTTGGAGTATTGGAAAGGGACGGGCAATATCATTGTTTGCTGCATCCCCTCATCATTAAGCAATCTATTATACAATCTGCATAAAGGAGAGTGCGTTAAGTGGCTAATTGGAAATTCAAATTTAAATTACGCTGGTATCAATTTCTTAAAAAAATCGGAATAAAACCAAAGGAAATCTATTATATAGGCGGAAGTGAGGCTTTGCCCCCGCCGCTGACAAAGCAAGAAGAACAGGAATTGCTTAAAAAATTGCCCGAAGGAGATAAAGCGGCAAGGTCGATGCTGATTGAAAGAAATTTGAGATTAGTTGTTTATATTGCCAGAAAATTTGAAAACACGGGTATTAATATCGAAGACCTGATTAGTATTGGTACAATTGGGCTGATTAAGGCGGTAAATACGTTTAATCCGGAAAAAAAGATTAAACTGGCAACCTATGCCTCCCGCTGTATTGAAAATGAAATCTTAATGTATCTGCGCAGAACAAATAAATTAAAGACAGAGGTTTCCTTCGATGAACCCTTAAATATTGATTGGGACGGCAATGAGCTTTTATTGTCGGATGTATTAGGAACAGAAGAAGATATTATTACAAAAAGTATTGAATCAAATGTAGATAAATCATTGTTAAAATCAGCTTTAGGCAAATTAAATGCACGTGAAAAACAGATCATGGAACTGCGCTTTGGATTGATTGGCGATGATGAAAAAACGCAGAAAGATGTAGCAGATATGCTTGGAATTTCCCAGTCTTATATTTCCCGTTTAGAGAAGAAAATTATACGTCGGTTGAAAAAAGAATTTAACAAAATGGTTTGACTTGATATATCAATTGTTTTGCCGCATAGGTCGACTTTATTTACATGATTTTCCTGCATAAAAAATTTTCCCGGGGAGATACTGTCCTTGAACAGCATCTAAGATTGGGGAGGTTTTCGGGAATGGCAAGACATAAAGTTGAAATATGCGGGGTTGATACATCCAAACTTCCAGTACTTAAAAACGAAGAAATGAAAAAACTATTTATCCGGCTGCAAGAAGAAAATGATATTATTGCCCGGGAAGAATTGGTAAACGGCAATTTACGCCTTGTTCTTAGTGTTATTCAGCGTTTTAACAACCGGGGAGAATATGTCGATGATTTATTTCAGGTCGGCTGCATTGGTTTAATGAAATCAATCGATAATTTTGATTTGTCCCATAACGTACGTTTTTCTACCTATGCTGTTCCGATGATCATTGGTGAGATCAGAAGGTACTTGCGGGATAATAATCCAATTCGTGTATCCAGGTCTTTACGTGATATTGCTTACCGTGCTCTGCAAGTCAGAGAACAATTGATCAGTAAAACATCGAAGGATCCATCTCCAGCAGAAATCGCCAAGGAAATGGGAGTGGAGCAAGCTGATATTGTTTTTGCTCTGGATGCCATCCAAGATCCCGTATCGCTTTTTGAGCCGATTTACAATGATGGCGGCGATCCGATTTTTGTCATGGATCAGCTGAGCGATGAAAAAGATAAAGATTCCTCATGGGTTGATAAGCTATCACTAAAAGAAGGAATGCACAGATTGAATGCTAGAGAAAAGATGATATTAAATAAACGCTTTTTTCAAGGGAAAACACAAATGGAAGTGGCGGATGAGATTGGTATATCCCAAGCACAAGTGTCCAGGCTTGAAAAAGGGGCTATCCACCAGATGAATAAGCAAATGTTTGAATAAACAAAAAGCCTTGCCTTAACCGGTAAGGCTTTTTGTATGCAATAATAACTTTTTTAACAACGAATCACTCCATCAACCACTCTTTATTCACCCCGCTATAATCCATCGCAGCAGCCGCATTAACCTGACAATATTGATAATTACAGACTCACGAAGTGAAGATCTGTTTAATTTTTCATGAAAAAAAGCATGTTCCAATGCATAGGATAGGAAGAGGAGGGAGCTGTCATGGTGAAACTATCTGAACTGCAAATAAAAGAATTGATTGTCATGGATGATGGAACAAGGCTGGGACATATCATTGATTTAGAGATAGACGGCAGAACTGGAAGAATCATTGCCATCATTGCGGAAGCCAAAGGAAAAAAATCAGGTATGTTTGCTAAATCAGGCGAGCTTTTTATCGCCTGGGAAAAAATTGTTCGGATTGGGGAAGATGTTATTTTAGTCGAGAAAGTAAAAGGGCCGGATCTTTATACCGAAGATTAAGAAGAAATTATCGATATAATGTGTTAAAATAAGACACAAATTTGAATTTAAGATAATGTTCAATAGGAGAAATTATAGGGAAAAGAGGGAAAAACATGGAGCCATTTCAGCTTAAAAGTGAGACAAGACTTCATTTATCTTCATTGGAGGAAGAAATTCCAGGTCTGGTAGCAGGCTTTACAACAAAAAATGGCGGTGTAAGTAAGGGGGCTTATAAGCAATTAAATATGGGGCTCCATGTATTGGACGACGAGAATAAGGTGCTGGAAAATCGGCGGATTCTGAGCAAGGAATTAAATATTCCCCTGAACCGCTGGGTTTGCGGTGAACAAGTACATGGAACAAGCATCCATTTTACAGGGGAAGAAGATGCGGGAAAGGGCAGTATTTCCTTTGATTCCGGTATATCCGGCGTCGATGGATTAATTATCAATGAGGCGGATTCTCTCCTCGGCACGGCTTTTTTCGCAGACTGTGTTCCATTATTTTTTGCAGACCCGACCACAAGAATAGCGGGTATTGCTCACGCCGGCTGGAAAGGAACAGTCGGTCAGATCGCCCGGGAAATGGTACAGAAATTGAAAGAAGCCGGTGCCTCTATAGAGAATCTGAAAGTTGTGATAGGCCCGAGTATTTCCAAAGAAAACTACGTTGTTGACGATGTTGTTTTATCACATCTAACTGGTGAACAGAAACAAAAATTTACGAAAGAAATATCGCCAAATCAATATTTCATCGATTTAAAAGAGCTTAATGTCGATATCCTTGTACAATCTGGCGTCTTTCGTCATAATATAGAGGTAACAAAATATTGTACATTACAAGATGAGAGGCTATTCTTTTCTCATCGGCGCGATAATGGAAAAACAGGAAGAATGCTCGCGTTTATCGGATTTGAGAAACAGAAGAAGTAATGGAGGATAAGAATGGTTGCAGTAAAAGAAAATCTAATGGAAATTCAAGCAGATATCGAGCAGGCTGCAAGGAGAGCAGGCAGAAATAAAGAAGATATTAATATTATCGCAGTGACGAAATATGTTACAATAGAACGAGCTAAAGAAGCATTATCTGCCGGGATAGTTCATCTGGGTGAAAATAGAAATGAAGGATTTTTAGCGAAATTTGAAGAGATCAGGGACAGTGCCACTTGGCATTTCATTGGCTCCCTGCAATCCAGAAAAGTAAAAGATATGATACATCATATTGATTATATTCATTCACTAGACAGAAAATCTTTGGCGAAAGAGATTAATAAGCGGGCAGAAAAAACGGTGCCCTGCTTTGTTCAAGTCAATGTGAGCGGAGAAGAATCGAAACACGGATTAGATGAAGGAGAAGTTGAATCGTTTATAAAAGATTTAGCGGCATTTGAGCATATACAGGTGGCAGGTTTAATGACGATGGCTCCGCATGTCGATAATCCGGAAGAAACCCGGCCGCTGTTTAGAAAATTGCGTTTGCTGAGAGACCGTATAAAGGGGCTTGGCTTAGATTATGCACCATGTGAATACCTGTCTATGGGAATGAGCAATGATTATGAAATTGCTGTAGAAGAAGGTGCAACACATATTCGGATAGGTACCAAACTGGTCGGCAGCGAAATATAAAGTGAGGTGCAGTAAATGAGCTTTAAAAAGAAGCTTAAAAATTATTTCACGATGGACGATGAATACGAGTATGAATATGCCGAGGAAGAACAAAAAGAAGAAATACCCCAGGTTCAAGAAAAAACAGCAGGAAGCAAAAATGTTGTGAACCTTTCTAGTATACAAAATACGAATTCAAAGGTTGTTTTAGCTGAGCCGAGAAATTATAATGAAGCTCAGGACATCGCAGATAATATTGTTAACAGACGAGCTGTTATCATTAATCTGCAGCGTGTGGATCGTCAGCAGGCAAAGAGGATCGTTGATTTTCTGAGCGGAACGGTTTATGCCGTAAAAGGAGATATTCAAAAATTAGGATCAGAAACATTCCTGTGTACGCCGGATAATGTAGAAGTATCCGGCAGTATTTCTGAAATGTTATATGAGCAGGAAGATTATGATAAAGGATGGTAGCAGGAGATGTTGGCACAAATCGTTTCACTAATAAGCTTTGGTTTAAACATTTATAGCTTTGCACTAATCGTGTATATTTTTATGTCCTGGTTCCCTGGAGCCAGAGAATCTCAATTTGGAGAATTACTCGGAAAAATTTGTGAGCCCTATTTAGAAATTTTTCGTAAATTTATTCCGCCGCTTGGTATGATTGATTTTTCTCCAATTGTTGCGATATTATTATTGCATTTTGCAAGAATGGGATTTATCCAGTTTGCAATGATGCTTTAGGCTTGAAAGAAAGGAATGACCATGGAAGTTTATCAGCATTTTCGAAAAGAAGAACAGCCATTTATTGATCAGGTTCTTTCATGGAAAGACCAGGTGGAGCGATCGTATATTCCCAAATTGACTGATTTTTTGGATCCGCGCGAACAAGAAATCGTGCAGATGCTGTTAGGGACTAATCATGACGAGCTTCAGGCCGCTGCCTTTGGCGGATCCGAGTACAGCGAACGAAAAAGAATGGTGATTGCTCCTATTTATGAAAGCATTACAGAAGATATGTTTCAAGTGGAGCTCCTGGAGGCATCTTACCCGGAGAAATTTGTAAGCCTGGAGCATCGGGATGTAATGGGTGCTTTTTTATCACAGGGTGTGAAGCGAAAAAAATTAGGAGATATTACAGCAGCAGATGGGAAAATTCATTTACTTGCAGCGGGAGAGGTCGTCCCTTTTATCAAGATGAATTTAACATCTATTAAGAAATCTCGTATATCTTTCAAAGAACAGCCGCTCACGTCGCTGATTACAGAAAAAAAAGCCTGGAAAGAATATGATAAAACCATTTCTTCCCTGCGTTTAGATACAGTTGTTAAAGAAATATATGGTGTCTCCCGAAAAGACGCTGCTGCTTTGATTCAAAAATTGCTCGTAAAGGTAAATTACCGGGTAGTAGATGATGTGAAATTCCAATTACAAGAAGGGGACATGCTCTCTGTACGTGGAAAAGGCAGAAGTAAAATTACAGCGATACGCGGGAGAACCAGGAAAGATAAAATTAAAATGACAGCGGCAATTTTGCAATAAATGCTGGAAATTTAGCTGGAATTATTGAATAATAAAGAGAGAAATCGGAAGCTCAAGCAAGCACCGATTAGGGAGGTGGAGATGGTGGCACTATCACCATTAGATATTCATAATAAAGAGTTTGCAAGAGGATGGAAAGGCTATGACGTGGATGAAGTAAATAAATTTCTTGATCAAGTGATGAAGGATTATGAAATTGTTATACGTGAAAGAGATGAACTGGATCAAAAAGCGAAAGAGCTTCAGGAACGATTAGGACACTTTACGAACATTGAAGAAACATTAAATAAATCTATTCTGGTTGCTCAGGAAACGGCAGAAGATATCAAAGGCAGTGCGCAAAAAGAAGCAAAATTAATTATGAAAGAAGCAGAAAAAAATGCTGACCGTATTGTCAATGAAGCATTAAGTAAAGCGCGTAAAATATCCCTTGATGTGGAAGAATTGAAAAAGCAGGCAAAAGTATTCCGCTCAAGAATGCGCATGCTTGTGCAGGCTCAATTAGAAATGCTCGGTACAGATGATTGGGAAGAATTATTTGATACTGAAGTGGATGAAGATTTAGAATTGATGGAGCATGAATCTTAAAGGCTTGACTTAGGCTTGTATATTACATATAATTCATACAAGTATCATGTTTTTTGACATTTAATTTATGCTAAAAATTTCATAATCACTATCGTTATACAATGAAAGAGAAAGTATAGAAGATGACTCTGTGTAAGCGAGTCAGGGGCGGTGGAAGCCTGATACAGAAGTCTTTTAGAAAATCACTCTGGAGTAGCTATTATGAAAATAATGTAGTAATAGCCGGCTGTCCACGTTACGGATTTCGAGTGAATTTAATGCCGGGCATTAAATTTATAAGGGTGGTACCGCGAGTCTTCTCGTCCCTTTAGGGATTAGAGGACTCTTTTTGTATATAAAAATTTAATTTACGATGTGTCATGAAAATAACAGGAGGGAATATCTTGGAATATAAACAAACATTATTGATGCCGAAAACAGCTTTTCCAATGCGTGGAAATCTTCCAAATAAAGAGCCGGAGCGCCAACAGAAATGGGAAGAAAGTGAACAATATCAAAAAAACTTAGAGCGTACTAAGGACAGACCGTTATTTATTTTACATGATGGACCGCCTTATGCGAATGGAGATATCCATATCGGTCATGCACTGAATAAAATCTTAAAGGATTTTATTGTCCGTTATAAGTCCATGACAGGCTATTATGCACCATATGTTCCAGGCTGGGATACACACGGGTTGCCGATTGAAACAGCATTAGCGAAAAAGAAAGTAAAACGGAAAGAAATGTCTGTTGCAGAATTCCGCAAGCTTTGTGAAGAATATGCACTTGGACAAATTGACAGCCAGCGTACACAATTTAAAAAATTAGGTGTGCGCGGTGATTGGGATAATCCATATATCACCTTAACGAAGGATTATGAAGCTTCTCAAATTAAGGTGTTTGGAGAAATGGCAAGAAAAGGCTATATTTATAAAGGACTTAAGCCGGTATATTGGTCTCCGTCTTCTGAATCTGCCCTTGCAGAAGCAGAAATCGAATATCAAGATAAACGCTCTCCATCTATCTATGTTTCCTTTGAAGTAACGGATGGAAAAGAAGTGCTTGACGGCGGCGAGAAAATTATTATCTGGACGACAACTCCTTGGACGCTTCCAGCGAACTTAGGAATCAGCTTACATCCTGATTTAAGCTATGTGGTAGCACAAGTAAATGATGATAAATATGTCATTGCAGAAGCTTTATTAGAAGATGTGAAAGAAGTATTAGGCTGGGAAGATGTAACAGTTGTAAAGAAATTCAAAGGACAGGAAGCAGATCGTGTAGAAGCACAGCATCCATTTTATGATCGTAAATCCCTTGTTATGCTTGGAGAACATGTTACAACTGATGCGGGGACTGGATGTGTTCATACAGCTCCAGGCCACGGGGAAGATGACTTCTATGTTTGCCGCAGATATGGTATCGATGCATTCTGCCCGGTGGATGAAAAGGGTGTCTTTACAAGTGAAGCGCCAGGTTTTGAAGGTTTATTCTACGATGCAGCAAATAAGGTCATCACAGAACAATTGGATGAGAATGGCGCCTTATTAAAATTAGAATTTATCACTCACTCTTATCCGCATGACTGGAGAACAAAGAAACCGACGATTTTCCGTGCAACGTCACAGTGGTTTGCATCCATTAAAGATTTCCGTCAGGATATTCTTGATGAAATTAAAAAAGTGCATTGGTATCCGCATTGGGGAGAAACAAGACTTTATAATATGGTGAGAGATCGTGAAGATTGGTGTATTTCCAGACAGCGTGCCTGGGGAGTTCCGATTCCAGTATTTTATGGAGAAGACGGCACAGCCATCATTACGGATGAAACGATTTCGCATGTATCCGAACTTTTCCGTGAACATGGGTCCAATGTATGGTTCGAAAGAGAAGCGAAGGATTTATTGCCGGATGGATTTACTTCAGAACATAGCCCTAATGGCAAGTTTACTAAAGAAGTCGATATTATGGATGTTTGGTTCGATTCAGGCTCCTCACACGAAGGGGTGTTGATGAACCGGGAAGAACTTGATCGTCCGGCTGATGTGTATTTAGAAGGAAGTGACCAGTATCGCGGCTGGTTTAACTCTTCATTATCTACATCTGTTGCTGTAACAGGCAAAGCGCCATTTAAAAATATTATCAGCCATGGGTTTGCGCTGGATGGAAATGGACGCAAGATGAGTAAATCATTAGGAAATACGGTTGATCCGTCCAAAGTACAAAAACAATTAGGTGCCGATATTTTGCGTCTGTGGGTTTCCAGCGTGGATTATCAGGCAGATGTGCGTATCTCGGATGCTATTTTAAAACAGACTTCGGAAAGCTACCGTAAAATCCGGAACACCTTCCGTTTCTTACTGGCGAACCTTGCTGATTTTGATCCTAGCAAAGATCGCGTGAACGATGAAGAATTGCAGGAAGTAGACCGTTATATGCTTTATCGTCTGCAGCAAATCTTAAATAATGCACGTGATAATTATGAGCACTTTGAATTTGCACCAGTAATCAGCCAGGTCCATAATTTCTGTGCTGTTGATTTAAGTTCCTTCTATTTAGATTTTGCGAAGGATATCCTGTATATTGAAGCTGCAGATCACCCGCGCCGCCGCAGTCTTCAAACAGGCTACTATGAAATTATAACAACACTTGTGAAATTGCTTGCTCCAATAATTCCGCACACAACCGAAGAAGTTTGGGAATATATCCCTGGAGTGGAGGAAGAAACAGTTCACTTAACAGATATTCCTGAGCCGCGGGAGCTTGCAGGGGCAAAAGACATTGTCGGAAAATGGGATCATTTTATGGAAGTAAGAGATGATGTTCTGAAAGCACTCGAAGAAGCAAGAAGCGAAAAGGTTATCGGGAAATCATTGGAAGCTAAAATTACAATCGTACCGCTTGATGAAGAAACGAAGCAGGTGCTTGAAAATATTACGCATCTGCATCAATACTTTATTGTTTCAGAAACAGTTATTGCAGATGAAAAAGGAACCGGTAAAGCATATGATTATGTTGAGGTTACCGTTGAAAAACATCCAGGTGAAACATGTGAACGCTGCTGGGTTGTTTCCGAAACAGTAGGCGAAGACAAAAATCATCCAACATTATGTGCGAGATGTGCCAGTGTTGTCAAAGAAAATTATGAGAATTAAAAAACAGGAGCCAGCTTTTTGAGAAAGCTGGCTCCTGTTTTTACATATCTGCAAAAAAATTGTAAACGCTAATTTTTATATTTTTCTTTACAATTATAAAAATTACCAGTAGACTTAATTTGTAAACTGAATAAGTATTATGCACTGGGGGAGCTGTTAAGCTGAGAAAGACATTCTGTATTGACCCTTGGCACCCGAACTAGATAATCCTAGCGTGGGGAATGTGCAGTCGATAAGGAATTGGATAATTTATCTATTTATCAATAAATCTATCAAAGGCTGCATTCTGTGGAATGGGGTCTTTTTTTATTGAATCTATTCCCCATTTCGCTTGTATCTTTTAAGCTTGATGATCAGGAAGGGCCGCTAAGAAGATTGGCATAACAGGGAACAGCTCCTGCAACAAGAAATTCTTTCATTGGAGGTGACGATATTGAAAAAACAGTGGGCGTTTATCGATACAGGCTTTCGAGATGCTGCATGGAATATGGCTTTTGATGAGTGCTTGATCAATTGGCATCAAGAAGGTAAAATTCCGCCGACATTACGTTTCTATGGCTGGGAAAAGCCCAGTTTATCGATTGGCTACTTTCAAAAAGTCGATAAGAAAATTGATCTGGAAGCGGTAGAACGGCATCAGTGTCAGTTCGTCCGTCGTTTGACCGGCGGCAGTGCCGTGCTTCATGACGATGAATTAACGTATAGCCTGGTTATTACAGAGAGTGATCCAGATATTCCTGTATCTGTACAAGAGGCCTATCATGTACTGGCAGAAGGAATATTTGAAGGATATCGCAATTTAGGGATTCCTGCAGAATATGCAACGCTGGACAGAGAAAGTGCCAGAGGAAGAACAGCAATATGCTTCGAAAAACCTGCGTTCTATGAAATGGTTGTTGACGGTAAAAAGCTTTCTGGAAACGCACAGACAAGGAAAAAAGGTGTATTGATGCAGCATGGGTCTATTCCTATGAGCATGGATACAAACATGCTTTTTGATTTATTTGTATTCTCTTCCGAAAAAATAAGAGAACGGAGCCGGGCTGCATTTTCTAAAAAAGCGGTGACGATTAATCAATTAACGAGTCGAGAGCATCGGTATGATATACTGGCGGATGCATTCAAAGAAGGGTTCAAGAAAGGTTTAGGTTTAGAATTTCATCCTCTGCAATTAACCAAAGCTGAGTGGGATGAAGTAGAGCAATTAGCACAATCAAAGTATGAAACGGAAGCGTGGAATATCAACTCAAACAAGGAGCGTGCTGGCATTGGCTAAACAATCAGAATATATTCGTAAACCAGAATGGCTGAAAACAAAAATCAACACCAATGAATCATACAAAAAATTAAAGAACTTAATGCGGGATAAACGGCTGAACACAGTTTGTGAGGAAGCAAAGTGTCCGAATATTTATGAATGCTGGAGCGAGCGAAAAACGGCAACTTTCATGATTTTAGGAGATACCTGTACACGGGGCTGCCGATTCTGTGCCGTCAAAACTGGTCTTCCAAGCGGAGTTGATCTGGGAGAACCAAAGCGGGTTGCTGACTCTGTTGAAATTATGGGATTAAAGCATGTCGTTATAACAGCGGTTGCGCGTGATGACCTGGAGGACGGAGGAGCGGCTGTTTTTGCCAATACAGTCCGTGCAGTTCGTCATCAGAATCCAGGCTGTACAATAGAAGTTCTCCCTTCGGATATGAAAGGGGACTATGAAAGCTTACATACACTGATGGACAGCGAACCGGATATTTTCAATCATAATATTGAAACGGTGAGACGTTTAACGAAACGGGTTCGGGCAATTGCAAGATATGACCGGTCCTTGCAGCTTCTGCAGCGAGTTAAAGAAATTGCTCCCGACACTCCTGTGAAATCAAGTATAATGGTAGGTCTGGGCGAAACAAAAGAAGAGCTTATCGAGGCAATGGATGACCTGCGGGCGCATGACGTGGATATTGTGACCATCGGACAATATTTACAGCCAACCAAAAAACATTTGAATGTGGAAAAGTATTATCATCCCGATGAGTTTGAAGAATTGAAAAATATTGCCCTTGAAAAAGGCTTCTCGCATTGTGAAGCTGGACCATTAGTACGCTCCTCCTACCACGCCGATGAACAAGTAAGCCAATCAGCCGCCCAAAGGCGAATTAACTATATGAAAGGCTATGAATCACAGGAGAATACAAAGGTTGATTTTCAATTTTAAATGATATATTTTCTGATAAAATCCCTCTCTGCCCGTTTATAAAACGGCCGGAGGGGATTTTTTATATGCTCATATGCTTACGAACCGATAGATGCAGCTGTCAGAAAGAAGGAAAGCCGTATTGTTTCTTGAAAATTACCAGCAGAAAGGATAAGATAAAGAAAGCTTGGTAAACGAACCCTGAAAAGGCGCAGATTTGCTTTAGATTGGAGAAATGAACATGTGGAGATATTATCTGATTACACTTGTCCTGATTGGGATAGACCAATGGACAAAATGGCTTGTTGCTGCACGAATGGAAATAGGTGAATCCATCCCGATTGTGGAGGACTTCTTTTATATTACCTCACATCGGAATTCAGGAGCAGCATGGGGTATTTTAGAAGGACAAATGACGTTATTTTACATTATTACGGTTATTGTGATTGCCGGGTTAATATACTTTTTACATACACATGGAAAACAGGACCGCCTGATTGCTGTCGGGGTCAGTGTATTGATTGGAGGGGCGGTCGGGAATTTCATCGACCGTATTTTATATCAAGAAGTAGTAGACTTTGCAAACTTCTATATTTTTAATTATAATTTTCCGATATTCAACGTCGCAGATGCATCTCTTACAATTGGTGTGGTGATTGTGATGATTGCAATTATTTTGGATGAGAGAAAGCGGGGGAAAGAGAAAAAATGACAGTAAACCAGCATACAGTGACAGAAACAGAGCATAAAAAAAGAGTGGATAAAATACTGGCGGATGTGCTGCATGAATATTCGCGTTCTCAAATTCAGGGCTGGATAGAAGAAGGCAATGTCAAGCTGAATGGAGAAGCAGTGAAAGCAAATCAAAAATGCCAAACCGGAGAAAGCCTTACATGGGAAATACCTGAAACCAAACCGCTTGTTTTAGAGCCGGAAAATATTCCTTTAGATATTGTTTATGAAGATGAGGACCTGCTGGTGGTGAATAAAGCAAAAGGGATGGTTGTCCATCCTTCTGCAGGTCATCACACCGGGACATTGGTCCATGCGTTATTATATCATTGCACTGATTTATCAGGAATTAACGGTGTGGAGCGCCCCGGGATTGTACACCGTCTCGATATGGATACGAGCGGACTTTTAGTTGTTGCGAAGAATGACTACGCCCATCAGTATCTATCAGAGCAGCTGCAGGAAAAGACATTAAAAAGAACGTATGAAGCAATTGTTCATGGAGAAATTGGCCATGAGACCGGGTTAATCGATGCGCCGATCGGCAGAGATCCGAAAGACCGTCAAAAAATGGGGATCGTTGAAAATGGAAAACAGGCGGTTACTCATTTTCGCGTGCTCGAACGTTTCCCTGACTATACGCATGTGGAATGCCAATTAGAGACTGGCAGAACACATCAAATTCGTGTGCATATGCAATATATTGGCTTTCCGATTGTAGGCGATCCAAAATACGGTCAGCGAAAATCGTTAGATGTCCAAGGACAGGCTCTCCATGCGAAGCAAATTGCTTTTATCCATCCAAAAACAGAGAAGCAGATGGAATTCAAAGCAGCACCGCCTGCTGTCTTCATGGAGGCGCTCGACCAAATCCGCAAAATGTATTGACAGACCCGTCATATTCTGACATAATAAGTAACAACAAATAAAGACCTTTAACAATAGTCCTGTGAGGCTAGGAAGGCTGCGATCAGCAAGTTTGCTTACGGTACACGTATGCCCTTTTCCATCAGCAGGAAAAGGGCATTTTTATGCAGTTTGGAAGGAGCGGGCTAATTTGAAGAAAAAAACAGAGATTCTGGATGCTGCAGCAATAAATAGAGCATTGACCAGAATGTCCCATGAGATTCTGGAAAAAAACAAAGGTGGAGAGAACCTTGTTTTAATTGGAATCAAAACAAGAGGCGTTCCGCTGGCGAAAAGCATTCAAGAAAAAATTAAGCAAATTGAAGACATCGAAGTTCCGTTTGGCGAATTAGATATTACCATGTACCGGGATGATTTGGAAAAAAAGGATCATCACGAAGAACCGCGAATTAACTCAGTTTCTATTGATATGGACATAACGAACAAGCAGGTCATTCTGATTGATGATGTTCTTTATACAGGAAGAACTGTCCGTGCGGCAATGGATGCCGTAATGGATGTCGGCAGACCGGCGACGATTCAGCTTGGAGCTTTGGTAGACCGCGGTCACCGCGAGCTGCCTATTCGGGCTGACTATGTAGGCAAGAACATACCTACTTCTGAACAAGAAATTGTTGTTGTTCAGTTAAGTGAAAAAGATCAAGTAGACCTTGTTTCTATTTATGAAAAGAATACATGATAACTTTTAATCAGATCCAGAGAGATTTGAAAGGTTGTTCAGAATAGCGAATGCTTATAGGGTATTCGTCTAGCTCTCTGCAACCTTTGCAGGGAGCTTTTTTTATGGAAGTTCAAAAAGTCACTAAATGATAAATGAAGAGCTCTTTAGTTGACTTGCTTTATCCGATGGGACTGCGGTTACCAATGTTGTCAGGTTAATGAATTTTATTAATTTTGATATAGATAGTAATAAAACCTATCTAGCGGAGTAAAAACACGGAGACTCCTATGGGAAAGCGCAATGGTCTTCGGTGGGGCGAGTAATCGCAAAAGCTCTTCGATGGGACGAGTAATCGCAGTCCCAGTCCCAGGGTGAAGACCCCGCAGGAAAAAGCGATTTTCTTTTTTTCTACCCGCGGGGCATAAGTGCGACTATGCTTCTGTCTGCGCCTGACGGCTTGCCAATCAGCAAGTCTTCTTTAAAGGAGATGAGCTCGGGGCCCATGGAAAGCGTAGTGTTTTTCCGTAGCGGCCGCACTAACCTGAGAACATTGAGACCTGCGATTACTCGGTCTATTAAAACCGTTGCTGCGATTACTCGTCCCACCAAAACCTGTTAGCAACTTTTTGAACACATATATTTGTATAATAAAAATCAATTTTAAAGAATGACACCAAAGAGGGAGAGATGAATCGTGAAACATTTTATGTCGATGCAGCAGCTGTCGAAGGAAACGATGAATCAAATTCTGAAAGAAGCCGAATTGATAAGAAAATCACCAAGAACCATGAATAAACAGTTATTTGCAGCCAACCTGTTCTTTGAACCAAGTACAAGAACGAAAATGAGCTTTGAAGTTGCACAAAAAAAACTTGGTTTAGAGATGCTGGATTTTCATACCGAAGCTTCCAGCCTTGTCAAGGGAGAGTCCTTATATGACACAGCGAAAACCTTTGAAGCTATAGGTGCAGATGTGTTAGTCGTGCGTCATCCATCTGATAATTGGATAGATGAAATAGAAGAAGAAGGTTACTTGAGCATACCGGTTATCAACGCCGGCTCCGGAAAAGAAGAGCATCCTACACAGTGCATGCTGGATTTACTGACAATGTACCAGGAATTTGGCCATGTTGAAGGCAGGAAGGTTGTTATCGCTGGTGATATCAAGCACAGCCGGGTGGCCAGGTCGAATGCGCTTGCTCTGGAGAAATTAGGAGCTGAAGTTTACTTGAGTGCAGCACCAGGATTTGAAGATACCAGCTTACATTATCCATATATCACGATGGATGAGGCGGTAGAAATAGCGGATGTCGTGATGCTGCTGCGAATTCAGCATGAGCGTCATATTCATAAAGCAGAAACTTCAGATTATCTCACCCTCTATGGTTTAACAATGAAAAGAGCTGCAAAAATGCAGAAACACGCGATTATCATGCATCCCGCCCCAATCAACAGAGGGGTGGAAATCGACAGCAGGCTTGTAGAAAGTAAACAGTCACGTATTTTTAAACAGATGGAAAATGGTGTCTATGTCAGAATGGCAATTTTAATTCATGTATTAAAAGAATGGGGGATTATCAATGAAAACGAAATTAACGAACGCAAAACGCTTAACATCATCTAATGAATTGGTAAACTGTGAGGTGCTTATCGAAGACGGTAAAATCAAAAAGGTGGCCCCGGAAGTAACAGAGCAGGCGGATAACACAATTGATGCAAAGAATAACCTTGTTGCTCCAGGGTTTATCGATGTGCATGTGCATCTGCGTGAACCGGGCGGAGAGTATAAAGAAACGATTCGTACAGGAACAGAAGCAGCTGCCAAAGGAGGATATACTACTATTTGCGCAATGCCAAATACGAATCCGGTTCCGGATAGCCCGGAAACATTGGAGCAGCTGCTTCAAAAAATTAAAGAGGATGCTGTTATCCGTGTTCTTCCCTACGCTTCGATTACAAAAGGTTTAAAAGGTGAAGAACGCACAGATGTTAAAGCGCTGTTTGAGCAGGGAGCTTTTGCCTTTACAGATGATGGGGTAGGTATACAGACTGCCAATCAAATGCTTCAGGCCATGAAGGAAGCAGCTGCATGCGGTGCGGCAATTGTTGCTCATTGTGAAGATAATTCCCTGGTCTATGGCGGAGTAACCCATGATGGAGAAGTAAGCAAGCGCCTAAACCTGCCGGGGATTCCATCTTTAAGTGAATCCGTACAAATTGCCAGAGATGTCCTGTTAGCTGAAGCTGCCGGCTGTCACTATCATGTTTGTCATGTCAGCACGAAGGAATCGGTTCGCGTCATCCGTGATGCAAAAAAAGCTGGTATTCATGTTACAGCGGAGGCATCTCCACACCATTTAATATTAAATGAATCTGATATTACCGAAAATGATGCAAATTTCAAAATGAATCCGCCGTTAAGAGGAAAGGATGACCAGGAAGCACTGATTGAAGGGCTTTTAGATGGTACACTGGATGCTATCGCAACAGACCATGCGCCGCATGGAGAGGAAGAAAAAGCAAATGGTTTCTTAGAAGCGCCATTCGGAATTGTTGGATTAGAAACAGCTTTTCCATTGTTATACACTCATCTGGTACAAAAAAACGTACTAAATTTACATGAATTGATTGATAGAATGACGAAAAAGCCGGCGGATGTGTTCGGACTTCCTTATGGAACGTTGGAAGAAGGAGCGCCAGCAGATTTAACCATTATTGATTTAGGGAAAACAGCAAAAATCGATCGCTATCAATTTGCTTCTAAAGGGAAAAATACACCTTTCCATGGCTGGGAGGTAACAGGATTCCCTGTCCTGACAATGGTAGATGGCAAGGTCGTATTTGAGGAGGGCAACCATGCGTAAACGTAATTTAATTTTGGAAGATGGAACAGTTTTTGAAGGATACGGTTTTGGAAGCGAAGAAGTTTCCAAGGGAGAGATTGTTTTTAATACAGGAATGACTGGATATCAGGAAGTTATCACCGATCCAAGTTATTGCGGACAATTTGTAACGATGACGTACCCTCTCATTGGAAACTATGGAATCAATCGAGACGATTATGAAACAGTGACACCATTTATTCATGGTTTGATTGTGAAAGAATATAGTGAGCAGCCTTCCAATTTCCGGAATGAAGAGACCATCGACAGCTTCCTAAAGGCGAATAATATTCCCGGAATCGCCGGAATCGATACGAGAAAATTAACACGGATTATTCGCAAGCATGGAACGATGAAAGCAGCTATCCTTTCTGCGGAAGAAGATGTAGAAAAAGCAGTAGAAGAATTGAGAAATGCGGAATTTCCTAGAGACCAAGTAAAACAGACATCCACAAGCAAGCCTTACGTTGTTCCAGGCAGAGGAAGCCGTGTGGTACTGGTTGATTTTGGTGCAAAGCATGGTATTCTGCGGGAATTAACGAAACGGGATTGCCAAATTACGGTGGTTCCTTATAACTATCGTGCAGAGGACATTCTGCGTCTCCGTCCAGACGGCATCATGCTGACAAATGGACCGGGAGATCCAAAAGATGTACCGGAAGCGATTGAAATGATCAAAGAGATTCTCGGGCAGGTGCCGATATTTGGAATTTGTCTTGGACATCAGCTTCTGTCTTTAGCCTGCGGGGCAAATACAGAAAAGATGAAATTTGGACATCGCGGTGCGAATCATCCAGTGAAAGATTTAGAGAATGATAAAACGTACCTTACTTCCCAGAATCATAGTTATGCAGTAAATCCAGATTCCCTTGAAAATACGGGGCTTGAACTGACACAGATCGCCATCAATGATGAAACCGTAGAGGGAGTAAGACACACGAAGTATCCGGCGTTCTCGGTACAGTACCACCCGGAAGCATCTCCGGGACCAGAGGATACCAATTATCTATTTGATGAATTTTTAAAAATGATGAAGCAGCAAGTGAAGAAGCAGGAGGTTCATATTCATGCCTAAACGTACAGATATTCAAAAAATTCTCGTGATTGGATCTGGCCCGATTGTCATTGGACAAGCGGCCGAATTCGACTATTCTGGAACTCAGGCTTGTCAAGCATTGAGAGAAGAAGGTTATGAGGTTATTTTAGCCAACTCCAATCCGGCAACAATTATGACAGATAACACAGTTGCAGATAAAGTATATATGGAACCTTTAACAGAAGAATTCTTAACAAAAATTATTCGTAAAGAGCATCCGGACGCTATTTTGCCGACATTAGGCGGACAAACAGGCTTAAACCTTGCTATGGAGCTTGTCCGTAAAGGGGTATTGGAAGATCATAAAGTACAGCTTCTGGGAACCGCACCGGAATCGATTCAGCAGGCCGAGGATAGAGAGCTGTTCCGTACCTTGATGAATGAGTTGGATGAGCCAGTGCCGGAAAGTGAAATTGTACATACCGTGGAGGAGGCTGTTAATTTCGCCAATACCATCGGCTATCCGCTCATTGTGCGCCCGGCATACACGCTTGGCGGTACAGGCGGAGGAATGTGCTACAGCGAGGAAGAGCTGAAGGAAATCACACATAACGGACTGGTGCTTTCTCCAGTAAACCAGTGTCTGATTGAACGAAATATTGCAGGGTTTAAAGAAATAGAGTATGAAGTGATGCGTGACCATAAGGATCAGGCAATTGTGGTTTGTAACATGGAAAATATCGACCCGGTAGGAATTCATACAGGGGATTCGATTGTTGTGGCCCCGTCACAAACCTTAAGTGACCGGGAATATCATATGCTGCGTAATGCTTCCTTGAAAATTATTCGTGCTTTAGAAATTGAAGGCGGCTGTAATGTTCAGCTGGCATTAGATCCATACAGCTTCCAATACTACATTATTGAAGTGAACCCGCGTGTCAGCCGCTCATCTGCTTTGGCGTCTAAAGCAACAGGTTATCCGATAGCCAAAATTGCAGCGAAAATCGCGGTTGGTTATACGCTCGATGAAATTATCAATCCGATTACCGGTAAAACCTATTCGATGTTTGAGCCGGCGTTAGACTACGTGGTTACTAAATTCCCGCGTTTTCCATTTGATAAATTTACATCAGGAGACCGCCGTTTAGGCACACAGATGAAGGCGACTGGTGAAGTAATGGCAATTGGCCGTAATTTGGAAGAATCCTTACTTAAAGGTGTACGTTCCCTGGAAATGGGAACAGAAGAGCTTTACCTTGCAAAAGCAGAGGGCTTAGATGAAGAAACATTAGATAGGCGCTTGAAGCGTGCAGATGATGAACGTATTTTTCTCTTGGCAGAAGCATTGCGCCGCGGTTATTCGGTCGATAAAATCTTTGACATGACCAAGATTGACCGTTTCTTCTTAAACAGCTTAAATAAAATTATTGAAACAGAGAAAGCCTTGATTGAAAATAAGAACGATATGGCAGTGTTAAAAGCAGCAAAAGAGCTGGGCATTGCAGATGAGCAGGTTTCCAGACTCTGGGATGTTCCGCTGGATGACGTATATGCATTAAGAAAAGAAAACAATCTCTTCCCGGTTTATAAAATGGTAGATACCTGCGCAGCAGAATTTGAGTCGGAAACACCTTATTTCTATAGCTCGTATGAAACAGAAAATGAATCGGAAGTAACAGAACGTAAGAAAATCCTCGTGCTTGGTTCCGGACCAATCCGCATCGGACAAGGGATTGAGTTTGATTATGCGACCGTGCATTCGGTATTTGCAATTAAAGAGCTGGGCTATGAAGCAATTATTATGAATAATAATCCGGAAACCGTATCTACTGATTTTACGATTTCCGATAAACTTTACTTTGAGCCGCTTACGCTGGAAGATGTCATGCATGTGATTGAACTGGAAAAACCAGAAGGCGTGATTGTGCAGTTTGGCGGTCAAACTGCGATTAATCTGGCAGATGGACTGGAACGCCGCGGAGTGAAAATCCTAGGTACTGGCCTGGAAGCAATTGATCGTGCAGAGGATCGCGATAAATTTGAAGTATTATTAGATGAGCTTGACTTACTTCGCCCGCAAGGAAAGGCAGTACCAAGATTAGATAAGGCAATTGAAACAGCAAATGAAATTGGCTATCCGGTACTTGTACGCCCTTCTTATGTTATTGGCGGCAGCCGTATGGAAATTGTATACAGTGAAAAAGAGCTGGAAAATTATTTAGCGAAATCAGATGGTGTGGATTCTGCCCATCCGATATTAATCGATAAATATTTAACAGGAATGGAAGCAGAAGTAGATGCCATCAGTGATGGAGAAACAACGATTGTTCCTGGAATCATGGAGCATATCGAACGCGCTGGAGTCCACTCTGGTGACTCGATGGCTGTATATCCTCCGCAGCGTTTAAGTGAAGCTGTAAAAGAAAAATGTCTGGATGCAGCAGTGAAGATTTCAAGCGCATTGAACGTAAAAGGGCTAATCAATATCCAATTTATTATCCGTGATGAAGATGTTTATGTGCTTGAAGTAAATCCAAGAGCCAGCAGAACAATTCCATTTCTAAGCAAGATTACCGGCGTAACGATGGCAAATATTGCTACGAAATGTATCTTAGGTGAGAAATTAGCCGATATGGGCTATGAAACTGGTATTTTACCTGAGCAGAATCTTGTTTCTGTCAAAATTCCAGTTTTCTCTTTTGAAAAATTACGCAGTGTGGATACCATTCTTGGACCAGAAATGAAATCTACCGGCGAGGCAATCGGTTATGATAAAACATTAGAAAAAGCATTGTATAAAGGACTTATTGCTTCCGGATTAAAAGTTCCGCAAGAAGGCGGCGTATTATTGACCGTTGCCGATAAGGACAAGGCAGAAATGCTGGAAGTAGCAGAACGGTTCCATCAGCTTGGGTTTGTCCTCTATGCAACACAAGGGACAGCATCCTTTATTCAGGAAGAAGGCGATATTCCTGTTGTTCAAGTAGGTAAAGTAGGGGTAGACGAGCCGAATGTATTATCCATCATTGAAGAAGGAAAAGTCCAATTTGTTATCAATACACTTAATTCTGGGCAAAAACCAAGGTCGGATGGTTTCTTAATCCGCCGTGAAGCAGTAGAGCATGGCATTGCAAGCCTGACAAGCTTAGACACGGTGAATGCAATTATCAATGTCATTGATTCCACAACATTTACAGCACAATCCATTAGCCAGCAAAAGGTGAAGCAATGATGAAGAAAAGACATGAAATGGAAGTAATCGCTGTTGATACAATCGCCAAAGAAACAATTGAAATGACATTGTATCAGCCGGAAATCAGTCAGCAAACTGTGCCGGGACAATTCCTGCATTTGCTTGTCCCCGGTTTTACATTAAGAAGGCCTATCTCAATTGCCAAGGTCAATTCAGAGGAAGGCACCGTCACCATTTTGTTTAAAGTCGTCAGCGGCGGCACAAAAGCGTTAGCAGCTTATCAGCCGGGAATGACAGTCGATGCACTTGGTCCAAATGGAAATGGTTTTCAGGTAGATGATGTACAAGAAGGAGAACGTATTCTGTTAGTAGGTGGAGGAATTGGGGTTCCTCCCATCTACCACCTCGCCAAGCGCTTGAGTGAAAAGAATGTGGAGCTTGTTGCTGTATTAGGATTTCAATCCAAGGATTATGTCTTTTACGAAGAAGCATTCCAGAAAATAACGGAAACGTATGTAGTCACTAATGATGGCTCCTATGGACATCAAGGGTTTGTCACACATGTGTTTTCTGAAGTGGGCGCCTTTGATCAATATTTCAGCTGCGGACCGCTGCCAATGCTCCGCGCTGTGACCACAGAATTAAAAGATGCGGCAGGAAAAGTATCTCTGGAAGAACGGATGGGCTGCGGAGTCGGTGCATGTATGGCTTGTGTGCTGCCGACGGTGGATAACAGCTATAAGAAGATTTGCAGTGACGGTCCCGTATTTTCTGCGCAGGAGGTTATTTTATGAATCTAGAGGTGAAATTGCCTGGACTAACATTAAAAAATCCGATTATGCCGGCATCAGGCTGCTTTGGGTTTGGCAAGGAGTACAGTGAATTCTACGATTTAAGCCGGTTAGGCGCTGTTATTATGAAGGCGGCAACGCAATTTGAACGCTTTGGAAATCCGACGCCGCGTGTTGCAGAAACTTCTTCAGGCATGTTAAATGCCATTGGTCTGCAAAATCCGGGAGTAGAGCGGATTATTGCCAATGAAGTTCCCAGACTTGCTGCATATGATACATCTATTATCGCAAACGTTGCTGGAAGCTCATTAGAGGAATATATTTTTGTAGCCAGTGCATTTAATCAGACTAAGGATGTGCATGCATTAGAATTAAATATCTCCTGTCCCAATGTAAAAGAGGGCGGTATTCAATTTGGCACAGATCCGGAAATGGCTAAACGCGTTACATCCGCAGTGAAAGAGGCGAGTAATCTTCCTGTGTATGTGAAGCTGTCCCCTAATGTGACCAATATTGTCGAAATGGCAAAAGCCGTAGAAGAAGCCGGTGCGGATGGACTTTCCATGATAAATACATTAACGGGTATGAAGCTGCATTTGCCGACTGGAAAACCGCTGATTGCCAATCAGACTGGCGGATTATCCGGTCCGGCTATTAAGCCGATTGCAATCCGGATGATTTATGAAGTGCGGCAGCAGGTGTCTATTCCGATTATCGGCATGGGGGGCATTTCTACTGCCGAGGATGTGCTGGAATTCCTGCAGGCTGGTGCAGATGCAGTAGCAATTGGTACAGCCAATTTCCAAAATCCTTTTGCGTGTGTAGATATCATTGATGCGCTTCCAGAAACACTAATGAACTATCAATATACGTCTGTGCAAGATGTAATTAATAGAAGGGGCGTACAGGTATGAGTGTCTTTGTCGCATTAGATTTTCCAACATGGACCGAAACGGAACGGTTTTTAAAGGATAATGATCTTGCAGGCGTCCCTGTAAAAGTCGGAATGGAGCTTTTTTATCGAGAAGGACCGGCAATCATTGAAAAATTGAAAGCAGATAACCACCCTATTTTCTTAGATTTAAAGCTTCACGATATTCCAAATACGGTTCATCAGGCAATGAAAAATATTGCTTCTTTGAACGTAGATATGGTAACAACGCATGCGATTGGCGGAAAAGAGATGATTTATCAGGCGAAGCAGGGGCTGGCAGGTTCATCTACCAAGCTGATGGCAGTGACGATCCTTACTTCAATGGATGATGATGTTTTAGAGCAGGAGCTTGGTTTATCAGGCGATGTAGAAGAGAATGTTATCCGTTTTGCAGCACTCGCAAAAGAAGCAGGAGCAGATGGAGTGGTCAGCTCCGTTCATGAGGTGCCAGTAATCAAAAAGCATTGTGGTGACGACTTCTTGTCCATCACTCCGGGCATCCGTTTAGCAGATTCTTCCCAGGATGATCAGAGACGAGTAGCGACGCCTGAGAAAGCGAAAGAGCTGGGCAGTGATTTCCTGGTTGTCGGCAGAAGCATTACCAAAGCAGAAAATCCAAGAAAAGCGTATGAACAAGTGATGAAGGAGTGGCAGCATGGAGAATAATATAACCAAAGATTTATTAGCAATTGAAGCCGTACAATTAAATGCAGATAACTATTTCACATGGACATCTGGACTTAAATCACCTATCTATTGTGATAACCGTTTAACGATGAGCTATCCTGCCGTCCGCAAAAAAATTGTTCAAGCATTTGCAGATATGGTGAAAAATAGTGATACCAAACCGGAAGTTATTGCCGGCTGTGCAACAGCAGGTATCCCGCATGCAGCCTGGCTGGCAGAAGAGCTTGATTTACCAATGGTATATGTACGTTCGAAGCCAAAAGGACATGGAAAAGGCAACCAGATTGAAGGGGCATCGGTAGAAGGGAAAAAGGTACTTGTGATTGAAGACCTGATCTCCACTGGCGGGTCATCCATTCAATCTGCCGAGGCGTTAAAACAAGATGGCGCTGAAATTACAGCAGTATATTCCATTTTCACATATGGACTTCCAAGAGCCCAAAAAGCTTTTGAAGAAGCAGGCTTCTCTTATGAATCGATAACCGGTTTTGATCAGCTGTTAGAATTACTTATTGAAGAAAATAAGCTTACAGAGAAAGAAAAAGAGACAGTACTTGCTTGGAGAAGCGAGTTATAAGAATAAGAAAGAAGGATGTGACTCGTAAAAGAGGGCACATCCTTTCTTATTTTTATTTTTCCCACATACTTATCCATTCATCAATGGAAAAGGAGAGAATGGTATTTTCATCTTTTTGTAAACGTATCGCTTCTTGCAGCTTTTCATCGGCTGTTTCGATAAAACGAGTAACCTGCTGGCGTACTTCCTCCGAATCTACAGTACGGTCAAGCCAGTCTTGGAAAGGAAGCTCTTTTATCCGTATATTCTCCTGCAGTAACGTAAATGGATGTTTAGAAAATAGTTTTTTCCATTCGGAGATTTTTTTTGCACGTTCATGACTGGGATCACGCATGGCTTCCAGCTGATTTAAAAATTGATCAGCTGCATCCTCCTCTGGAGCTACATTATCAACAAATAAACATTTTCCGCCAGGCTTCAACACACGATATACTTCTTGAATAAACTTCTTAGGTCGTGGAAAATGATGGGCCGCGATACGGCAGGTGATAATATCCATAGAGTCATCCAGAAAGGGAAGTTCCTCTGCATCAGCAATAATCAGCAGGATGTTATCGTTTTCATTTATGCTATTCCTCACACCGGTCAGCATGGACGGGGTTAAATCGGTTGCGATAACTTGTTTGGCGAAGGGAGCTAACGTTTTTGCGACCTGACCTCCTCCTGTTGCAATATCTAAAATGATTTGGTCAGTGGATGGCTTTAACCATTCCGCGATTTTTTGTAAAGCGGCGGGGTTGCTATGTGTACGGCTGTTGACATAAGCATCCTTCCTTTTTGTGAATAATTCTTTGTTCTGCAATTTTTTATCCATTTAACACCGTTCCTTTCTTAATTTTTAGTAAAAAGTAAATTTCATGAGCAATTCATGCTGGAAAGTCTTCTTAAACTGATGTTATATGATATAATCGGATAAGTAAAATACTATATTATAATCAAAAATGATAACCTGTACTTATCGGAGGTTTTTGCTATGCGGATGGATGATTATGAAATCCTTTTAAAACTCTATGAAATTGGCACGATAAGGGGAACAGCAAAAGCGATTCTCATTTCTCAGCCAGCGGTTACCCAGCGTTTGAAATACATGGAGAACTATTTTGGGGAAGAGATATTTATACGAACATCAAAACGTTTATTACCCACACCTGCTGGAGAACAAATTATTCAGCATGCCAAAGAAACGGTGGAAAAGGAGCGGCTGTTTAAAAATCGTTTAGCGGAGACGGGTGAAGCGATACAAGGTACGCTGTCGATTGCCTGTTCTTCGTTGATCAGCCAGCGTTACTTGCCGGACATTTTAGGGGAATACACTGCTGCCTACCCCAAGGTAACGATTGATTTAGTAACAGGCATCAGTGAAAATATCAAACAAAATCATAAGCAATATCATGTATGCATTATTCGCGGCGAGAAATTAAAAGAAACGACCTCAGTTCATTTGTTTGATGACCCGCTTTATATTTTTGATACAGAACCTTTTCCGGAGCAAGCTTTAAAAGAAAGACCTATTATTTCCTTTAAGAGTGATGACAGCATGCATGAGCTTGTCGACAGCTGGTTGTTTGAACAGCAGAATTACATTAAACCGCAAAAAAAGATGACCGTGGATCAAATCGAAACGTGTAAACAGTTTATGAAGCAGGGAATTGGCATGGCCGTGTTGCCCGGCAGTGTCTCAAATCATCTGAAGGAGCACTATCCGTATATTCCTTTATTTTTAGAGAAAAAGGCAGTAACCCGAGATACATGGGTCTGCTTCCAGGAAGGGATCCGCCAGCTCCCGCAGGTCGATCATTTTCTTCGGCTGCTGGAAAATTATGATTTTGTCGCAGTGTAACTGGCTGGGACTGCGGTTACTCGTCCCATCAAAAGGCTTTTGTAAGACTCCCGCTTCAAGAATAGGTGGAAATCGAACATTCTAAGTGAGAGATCTAACAGCCAGTAACGGCCCGATTGGTTCCTTTCAAATTCAGTAGGAGATGAAAAGGCCCCCACTGAATGAAGTTTCACTTTATCGCAGATTAAAATAAAGTATCTTTAGAAAAAAAGGTTTAAAGAAAATGAATAAAGGTAATAGTACCATTAGATTAAATGATAAAGGAGCAGTGATTTCAATGAGTAATATTATTTTCAGTTCAAAAGCAACCGCACAAAACGGCAGAGACGGACATGTAAAATCAGATGATGGGATTATCGATGTTAACTTAGTTAATCCAGCCGGAAATAAATCAGATGAAAAAGGCTCCAACCCGGAACAGCTCTTTGCTGCTGGTTACGCAGCTTGCTATGATGGGGCACTTAATTTAATGGCATCCAATCAGGGAAAAAATATTACGTCAGAAACAACAGCAGAAGTTCATTTTATGAAAGACCCTGCTGACGACGGCTTTAAAATCGGCGCAACTCTGCATATCAAAATAGAAGGCGTTGATCAGAAAGAAGCGGAAGAACTGGCAGAAGCTGCGCATCAATTTTGCCCTTATTCGAAAGCAACGAGAGGTAATATTGATGTTGAACTGAAACCGACCGCAGTTTAAAAATCTATGTATAAAAAAATTCCAGCCGATAAAGGCTGGATTTTTTTATACATAGATTACTGATTTTTCATCCCCTGCTGCAAGGAAACCATTTCCTCTCCAAGCGCTTGAAGTCTTTCCAAAACACGTTCATCAATAATTTCATCACTGTCCATATTAAAAGCACTATTATGGACAAACACATTCCCGGTTGGAACTAAGCCTTTAAAATAAGACAGAATCGATCTTAGATGATATTCCATGACAAGAAAATGCCGGTCTGACCATCCAGTAGCAACCATTCCCGTTACTTTATGTTTAAAAGTGTATTCCGGTAAGTGGTCAAACAGATTTTTTAACGCTCCAGAAATCGATGCTTGATAAATTGGAGTCCCAAACACAAGGAAATCAGCGGAAGCAATTTTTTGAACAACATCCCAGGTATCTTCATTATAGTCTGCCAAGGGAGCACCGTTAAAAAAGTCGATTTCATAATCTCTTAAGTCTACTAATTCTGTTTTTATGGATGAATCGAAACGGCGAGCGTGGACTAGAATCTGATTAACAACAATCGATGTTTTATCTCCTGCAAGTGCACCTGATATTCCAACAAGTTTCATATATTTTAACCTCTTTTCCAGATGATTTTAATTAATAATTATAGTATGAGTTTATCATTTAGAAGGAGAAGGCTCTAATTTAATGATTGGTTTAGGCAATAAATCCGGATGATATTTTATTCATAAAAATTTGGTGTATCACGTCAGAGAAATGATACACCAGATTTTTATTTTACTTTCAGTTGATCCACCATCTCTTTTTTCGGCGTCACAAACAATGTTTTTTGATTATCATACGTCACGTACCCGGGTTTCGAGCCATTCGGTTTTTTTACGTGGCGAATCAACGTGTAGTCTACCGGTACAGAAGAAGATTGCTGGGATTTACTGTAATAAGCAGCTAAAACAGCAGCCTCCTCTAATGTCTTTTCACTTGGCTCTCTGTCCCGGATGATTACGTGTGACCCGGGAATGTCCTTCGTATGGAGCCAGATATCATCGCGGTGTGCCAGCCGCATCGTGGCGTATTCATTCTGTTTGTTATTTTTCCCGACTAATATCGTTGTGCCGTCAGAAGACTGGTAGGTTTCAGGTTTTGGCTTCTGCGGTTTTTTCGTCTTTTTCGAAGCACGCTGTTTTCGCAAATATCCTTCTTCCCGGAGCTCCTCGCGAATTTCTTCAATATCATCAGTACTTGCTACATCCAACTGCTGCAATAACTGATCGAAATAAACGATTTCTTCGTTCGTACGTTTGATTTCTGTTTCCATCATCTTACGGGAATTCTTCAGCTTCTGATAGGTTTTGAAATAATTCTGTGCATTGCCGCTTGGTGATTTATTTGGGTTTAGCGGAATAGTGATTTCTTTTTGATCCGGATCATAATAATCTACAACGGAGATTTCTTTTTGATTCGGCTTGACTAAATGCATATGCGCAGTTAAAAGCTCACCCATTTTTTGGTAGTGATCTGCCCGTTCAGATTTTTCTACCGTCTGCCGATGTTTTTTCAGCTTGCGGACGTTTTTATCCTGTTCATTTTTAATAAAGCGATAGAGGTCTTTTGCCTGCTGCTTGACCCGGTCCCGCTCGGCTTTGCCGGAGTAAAAGGCATCGAGCATCGTATTGACCTCTTCAAAAACCGTGTCTGCTGGTTCATCTGGAAAAGACAGTACATGAAAATCTTCTTTTGGCTCCTGATAGATAGCAGGCTGATAATCATTTTCCTGTAATTGCTTTTGCACTAGAGAAAGCGTATTTTCAAAATCTTGATTCGTGCCGAGTCGGACGTGCTCGATCATTTTTTTCGTCACAAATGGGGAAAAGCCTTCTAATAACCCAAGCAGCTGTTTATCCATTTTACCTGCATTGAAATCTAATTTTTTTATAATAGATGTGCTGTCTGTCTCTAAAATGGAAAGCTTATACTGGTCAGGCGGCAGTTGATACTGCTGTCCCGGCAAAATCATCCGATGCCTGTTTTGGGATAAGGAGACATGCTTCAGGCTGTCAATAATATGTCCTTTCTCCTGGTCGACTAAAATAAAGTTACTATGCTTGCCCATGAGTTCAATAATTAATTTTTTATAACTGATATCTCCTATTTCATTACGCGTCCGGATGGTGAATGTAACGATCCGCTCCATTCCTTTTTGTTCGATCTGTTCAATAACACTTCCGGTCAGATGCTTCCGCAGCACCATACAAAACATAGGGGGTTCTTTCGGATTGGTGTAGGAATCGTTCGTAATATGAAAACGGGCATAGGTAGGATGGACAGAAAAAAGCAGGCTGTGGTTTACAGACTGGCTGCGGACTGTCATCACAATCTCTGTTTCCGATGGCTGATAAATTTTATTGATTTTTCCTCTTTCTAATTTCGTTCTTAGTTCTTCTGTAACCGCTCTTGTTACAATACCGTCGAATGGCATAAGTAATCACCTCATCGGCAATTATAGCATCTTTTTAGATGTAGAGGCATAGAAATGGATTAAGTGCTTGTACAATTTATGTCTGCCGGAGGAATGTATAATGAAATGGTATCAGCTTACAACCGAAAAATTAGAAGAGACATTACAAGTAAAATCGAATGTCGGGTTAGGAGAGAAGCAGGTTGCGAAAAGACGTCAGCAATACGGCGAGAATGTTCTAGCAGCGAAGAAAAAAATACCTGGATGGATTTTGTTTTTAAAGCAATTTCAGGATTTTATGGTATTAGTTTTATTAGCTGCCACGTTGATAGCCGGATTATTAGGGGAGTATATTGATGCGATTGCGATCATGGTGATTGTATTAATTAATGGAATCATTGGTTATTTTCAAGAGCAGAAAGCAGAAAATTCACTAGAAAAACTGAAAGAATTATCTGCGCCGATAGCCAGTGTCAGACGAGATGGACAGTGGGTCAAGATTCCATCCAAAGACATTGTGGTAGGAGATATTGTCCGGTTTACAAGCGGGGACAGGGTTCCAGCAGATGTAAGAGTGATTAAAACAACCAGCCTGGAAACCGAGGAGTCTGCTTTGACAGGAGAATCCCTTCCTGTTGCGAAACATACCAAAGAAATTAGAATGGACGGATTAGAAGCCCAGGATCAAGTGAATATGGCTTTTATGGGGACATTAGTTACACGGGGATCAGGTGAAGGAATTGTTGTCGGTACAGGAATGAAAACAGTCATGGGGCAGATTGCCACGTTGTTGGATAATACAAAGAAGACCATTACACCGCTGGAAATGAAATTGGCCGAGCTGGGGAAAATCCTGATTGTTGTCGCCTTGTTCTTAACGATACTCGTGGTCGGAGCAGGTATTTTCCAAGGACACCCGATGTATGAAATGTTTTTAGCAGGAGTTTCCTTGGCGGTAGCTGCTATTCCTGAAGGACTGCCGGCGATTGTTACGGTTGCTTTATCACTTGGCGTCCAGCGGATGATTAAAAAGAAAGCCATTGTAAGGAAGCTTTCAGCTGTAGAGACACTAGGATGTGCCTCCGTCATTTGCTCGGATAAGACAGGCACCATGACAGAAAATCAAATGACAGTGAAGGAAGTATATATAAATGGAAAAACATTATATGTTACCGGGGACGGATACCAGACACAGGGAGATTTTCTATATAATCAGAAGAAGGTAGAGGATTCTCATTCTAATTTAAAAACGATGCTGCTATATGGCATGCTGTGTAATCATGCCTCCATTTCTACGAAAAAAGGAAAGAATGTAGTGGATGGCGATCCGACAGATGGTGCGTTACTTGTTGCAGCATATAAATTTGGTTTTCATGAAAATGATAAACAGCCTTTTCGGATTATCAAAGAAATACCATTCGATTCCGATCGGAAGCGGATGAGTGTCGTAATAGAAGATGATAATGGCATGCGTTTATTGATTACAAAAGGTGCACCGGACATGCTGCTGCCGAGGTCATCCCATATTCAAACAAAGGATGGAAAGACTGTTTTAACAAAGGAACAGAGTAAACAGACAGAACAAGCAATGGTAGGGATGGCGGAAAAAGCACTTCGAACGATTGCGATAGGTTTTCGGGTATTATCCCCTTCCGATTCATTAGATACAGCATTGCTGGAAGAGGATTTGACCTTGATTGGCCTGTATGGATTGATGGATCCTCCTAGAAAAGAAGTAAAAGCAGCCGTTCGCGAATGTAAAGAAGCCGGAATTAAAACGGTAATGATAACAGGGGACCATGCGCATACGGCAAGAGCAATTGCAAATCATTTAGAAATTCTTCCAGAGAGCGGGAAAGTATTGGAAGGAAAAGAATTAACACAGATGTCAGACGCTGAATTAGTGGATACGATTGAAGATACGTATGTTTTTGCACGTGTCACGCCAGAGCATAAACTTCGAATCGTCAACGCCTTTCAAGAAAAAGGACATATTGTTGCGATGACAGGAGATGGTGTCAACGATGCACCAGCGATGAAAGCAAGTGATATAGGCATTGCGATGGGAATAAGTGGAACAGATGTCACAAAAGAAGCATCATCGCTCGTGTTAATGGATGATAACTTTGCAACCATTAAATCGGCTATTCAGGAAGGCAGAAATATTTATGAAAATATTCGTAAGTTTATCCGCTATCTGCTGGCTTCCAATGTAGGAGAAATTTTAGTGATGCTCTTTGCTATGCTGCTTGGACTGCCGCTGCCGCTTGTGCCTGTGCAAATTCTATGGGTGAACTTAGTGACAGATGGACTGCCGGCCATGGCATTAGGTGTGGATCAGGCGGAAGGAGACGTCATGAAGCGGGGACCCCGGAATCCGCGTGAAGGCATTTTCTCCCGAGGGCTCGGTTACAAGATTATCAGCAGGGGAATTTTGATTGGGGTTGTCACCTTAATTGCATTTATTGTTGCTTACCAGAATGACCTAAGCAATTTAGTCTATGCGCAGACCATTGCTTTCTCAACTCTGGTGGTAGCACAATTAATTCATGTATTTGACTGCCGCAGCGAAAAATCTATTTTTGCGAGAAATTTGTTTGAAAACCGATACCTGATTTTAGCTGTACTGTCGTCCATGCTGCTGCTCTTAGTTGTTATTTACTTCCCGCCGATTCAGCCGATTTTCCATACCGTCAGCTTGTCTGTGGTTGACTGGTGCCTGATTGTCGGACTGGGAGCATTACCGACCGTATTATTTGGATTTACTAAAAAATAAGACAGGAAACAGCTATCCCATTTATTATGATAAGGCGGATAGCTGTTTTCATTATTTAAAATGTGTATTACAATATTTGCAGGCACTTATATAAAACGGATAAACCAAGCAATTCAAAGCCTGTAAATCTCACTCTATTTTCCTATTTCTTGGTTTTGCTCTTGTAACAAAAAAGTTTATAGTATAAAATTCAATAAAGATACAGTATAATGGTACTATTATAGATAGAAAAGAAATGGCAGGGGGAAAAATTTTGAATCTAAGTTTAATAAATATTGGCTTTGGTAATGTTGTTTCCGCAAACCGCATTATTTCTATCGTGTCTCCGGAATCAGCACCAGTAAAACGAATTATTACGGTCGCCAGAGATAATAATAAGTTAGTGGACGCTACCTATGGCAGACGTACCAGAGCTGTTATCATTACGGATAGCGATCATGTTGTATTATCTGCAGTGCAGCCTGAAACAGTAGGACAACGGCTTGTGACAAACGATGAAATTGCAGACGAATAACGAAGCTGGAAATTAGGAGGAAATGGTTTGATTAAAGAGAAAGGCATTTTATTTATTTTATCTGGTCCATCAGGAGTAGGAAAAGGTACAGTTCGTAAAAAATTATTTGAGGAAGAACTAGATCTTCAATATTCTATTTCCATGACAACCAGGGACAGAAGAACCGGGGAAGTCGATGGTGTCGATTATTTTTATAAATCCCGTGAAGAATTTGAAAAGCTGGTGGAAGAAGGCGAGCTTTTAGAATATGCCCAGTATGTAAATAATTATTATGGGACTCCGAGAAAATATGTAGAGGAAACAATTGAAAAAGGACTTGATGTTTTTCTTGAGATAGAAGTGCAGGGAGCAATGCAAGTGAAGAAAAATTTCCCTCAAGGTGTATTTATCTTCCTATTCCCTCCTAGTTTAGAAGAGTTGAAAAATCGTATCGTTAATCGTGGTACAGAATCACAGGAACTTGTTTTAAACCGTTTGAAGGAAGCTCGCAATGAAATAGAAATGATGGATGCCTATGATTATGTTGTCGTCAATGATCAGGTAGAAACAGCAGTTGATAAAGTAAAAGCAATTATCAAAAGTGAGCATTTAAAGCGGGAAAGAATCGCAAAACAATATAAGCAAATTTTGGAGGATGAGTTATCATGATGTTAGAACCTTCTATTGATTCACTGCAAACGAGAATTAAATCAAAATACAGCTTAGTCACTTTATCGGCCAGAAGAGCGAGAGAACTGAGCGAAACAAATGAAGTTTTAGTAGACCGTCCCAAATCGCATAAATTTGTCGGGAAAGCATTAGAAGAAATTGAGGCTGGAAAGCTTTATATTAAAAAATAAATGTAAATTACAGAATAATAAAGACCTTTGCACAGCGAATAATTCTTCATATAAGAATTGTTCGGGGTGCAGAGGTTTTTCTATTTGCAGCGGAGTTGTTTTAAATTTTGCCCAGCCTCTTTTTCAAGCCTTCATTCGGCAGAGAAAGCCTATTATATGTTATAACTATGTATAGAGAAGATAAAAAAATGTTGAAATATGTTTTTAAATGTAAATGCTTATTTAGCATACGAATACGTGAAGAAAAATTATAGAGAGGATGTTTTCCATGCTCCATCAGAAAAAAATACTTTTAGGTGTTTCAGGCGGTATTGCTGTCTATAAGGTAAGTGCGCTTGCAAGTAAGCTGACACAGCTTGGTGCGGAAGTGAAGGTTATCATGACAGAAAGTGCGACGGAATTTGTTACACCGTTAACCTTCCAGGCATTAACAAGAAATCCAGTGTATACAGATACCTTTGATGAAAAAAATCCAAAGAAAATAGCGCATATTGATTTGGCGGACTGGGCGGATATCGCCATTATTGCTCCGGCAACAGCAAATATTATTGCAAAGATGGCCCATGGGCAGGCAGATGATATGCTCTCCACCACCATGCTGGCAACACAGGCTGAGGTATATATAGCTCCGGCCATGAATGTGCATATGTATGATCATCCGGCTGTTATCCAAAACATGAAACAGCTTGAAAAGTGGGGGTACCATTTTATCGAGCCGGGTGATGGCTATTTAGCCTGCGGTTATGTCGGAAAAGGCCGTCTGGAAGAACCCCAGGAAATTATTTCTGTATTGGAACGTCATCAGCAGAGAACACTCGATATGCAGGGGAAAAAGGTGCTTGTCTCTGCCGGACCGACAAAGGAAATGATTGATCCGGTACGTTTCTTTACCAACCGCTCCTCCGGAAAAATGGGTTTTGCTTTAGCTGAAGCAGCTGCAGAACGGGGCGCAGATGTTACGTTAGTTGCCGGACCTGTGTCGATAGAAGCGCAGCATCCATCGATAAAACGAATCGATGTTGTTTCTGCCAAGGAAATGTATGATGCGATGAACGAGCAGTTTGCTGATAAAGATATTGTCATCAAATCAGCTGCTGTAGCCGATTATCGTCCCAAAGAGGTACAAACATCTAAGATGAAGAAAAAAGAAGGCGATGATGTAATAACTCTGGAACGGACAGAGGATATACTAAAAAAACTTGGAGAAAGAAAAGAAAATCAATTTTTAGTCGGGTTTGCTGCAGAAACAGATACCCCAATTGAATATGGACTGGGAAAACGGAAGAAGAAAAATTTAGATGCTATTGTTGTCAATGATGTTAGCCGTGAGGGAGCAGGATTTGAAGGAGATACAAATATTGTTTCCTACATTAATAAAGCGGAATCGGTCATTGAATTGAAGCAGGCTTCCAAAAAACAGATAGCGACCCAGCTCTTAGATTGTATTTTACAAGATATGAAGGATGATTCCATTTGAAAATTGCCAGTGTCATCGTTGATGTGCCGACAAGTGCAACGAATCAAACATACGACTATTTAGTTCCAGAAAAATATCATGAAATCATTACTCCCGGTATGCGCGTCACTGTGCCATTTGGACCGCGGAAGATTATGGGGTTTGTTGTCCAATTAAAGAAGGAAACACATCTATCAAAAGTAAAAGAACTGCATGAGGTGTTAGATATAACACCTGTTTTAACAGAGGAACTGCTCCAGCTGGGGAAATCAGTCGCCAAAAAAACACTTAGCTTATATATTACCGTATTTCAAACGATGCTGCCCCAGGTATTAAAATCCCAGTACACGAAGGATTTGGTACGGGAGACAGACGAATTTCTCAGCCCGGAATTAGAGGATTTGTTTGCAGGCAGAGAATCCATTTCATTTGAAGAATTCACAGCTTCTTCTATCAGCTATTATCAATTACAAAAACAAATAGAAGCTGGAAATATCACGATTTACTATCATGTGAAGTCAAGAATTACGAAAAAACAGCTGACCATGGTGCAATTGGATGTATCAGAAATGCGTGCCATGGAGGCGTTAGAGGATTTAACCAAGCAGGCAAAGAAACAAAAAGAGCTGATTCAATTTCTTATGGGAAATCCGGAGCCGATCGAACAGGCAAAATTAATTCAAACTTTAGGCACCTCTGCTCAGACTGTGAAAACGTTGGTATCCAAAGGGATTGTAAAGACATTTCAGCAGGAAGTATTCCGTGACCCTTATAAGAATCAGCCAATCGAACAGACAGAAGCATTCGAACTGACGGAGGAACAGGCAGAGGCCATCAAACCAGTGATAACTTCTATCGAGGACCAAGAGGATAATATATTTCTATTACACGGTGTTACCGGAAGCGGTAAAACAGAAATTTATCTGCAATCAATCCAGCATGTGATTTCAAAAGGGCAGGAGGCGATTGTTCTTGTACCGGAGATTTCGTTAACGCCACAGATGGTGCGCCGCTTTAAAGGCCGTTTCGGATCCAGTGTAGCAGTTATGCATAGCGGCCTTTCCGCTGGAGAAAAGTATGACGAGTGGAGAAAAATTCAACAAAAGCAGGTCCAAGTGGTTGTCGGTGCCCGCTCTGCGATATTTGCTCCTTTTTCAAATATTGGTATTATTATTATTGATGAAGAGCATGAAACAACCTACAAGCAGGAAGACCAGCCGAGATATCACGCCCGGGACGTTGCGATAGAAAGAGCGGCAAGCCATCGCTGCCCGGTTGTGCTTGGCAGTGCAACGCCTTCGTTAGAAAGCTATGCCAGAGCTAAAAAAGGTGTCTACAAGCTGTTAACGCTTGCCAGCCGTACGAATCAGCAGCAAATGCCAAGTGTTGAGATTGTCGATATGCGCAAAGAACTGCATGCCGGCAACCGGACCATGTTTTCTACGTCGCTTATGGAAAATATGAAGGCTTGTATGGAGCGGGGAGAACAGATTGTACTGCTCTTAAATCGCAGAGGATATTCGACATTTGTGATGTGCCGTGATTGCGGCCATGTATCCGAATGTCCGCATTGTGATATTGCATTAACTTATCATAAGAACTCACATCGGCTTAAATGTCATTATTGTTCCTACGAACAGGCGGTTCCAGCACATTGTCCATCCTGTGAGAGTGATTCCATCCGCTACTTTGGAACAGGTACCCAGCGGGTGGAAGAGTCCTTGGCGAAGCTTCTGCCGGAAGCTCGTGTAATCCGGATGGATGTGGACACAACGAGACGCAAGGGTTCTCATGAAAAATTATTAAAACAATTTTCAGAGAAGAAAGCAGATATTTTACTAGGGACACAGATGATTGCCAAAGGCTTGGATTTTAAAGATGTGACATTGGTCGGAGTATTATCAGCAGACTCGATGCTGCATCTTCCTGATTTCCGTGCCTCCGAACGTACTTTTCAATTATTGACGCAAGTAAGCGGTAGAGCAGGCAGACATGAGCTCACGGGTAATGTAATTGTGCAGACCTATACGCCGGAGCATTATAGTGTGACATATGCTGCCGGCCACAATTTTTTAGATTTTTATCAGCATGAAATGGCTGTCCGAAAAGCATTTCAATATCCGCCGTTCGTTTTTCTTGTATTGGTTACCGTGTCGCATGAAAATCATGCCCGGGCCGTACAGGTTACGGGGGAGATTGTAAAGCAGCTGAGTGAGATTGTGTCACCTGGAACAACTATTTTAGGCCCAACACCTTCCACTATTGCACGGATAAAAGATAGATATCGGTATCAGTGCATGATAAAATACAAGCATGAACCTGACTTAATAAACTATTTAGAACATATTCAATCGGCATACGCTGATGAGATACGGAAGCAGACGCTGCAGTTGTTCATCGATATGCAGCCGTATTATATGATGTGAGGAGGTTCAAAAAGTCCAATAAAAATGACATGGAAGAAAAGGAACTTCTACTAAGAACGTCCACGTCCTGTGGACAACGCAGAAGTCACCACATCCTGTGAAAGCTCGTTAGCTTGCATTTCCGTTGGGGCTGCGATTACTCGCCCCATTAAAAGAGTTGCTCACGTATTTATAAGCATACGTTCCGCTACTCAATGCTGCGCTGCCTCGATCTTCTCGGTCCTTTTTATCGAACTTTTTGAACATAATTTAATCTATATAAATTGAAGTAAGAAATTACACTTTATTTTTCTTATAAAAATGACGAAATAATGATTGAAAACAGTAACTAGCGACGGTTTTTGATGGGGCGAGTAATCGCAATGGTTTTCGGTGGGGCGAGTAACCGCAGTCCCAGTCCCGGAAGAAAAACACGTAGACTCCTGGTCGGCTAAGAACGGTCACGTCCTGTGACCAACGACCGACACTAGGACGTCCTGTCCGTCGTGGGAAAGCGCGGAGGGAAGACCCCGCAGAAAAAAAGCGAACTTCTTTTTTTCTACCCGCGCGGCATAAGTGCGACTTTGCTTCTGTCTGCGCCTGATGGCTTGCCAATCAGCAAGTCTTCTTTAAAGGAGATGAGCTCGGGGCCCACGGAAAGCGTAGTGTTTTTCTGGGGCCTAAGATTACTCACCCCATGAAACCCGTTGTAGCGGTAGCTATTAATTTCAATTTATATAACTGGAAGGAAATGAGGGAATAAATTTGAAACGAATCGTTTTTATGGGGACACCAGACTTTGCTGTCCCTGTTTTACAAAAAATTATCGAAAATAACTATGAAGTTGTTCTGGTTGTAACTCAGCCGGACCGGCCGAAAGGAAGAAAAAAAGTCATCACTCCGACGCCAGTCAAAGAAGAAGCCTTAAAACATGGTATAGAGGTATTTCAGCCTGAAAAGCTAAAGAATGATTATCAAGCGCTGGCAGATGCAAAGCCGGACTTGATTATAACGGCAGCCTACGGGCAAATCCTGCCTAAGGAGGTGCTGGATATAGCCCCTTTTGGAGCAATAAACGTACATGCTTCCCTGCTTCCGGAGTTGCGCGGCGGTGCGCCGATTCATTATTCCATTATACAAGGGAAGCAGAAGACAGGAGTAACCATCATGTATATGGCGGAAAAACTGGACGCGGGAGATATCCTGACGCAGGTAGAAGTAGAGATAGAAGACACAGACCATGTCGGCACATTGCATGATAAGCTGGCTGAGGCTGGCTCAGACTTGCTTATTAAAACGCTGCCTGATTTATTTGCTTCTAAAATAACACCTCAGAAGCAGGACGAAGCATTAGCAACCTTCGCATCCAACATTAAACGGGAACAAGAAAAGATTGACTGGAATAATTCCGCCGCGGAGATTTATAATCAAATAAGAGGACTCCACCCTTGGCCTGTTGCATTTACTACCTATCAAGGTAAGGTAATGAAAATCTGGTGGGGAGAAGAAGCAGCAGAAAGCTCGTCTTCCAAGCCGACAGGTGAAATTATCGCGAAGGACAGTTCCTCTTTTACGGTGCAGTGTGGACAGCAAACAAGTATAAAGATAACGGAGATTCAACCTGCCGGAAAGAAGCGCATGAACGTAAAAGATTATTTACAGGCTTCCCGGGACAGGATTCAAATCGGCGTCATACTAGGAGAATAAAATAATTATGAAATATCAACTGAGACAAACCATGCTTGATGTTCTTATTCGGATTGAAAAAGATAAAGGATACAGCAATCTGCTGTTAAATCAGGAATTAAAGCAAAAAGGTTTAATTGAAAAAGATAAGAGATTACTTACAGAAGTTGTTTATGGAACTATACAAAATCAAATAACCATTGACTATTATCTAGCACCATTTATTAAAAATAAGAAAAAAATAGATGTATGGGTGAAACAGCTGTTAAGAATGTCTGTATACCAGATGGTGTATTTAGAAAAAATTCCGGATCATGCTGTTCTTCATGAATCTGTTGAAATTGCTAAGATACGCGGTCATAAAGGGATAGCTTCTTTCGTGAACGGAATATTGCGCAGTATGCAGCGGAATGGTCTGCCGGACCTATCCTTGATAAAGGATCCTGTGGAACGAATTTCGGTTGAGACAAGCCATCCAATCTGGCTCGTTGAAAGATGGATAGAAATGTATGGCAAAGAACGGACCGAAGCAATGTGCCATGAAAATTTAAAGCATTTCCCTATGTCTATCCGGATTCAGCCTATGAAAACAAATCGTGAAACGGTTATGGAGCAGCTTGAAAGGGAAGGATTCACGGTATCAGTATCCCAATTTTCACCACAGGGTATTTTGATTGAAAAAGGAAATATCTTTAAAACAAATCTTTTGCAGGACGGGTTAGTAACTATACAGGACCAAAGCTCCATGCTTGCGGCCGAATCATTAAAATTAGAATCAGGCATGAAAGTGCTGGATACATGCAGTGCGCCGGGTGGAAAGGTAACACATATTGCAGAGAAAATGACAGATCGGGGAGATATTCATGCCTATGATCTGCATCAGAAAAAAGTGAAATTAATCGAAGAAAAAGCAGCAGTATTGAATTTACATTCGATAGCGGCCTTTCAAGGGGACGCCAGAAAACTTAATGAAAAGTATGAAGAAGAAAGCTTTGACCGGATTCTTATCGACGCTCCCTGTTCCGGTTTAGGCGTTATTAACGGCAAGCCTGAAATAAAATATGAAAAACAAGTGCAAGATATTGAGCGTCTTGCAGCCATTCAGCTGGATATTGTGCAGGCTGCAGCAAAACTTTTAAAACCAGATGGGTTGCTTATTTACAGCACCTGTACAGTTGACAAAGAAGAAAATAACCAAGTAATCCAGAAATTTATAGAAAAAAATGATGGATTTAGTGTGGACCTCTCCTTTAGAGAGGACCTTTCCGAACCATTAAAACAGGCGCCAGGCTGGTCATCAGAAGGATTACAACTATTCCCCCAAGATTTTCAAACAGATGGATTTTTCCTGACAAGAATCAAACGGAATAGGTAAAGGATGTTTACTAGAGGAAAAAGTTTCATTTAACTTATAGAATGCATAGTTTTAATCTACGGAAGAATGTGCCATAATTATAAAGAAGTCTATACGGATATTTAAATAATGAAAAACGCATAATCCGGTTTTATCAAGGTGTTACTGACTGGGACTGCGATTACTCGTCCCATCGAAGGACTTTTGTAAGATTCCTGATTCCAGAAGAGAGAATCGAAAATTCTAAGCGGGACTTCAGCAGTGAGTAACAGTCCGATCAGTTTAATTATCATTTCGTGGAGAAGAAAAGCCCCGCGAAATGAAGTTTCACTTTATCTTATTTGTGGACATTCATTTACGAAAAGTAATCAGTATTGTTTGAGAAAGATATATATTTGGATTTGTAAAGGGGGAGTAGCTCTTGAAAGGACTTTTCTTAACGCATTGCGGACAAGTTCGCAATCATAATGAAGATGCAGGCGGTGTTTTTGAAAATAAAAGCAAGCAGCCAATTGCCATTATTGCTGATGGCATGGGAGGTCATCAAGCAGGTGATGTAGCAAGTATGCTGGCTGTTGAAAATATTAAAAACAGATGGGTAGAAACCGAACAAGTTGAAAACACAGATGAGATTGAACAGTGGTTTCAACAAACTATTAGAGAAACAAATGAACAAATTTTTCAGAAATCGCAAGAAAACAAGCAGCTGGAAGGGATGGGGACAACCCTTGTAGCTGTAGTGATAATAGGAGATTCCCTTACAATTGCCCATATTGGGGACAGCCGCTTGTATATTGCCAGAGGCAGTCAACTTGAACAGCTGACAGAGGATCATTCCTTTGTAAATGAGCTTGTAAAAAGAGGCGAGATTACAGAGGGGGATGCTGAAGTTCATCCTTATAAAAATTATATTATTCGTGCTCTGGGGACAGATGCCAAAGTTGATACAGATGTAAAGACGCTGACATGGCAGGCGGGAGACCGGCTGCTGCTATGTTCAGATGGCCTGTCAGATAAACTCAGTCAAACGGAATTAGCACAGCATATTACAGCAGATAACGAGATGGATGAGATAGGTCACCAACTTGTTGATTTAGCGAATCAGCGCGGTGGAGAAGATAATATTTCGCTTATCTTGATAACACATGACGGTTCAGGCTCGGAGGCAGGTGAACCTGCATGAACACGGGACACTTATTAAATGACCGTTATCGAATCGAGAGAAAAATAGGCGGCGGCGGAATGGCTAATGTCTTTCTCGCCAGAGATACCATTCTTGAGCGTGATGTAGCTGTTAAAGCATTGCGTACCGACTATGTACATGACCAGGAGTTTATTGCACGTTTTGACCGTGAAGCGCAATCTGCAAGCTCTCTCTCTCATCCGAATATTGTCAATATCTTCGATGTCGGAGAAGACGATCAGGTATTGTATATGATTATGGAATATGTAGAGGGGATGACTTTAAAGGAGTATATTCAGCAGTTTGGGCCAATAGAGGTTCCCCTTGCGCTGGATATCATGAAACAGATCGCTTCTGCTATTGCGCTGGCACATGAAAATGATATTATTCATCGTGATATCAAGCCTCAAAATATATTAATTGACCGTTTTGGTCAGGCGAAAGTGACAGATTTCGGGATTGCGATGGCTCTCAGTGCAACCGCATTGACGCAAACCAATTCCATCCTGGGTTCTGTTCATTATCTGTCACCGGAGCAGGCGCGCGGCGGGATGGCAACAAAAAAATCAGATATTTATTCATTAGGTATTGTATTGTTTGAATTACTGACTGGAAAATTGCCTTTTTCTGGGCAATCCCCAGTATCTATTGCATTAAAACATTTGCAAAGCGATACACCGTCTGTGAAAGAAATCAACCCGGATATCCCGCAGAGTGTGGAGAATATTGTTTTGCAGGCAACAGCTAAAAATTCATTTTATCGTTATGAAGATGTCTATCAGTTTGAGGCAGCTCTTGAAACTGCATTGTCACCGGAAAAATTACATGAGGATCCTTTTACGATTCCGGATGAAGAAGGCGACGAGACAAAAGCGATTCCAATTATTACAGATGATGATTTGTCCGAGGATGATACAGAAGCAGGACGGACGATAGTTCATCAAGCGGATACGGAGCCGACAAAAAGCTACCCGGATGATGACAATAAAAAGAAAAAAGAAAAGAAGAAAAAGAAACCTGCCAGTAAAAAGAAAAAAATTATCTGGATATCGATTCTATTATTATTACTTATCGGTATCGGAACTGCTGCGGTTGTGTATGCGATGCAGCCTCAAGATGTCACGATAGCCGATTATGTAAATGAACCGGCAGATGAAGCAAGAGAGGCACTGGAAAGTCAAAATCTTCTAGTTGAAATAGAAGAGGTTAATTCGGAGGAAATTGAGGCCGGATATGTGGAGAGAACCAATCCTGTTGCTGGAAGAACAATCAAAGAAGGGGCAGCAATCACCCTGTTTGTCAGTCAAGGGCCAGAGCAAGTGGAATTTGGTGATTTTGTCGGAGAAGATTTTGAAGAGGTGGAAGCACAATTGAACCAAGAAGGTTTTGAGGATATTACACCTTTTGAAAGAAACTCTGACCAGCCTGTCGGTGAGATTATTTCACAGGTTCAGCCGGATCCGGAATCATCTGTCGTTCCAGCAGATACGAAGGTTATTTTTGAAGTCAGTGCCGGGCCAGAGATGGTGAGCCTTAATAACCTGACAGGAATGAGTGAAGAAGAAGCACAAGCTTATGTAGATCGTAATGAATTAGTTATGAATAAGCATGAAGAGCATTCAGATGATGTCGAAGAAAGGCTTGTTGTCAGACAATCTCCAGAATCAGGAACAGATATTGAAAAAGGTTCTACCGTTGATGTTTATTTCTCTTTAGGGCCGGAAGAGGAACCGCCGCGGTCTCATTCTGTTTCGTATATGGTTCCATATACGCTTAATAATGAAGAGGAATCAGCTGAAGAAGGCGGGGAAGAGAACGAAGGAAATCAAGAGGAAGACAACGAAGAAGAATCATCTGGTGACGGGAATAATGACGAAGAGCAAAACAGCGAATCAGATGAAGAGAATGCAGAGAACGAGGACACAAATAATGAAGATTCGAATAACGAAGATTCCAATAATGAAGAAGCAAATGCAGAGAATGAAGAAGAAACAGAACCGGCAGAACCAGAGGAGCAAACGGTGCGGATCTATATAGGTGACAGTAATAACGATATTTCAGATGTATATCGGGAAGAGACAATAACAGAAGATACGGAAGTAACGTTCACATTAACGATTGCGCCAGGAACGGATGCCGAATATCGAATCACCAGAGATGACGAGGAAATTACGGAAAGGACTGTATCCTATGATGGAGAGGAAGAGTAGATGGCAGTAGGAAGAATTATTAAAGCGTTAAGCGGCTTCTACTATGTACAGTCAAATGAAGGAGTTTATGCTTGCAGGGGCAGAGGGGTGTTCCGGAATAAAAAAATCACCCCTTTGGTTGGCGATTTTGTGGAATTTGAAGTTCGTAATGAAGTAGAAGGCTATATTATGAAAGTAAGAGACAGGTCGAATGAGCTTATTCGACCTCCTATTGCGAATATTGATCAAGTAGGAATTGTCAGTGCGGCAACTTCTCCGGACTTCAATCCGCTATTGCTGGACCGCTTTCTTGTCCTTGTAGAATCAAAGCATATCCAGCCTTTGATTCTTATTACAAAAATGGATTTAATAGCGCAAGCAGAAATCGATAGAATTAAGGAGTATCAAACAGCTTATCAGGAGATTGGCTATGAAGTGAAGCTGTTATCATCCAAAGAGCCGGAATGGATTTCCGAAGTAATGCCCTATTTTAAAGATAAGGTGACCGTTTTTGCGGGGCAGTCCGGGGTCGGGAAATCATCGTTATTAAACACACTGGATCCAAATCTGTATTTGGAAACAGCTGAGATTTCAAAAAGTCTTGGAAGAGGAAAGCATACCACAAGGCATGTAGAGCTCCTGGCAATTGGAGAAGGGCTTGTGGCGGACACACCTGGGTTTAGTGCGTTAGAGTTTTCCGATTTAGAGGCGGAAGATTTAGGACCCTGTTTTCCGGAAATAAGACTTCATATGCCGGATTGTAAATTTCGGGGCTGTTTGCATGATAAAGAACCCAAATGTGCAGTGAAAGCAGCTGTTTCGGATGGAGCTATAGCTGAATTCAGATACGATCATTATTTACGTTTCCTAGAAGAAATTAAAACAAGAAAGCCGAGGTATTAATTATGACAAAAATAGCACCTTCTATTTTATCAGCTGATTTTGCCAAGCTTGGAGACGAAATCAAAGAAGTGGAACAAGCCGGGGCAGATTATATTCATGTTGATGTCATGGATGGACATTTTGTTCCTAACATTACCATTGGTCCTTTAATCGCAGATGCGATTAAACCAATTACAAATTTGCCGTTAGATGTTCATTTAATGATAGAAAATCCAGATGCATATATACCGCAATTTGCTAAAAGTGCATCTATCATTACCGTCCATCAAGAAGCCTGTGTGCATCTGCACCGTACATTACAACTGATTCGTTCCCATGGTGTAAAGCCGGGCGTCGTCATTAACCCGGGCACTTCAGCCGAAGCCATTAAGCCGGTTTTAACGGAAGTGGATCTTGTTTTATTAATGACTGTAAATCCTGGCTTTGGGGGGCAGTCTTTCATTAAAGAAGTTGTCCCTAAGGTTGCCCAGATAGCCTCATGGCGTGAAGAAATGGGCTTAAGCTTTGAAATAGAAATCGATGGCGGTGTAAATGAGGAAACAGCGCCTGTATGTACGGAAAATGGTGCAGATGTATTAGTAGCAGGAAGTGCTATTTTTAATCAGCGTGACCGAAAAGCAGCCATTGATGTGATTCGCAAGAGTGCAGAGAAATAATGATGCGTGTCGGCATTGTAGGTAATGGTCCGAAAGAACAGTTACCTAATCTGTTAACCTATCAAGAGGAAGTGGATTTTTGGATTGGCGCTGACCGCGGGGCACTTTATTTAGCAGAGCATGGAATAACGATAGACATTGCACTTGGAGATTTTGATTCTGTCACTGAGAGTGAATATGCTATTATTGAAAAACATGCGGAGCTTTTTGATAAGTACCCGGTGATGAAGAATCAGACGGATTTAGAGATTGCTATCGAGATGGGAAAAAAGAAGGAAGCAAGTGAATTTTACTTGTTTGGCGTAACTGGGGGCAGGCTGGATCATGCATTAATGAATCTGCAGCTGCTTTACCCATTATTACAGCAAGGAAAGCGTGCGGTCATACTAGATAGGGGAAACCATATTGAAATGCTGGAGCCGGGCAGCTATTCAGTGGAGGAGGAAGGATATTCTTATATTTCTTTTTTAGCATTTACTCCTGAGGCTGCCGGATTAACATTGACCGGATTTGTATATCCATTAGAAAATAAAACGATACACTGGGGTTCATCTTTATGCATATCTAATGAGCTTAGTCAAAAAAAAGGTACTTTTTCTTTCTCTAAAGGCATACTAATACTAGTAAAGAGTTATGATGCAGTTTAACTAATGATAAGTGTTCAACATTACGATAAAGGGGATTAAGAAGTTCGATATGTCGTTTTACCGGACTTTTTGAACATCCTTTAGGAGCAAATAGGATAGTTAAACAGGGAGGGCCTTTATAAATGAAATTTTATACGATTAAGCTTCCTAAGTTTGTAGGCGGATTTGTAAAAGTGATTATTGGTGTATTTAAAAAAGAAAAGTAATAGTAAACGAGCTTTTGTCATTAACGGCAAAAGCTTATTTTTTAGAGAAATTTAGAGAAATCCGTTTAGCCGAAAGAGGTAATTTTTGGAAAAAAGTAAAGCTGAAAATAATCTCTTCGTGGAGAAAAGACCTGAAACTGATAACCATGATATGTATTTATTACTTCACCAATGATAGTTAAATTTTTTTTTAGACACAAAAAAACACCATGCAAAACATGGTGTTTTTAAGGCATATGCACATATTTTCGTATATTATACACGTTCTACTTTGCCTGATTTTAATGCACGAGCAGATACATATACTTTCTTCGGTTTTCCATCTACCATAATACGTACTTTTTGTACATTTGCTTTCCAATTACGCTTGTTGGAATTCATAGCGTGAGAACGTTGGTTACCACTACGTGTTTGGCGTCCAGTTACAACACATTTTCTAGCCATGTCATTCCCTCCTTACATTCCAAAATCAGTATACCACTAACTTAATTTATCATAACTTCCCCGATATTGCAATTGAATCTTTTTTATTCGTTAAAGACCGTATGTTTTTTGAGAGCTAAGAAAGTATATGAAAAATGTAGAAGATAGCCGCTCCAACGTGTTTCATGGGATGAGTAATCTTAGGCCCCAGAAATACACTCCGCTTTCCGTGGGCCCCGAGATCACCTCCCTTAAAGAAGACTAACTGATGTTTTTATTTTTCTTAAGCAATCCTATGAAAGAAAAATTGCTTGACAGATGAATGAAAATCATCCATTGTAATAGTGGAGTTTTTTCTTCTGCCTAGTTTTAGAGGACAATTGTTGAGAGGATAGGTTTTCTAATTCTCGCAGGCTCCCTTTTAAAATGGCAGAGCATATAGTATAATTTTAATCATATATGATGGAAAAAATGGATGATCAAATGGCGCGAGGGCAATGATTACTCGTCCCATTCAATTTGTTTGAACAGCGATAAAACATACTTTGTAATAAAAGGAGCTGTAGTTATGTCAATAGAGTTGCATACAAACGATGGACTCGTTACGATAACAACAGATGTTATTGCAACAATAGCTGGTGGAACAGCTGTTGAATGCTATGGAATTGTAGGGATGGCATCGAAAAGCCAAATTAAAGATAATATTTCAGAAATACTGCGTAAAGAGAACTATTCTAAAGGAATTGTTGTTCGTCAAGAAGACGGAAAGCTACATATTGACTTGTTTATTATTGTAAGCTATGGCACAAAAATTTCCGAAGTGGCACATAATGTGCAATCACAAGTAAAATATACACTTAGTCAATCCTTAGGATTAGAAATCGATTCGGTAAATATATTTATTCAAGGTGTCCGAGTAGAAAAGGAATAGAGCAGAAGGAGGAGAAGATGTGGCAGTTGAGAAAATAGATGCAGCATTATTATCACAGATGGTGTTGACCGGAGCTTACCATCTTTCGAATAATGCACAAAAAATTGACGCATTAAATGTTTTCCCTGTTCCTGACGGGGATACCGGAACAAATATGAATTTAACAATCACTTCTGGAGCAAATGAAGTGAAAAAATTGGAAACAGACAAAGTTTATGAAGTGACAAGTGCTTTTTCAAAGGGATTATTAATGGGAGCCAGAGGGAATTCTGGTGTTATTTTATCTCAGATTTTCCGCGGCTTTGCGAAAGCGTGTGAAGGAAAAAAAGAGCTTTATGTAAAAGATTTTGCGGAAGCCTTTGAAGGGGCTGTCCATGCAGCTTATAAGGCGGTTATGAAGCCCGTAGAAGGAACTATTCTTACCGTAGCAAAAGACACTGGAAACAAAGCAATGGAATTTTCGGAGAATGATTTGGACATCGTTGCGTTTATGGAAGAAATATTAAAAGAAGCCAAAGCATCATTAAAACGGACTCCCGACTTATTGCCTGTATTAAAGGAAGTAGGGGTTGTGGACTCCGGCGGTCAAGGTCTGGTGACGATTTATGAAGGCTTTCTTGCTGCGCTAAAGGGTGAAGAACTGCCGGAAGAGTCGGATGCTGCTGGTAAAATGGACGAAATGATCAATGCCGAACATCATAAAGTAACTCAGGATTTCATGAATACTGAGGATATTGTATATGGGTATTGTACAGAGTTTATGGTGAAATTAGAAAATGATAAATTAAAAGATCATCCTTTTGATGAAACGACTTTCCGTAATGAATTAAGTGAATGGGGAGATTCCCTCCTTGTTGTTGCAGATGAGGAAATTGTAAAAGTGCACGTACATGCTGAAGCTCCAGGCACGTGCTTAAATCTGGCGCAGCAATATGGCAGCCTGATTAACCTGAAAATCGAAAACATGCGGGAGCAGCATACAGCAATTGTCGGGGATAAAAAAGAAGCGCCAAAAGAAAAATCCGCTTATGGCATTGTGACTGTAGCAATGGGAAATGGATTAAAGGAACTGTTTGAAAACTTAGGGGCTGCCGTAGTCATTGAAGGTGGACAGACAATGAACCCGAGCACGAAGGATATTACCGATGCAATTGAAAAAGCAAATGCAAAGAAAATCATTATCCTTCCTAATAATAAAAATATCCAAATGGCAGCGGAGCAGGCGGCAGAATTAGCCGGCGATCATGTTAGAGTGGTTCCCACTAAAACGATACCACAAGGAATCAGTGCTATGCTGTCATTCCACCCCGAATCATCTTTAGATGAAAATAAATCTGTGATGGAAGAGGCAGGAAAGCAAGTCCGGAGTGGACAAATAACCTATGCAGTAAGGGATACCCAAATTGATGGTATCGATATTGCTAAAGGGCATTTTATGGGAATTGATGAAGGAAAGATTGTGACAACACATAAGCAAAAACAAGAAACGGCTCAAGACCTCATTGATAAAATGATTTCAGAGGACAGTGAAATCTTAACGATTCTTTCAGGGGAAGATGTTTCTGCAGAAGAAGTGGAAGCATTAGAAGCCTATGTAGAAGCGAAGTATGATGAAATTGAAGTTGAAGTTCATCGAGGAGAACAGCCTATCTATTCTTATATTTTCTCGGTTGAGTAAGAAAAATAAAGCAAAGTCCAGTCTGATATTATAATCGGGCTGGACTTTGCTTTTATTTATACACCAACGATTTTTAAAACAAATTCGATAAAAAATAAAGTAGATATAAGCAGCAGCGGCTTAGATATTTCATTTCTCTTTCCGAGTGCCAATTGCACAATAGGATAGGCAATAAAACCAAATGCCATTCCATCACCAATACTATAGGTGAATGGAATCATCACTATAATGAGCAGTGCCGGGATACATTCGGAAAATTGATTCCAGGGCAAGTACTTCATGTTTTGAACCATTAAGAATCCGACAATAATTAGAATCGGACTCATTGCTGTTGCAGGAATAATGGAAATCCATGGAATAAATACCACCGTAGCCAAAAATAAGATACCAGCAGTTATCGCTGCTCTGCCTGTCTTTCCACCTGATGCTATCACAGCTGCATTTTCAGCACTTGAAATCGTAGGCGATGTTCCCAATATACCAGAAAGAAACGAAGATGTTGCGGTAATCCGATAAGACTTCTGAAAAGCTTCAGGTGATTTCAGCATATCCAGCTGGCTGGATAATGTACCCATATTTTCAAAAATCAAAATTAAAGTTAATGTAAATACAGATAACCAAAAAGAGATATCGCCGATTGCTGTAAACGAAGGAATAAATAGTAATTCATCCAAGTTAAAACTCACGGATGAAACGCCATTTGTCGGAACATTTAATGCCATAGCAACGAAAGTACCGATAATCATGGTGATTAAAAAATTTGCCGGTACTCCTTTTACAAACAGGTAAATTGCAACAAATAATGTAATCAGCCCTGCAATCACAGATGGTGAAGTAAAATCACCGATTGTAATAACAGTTTGTTCTCCGCTTGTAACAATCCCGCTGTTTTCAACACCGATCAGAATTAAGAAAAAACCTAATCCGATTGTTATCCCGTGCTGCAGAGAGTCCGGTATAGCTTCTTTTAGGATGGTACTGAGCTTTGTGAAGGCGGTAACCATAAATAATAACCCTGCTAAACAGACAACTGCTAATCCTTCATGAAAGCTAAAGCCATTATTTCCAATGATTGAAAAAGCAAATAAGGCGTTAATCCCCATACCAGGAATTAAGATTAAAGGAAGCTTTCCGAAAACCCCCATCATGACAGTGCCGGCAAAACTCGCTAAAATGGTTGCTATCATCCCGTTTTCTAATGAAAGCCCTGCTTCACTTAGAATGCTGCCATTTACAACAACGATATACACTGTTGTCAGATAACCGATAATACCAGCAACAATATCTTTTCTTAACGTATTTTTTTGTTGCATAGGAAACCTCAATATTTTATTATCCCTCTCCCGCCCAATAAAGAATGAAATCTTTATCCACAATTGAATATTATAAGAAGATGTTCAGAAAGTCAATGTTACCAGGAATTAGGCTGAGAATCTTTATAAAGATTCGAACGCATGGTTGCTTTTTTATCAAGATTAAATTGTGAATGAACTTCGTATTTTTGTTATAATGATAAAGGAAAGCTTAAACAATTACAGGGCGGTGTTATTTTTATGAAATATAATTCCGTATTCGATATTATCGGTCCGGTTATGGTGGGACCCTCCAGCTCACATACAGCAGGGGCGGCACGTATTGGAAAAGCAGCCCGAAATCTATTTGGCAGACAGCCCGCTTGGGCAAAAATACACCTCTATGAATCTTTCGCTAAAACCTATCGGGGACATGGAACAGATTTTGCACTTGTCGGCGGTCTTTTAGGCATGGAAACCGATGACTCGCAAATTAGTAACTCTTTGCAGCTGGCAAAAGAGAAAGGTTTAGAGGTTGAATTTATTGAGGATAGTGCAGCAGTAGACCATCCGAATACAGTCCGCATGATTATTGGAGATGACAAAGAACAGCAAGAGCTGATGGGAATATCTATTGGCGGAGGGAAAGTGGAGATTACAGAATTGAACGGTTTTGAACTCCGGTTATCCGGGAATCATCCCGCTATTTTAATTATGCATAATGACCGTTTTGGCGCGATTGCCTCAGTAACGAGAATTCTGGCAAAATATGAATTGAATATTGGACATATGGAAGTAAACCGAAAAGACGTTGGCAAAGAGGCGCTGATGGTTATTGAGGTGGATCAGAATATAGAAGATTCTATATTACAGGAGCTGCAGGCTGCTGATCATATAATCTCTATTGCAAAGATTGTAAGTTAAAAAGGGGGAATTGCGATGTTTCGAACAGTTGCAGAGTTAGTGGAAATGGCCAAAACAGAAAACATCCCCATATCAGAAGTGATGATACGACAAGAAATGGATGTAAAAGAGAAAACGAGAGATGAAGTTTTTGCCGAGATGGAAAAAAATCTCGTCGTTATGGAAAATGCGATTGAGGATGCACTGAAAGGAGTCCAATCCGTAACAGGACTTACTGGCGGAGATGCTGTGAAAGTGCAAAAATATATGAAAGAAAAAACCCCGCTGTCCGGTAATTTAATGATGGACGCGGTCAGTAAAGCAATGGGAACAAATGAAGTAAATGCAGCCATGGGAATCATTTGTGCCACCCCCACTGCCGGGAGCGCTGGCTGTGTGCCGGGCACACTATTTGCGGTGAAGGAACAATTGAATCCGACGAGAGAAGAAATGGTGCGGTATTTATTCACTTCCGGAGCATTTGGCTTTGTGGTGGCAAACAATGCGTTTATTTCTGGTGCAGCAGGCGGATGTCAAGCGGAAGTCGGATCAGCAGGAGCAATGGCCTCCGCGGCTATCGTTGAAATGGCGGGAGGTACACCAGAGCAGTCCGCTCACGCTTTTGCAATGACATTGAAAAACATGCTTGGCTTGGTATGTGACCCGGTAGCTGGTTTAGTAGAAGTTCCGTGCGTGAAGAGAAATGCAGGAGGTTCCTCTCTTGCTATTGTATCTGCAGACTTAGCTTTAGCGGGTGTAGAAAGCCGTATTCCATGTGATGAAGTCATTGGAGCAATGTATCGAATCGGAAAACAAATGCCTTCTTCTTTACGTGAAACAGGGGAAGGCGGCTTGGCTGATACGCCAACGGGACGATTCCTAAAAGAAAAAATCTTTGGGGTATCTGTCTAACCGAAGAAAAGATAAGAAATAGCAATAGCTCTTGCAGAAAAGGATGTTGGAAATGAATGAATCAATCTTAGAAGTGAAAGGTATTGGCGAAAAGGTAGCAGAACAGCTTGCCTTCATGCATATTTACGAGACGAACGATATATTACAATATTTCCCGTATCGATATGATATTTATGAAGAAAAACCTCTGCAAGAGCTGGTTCATGATGAGAAGGTTACGATTAAAGGGAAGGTCGTTTACAATCCTTCTCTTACTTTTTTTGGAAAGAAAAAATCACGGTTAAGCTTCACGGTAGAAGTGGAAGGGATTGCTGTCAAAGCGATTATGTTTAACCGGGCATTCGCAAAGAAACAGATTCAACAGGGACAAGATATTACCTTAACGGGAAAATGGGACGCACACCGGCTGCAAATTACAGTCAGTAAATATAAAACGGGAAAAATGGAAGAAAATGATTCCATTACCCCTGTATATTCAGTGAAAGGCGATTTAACTTCGTATAAATTCCAGAAGCTGATCAAGCAGGTGCTTGACTCACATGAGGACGATATCACAGAGATTCTACCTGCTTCTTATTTGGAAATTTATAAGCTTCCGGAAAGAAAAACTGCTGTAAGGACGATGCATTTTCCGGAGAGCAGAGTTGCTTTAAAGCATGCGCGGAGACGGTTTATCTATGAAGAATTTCTGCTGTTTCAGCTGAAGATGCAATTGATTCGAAAAATAAATCGTGAATCAACAAAAGGAAATGAACAGGAGTATCAGATAAATAACGTTCAAAGTTTTATTACATCCTTGCCATTTACCTTAACCGACGCACAGCAAAAAGCATTGAATGAAATTTTAAAGGATATGAAAAGTGCTTATCGAATGAATCGGCTGCTTCAAGGCGATGTTGGGTCCGGGAAAACCGCTGTTGCGGCAATCTGCCTATACGCTGCTGTTACAGCAGGTAAGCAGGGAGCTTTAATGGTTCCTACTGAAATTCTAGCAGAACAGCATTTTCAATCCTTTCAAACGATGCTGGAAGGCAGAGCAAACGTTGCCTTGCTAACAGGATCTGTAAAGGGAAAGAAACGTAAAGAGCTGACCCGGCAAATTGAAAATCAAGAAATTGATATTGTGATTGGAACGCATGCGCTTATTCAGGAGGATGTCTTATTTAAGGATTTAGGTTTAGCAATTGTGGATGAGCAGCATCGCTTTGGCGTTGCGCAGCGCAGGACACTGCGAGATAAAGGGCTGGATCCGGATGTCTTATTTATGACAGCAACCCCGATTCCCAGAACGCTTGCGATTACAACGTTTGGCGATATGGATGTATCCATTATCAACCAGCTTCCTTCCGGGAGAAAAGAGATTGAAACATTATGGGTGAAGGAAAATATGTTTGAACGGATTCTTGATTTTATTCAAGAGCGGGTTAAGCAGGGCGAGCAGGCATATATTATCAGTCCGCTTATCGAGGAATCGGATAAATTAGATATTCAAAACGCCGTGGATTTGTATCATCAGCTGACAGCTTACTATGATAATGAAATGGAAATTGGCTTAATGCATGGCCGCCTGTCTTCCGCGGAGAAGGATGAAGTAATGCGCGATTTTGCAGATAACAGGGTAAAGGTGTTAGTTTCAACAACCGTTGTTGAAGTCGGAGTGAACGTTCCGAATGCTACCGTAATGGTAATTTACGATGCAGAACGTTTTGGCTTGTCACAGCTGCATCAGCTCCGGGGACGCGTCGGCAGAGGAAGCAAGCAAAGTTATTGTATTCTCATTGCAGAACCTAAAGGGGAAGTAGGCAAAGAGCGGATGCGCATCATGTCAGAAACAAGTGACGGATTTGAACTGTCCGAACAGGACTTGCAATTGCGCGGACCGGGCGATTTTTTTGGCAGAAAACAAAGCGGTATGCCTGAATTTAAAGTAGCTGACATGGTACACGATTACCGCGCGCTGGAAACTGCACGCCAGGATGCACAGCATATTGTTGAAAATAATTTATTACAATCCGAGGACTACAAATATTTAAAGGAAATATTAGCAGAAGAAGAGGGTCTGCTTGAAAAATTGGATTAGTCCAGAGACAGCAGTTAAATCAATAGATTACTTGCATAAAAAAGCATGCTATTATATATTACTATTAGTACCAAGTCTTAAAACGAAGCTTCACCATCGGCAGTATTCAATAAGCGCTCTTTTTCCCTGATCGAGACAAGAGACGGGACGATGCTTACCAATATTGACAGGTTAATGAGATTTATTGAATATGATAAAAAAGAATCGGCACCTCTGAAAATATTAGATGAAAGTTTGATGATAGAAATGAGACGATCAAAAGCAGAACGGCAATCGTTATTAAGAGCAAAAATCGAAGACTCTCCATTTGTAACGGATGAACAGCTTGCAAAAGATTTTCAAGTGAGTATTCAAACGATTCGGCTGGACCGTATGGAGCTGTCTATTCCTGAACTTCGTGAACGGATAAAACATGTGGCTACAAAGCAATGGAATGAAACAGTTAAAGCTTTGCCAGTGGAAGAAGTAATTGGAGATATTATTGACTTGGAATTGGATGAGCGGGCTATCTCTATGCTCGATATCACGTCAGAGTTTGTTTTTTCCAGAAATAAAATTGCCAGAGGGCATCATCTGTTTGCCCAGGCAAATTCATTAGCTGTGGCCGTCATTAATGATGAACTTGCTTTAACTGCTAAGTCTACCCTGCGTTTTAAAAGACAGGTTAAAGAAGGCGAAAGAGTGATTGCCAAAGCGATTGTTAAAGGAAGAGACAAGCGGGGGTACACCATCGTGGAAGTGAACAGCTTTGTGAATAATGAACCTGTGTTTACAGGTGAATTTTTCATGTTTCATTCCAGTGAAAGCAAAGGAGAATAAATCAATGCGATTAGCGATAGATGCAATGGGAGGCGACCATGCACCAAAGGAAATTGTGTTAGGTGCGATGGAAGCTGTAAAAGAAAATAAAGATTTACAAATTACCCTTTATGGGGATGAAAATCAAATTAAACCAATTTTAACGGACAGGAAGCAAATTAATATCATACATACAGATGAAAAAATAACATCAGAGGATGAACCTGTAAAAGCGGTGCGGCGCAAAAAGAATGCTTCGCTTGTTTTAATGGCTAAAGCTGTCAAAGACGGGGAGGCAGATGCCTGTATTTCTGCAGGGAATACGGGTGCATTAATGAGTGCCGGCTTGTTTGTCGTGGGACGTATTCCAGGAATCGACCGTCCTGCATTAAGTCCTACTTTTCCGACAGTGGACGGGCAAGGCTTCTTAATGCTCGATGTCGGAGCAAATGTTGACGCAAAACCAGAGCATCTGCTTCAATATGGTATTATGGGCTCCATTTATGTGGAGAGAGTAAGAAATATTAAAAAGCCTCGAGTCGGCTTATTAAATGTAGGCACGGAAGATGGAAAAGGGAATGACTTAACGAAAAAAGCTTTTCAGCTTCTAGAAAATGCGCCCATCCATTTTGTAGGGAATGTAGAAGCAAGAGATATATTAAATGGTGTGGTAGATGTTGTGGTGACTGATGGCTTTAGCGGAAACGTAGCATTAAAAACCATGGAAGGCGTTGCCGAAACAATCTTTTCTCTTTTAAAAGGTACATTTATGTCTTCCACAAAAACCAAAATTGCTGCTGCACTTGTTAAAAATGACCTGAAAGGCATAAAAGACCGGTTAGATTACTCAGAGTATGGCGGAGCGGGATTATTTGGACTTTCTGCGCCAGTAATCAAAGCGCACGGATCTTCCAAAAGCCGGGCAATCACCAATGCTGTAAAGCAGGCCGTTTATATGGTTGAGAACGATGTGACCGCAACAATTCAGAGTACCATTGAAACGATCAGCGAAGAGGAGGAGAAATAAATGAAACGTATTGCATTTATGTTCCCGGGGCAAGGGTCGCAGGCTGTTGGCATGGGGAAAGATTTATATAACGCTTATCCGCAAGTACAGGCCTTGTATAAAGAAGCAAATGAAGTGCTGGATATGGATATACAGACACTTATGTTTGAAGGACCGAAAGAAACATTGACGGAAACAGAGAATACACAGCCAGCGCTATTATTATCCAGCGTTGCCGTAACCAAGCTCTTAGAAGAAAATGGCATTCAGCCTTCGATGGTTGTCGGACATAGCTTGGGAGAGTATAGTGCATTAGTTGCTGCTGGTGCAATCAAGTGGCAGGACGCAATTCAGCTTGTTAAAGTAAGAGGACGTTTAATGGAACAGGCATTTCCAAAAGGGCAAGGAACCATGGCTGCTGTGTTAGGTCTTGGTCAGGACAAGGTTGAGGAAGCACTTGAGCAAGTGAAAGACGAAATTGTAGATATTGCCAATTTAAATTGTCCGGGGCAGATCGTTATTTCCGGTTCCGTTGCAGGCGTGGAACAGGCAACTGCATTATTAAAAGAAGCAGGAGCAAAACGGGTATTGCCGCTAAATGTAAGCGGGCCGTTCCATTCCAGATTGATGAAGCAGGCTAACGATGATTTTGCAGCACATTTAAATGAAACAGCTCTAGGAGATGCAAAAACACCTGTTTATGCAAATGTTTCAGCTGATGCAGTAACGGAAAAAGAAACCATGAAAGAATTATTAGTACAGCAGCTCTACTCGCCGGTGCGCTTTGAAGAATCGATTCAAAAGATGCTGGAAGAAGATGTGGATGCATTTGTTGAAGTAGGTACAGGAAAAGTACTTTGTGGATTATTGAAGAAAATCGACCGGAAAACAAAAACATTTGCTGTACAGGATCAGGAATCACTCGACGCGTTTATTCGCTGGTACAAGGAGGAAGAATAATGTTACAAGGTCAGACAGCAGTAGTAACGGGAGCTTCCAGAGGGATTGGCAGAGCGATTGCTTTGGAACTTGCAAAAAATGGAGCAAATGTCATTGTAAACTATTCAGGTAGTGAAGCAAAAGCAGAAGAGGTTGTTGGAGAAATTCAGGAGCTCGGAGTAAAAGCAGTTAAAGTACAGGCAAATATTTCTGAGGAAGAATCTGTTAAACAACTCATGAAGCAAGCAGTGAAAGAGTTCGGATCAATCGACATTCTGGTGAACAACGCCGGCATTACAAAGGATAACTTATTAATGCGAATGAAAGAAGATGAATTCGATCAGGTGATTCAAACCAACCTGAAGGGCACGTTCTTATGTACGAAAGCTGTTACCCGCCAAATGATGAAGCAAAAATCAGGACGTATTATTAATGTAGCTTCCATCGTCGGAGTAAGCGGAAATCCTGGACAGGCTAATTATGTTGCAGCCAAAGCGGGCGTGATTGGTTTAACCAAAACAACCGCAAAAGAGCTTGCTTCACGAAATATTTTAGTAAATGCTGTTGCACCAGGGTTTATTTCTACAGATATGACGGATTTATTAAGTGAAGAACAGCAGGAATCTTTATTGCAATTAGTGCCGTTAGCCCGCTTAGGCAAACCGGAAGACGTCGCGCGGGTTGTCCGCTTTTTAGCAAGTGAAGATGCAAATTATATTACAGGGCAGACCATTCATATTGACGGTGGAATGGTGATGTAATACAATTGCAGAACAAAAACAAAAAATAATAATATATTTTTGAAAGGAGGTGAACGGGTAATGGCAGATGTGTTTGAACAAGTAAAGTCTATTATTTCTGATCGTCTGGATGTAGACGAAGAAAAAGTAGTTTTAGAAGCTTCATTTAAAGATGACCTTGAAGCAGACTCACTAGACGTTGTTGAGCTTGTTATGGAATTAGAAGACGAGTTTGATATTGAAATCGCTGATGAAGATGCTGAAAAGATTAATACAGTAGGTGATGCTGTAGATTACATAAACAGCAAAGCTTAATGAATAAAAACAACCTATGGGAAAGCTTCTTTTTAGAGGCTTTCCCATATCTATTTAACGCAGTGGTTACCTGTCTTATTGAAAGATGGTGCCGGTATCCGCGCTTAATCATGAAATAAATAATTTATTGAAGTATGTGGTAAAATAAAGATTGTTCAAGTCAGTACCTGTATGTATTAAAGAATTCCGGCAATGTTTATTTGTTTCTTTAGAAAGTGTGAAATCATCTATTTTATGGGGGTGAAGGAGATTAATTTGGAATTAAGTCAGCTGGAGAATGAATTAGGAATAACTTTTCAACAAAAAGATTTATTAAAGGAAGCATTTACACATTCTTCTTATGTCAATGAATATAAAAAAAGCAAGCTGAATGATAACGAGCGGTTGGAATTCTTAGGAGATGCCGTATTGGAATTAGCTGTTTCGCAATATTTATACAGGAACAATCAGGAAATGCCTGAGGGAGAGATGACCAAATTACGTGCAGCTATTGTCTGTGAAGCGTCTTTAACGGTATTTGCAAAACAATTTGACTTTGGGAAATACATCCTTTTAGGTAAAGGAGAAGATAAGACTGGCGGACGTCAAAGGCCGGCGATTCTAGCGGATGCATTTGAGGCCTTTTTAGGAGCACTTTATTTAGATCAAGGCTTTGATGCGGTGCTTCGTTTTCTAAATATGCATATTTTCCCTGCATTAACAGTAGATACGTCAACAAGTGTGATGGATTATAAAAGTCATCTTCAGGAAATCGTTCAGCAGCAAAAAGATAGAAAAATTGAGTATGAGATTATCGAAGAGCGCGGACCTTCCCATCATAAAGAGTTTATCGCTCAGGTTGTAATTCAGGGAGAACCCGCTGGAAAGGGAAACGGAAGAACAAAAAAAGAAGCTGAGCAAAAGGCAGCCAGAGCGGCGCTTGAGAAAAAGCTTCCAGAATAAAAAAACGTTACGCAAGGGTAATTTAGCTGCTTGTTCTTGCGTAACGTTTTTCTTATATTGCGTGACCGAAAAGGTATTATGGCAACTTTTTCACTGGGATGAGTAATCGAAGCCTTAATTCCTGAGCGTTGCAGCCTTAGTTTTTCTGCATCATTTGCGAATGGCTGCTAATTCATTAATAAAGGCCTGTGTTTCTGACGCGCTTAAACGGCCTTTACTGATAACCATATCATACATCCATTTTAAGTCCTCATATTTTTCAAGATTATAATCCTCTGCGTCCATAATTGAACGATTTACTACCTGTAGCTTTTCAGCTAACTCTTGAAGCATATACTCCATATTTTCCTTGCTTGGCTGCTCTAACTGCATCATATCCTCCTTCTATTTATCCTCTTCAGGAATTTTATCCGTACATAGAAAAAGTACAAAATAAGAATGAATGGTATTTCAAATGAGCTATGTACGAATAAATAACATTAATCTTATAACAAGTGTTAATTATAGCATAATTTTTATCTTTCGTTAAAGCGTTCCTTTCTGAATTAATAGCATGTCGCGCATAGGCTAAAGTGCCATAATGTGATAAAATATATTAGCTAAACAATTCAAGCAGCGGAAGAAAGAAATAAGTTTCATTTTATTGAAATGTTCACTTTGCCGCAGCTTTGGAAATCATAAAGCTGCGTATGAAAATGGGAGAGGCTTCTATTAGCCACTCTTTTGACGTATATAACGATAAATAGACACGATGAAAATAGAAAGATTAGATTTTAGGAGAATGATTATGCATTTAAAGCGATTAGAAAGTGTTGGATTTAAATCCTTTGCAGAGCGAATTAACGTAGATTTTGTACCTGGAGTAACAGCGGTAGTAGGTCCGAATGGAAGCGGGAAAAGTAATATTACTGACGCAATCCGCTGGGTGCTGGGAGAACAATCTATGAAATCACTGCGCGGATCCAAAATGGAAGATATTATATTCCAGGGGAGTGACTCGAGATCTCCTTTAAATATCGCTGAAGTTACACTTGTATTAGACAATAAAGATCAGCGTGTACCGCTGGATTACGAAGAAGTCAGTGTGACAAGAAGGGTTTACCGATCTGGGGAAAGCGAATTTTATATAAATAAACAGGTTTGCCGTCTGAAGGATATTGTTGACCTGTTTATTGATTCCGGTCTGGGCAGGGAAGCTTTTTCTATTATCAGTCAAGGAAGAGTGGAAGAGATTCTCAGCTCGAAAGCAGAGGAGCGCCGTGTGATTTTTGAGGAAGCGGCAGGTGTTTTAAAATATAAGCAGCGTAAGAAAAAAGCAGAATATAAACTTGCTGAAACGCAGGAGAATCTGAATCGTGTCGAGGATATTGTTTATGAAATTGAACAGCAGCTGGACCCGTTAGAAGAGCAATCAAAAAAAGCAAAAGAATATCAGACCTTGCAGGCTGAACTCCAAGAAACAGAGATTTCTGTGCTGATTACGGAAATGGAACAAATTCATCAGGAATGGCAGCAGGTATTAGAAAATTTAGCTGTGAACGAAAAAAAACAGAAAGAACAATCCGAAGCCATTCGTCTGATCGAAGTGGACGTGGCAAAAGAAAAAAAACATATACAGCAGTATGAAACAGAAATAGAGCAGCTGCAGACTGATTTATTAGATGTAACAGAACGGCTGGAGAAATTTGAAGGAAAGAAGCAACTGTTTGATGAACGGTCCAAGCACGCAGATGAGAATAAAGAAAAGCTTGTACAGCAGTTAGATCGGGTTACTTCAAATGTTCGTGTGCTGGAAAAACAAAAAATAAATGAACAAGAGAAACTGGCGCTTTTAGAGGCAGAGAAGGCTGATACTTTGGCCAGAAAAAAAGAAATAGAAAAGAAATTAGCAATGCGGCCGGAAGATGTAGCTAACCGAATTGAGGATTTAAAAGCGGAGTATATCGAATTGTTGAATCAGCAGGCTGCTTATCGAAATGAAAAACAATCTGTTGATCGGCAGCAAGAGCAAATTGAAGCAAAAAACAATTCCCAATCCATGAAATTTAAGGATATGCTTACGGAGAGAAATGAGCTGCAAGATAAACAGACAGCCGCTGAAGAAGTCCTGCAGTCTTATCAGAACCAACTGGAAAAAAAGACGCAGCAATTAAAGACGTTAAAGGCTGAAATGCAATCAGAACGCACGCAGTATGAGGAAGCGCAGTCTAAGCTTTATCAAGGCTATCAATACATTGAAAAAGTAAAGTCAAAAAAAGAAATGCTCGAAGAAATGAAGGAAGACTTTCAAGGCTTCTTTCAAGGCGTACGTCAGGTTTTACGGGCAAGAGAAGAAGGCAAGCTGAAGGATATAGAAGGGGCAGTTATCGAGTTAATGGATGTCCCTAAAGACTATATTACAGCAGTGGAGACCGTATTAGGCGGACAAGCGCAAAATATTGTTGTAGAAACAGACCAGGCAGCAAGAGAAGCGATTAATTGGTTGAAAAAGACCAATAGCGGGCGGGCAACTTTTCTCCCGCTCAAATCGATTCAACCCCGTTTTTTATCCAGTGAAGGAAAACAGGAAGTAAGGGAGCACCCGGGGTTTGTAGGTATTGCTTCTGATTTAGTGCAGCCGAAAGCTAAAAAATATGAGAAAGCAGTGCAGCATTTAATGGGTAATGTGGTTATTGCTAAAACCTTGCGGGATGCAAATGACATTGCGATAAAACTGCATCGCAGATACCGGATTGTCACGCTGGACGGTGACATGGTCCACCCTGGAGGCTCTATGTCAGGAGGAGCGCAGAAAAAACAGAATCAATCGCTGTTTACCCGCGAAAAAGATCTGCAGGAGCTGCATGCGCGCTTGGCAGAATACAAACAAAAAACAGAGCAATTTGAACATGGTGTACAGAAGAAAAGAGATTATTTGCGAGAGCTTGATGAAAAAATCAGCGATACCGAGCAAGAAGTGCAGAAAATGCAAAAAGAGGTGCAGGAAAGTCAAGCTGATTTTCAAACCTTTCAGGCGAAGCTGACATCCATCAATGACAACTTGTCCATCTATGATATGGATAAAAAACAGAATGAACAGAGCCGTACAGAATTAGCGGATCGAAATAAAGTCCTGACAAAAGAATTAGAAGAAATCAATATTAAGCTTCAAACAGTGCAAAAAGAAGTGGATGATTTAACAGAGGAAGAAGCGAAATTAAAAGAGACGCAAGGAAAATTACAGGATGCGTTTTACGAAATCAAAGTAACACTGGCTGAGCAGGAAGAACGCTTTAAAAATCAAAAAGCGAATACAAAAGCTTTAGAGACGCAGCTTGAACGGGCAATTGAGGACAAAAGTCAGGTGGACGAAGAGCTGGAGACAATAACGGCAATAAAAAATCAGGAAGAAACAGAAGAAGAAATGGAAGCTAAAATTGTCAATGCCAGAACGTCCAAACAGAAATTAACGGAAAGCATAGAGAAGCTGCGCACTAAAAGAAAAGAAAGCTTAGACAAACAGCAGTCCCTGGAAGCGAATTTGAAAGAGGCACAGGAACAATATAGCGTGACGAATGAGCACCATCAAAAACAGGAGGTCAAATCAAACCGCTTGGATGTGGAGCTTGATAACCACCTGCAGCAGCTTGAAAAAGAATACTTGATGACATATGAATTGGCAAAACGTGATTATGCAAAGGTTGAAAATATGGATGAGGCAAAAGCAGTCGTCAGCCGTTTAAAGGATAAAATCAACCAGCTGGGCACGATTAATTTAGGTGCTATTGATGAATATGAGCGTATTTCTGAAAGGTACCAGTTCTTAAAAGAACAAAGAGATGACCTTGTGGAAGGAAAGCGAACGCTATATACTGTTATTGAAGAGATGGACACAGAAATGAAGGAGCGGTTCTCAACCACTTTTTCAAAAATAAAAGAAGAATTTTCCCAGGTGTTTATGCACTTGTTTGGCGGCGGACATGCTGAATTAAAATTAACAAACCCGGATAATTTATTAGAAACAGGCGTAGATATTATTGCACAGCCGCCGGGTAAAAAATTGCAGCATTTAAGCCTTTTATCAGGAGGAGAACGAGCATTAACAGCAATCGCCCTTCTCTTTTCCATTTTGCGTGTCCGTCCAGTTCCGTTTTGTATACTGGATGAGGTCGAAGCGGCTTTAGATGAAGCGAATGTAGTCCGCTTTGCCAGGTATGTAAAGCAATTCAGCAAGGATACACAGTTTATCGTCATTACACATCGAAAAGGAACCATGGAGGAAGCAGATGTTCTTTATGGTGTGACGATGCAGGAATCAGGCGTGTCGAGACTGGTTTCTGTCCGATTAGAGGATACAAAAGAATTGATTCAATCGTAGGGGGATATCAATATGGGATTCATGGATAAATTGAAAGCGCGTTTTAAGCAAAACGAGGAAACCAAGGAGATTTCCGAAAAATATCAGGAAGGTATGAAAAAGACAAGAGATACCTTTTCTGGGAAATTAAATGATTTAATTGCACGTTATCGTAAAGTAGATGAGGATTTCTTTGAAGAATTAGAAGAGGTATTAATTACAGCAGATGTCGGTGTTTCCACTGTGATGGACCTTGTCGAAGAACTTAAAATGGAAGTAAAGCGTCAAAAAATCAAGGACTCCTCTGAAATAAAGGATGTTATTTCAGAAAAGCTTGTAGATATTTATTATGGTGATGAAGATTCGTCAATTCAGCATTTGCAGCTAGATGGAGACGGGTTACAGGTAATTCTTGTTGTTGGTGTAAATGGCGTGGGGAAAACAACCAGTATTGGCAAGCTTGCACATCAATTAAAAGCAGATGGAAAAAATGTCATCTTAGCAGCAGGGGATACTTTCCGTGCTGGAGCAATCGAACAATTAGAAATCTGGGGAGAGCGTGCTGACGTTCCTGTAATAAAGCACAGTGAAGGCAGTGACCCTGCTGCGGTTATTTATGATGGAATCAGAGCTGCAAAGTCTCGTGAAGCAGATATACTCATTTGTGATACTGCAGGAAGACTTCAGAATAAGGTGAATCTGATGAACGAGCTTGCTAAAGTGAAACGCGTCATTGAACGTGAAATTCCAGGTGCTCCCCATGAAGTTTTACTGGTTTTGGACGCTACTACCGGCCAAAATGCATTGACACAGGCACGTACCTTTTCAGAGGCAACAGATGTGTCCGGAATTGTCTTGACTAAACTGGATGGTACCGCAAAAGGCGGGATTGTGCTTGCTATTCGTAATGAATTGCAAATTCCGGTGAAATATGTCGGATTAGGTGAAGGTATCAATGACCTGCAGCAATTTGACGCAGATGCCTTTGTATATGGACTATTTTCTGATTTAGGAATGAGTGAGGAGAGCGAGAAAACGGAATAGCCGAAACCCGCTTCACTACTTGACAATTTCCGATTGAGTTGGATATGATAAATGTAAAGGAAAATCACTTAACAAGAGGTGTGCCCGTTGCTGGAAAAGACAAATCGGATAAATTATTTATATGACTTTTATCAAGCACTGTTGACTCCAAAACAGCGCAGTTATATGGAAATGTATTATCTGGAAGACTACTCATTAGGTGAGATATCGGAGCTCTTTGAAGTTTCCAGACAAGCTGTATATGATAATATAAAGAGAACAGAAAAAATGTTAGAGTCTTATGAGGATAAGCTTCATCTTTTTTCTAGATTTGAAAAACGTAAGCAAATCATTATGAAGCTTTCGGAAACGGTAAAAGATCCGGAGGCAAAAAAGTATGTTCAACAATTACTAGATTTAGATTAGGGGGATACCTTCTATGGCATTTGAAGGATTAGCGGACCGTCTCCAAGGTACGATAAAGAAAATTACCGGTAAGGGTAAGGTCTCTGAGCAAGATGTAAAAGAGATGACAAGAGAAGTTCGCCTGGCGCTTTTAGAAGCCGATGTAAACTTCAAAGTTGTAAAACAATTAATTGCCCGGATAAAAGAAAGAGCTGTCGGGCAGGAAGTAATGGAAAGCTTAACACCGGGACAACAGGTTATTAAAGTTGTAAAAGATGAATTAACGAATTTAATGGGCGGAGAGCAAAGTAAAATTGCTGTCGCCGACCGTTCGCCGACCGTTATTATGATGGTTGGTTTACAAGGTGCGGGTAAAACGACCACCACGGGAAAGCTTGCGAACCATTTACGTAAAAAGCATAACCGCAATCCTTTATTAGTTGCATGTGACGTCTATCGTCCGGCAGCCATTCAACAATTGGAAACACTCGGCACACAGCTGGATATGCCTGTTTTTTCATTAGGAACAGAAGCAAATCCGGTTGATATTGCCAACCAGGCGATTGCTCAGGCAAAAGAGAATCACAATGATTATGTCATTATTGATACGGCTGGCCGTTTGCATGTAGATGAAAACCTGATGGAAGAATTACAGAATATCAAAACAGATGTAAAACCAGATGAAATCTTTTTAGTGGTGGATTCCATGACTGGGCAGGATGCTGTTAATGTAGCAGAAAGCTTTAATGAACAGCTTGATATTACAGGAGTTGTTCTGACAAAGTTAGACGGGGATACCCGCGGCGGTGCGGCGCTTTCTATCAAAGCGGTAACGGACAAGCCAATTAAATTTGCCGGAATGGGAGAAAAATTGGATCAGCTGGAAGCCTTCCATCCAGAACGTATGGCATCCAGAATTCTCGGCATGGGAGATGTACTTTCCTTAATTGAAAAAGCACAGACCAATGTGGATGAAAAACAGGCAAAAGAATTAGAAGAAAAAATGCGTACGATGTCCTTTACATTCGACGACTTCCTGGAACAAATGGGTCAGGTCCGTGAAATGGGGCCATTAGATGACTTAATGGCCATGATTCCAGGCTCTAACAAGATGAAAGGCTTGAAGAATGCCCAATTAGATGAAAGTCAATTGACCGAGGTAGAGGCAATTATTCAATCCATGACGAAAGAAGAGCGCCAGGAGCCGAGTATCATCAATGGAAGCAGAAGAAAACGGATTGCAAAAGGGTCAGGGACTTCAGTTGCAGCGGTTAACCGTTTGATAAAACAATTTTCAGAGATGAAAAAAATGATGAAGCAAATGACCAATATGCAAAAAGGGAAAAAAGGAAAAGGCGGCGGATTTAAATTTCCTTTCATGTAGAGTTGATTTTCACGCTTTTTTATAATAAAATAAGCTTGTAATGGAAAAATACTTTACAGACTAAAAACTATCTGTTAAAATCAATTCTTGTGATAAGATAATTATTGGAGGTGCAAAGCATGGCAGTAAAAATTCGTTTAAAACGTATGGGTTCTAAAAGAAATCCATTCTATCGTATTGTTGTAGCGGACTCTCGTTCTCCACGTGATGGTCGCTTTATCGAACAAATCGGTACGTACAATCCTGTAGTAAATCCAGTTGAGGTTAAAATAGATGAAGAAAAAGCACTTGATTGGATGACAAAAGGTGCAAAACCAAGTGATACAGTGCGTAATCTATTCTCTAACGAAGGCATCATGAAGAATTTTCACGAACAAAAAAATTCTAAATAAGTAGTGTGATATCATGAAAGCCCTGATTAAATCGATTGTTACCTCATTAGTAGATTATCCGGATGATATTGTGATAAAAGAAACGGAAGAAGATTCTAAAGTTACGTATCATTTAACTGTTCATCCGGACGATGTCGGAAAAGTCATTGGCAAAAACGGCCGGATTGCAAAAGCAATACGAACTGTTGTATATGCAGCAAACACTGGTGGTAATAAACGTATTTTTTTGGATATTATGTAAGGTTCGTATTCAGAAAGAATATATTCTTTCTGAATAACTTGGTAAAGGGAAAGCTGACCCTGCTTTTAGGGCTCAACTTTCCCTTTTTATACATTTAAACCCGAATCTATCAGGCAGGAGCTGAATTGAAATGAAATTAATTAAAAAAGTTCCCATTAAGGTAGTCGTGACAGAGGACAGCAAAGAAAAAATCCGCCAAAATTTCACAAATCATAAATTACGTCTTGAACAAGAGTGTCAACAACTCCAATTTGAAATGAGAAAATTAAAGAACAAAAATGCAAATGTTCGTTCAGATATGGAAACTCGGTTTAACCAGGAAATTAAAAATCGCCAGGAAAAAATGAAGCTGTTAGATTTTAAGATAGAACAGTTAGATGAATTAAAAATGGGTAGCGAAATCGTTGAAAAAGAGGTTGAAGCTCTTGTTGAGGTCGAAGTCGGCTCCGATTGGCACCATCTTATGAAGGAGCAGGCTATCGTAATTAAAGATGATAAGGTTATCCGAATCGACGAATGAAATAGGTGAAAAAAAGATGCATACAGAGAAATTAAAAATTGGTAAAATCGTGAATACACATGGAATTAAAGGCGAAGTAAAGGTTTTACGCATTACTGATTTCGAAGAACGTTTTACGCCTGGAAATGAAGTAATTATTACATCAGACCAGCGTGATATTACATTGGAAATTGGATCACATCGTATTCATAAAGGGTTTGATTTGATTACATTTAAAGGATATACCAATCTGAATGATGTAGAAAAATGGAAAGGCATGAATTTGTATATCGATAAAAACCAAACAGAAGAATTGGAAGAGAATGCGTTTTACTATCATGAAATTATCGGCTGCGAAGTTCAGACCGCGGAGGGAGATACATTAGGGAAAGTGAAAGAAATCCTCTCTCCCGGCGCTAATGATGTCTGGGTAGTACAAAGGCCTGGCAAGAAGGATTTGTTAATACCTTATATTGAAGATGTAGTCAAAAAGGTAGACATCCAGACTGGAGTTATTTCAGTGGAGTTAATGGAAGGGATGTTAGATTAGATGCATATTGATATTCTGACACTTTTTCCGGAAATGTTTTATGGTGTGATGGAAAGTTCTATCCTGAAAAAAGCGGCTGATAAAGATCAGTTTTCTTATCAGCTTGTTGATTTTCGTCATTATTCCACGCAAAAACATAAAAAAGTAGATGATTATCCTTATGGGGGCGGAGCAGGTATGGTGCTGACACCACAGCCTGTATTTGATGCTGTTGAAGCGGTGAAAAAAGAGAGAGCTTCCCGTCCGCGTGTTGTTTTGATGTGCCCTCAGGGGGAACCTTACACACAGAAAAAAGCAGAGGAGCTGGCTCAGGAGGAGCATCTGATTTTTATTTGCGGTCATTACGAAGGATATGATGAGCGAATTCGTGAGCATCTTGTAACGGATGAAATTTCTATAGGAGACTACGTCTTAACTGGTGGAGAATTAGGAGCAATGGTTGTTGTTGACAGTATTGTTCGTTTATTGCCAGAGGCTCTTGGAAACGAAGCATCTGCAAAACAGGATTCTTTTTCAACTGGATTATTGGAACACCCCCATTACACCCGCCCTGCCGATTTTCGCGGAATGAAGGCTCCAGAAGTCCTTTTATCCGGAAACCATGCGAATATTGAAGCCTGGAGAAGGAAGGAATCCTTGAGAAGAACTGCTGAAAGACGCCCTGATTTATTAGAAAATCAACCGTTAGATACAGCAGATAAAGAAATACTTCAAGAATTAAAAAATGACGAAAAGTAGTTGTGCTTTACGCCATAATATGCTATATTATTAATTGTGCTTATGTGCGTGTAAGCATGTAAAACGATGTTCCGCTGTTCAGATAAAAGGGCATGAGCATTAGTTTGGAAGGAGTGAAAATCATGCAACAAATTATTGCAGACGTAACCAAAGATCAATTGCGTACAGACCATCCTGATTTTCGACCTGGTGACACTTTAAAGGTTCACGTAAAGGTTGTAGAGGGAAGTCGTGAGCGTATTCAGGTATTTGAAGGTGTTGTAATCAAACGTCAAAACGGCGGAATCAGCGAAACATTCACAGTAAGAAAAATTTCTTATGGTGTTGGTGTGGAGCGTACTTTCCCATTACATTCACCAAGAGTTGATAAAATTGAAGTTTCTCGTCGCGGTATTGTACGTCGTGCGAAGCTTTACTACCTGCGTAACCTGCGCGGAAAAGCTGCTCGTATTAAAGAACGTCGCTAATCAGCCGGCAGAGGATATGAAACGAATACAAAAGGGCTACGTCAATCATGGCAGTAGCTCTTTTTCATTCTTAAAGAGGACGTTCAAAAAGTCCTATAAAAATGATACGGTGATTAGAGGAACTCAGCTAAAATCGCAGTCACAGGACGTCGCGTTCTTAGCTGACTGGTCCTATTTATCGAACTTTTTAAACAGGCACTTTAATAAAAATAATACTACTTAGAATTTGTTTATCTAACACTTACTAGCTACAATATAAGGTAGACTGAAGTTATCGGAGGAAATCAGATGACAGAGAAAGAGCAAAAAAAGAAAAAGAATGAGTGGTTGGAGTGGATAAAAGCTATTCTTCTTGCTGTAGGCTTTGTGTTCTTAGTGCGAATGTTCTTATTTGCGCCTATCGTTGTAGAAGGACCATCGATGCTGCCAACCTTGCATGACCGTGATCAAATGATTGTGAATAAAATTAATTATACGCTTGGAGAACCAGATCGGTTTGACATCGTTGTGTTCCATGCTCCTGAGCAAAATGATTTTATTAAGCGTGTCATTGGATTGCCCGGAGAGCATGTAGCAGTGAGAGATAATGTATTGTATATCGACGGGGAACCGGTAGATGAGCCGTTCTTAAACGATCAGGTCTTTACAAATGATTTCGAGCTGGAAGAATTGGAAGAAGGCTATGAAGTGGTTCCTGAGGATTCCGTATTCGTACTAGGCGATAATCGAAGCAACTCAACAGACAGCCGAATTATCGGAGTAGTACCGATGGATGAGGTAGTCGGAGAGGCAAGTTTGGTCTACTGGCCATTGAATCGTATACACTTTAGTGAATAAGGAAGGTGAAAAATATGCCTATACAGTGGTTTCCCGGTCATATGGCGAAGGCGCGCAGAGAAGTACAGGAGCAATTAAAGCTTGTTGACTTTGTCATTGAACTGGTTGATGCAAGAGCACCGTACTCCTCCCAAAACCCGATGCTGCAAGAGGTTTTAGGACAAAAACCTAAGCTTGTCTTACTGATGAAAAAAGATTTAGCTGACCCTGCGAAAACAGCTGAATGGATAGCAAGTTATCAGGAGCAGGGGACACAGGCTGTTGCAGTGGATGTGAATCAAAAAGGAGATATACAGCAGGTTGTTCAGCTTGCCAAAGCAATGGGACAAGAAAAGATGGACAAGCTGAAGGCGAAAGGAATTAAGCCGAGACCAGCCAGAGCAATGATCGTTGGTATCCCGAATGTGGGGAAATCTACATTGATTAACCGGCTTGCCAATAAAAAAATTGCGAAGACGGGAGACCGTCCCGGAATTACTAAACAGCAATTATGGATTAAAATAAAGAAAGACTTCGAATTACTGGATACACCAGGCATTTTATGGCCGAAATTTGAAGAAGAGGCTGTAGGATACCGGCTGGCGGCAATCGGAACAATAAAAGACCAGCTGCTTCCTCTTCAGGATATTACAGCCTTTGTTATTCGCTTCTTATTTGAAGAATATCCGAATTACCTGAAGGAACGCTATGCTGTAGAAGATAGTTCGGATATGGTAGAACTATTTGAAGGCATCGGCAGAAAAAGAGGCGCATTAGAAAGCGGCGGTCATGTGAATTTCGATAAAGTATCCGATATCGTTCTTCAAGATTTACGAACAGGAAAATTAGGCAAGTTCACTTTGGAACAGCCGTAAAATATATTTAACAGCCTGCAGGGGATTTTTCTTTGTAGGCTATTTTCATATATATAGAGGATGTTTAAAAAGATAGCTTAACAAGTTTGATAAAATGACGATAATAAAAGAAAGCAGGATAGTTATGAAAAAGCAATCGATCACAGAAATTAAAGGATTACTAAAAGAAGATACCCTGACAACTGAAGAATGGGAAGTAATTCTTCAAGACGAAAGGAAAGGCGTTCAGACACTGATACAATCCTATCAGCGTAAAAAAGAGCGTGAAAAACGTTTAATTAAACAGTTTGCTGAAATGCAGCGCTATGAGAACAATGCATATATGAATGGAATAGAAAAAATAGCAGGTGTGGATGAAGTCGGCAGAGGTCCGCTTGCAGGTCCTGTTGTAGCAGCTGCTGTGATCCTTCCAAGAGATTTTCAATTAATCGGGTTAAATGATTCCAAGAAACTAAAAGAAAACGTAAGGGAAGAATACAGCACCTATATCAAAGAGCATGCTGTCAGCTATCATATTTCATTTATAGATAATCAGATTATAGATACGGTTAATATTTATGAAGCAACCAAAAAAGCAATGTATGATGCGTTATCAGGGCTGACACCATCTCCTGAGCATGTACTGGTTGATGCAGTCCATTTGCCCGGCTTAGCCTGTTCTCAGGAAGCGATTATCAAGGGAGACGCATCAAGCGTCAGTATTGCAGCTGCCAGTGTGTTGGCAAAGGTAGCCCGCGATCAGTATATGAAGGAATTACATAAGAAATATCCCGGCTATGATTTTGATAAAAATATGGGATATGGGACCAGAGCACATTTAGAAGGGCTGAATCAATTTGGGGTGACGCCTTACCATAGAACATCATTTGCACCAATAAAAACAATGGGAAAATGATAAAGAAAAAGAGGAGAGCCTATGCGGATTCAAGACAATGTAAAGGCGGCTAAATTACTGCATTCTTCCAAGGCAAATTTGCTTCATAATCTGAAGACAGGGGATATTTTACAAGGAACAGTAAAGCAGCTTTTTCCAAATCATCGAGCAGCCATTCAAATTCAGGGCAGCCAGCTAATTGCCCAGCTGGAGGCTTCTCTTTCTGTGGGCGGAAAATATTTTTTTCAAGTAACATCCAATGAAGGGAAAATGCCTGAATTAAAAGTAATGACCGGTGAGCAGCATAATGGACAGCAGATGATTCGTCATCTTCTTCAGCAGCTTGGCATCAAAGAAAATAAATTAACGTTCCAGCTGGCCAGTGCGCTTGTCAGAGAACAGGTGCCCATGCAGAGAAGTGATTTGATGCAGGCAATGCAGTATATTCAGGATAACAAAATCTCACAGAAGCAAGCACAGCCTATTCTTATGGAGCTAATGAAAATGCGTATCCCGATAACGCCAGCTTCGTTCCAAGCAGTGCGAGCGTTTCAAAACGGCAATCTTAGTGAGAGCTTAGCGTTGCTGGAACGTTCCCTCCCTCCCGGCCAGCAGCCGATGCTGCGTGCTAGCCTGGAACACGTGCTTAAAGGGTTTCCTACTGAACAAAGCGCTGTGCGCGCCATTTTGAGTGCCGATGCTCAAGCTCCAAAGCCTGTTTTATTTCCGCTGCTTCAAAGTCTCGGCCTCGTTTCTAAAGGGCTGGACAGACAGGCATGGACAAATATTTTGCAGCAATGGAATGCACCTGTTACACAAACGCCACCCAATCAAGCTGCGGCTTCAGCTCCATTTACAGCTGGTTTGGAAGAAATAAAGGAGAAGATTCAATCTATTTTAGCTAATCAACAGCAGCTGACAACAGAAGCGAAGCCTATACAACAACAAGGCAATAACACGGCAGCACCGATGAAGCAGAATATAGAAGCACAGCTTCCGCAATCTTTTTCAAATAAAGGATTAGGAGACGAAGGAAATACCCGTCAAATTATCGAGGCTTTATCTGATTCTAAAAAACTTCCAATGTTAGAACGGTTCTCGAATATTTTGGGAACTTCGAATGAAAGAGCGGTGAGAATTATACTGACAGCCGATGCACAAGCTGAGAAACCGGTGCTGTTTCCTCTTTTGCAAAACTTAGGGATGATTTCCAAAGCCCTGGATAAGCAAAGCTGGACAAATGCATTAAAGCAATGGAACCCGCCTGTATCACAAAATCAAGGGACAGTAACCGCGCCATTTACAAGCAGTTTCGAAGGAGTAAAGGAGAAGATTCAGTCTATTTTAGGTAATCAAAAGCAATTAATGACAGAGGCTAGAGCATTACAAGGGGCACTGATGCAAGGGGACAGTGCTGCCGTACAGCCTAAGTCAAATCTGGCTGCTGAGTTTCCGCAGTATTTCGCCAATCAATCGTCGGTTACGCTGGAGAGCAGCACCGTTCGTTCTTTACTGGAAGCCTTGACCGAACCGAAAAATTACCAGGCACTGCAGCGGTTCATAAATATATGGACAGCTTCAAATGAAAATACCATCCATGATCCTAAAGAACAGTTCCTGCAGCAAATGCAGTGGGTTCTCCGCGATGCCGGACTGAATGCTGAGAATTCGTTGAAAACAGATGAGGCAAACACGATGCAGTTCAAACACTTATTACTAGAAATGCTTCAGAGCAGCAGTGGTGGAATCAGTAGAGAGAACGCACAGCAGGTGGTTCATTTTTTAAATGGCATGCAATTAAATAACATGAATGACAGCAGTTATTTTATTCAGGCTAATATACAGATACCTGGCCAAAAATTGGGGGTATCCAAGGATATCGATTTGCATTTTGAGGGAAAGAAGACTGCTGACGGGAGGATTGACCCGGAGCATTGCCGTATTATTTTTGACCTGAATCTGCACGGAATGAAAGAAACCATTGTTGATTTGCATGTTCAAAAGAAATCACTGTCTATCACTATCTATAACGATCAGGCTACAACCCCGGTGCTGGTAGAAAAGCTTCGTCCTAATCTGCAGGAAGCATTAGAAAACATGGATTATCACGTGGCATCGGTTACCTGCAAGCTCTATACGGAAGCAGAAAAACAACAGCGTCAGGCAATAAAAACTGCTGAGGAAAGGCCTGGTTCTGGAAAGGTGGATTTTCGAGTATGAATGAAAAACGAAAAAAAGCAGTTGCCTTAAGCTATGAGCAGAATATGGACGATGCACCAAGAGTAATGGCTTCAGGAAAAGGACTTGTTGCCGAAGAGATAATTGAGCGGGCAGAGGCGCATGATATACCAATTTTAGAAGACCCTTCCTTAGTCGAGGTGCTGGCTGAATTAAATATCAATGAACAGATACCAGAGGAGCTATTCCAGGTAGTGTCAGAAGTGTTTGCTTTTATCTATCGGACAGATAAACAAACTGGAAAAGAGAATAGGTGAATAGGAGTTTTGTCAGGAACCATTCATTTTCTATTTTTACAATGGTGTCCATGATTTTGGCGAGTCAAGAAATAATATTGATTTTTATGTTCCCTATTTCTTGTTTATTTCCTATATTTTTAATACAATAGTAGTGCATTGATTTTGATAGGAGGATGGAAGATGAACATTCATGAGTACCAAGGTAAACAAGTTTTACGAGAATTTGGTGTAAACGTTCCGAACGGTCATGTTGCTTATTCTGTAGACGAAGCTGTAGAAGCTGCGGAAAAGCTTGGCTCGTCTGTAACCGTTGTCAAGGCGCAAATCCATGCAGGTGGACGCGGTAAAGCCGGCGGGGTAAAGGTAGCAAAGAGTCTGGAGGAAGTTCGTACATATGCGGATGAAATTTTAGGGAAAACGCTTGTAACACATCAGAACGGACCTGACGGCACAGAAGTAAAACGTTTACTTATTGAAGAAGGCTGTGATATTCAGAAAGAATATTACGTAGGGGTAGTTCTTGATCGTGCCACATCAAGAGTTGTTATGATGGCGTCTGAAGAAGGCGGTACAGAAATTGAAGAGGTGGCAGAAGCAACACCTGAAAAAATCTTTAAAGAAGTGATTGACCCTGTTGTTGGTTTATCACCTTATCAAGCTAGAAGACTAGCATTCAATATTAACATTCCGGATGAATTACTGGGTAAAGCAGTTAAATTTATGACTGCACTTTATGACGCTTTTGTTGCGAAAGACTGCTCTATCGCAGAAATTAACCCGCTTGTAACTACAGGGGATAACGAAGTTCTTGCGTTGGATGCAAAATTAAACTTTGATGATAATGCACTCTATCGTCAACCAGAAATTGCAGAACTGCGTGACTTAGGTGAGGAAGACGAGAAAGAAATCCAAGCATCTAAATACGACTTAAGCTATGTTTCATTAGATGGAAACATCGGGTGTATGGTAAATGGCGCCGGCTTAGCAATGTCTACAATGGATATTATTAAGCATTATGGCGGCGATCCGGCTAACTTCCTTGATGTAGGGGGCGGTGCTACAGCCGAAAAAGTAACAGAAGCATTTAAAATCATTCTTTCAGATAAAAATGTAAAAGGAATTTTTGTAAACATTTTTGGCGGAATTATGAAATGTGATGTTATTGCTGAAGGTGTTGTAGAAGCAACGAAACAAATTGGCTTGACTATTCCATTAGTTGTCCGCTTAGAAGGTACAAACGTAGAGCGGGGCAAAGAAATTTTAGATGAATCAGGTCTAAATATTACTTCTGCAACCTCTATGGCAGACGGCGCAGAGAAAATTGTTGCTGCAGTGAAGTAAAGCAGTTACCGTGTATTGACTTACAAATAGAGGACGTAAAAATAGGAAAGGGCGGACTTATAATGAGTGTTTATATTAATAAAGATACAAAAGTAATAGTCCAAGGAATCACAGGTGGAACTGCACGTTTCCATACAAAACAAATGCTGGAATATGGTACAAAAATTGTTGGCGGGGTAACACCGAAAAAAGCAGGTACGGAAGTAGAAGGAGTTCCTGTTTTTAACACGGTTGATGATGCTGTAAAAGCTACTGGAGCAACCGCATCTGTTATCTATGTACCGGCACCTTTTGCTGCGGATGCTATCATCGAAGCAACAGATGCAGAGCTTGATTTAGTTATCTGTATTACAGAACATATTCCGGTAATGGATATGGTGAAGGTGAAACGCTATATGGAAGGCAAGAAAACACGCCTTGTTGGGCCAAACTGCCCTGGTGTAATTACAGCAGATGAAACAAAAATTGGGATTATGCCAGGATATATCCATAAAAAAGGACATATCGGTGTGGTCTCCCGCTCTGGTACATTAACGTATGAAGCTGTTCATCAATTATCTGAAGCCGGATATGGACAAACAACAGCTGTTGGTATTGGCGGCGACCCGGTTAACGGGACAAACTTTATTGATGTATTAGAAGAATTTAACAAAGACCCTGAAACAGAGGCTGTTATTATGATCGGTGAAATCGGCGGTACTGCGGAAGAGGAAGCTGCTGAGTGGGTGAAAGCGAATATGACAAAGCCCGTGGTCGGATTTATCGGCGGAGCAACAGCACCTCCAGGAAAACGTATGGGACATGCCGGTGCTATTATCTCCGGAGGAAAAGGAACAGCTGATGAAAAAATCCGTGTAATGGAATCCTGCGGAATTAAAGTAGCTGCGACTCCTTCTGTTATGGGAGAAACAATGATTGAAGCATTAAAAGAAAATGGTTTAGAGGAAAAATGTAAAACGCATTAAGCGTATGGAAGTACTTTAAAGTACCTGGGCAGAAGATTCTACTTCCTTCTATAATATAGAAGGAAGTAGAATCTTGTCCGGGTTTTTCAGCTTCAATTAATTAAGAAGGGAAGGATATGGATTGAATTATCTTTTTAATCGGCTGGATTTTATTCATCTCAGCAGATGCCGTTATGCTACGCGTACTTTTATACGCAAGTGGATACGGACAGATCCTGAACTAAAAAAGATTTATCAGCTGTCCCCGCATGAATTGTCACAAATTATTCGAATTCCTCATCAAAAAGCACAAGCCCTCTTGAAAGACCTTCATAATCCGCAATTAAAAAAGAAGATATTGGAAGAATCAAGAGATTTTCATATCATCACAATAGTTGACGAATATTATCCCTCTATGTTAAATACAATTAAAGACGCACCCCTCGTTTTATATGGTTCAGGAAATCTGGATCTTTTAGCAAAACAGCCGATGCTCAGTGTTATCGGTACAAGAAACCCGTCAAATGAGGCCTTTGGGAAGCTTTTTATGGCGATTGCGCCTCTTATTGATGCAAAATGGGTGATTGTCAGCGGAATGGCAAGAGGCGTTGACAGTATGGCACATCGGCTGACACTGGAACGGCAGGGAAACACGATTGCTGTTTTGGGCGGCGGCTTTCGGTCCATTTACCCAAGAGAACATTTGCCGCTTTATCAAAAGATAGTAAAGCAGGGACTGGCTTTGTCTGAATACCCGCCAGATGCACCGCCTCAAAAATATCATTTCCCGGAAAGAAATCGAATTATAAGTGGCTTGACAATGGGAACCCTAGTGATAGAAGCAATGAAAAAGAGCGGTACGATGATTACGGTGAATCAAGCCCTTGATCAAGGAAGGGATGTGTTCGCTGTACCAGGCAATCCGCTTTTAGAACAATGTGCCGGGTGTAACCGAATCATTCAGGATGGTGCAAAATTAATTCAATCTGCTGAAGATATTTACACAGAATGGAATTATAGTTTTCGATTATTCAATAAATAGTGTTTGACAAAAACGTATTCTATCTATAGTATTAGGAAAGATTTCTATTCGTAAATTGTCAACCTCATTATGGGAGGAACGTACATGTCAGATTATCTCGTTATCGTTGAGTCGCCGGCGAAAGCAAAGACGATTGAACGGTATTTAGGAAAAAAATATACAGTAAAAGCTTCCATGGGGCATCTTCGCGATTTGCCAAAAAGTCAAATGGGAGTAGACGTTGAGGAAAATTATAAATTAAAGTATATTACTATCCGCGGAAAAGGGGATATACTTAAAGATTTAAGAAAATCAGCAAAAAAAGCCAAAAAAATCTATCTCGCAGCCGATCCGGATCGCGAGGGGGAAGCAATTGCATGGCATTTAGCACATGTTTTAAATGTGGATGAAAATTCAAAATGCCGGGTTGTTTTTAACGAAATTACAAAGGATGCCATTAAAGAATCCTTTAAGAATCCCCGGGCGATAGATTTAGACTTGGTTGATGCGCAGCAGGCCCGCCGTGTTCTCGATCGTTTAGTAGGCTATAATATCAGTCCAATACTATGGAAGAAAGTGAAAAAAGGATTGAGTGCCGGACGAGTACAGTCTGTTGCTTTAAAAATGATTATTGATAGAGAAAAAGAAATTGAGAATTTCCAGCCGGAAGAATACTGGTCTATCGACGGATTATTTGCAAAAGGAAACGAAATATTTGAAGGCGCCTTTTATGGTGTCGATGGTAAAAAAACAAAGCTTAAAACAAAAGATGATGTGGAAGAAGTTAAAAAGAAGCTGGACGGAAAAGAGTTCACCATTCAAAGTGTGAAAAAAAGAGAGAGAAAACGAAATCCAGCACATCCATTTACTACTTCATCCCTTCAACAGGAAGCAGCAAGAAAATTGAACTTCCGTGCAAAGAAAACGATGATGATTGCCCAACAATTATATGAAGGTATTGACTTAGGCCGCTCTTCAGGCGGAATTACTGGTTTAATTACGTATATGCGTACAGATTCTACGCGAATCTCAGACGGGGCAAAGGAAGAAGTAAAAGACTATATCAAAGAGAACTATGGCGAAACGTACCTTGGCAAGCAAGCCCCTGTTAAAAATAAAAGCGGTGCGCAAGATGCCCATGAAGCCATCCGCCCGACTTCTACTTTACGAGATCCAAAAGAATTAAAGAATATTTTATCAAGGGATCAGCTGCGTTTGTACAAATTAATTTGGGAACGCTTTGTGGCCAGTCAAATGGCGCCGGCTGTGATGGATACAATGACCGTGCATCTGTTAAATAATGGTGTGGAGTTTCGTGCAACCGGTTCAAAGATAAAATTCAAAGGGTTTATGAAAGTATACGTGGAAGGCAACGATGACAATAAAAAACAGGAAGATAAAATATTGCCGGAGCTGGAAGAGGGCATGAAGGTTGAATCGAAAGAAGTGAAGCCGAATCAACATTTCACCCAGCCGCCTCCGCGCTATACTGATGCAAGACTGGTTAAAACAATGGAAGAAATGGGCATTGGCCGGCCGTCTACTTATGCACCAACGCTGGATACGATTCAGCGCAGGGGCTACGTATCCATGGATAATAAGCGGTTTGTGCCAACGGAGCTAGGAACCATCGTCTGCGAGCTTGTAGAAGAGTTTTTCCCTGAAGTCATTGATGCAGAATTCACTGCTAAAATGGAAACAGACTTGGACTCTGTTGAGGAAGGGAAAACAGCCTGGATACAAATTATTGACAATTTCTACCAGGACTTCAGCAAACGGCTTGAAAAAGCAGATGCTGAAATGGAAAAGGTAGAAATACGTGATGAGCCTGCTGGAATTACCTGTGAAGAATGTGGGCACGAAATGGTATATAAAATGGGCCGCTATGGGAAGTTTCTGGCATGCTCTAATTTCCCTGAATGCAGAAATACAAAACCGATTTTAAAGAAAATTGGTGTCACTTGTCCGAAATGTCAACAGGGTGATGTTGTAGAAAGGAAATCAAAGAAAAAAAGAACTTTCTATGGCTGTGACCGATTTCCGGAATGTGATTTTGTATCATGGGATAAACCGATTGCCAGAACGTGTCCAAAATGTGACTCCATGCTGGTAGAGAAGAAAAGTAAAAAAGAAACACAGGTTCAATGTTCTAATTGTGAATATAAGGAAGTTGCACAGAAGTAGCTGATATTATCAGCTGCTTCTGTTCTGCTGTGTGTGAAGAAACGTAAAATATATAATAAAAAAATATGCATCGTGTTAGTTGGAATCGTTGAATTAGACGTATAATAATCGTTAAAGTTGACTAAAATTATAATTGTTATTAAAATCTATTTGGTAAGGCATTTCCCTTTACAGAAGCTGTCCAATTATTTAGCAGGAAGACCCTAAGCTATTGGAGCAGTTATTTATCATTTTTTGTGGATACACTTATAGAATGGAAATAAACAGGATCTTCAGATACTCCTAACCATCCTTTCGTTGTTTTTTCACTTCATCGAATATTCATAACTCTAAGCACCTTTCTGAATTTTATTACAATTTAGTTAAATTCATTGCAATCTCAGAAGGAGTGTGCTATGCTTTATCCGTTATACGATGATGAGGTGACTTCTTTGTGAATTTAAAAACATATATGGACCAGTTTATAGAGTATTTACAAATTGAAAAAAATGCCTCGCCGTATACCGTTCAATATTATCGGACTGATTTAGAAACATTCGAAGCTTTTATGCAAAGAGAAGAAGTATATGATTTAAAAGATGTAACCTACCGGGAAGTCCGGATATTTCTTACAGAGTTATATAACAATGCGTTAAGCAAAAGGTCTGTCTCCAGAAAAATATCTTCACTGAGAAGCTTTTACCGTTTTTTGGAACGGGAGAAGCTGGTTGTGGGGAATCCGTTTACGCAGCTTTCACTCCCTAAGTCGGAAAAACCTGTTCCAGGCTTTTTGTATGAAGAGGAGTTGGAGAAGCTTTTTTGTGTGAGTGATTTGACGGCAGATTTAGGACAGCGCGATCAAGCGCTGCTGGAGGTTCTGTATGGAACCGGAATCCGCGTCAGCGAGTGTCAGCAATTGCGCTTGCAGGATATTGATTTTTCGATTGGAACTATTTTTGTAAAAGGGAAAGGGCGGAAAGAACGTTATGTCCCTTTTGGCAGTTTCGCGGAAGCGGCTTTAGAAAAGTATCTGCTCCACGGCAGGAAAAAATTACTGAATAAATCAAATAACAAAACAGAGAATGTATTTCTAAACGCAAGAGGGAATCCGATAACCACAAGAGGCATTCGTACTGTGCTAAATAAAATAGTAGAAAAAGCTTCTATAAATATTCAAGTGCACCCTCATAAGCTCAGGCATACTTTTGCAACGCATATGTTGAATGAGGGAGCTGATTTAAGGTCTGTGCAGGAACTGTTAGGACACGAAAGTTTATCCTCTACTCAAATATATACGCACATTTCGAAAGAGCATTTGAAGAAGGCTTATATGAAAAGCCATCCGCGCGCAAATGATAAAAAATAAGTGAGGTGGATATATGGACTCCCAAATGCATGCTACAACTATATTTGCAGTGCAGCATAATGGAAAATGTGCCATGAGCGGTGACGGTCAGGTGACACTGGGCAATGCCGTCATTATGAAGCAAACCGCAAAAAAAGTGAGGACTTTGTATAATGGAGAAGTTCTGGCCGGGTTTGCCGGATCTGTGGCAGATGCCTTCACATTATTTGAGAAATTTGAAGGTAAACTACAAGCATTTAATGGCAATTTGACAAGAGCTGCTGTCGAATTAGCAAAAGAATGGCGTTCTGATAAAGTTCTCAGAAAGCTCGAAGCTATGCTGATAGTCATGAATAAAGAAAATATGTACCTTGTATCCGGCACAGGAGAAGTTATCGAGCCGGACGACGGGATACTTGCTATTGGTTCTGGAGGCAACTATGCGTTAAGCGCCGGCAGAGCATTGCTTCAAAAAGCACCGCAGTTATCTGCTGCTGAAATTGCGCAAACTGCGTTAGAAATTGCAGGAGATATTTGTGTGTTTACGAATGATCAGATTACGTTAGAAGTACTGGAATAATCGTTTCTTTCTTTTTGAATGAACGCTTTTAATGAAGTCTTGACAAAGGAGAGTGCTTTTGATGACGGTGGATTTAACGCCAAAGCAAATAGTGAATCAATTAGATAGATATATTATAGGGCAAAAGCAAGCAAAAAAATCGGTGGCAGTAGCTCTGAGAAATCGCTATAGGCGAATGAAGCTTGACGAAGATTTTCAAGATGAGGTTGTGCCCAAAAATATTTTAATGATTGGTCCGACTGGTGTAGGTAAAACAGAAATTGCCAGACGACTTGCAAAGCTGGTCGGTGCACCGTTTGTTAAAGTAGAAGCTACAAAATTCACGGAAGTTGGTTATGTCGGCAGAGATGTGGAATCAATGGTTCGTGATTTAGTAGAAAAAGCTGTACGAATGGTGAGAGAAGAAAAGATGGAAGATGTCATGGAGCGGGCGGAACAGGAAGCAAATCAAAAACTTGTTAAACTGCTTGTACCACAGACAAAAACTAAAAACTCCGTGAAAAACCCATTTGAAATGCTGTTTCAAGGCTCTGATTCAGATGAAGATCAAGAAGATGATGCTTCGAATGAAGAATCAGAGATAAAATCAAAGAGAAAACGAACAGCTCATCAGCTGGCGTTAGGTGAGTTAGAAGACCATTATGTTTCTATTGAAGTAGAAGAAATTCCGCCTTCGATGTTTGACATGCTGCAAGGTTCGGGAATGGAACAAATGGGGATGAACATGCAGGATGCTTTTGGTCAGTTCATGCCCAAAAAGAAAAAGAAAAGGAAACTAACCGTTTCTGAGGCAAGAAAAGTGTTGACCCAGCAAGAGGCGCAAAAGCTTGTCGATATGGATGAGGTCACTCAAGAAGCGATTAACCGTGCTGAACGAACAGGTATCATTTTCATTGATGAAATTGATAAAGTAGCAGGCAAACAAGAAGGCTCTGCAAATGTTTCCAGAGAAGGTGTGCAAAGGGATATCCTGCCGATTGTGGAAGGGTCAACGATTGTAACCAAACATGGGACATTGAAGACGGATCATATCCTATTTATCGCTGCAGGAGCTTTTCATATGTCGAAACCTTCTGATTTGATTCCTGAGCTGCAAGGCAGGTTTCCAATTCGCGTAGAGTTGGAGAAGCTTACAATCAATGAATTTAAGCAAATTTTAACAGAGCCTTCCAATGCTTTATTAAAACAATATAAGCAAATGCTAGAAACAGAAGGTATAAAACTTAAATTTACGGACGAAGCTATAGAGAGACTTGCGCAAATTGCTTATGATGTGAACCAGGAGACCGACAACATTGGGGCTCGCAGATTACACACAATCCTGGAAAAATTATTAGAGGACCTATCCTATGAAGCTCCTGATATTTCAATGACAGAAGTTGAAATTACAAAAGGGTATGTTAATGATAAGCTTTCGACAATTGCTCAAAACAAGGATCTCAGTCAATTTATATTATAATTTAAAATTCTAAAATGGAGGAATATCAAATGGATTTATTAACGAGAGCAAGAAAAATTAATGCAATGTTACAAACAGCAACAGGAAAGTCAGTGAATTTTAATGAAATGTCAGCATCATTACGTGATGTGATTCGCGGGAATGTATATATTGTCAGCAGACGCGGGAAATTATTAGGCGTTGCAGTGAATCAAGAGGTAGAGAATGACCGTATGAAATCAATGCTTGAAGAAAAACAATTTCCTGCAGAGTATACAGAAGGATTACAAGAAATCCGTGAAACGACTGCAAACCTGGATATCGAAAACAAACACACGGTGTTCCCTGTAGAAAACAAAGAATTATTCAAAGACGGCTATACAACTATTGTTCCAATTATCGGCGGCGGAGAGCGCTTAGGAACGTTAATCATCGGCCGCGTAAATGAAACATTTAATGATGATGATTTACTGTTGGCTGAATACGGCGCGACAGTGGTAGGTATGGAAATTCTTCATGAGAAAACAGAAGAGATTGAAATGGAAGCTCGAAGCAAAGCTGTTGTACAAATGGCAATCAGCTCTCTGTCTTACAGTGAACTGGAAGCAATCGATCATATTTTTGAAGAGTTAAATGGAAAAGAAGGTTTATTAGTAGCAAGTAAAATTGCTGACCGTGTAGGAATTACCCGTTCTGTTATTGTTAACGCACTTCGTAAGCTGGAAAGTGCAGGAGTTATCGAATCTCGTTCTCTAGGTATGAAAGGAACGTATATTAAAGTATTAAACGATAAATTCTTAGTAGAATTAGAAAAAATTCGTACACGCTAAAACGAAAATAAACTAAAAATGCTGTGAGGAAATATTTCTTCACAGTTTTTTTATGTGAGAATAAGGAAGGATATTACGTTTTATAACATATTTTCATTCGGTGACTAACTAAAGTCCCGATTTTTTATGTTCAGTAATAATAGCAACGGGAAGTCTGCGGTTCTAGCAGGCTAATTTTATTTTGGCGACTTTTTGAACAAAAACGATTAGTAAAATATATTTAATAAATATTTTTAATGAGCATATTGAATTCCTTTATTTTAAAAGGTAGAATGAAAATAAGGTCTAATGACCTGTTTTTCTATGTAATTTGGTTATGGAGAATGTATTATAGAGTTTGCAGATGATACGAAGCTTGCGAGGGCCTTTGTGAAAAACAACAAATAAAAATCATTTATAGGGTCTTTTAGTCTAGTAAAAATGAATGATTTTTTAATTTGTCAATAATAATGTAGAAATTGCATAGACTTTGTCTACTACTTAATTTAAAATTAATTCGTATAAACAATGTAATTTATGGGTGTTTATGAAAAAAAAGAGGTGTAAAGAATAAAATGGATTTATTTAGCGGCACGATTGGTAACTTAGAAAATTCGATACAGTACGCTTCTGCAAAAAACAATGTTATTTCTAATAACATTTCAAATGCAGATACACCAAACTATAAAGCGGAAAAAGTAAGTTTTAAATCTGCTTTGGAAAATGAGATATCTGGACTTCAAGCGAGAACAACCAATGAACGTCATTTGAACTTTGGTGAAGAAGAGAACCGTCCGTACCGTATTGTGAAGGACGCGTCAACTACATATAATCACAACGGGAATAATGTCGATATTGATAAAGAAATGTCAGAGCTGGCTAAAAATCAAATTTATTACAACAGTCTTATTGACCGTATGAATGGAAAATTCAGCAGCTTACAATCTGTCATTCGAGGAGGTAATTAAAATTGTCTATCTTTCAATCAATGGATGCCAGCGCAAGCGGTTTGACCTCACAGAGATTACGTATGGATCTGGTGTCTTCTAACTTGGCCAATGCACAGACAACCAGAGCAACCCAAAATGCTGATGGAGAGTTTGAACCGTATCGCCGGAAAATGGCAACATTTGGCACAGGGAAGCCTTCCTTTAAGCAGATGTTAAAGCATGCAGAAGGGAATAATGCCTCCGGCGGCGGTGTGCGTGCAACTGGAATAGTAGAGGATCAGACACCGTTTGAACTTGTGTATAATCCGGAGCACCCCGATGCAAATGAAGACGGCTATGTGGAAATGCCCAATGTAGACCCTTTAAAAGAAATGGTTGATTTAATGAGCGCTTCCCGTTCCTATGAAGCAAATGTAACTGCTTTTAATGCGAGTAAGGGAATGCTTATGAAAACATTAGAAATTGGACAATAAAAAGTTAAAGGTGGTAGAACAGAATGAATACGATTGGAACTTATCTCCCTCCAGTAAACCCGGTTGAAGAAGGGCAATCTTCGCGTTTAACTCCAAGTCAAGCACAGAGTAATTTCTCTTCCATGTTAAAAAATGCTATAGAGGATTTAAATCATATTCAATTAGAATCAGATAATAAAACAAATGGATTAGCAAATGGCAGTGTGGAGAATCTGCATGATGTGATGATAACTGCTCAAAAAGCAAGCGTCACACTGGAAACAGGTGTCCAAGTACAGAGTAAAGTAATCGATGCCTACAATGAGATTATGCGGATGCAGGTGTAAAGATAATAATTAAGCTGAAAATGTTTGTTCAAAAAAGTACAATCAAAAAATCAGCTTACGGCTTGGATATGATAATGCATTATGTCAAAAAAATATTCCAAGACAGGATTTACATGATGCAGCTGTTCTTAACTTAGAAAGTTTTTATAATAAGTTATTTTAGTTGAGCTTTTTGAACAGTCTTAAGTGCACAAAGAATAGTTTTGAATTTAGTGAGGGTAGTGTATATGAAAGAGAAATTACAAAAATGGAGAGAATCCACTTTTACTTTTTGGAAATCCAGGTCGAAGGGGCAAAAAGGGACGATGATCGGCGGAGCAGTATTAATCGTTTTGTTAATTGCTGCGGTAACTTTTTTTAGTTCCAATTCGAACTATGTTCCTTTGTATAATAATTTGTCCATGCAGGAAGCCGGCCAAATTACAACGGAGTTAGATACCAGAACAGTGCCGTATGAACTTGAAAATGGCGGGACTACCATTCTGGTGCCTGAGGAGCAGGTTGATTCGTTATTATTAGAATTTGCTTCTATGGGGCTTCCAAACAGTGGGAGTATAGATTATTCTTTTTTTAGTGAAAATGCCTCTTGGGGCATTACAGAGAATGAATTCAGTGTCATGAAACTAGATGCGATGCAAACAGAGCTCGGGAATTTAATTTCAGGAATTGAAGGTATACAAGACGCAAATGTCATGATAAACATGCCTGAACAGCCTGTGTTTGCCGATGAAGCAACAGGAGAAGCCAGTGTTGCTATTATGTTACATACACAGCCGGGATATCAATTTGAGGGAAATCAGGTAGACGGTCTATATCATCTGGTGTCAAAGGCAATCCCTAATCTAGATGCAGAAGATATTATTATTATGAATCAGTACTTTGAATATTATGACCAGGAAACGCAATTAGCCGGCGGTCAGGATACATACTCGAATCAGCAAACCATAAAAAAAGATGTAGAACGTGATATTCAGCGCAGGCTGCAGCAAATGCTCGGAACAATGGTAGGAAATGAAAATATTGTTGTTTCCGTTACAGCAGATATTGATTTTTCTCAAGAAAACCGTACAGAAGAATTAGTGGAGCCTGTTGATTTAGAAGCAATGGAAGGCATTCCGGTCAGTCTGGAGACGATTCAAGAGTCTTATACTGGTCAAGGAGCCCCGGACGGTGTTGCGGGAGCCGGAGAAGAAGATGTTGCGAACTTCCCTGCTGAAGAAGGCGACAACGACGGAGACTATGAATTAGATAGAGAAACAATCAATTATGAGTTTAACCGTATCCGCCGTGAGATAGTGGAAAGCCCTTATCAAATCAGAGACCTTGGCATACAGGTGGCAGTCAACAGCACAAGACAAGGAGAAGATGGAGAAATAGAATTTTTAAACCAGCAGGAACAGACAGATGTAGAAGAAGGTGTGGAATCTATTTTGAATTCCATCATAGAAACATCAGTTGACGGAGATTTACAGGATACGGAGGAAGAAGCTGATCCGAATACCTCGATTGTTTTTCAGGAATTCAGCACTTCAGTCGGGGAGCAGGAAGAACCGTCAGGAGCAGGAATCCCTATATGGCTTTATATTATTGGCGGAATTTTACTAATTGTCATCATTATTTTACTCTTTATGCTCAGAAGGAATCGTACAGAGGAAGAATGGCTGGAAGAGGAAATCGAGGAAGAGCAGCCGTTAGCTTCTGTAGCAGATAATGAAGAACCAATTATTCCGGAGCTTCCTAGAGAAGATACAGAAGAAGTTATCAGAAGAAAACAATTGGAGAAAATTGCAAACGAAAAACCAGAAGAATTTGCGAAATTATTACGCAGCTGGATGAATGAGGATTAGGAGGTTTTATTTATGGCAAGAAAAAATACACTGACAGGCAGACAAAAAGCAGCCATTCTTTTAATCTCATTAGGTCCGGATGTATCAGCACAAGTGTATAAATATCTATCAGAGGAAGAAATTGAAAAGCTGAGCTTGGATATTTCCTCTGTTAAAAAGGTAGATTCTAATTTAAAAGAAGATATATTAAACCAATTTCATCAGATTGCAGTGGCACAAGACTATATCTCTCAGGGAGGGATTGGATATGCTAAAACGGTCTTGGAAAAAGCATTCGGGAAGCAGGAGGCATCCAGTATTATTAATCGCCTGACCTCTTCCTTGCAGGTGAGACCGTTTGATTTTGCCAGAAAAGCAGACCCGCAGCAGGTTTTGAATTATATTCAGGGAGAGCATCCGCAAACTATTGCACTGATTCTCTCTTATCTGGATGCGGAACAGAGCGGTCAAATACTCTCTGCACTGCCCAAAAATGTACAGGCGGATGTGGCCAGCAGAATTGCTACGATGGACTCGACCTCTCCAGAGATTATCAGTCAAATAGAGCAGGTGCTTGAGAAAAATATATCTTCGTCCATGACAGAAGATTATACACAGACGGGCGGTATCCAAACGGTGGTAGAAGTGCTGAATGGAGTCGATCGTTCAACAGAAAGAACGATATTAGAAGCCCTGGAGACACAGGACCCGGATTTGGCGGAAGAGATCAAGAAAAGAATGTTTGTATTTGAAGATATTGTTACATTGGATAACCGGGCGATTCAGCGTGTTATCAGAGAAGTTGACAATGATGACCTGCGATTATCTCTCAAAGTAGCAAGCAATGAAGTGAAGGATATTGTGTTCCAAAACATGTCTGAACGGATGGTGACCACCTTTAAAGAGGAAATGGAATTTATGGGGCCGGTGCGTCTAAAAGATGTGGAAGAGGCACAAACAAGAATTGTCAATGTGATACGCGGACTGGAAGAAAAAGGAGAAATTGTGGTGGCACGAGGCGGAGGAGACGATATTATTGTCTGATGTAAAAAAACAAATATCGATCAAACCAATTGAGTCTATTGTTACGCGAGCCAATACTCCTCAAGATGACACAACAGAAGTACACCGGCAATTAACGGAGGCAATTTCCTTCCAAAAACAAGAATTAGCTTCCGTTGAAGAACAGCAGAAAAAGCGGATAGAAGAAGCGGATAACCAGATAGAGGAAGCACGGAATAAATGGGAAACAGAAAAGAAAGAGCTAATAGAGCTGGCTCGGAAACAAGGGTTCCAAAAGGGTTATGAGGATGGAAAACAAGAAGCTTATACACAGTTTGAACACAAACTGCAGGAAGCAAATCATATCGTTGATATAGCGAAAGAGGATTATCATCAAACATTGGAAAAGCAATCAGAAAGTATTGTAGAAATAGCCATGGCGACAGCGAATAAAGTTTTACATAATGAGCTGAAGGAGCAGCCGGATTATATCAGAACATTAATAAAGGATGCACTCGATGAAGTGAAATCTCAGCCAACTATTAGCATTATTATCCACCCGGATTATTATGAAGAGGTTCATTCCTATCAGGAAGAGCTGCAGCGCATAATCGGAGATGAAACGAAACTTTCTATCCACGCTGATATGAACATTCAGCCGACAGACTGTATTATCCAATATCCGCACGGTCAGATAGAAACAAGTGTGAATACACAGCTTGAAAAAATCCGGGAAGCACTAATGGATTATGTCATGGAGGATGCCGAATGAATAAAGAGGCCTTGATTTCAGTCATAGAGAAGACCGTTCCATATAAACGGTATGGAAAAGTGATTCGTGTTGTAGGTTTGATGATTGAATCGGAAGGACCTGCAGCAAACATCGGCGAGGTTTGTTACATCCATACAAGCTCTGATAAGGGAGAGCCTATTTTAGCAGAAGTGGTAGGGTTTCAAAATGAAAAAATCATTTTAATGCCTTATCGGGAAGTAAATGAAGTAGGTTCAGGCTGTTTAGTAGAAGCCACTGGAAATCCATTAAACGTAAAAGTTGGCCGGAGCTTGATAGGTCATGTGCTGGACCCGCTGGGAAAACCACTTTTAGACGGGGAAGCCCTGCCTAAAGGCTTAACAGGTTATCAAACGGAGAGAAAGCCGCCAAACCCCCTTTCCAGACCGACAATCAGGCAGCCGCTACAGGTTGGCGTCCGGGCAATTGATGGCTTTTTATCAATGGGAATAGGCCAGCGTGTCGGTTTGTTCGCCGGGAGCGGTGTAGGAAAAAGTACATTGCTGGGAATGATTGCAAGGAATAGCAATGCGGATGTGAACATTATTGCTCTTATCGGCGAACGAGGAAGAGAGGTCCGGGAATTTATTGAGCATGATTTAGGAGAAGAAGGACTAAAAAAATCCATTATTGTTGCAGCAACCTCTGATCAGCCTGCACTTATGCGAATTCGTGGGGCATATACAGCAACGGCAATCAGTGAATACTTCAGGGAACAAGGGTTTAATGTGAATTTAATGATGGATTCTGTTACCCGGGTTGCGATGGCACAAAGGGAAATTGGTCTGGCGGTGGGGGAGCCTCCAACAACAAAGGGATATACTCCGAGCGTATTCTCGATCTTACCAAAGCTTTTAGAGCGGGCAGGGACAGATGAAAATGGTTCGATTACGGGTTTTTATACCGTGCTCGTTGACGGCGATGATATGAATGAGCCAATTGCTGATGCAGTGAGAGGAATATTGGACGGCCATATTGTTCTGGATCGGAAAATCGCAGAAAGAGGCCAGTATCCTGCAATCAATGTGTTGAAGTCAATCAGCAGGGTCATGAATGTGATTACAACAAATGAGCATCAGCAAATTGCTACAAAATTAAGGACGCTTCTCGCTACCTACGAAGAAAATAACGAATTAATCTCTATCGGCGCATATAAAAAAGGAACAAACCCTGAAGTGGACTTAGCTGTGGCATCATATCCAAATATTGTTTCTTTTTTAAAACAAGGGGTCTACGAGCAAGTTAGTTTTGAAGAAACCGTACAGATGATGAAAAACCTGGTTCAATAAAGGAGTTGTTTTAAATGGCTAAGATATCCAGTTTAGCTAAAATACGGGATATGCATGATAATGAGAAGCAAGTAGCTCAGCGGGCTTATGCGGAATCCCAAGAAACATTTGAGAAAATCGCCAGAGAGTTATACAGCTTATTGAAGAAAAAAGAAATGGCAGAAAGTACCTTTGAAAATGCGATTCAAGCATCTACATCTATTGAAAAAATAAAAGAACAGTCTGCTTATATAGAAAAATTGACCAATCAAATCCAAACGGTACAGCTGCTAGTACAGAGAGCAAGAAATGACATGAATTCCAAGCAAACGAAATTATCGGAAGCTTATATTGAGTATAAAAAATACGATAAGATGATTGATTTAAAAAAAGAGGAAGCTAAAGCCGTATTAAAAAAGCAGGAAGCTGAGTTTATGGATGAAATGTCCATGCAACAATATCTGAGACAAAATCAAAGGTGAAAATAATGAAAAATAAAAATAAAAAACAAAGTGAAATGGAACCGGAAGTTAAGAAGTCTTCAGGTATCTTTATGAAGCTGTTTTTAATAGCTATGCCGCTTTTTATCCTGGCTGTTATTGTTGTTTTTGTTTTACATATTGCCGGATTTAATACATTAGATTGGCTGAAGGAACGAGGACAATCCATTCCGGTTGTTGGAGAAATGTTCACAGATGAATCAAATGAAGAAATAAGTGAATTGAATGATTTACAGGCATTGCAAAATCAATTGGAAAGCAGAAATGAAATCATCAATAATAAAGATGAACAAATCCAAGAGCTTGAAGAAACAATTGCTGATTTAGAAAGCGAGATTAGCAGTTTGGAAGAAGAACAGGAAGAAAACGAAAATAACGAGGATACAGAACAAAGCGATGAGCAGCAAGGCGGAGAGCAGGCTCAAGCTGAAGCAGGTGCCGTTTCAGAAAAAAGTTCGATGACTAGGACATTAGAAGGTATGAAGAGTAAGGAAGCAGCTGCTATTCTCGAAAACCTGGAAGCTGATTTGGCCGTAACTATTTTAGAAGAAATGTCTACTGGGGACCGCGGTGATATTTTACAGCAAATGAATGTAGAAGCGGCGACGACCTATACGCAAATGTTAATGGAGTAACAATATAAAAAACTTGAAAGGAGGTGAAAAAGTGAATGCGATGAGGTTGAATATAGCTGATCTTATGTTTTCCAATCAGACGAATACCAAGTCAAGAACACAGCAAGGATCCGGTTTCGGTGATTTATTATTACAGAAATCAGGATCATTACCTGCCCGGGGGGATGTAAGAACCCCGCTTCAGCAAAATCAGAATCAGCAGTTAGCAGATGTTTTTGAACAGATAGGAGAATCACTTCCTGATGAAGTACTTGCTATTTTGAAAGATAATGATGTTTTGCAGGAAGAAATCGTTGCTTTGTTAATGAAAAATGCAGTATCTCAGCAAGAGAATTCTATAGAAGAAAATGGCGAACAGCAAAGATTACAGATAGAGAATCTGCTCAGCCAACATCTATCCTCAGCGCTGGCGGAGCACCCAGAAATATCCTCGATGGCAGATTTACAGCCTGCGATAGATATTTATAACGAAATAGCCAATCAGCTGCAAGGCATAGAACAAACTGCAGATATACATGATACATCCAGCTTATTAGCGCAGTTGCTGCAGGATTGGGAGCAGTTTTTTAATGAAAATCCTGAGATAGATAAACAGGAAGTGCTGGACGGTATTTATCAGCAAATGCAACATGCTGATTCCTCCATTTTTGAACAGGCGGTACATCAAATGGCGTATCAAATGCTTGAAGCCGGCTTGCCGGAAGAAGAAATAAATGATGCTGACGACTTTGAAAATGTGGAAGTAATCAAGGCTTTGCAAGATTTTAATGAATTTATACTGAGATCCGATGGGGCAACAGCGGAGCAAATAGAAAAAAAGATAGCTGATTTAGTGATTGAAGCCGGTTTAATGACTGAAGAGCAAGTGAAAGGTAGTTGGGTTGATGCTGAACAGGCAGAGCAGCAGGCCAAAATGCAGCAATTCATCCAAGGTATAATCCAGCAGCTCCAAAAAGCAGATTCACCCGTTTCCAGTCAGATAGTAAATCAAATTGCACATCAATTGCTGGCCGCCAGCTTGCCAGAAGGACAAATGCTAAACAACCGTAAAGCAAATTCTGCGGTGGTCGAACAGGCCGATAAATCCAGACCAGATGCAGAAGGGTTACAGCGTGTGGAAGCTAGAATTGCAGGGTGGCTGCAATCCATTTTTAAAGAAGTATCTCCTGGAGTTACCAAACAGAACAAGGATGTCCAATTAGTCAGGCAGACAGCTAATGAAACAGGTTACCACCAGCCAGTAAAAGCAGAAGCTGAAGCTGCTCCTCGTATCGAGCCGAAAATGGCAGCCTGGCTGCAAACATCATTCCAAGATGCATCGCCGGCTGTTTTTAAGCAGGACAGTCTTCCTATCTCCAAGATAGAACAATTTATTGTTCAGATGGGGCAGACAGATTCATCGAAAGGTCTATCAGGTAAAGAGCTGATCGATAAAATTGAAACAATCGTACAAAGCCAGCGCCTGCAAAATTTTGTACGAGGACAAAATCCCATCTCCATCCAATTGAGACCGGAGAACCTAGGTGATATGACGATACGTTTTATTCAGACAAATGGGGAATTGACAGTACAGATGCTTGTTTCTTCTAAAGCGGTGAAGGAAGTATTGGAATCGAATCTGCATCAGCTGAGAAATGTGTTTTCACCGCATCAGGTATCGGTTGAAAGGCAGGATAATGTGAATGCTTCGCAGACAGACGCATCGAAAAATGCGAAAGAAAATCAAAGCGGGCAGCATTCAGAGCAACAGGAAACAGCTTCTGACTCGAAAGAACAGGATTCGTCTTCTGAAACAGAATCCTTTGAATCATTTATGGAGAAGCTGCTATCGCAAAATATAGAAGAGCAAGTTTAATAATAACCACAGCTGTACAAAAATGTAGCCGGAATTTGAAAGGCGGTGACAACGATCACTTCTATAGATCCATCTTTATACTTAAGTAATCAGCCAAAAACAAGAGAGCCTTCTTCTGAACTGGGGAAAGACGAATTCTTAAAATTATTGATTGCACAAATGCAAAACCAGAATCCGATGAATACGATGGATGAATCTGAATTTATTGCGCAAATGGCATCATTTTCTTCCCTGGAGCAGATGACGAATATGTCTAATTCGATGGAACTCTTAGTCAATAATCAGCTCGTATCTCCGGCTATTCAATATAGTCATATGATTGGAGAAACGGTAAATTATAGAACCTTTGATAAAGAGACCGGAAGAGAAACAGGTGTGGAATCAAGCAAAATTGTTTCTGTGTCTGAACAGGATGGATGGGCTGTTTTTCATTTAGAAAATGGCGAAAAAATCTATGCTGATACTGTTATTGAAGTAGGAGCATCCGGAGAAGAAACTGATAATGAATCAGAAAATGAGGTGACAGACCCTTCGGAAAATGAGGAGGGAGAAGAATAATGGTTCGCCCAATCCAACCAATCGTACCACCTATATCTCAGGAACAGCATATACAAAAAGCGGCACCCAAAAAAGGAGCAATTTCCTTTAGAGATATTCTTCAAAATCAGCAAGAGCTGACAATCAGTAAGCATGCTGCAGAACGGATGCAAGAGCGGAATATCCAGCTTAGCAATCAAGAATGGCAGTCTATTCAAGAGAAAGTAAAAGAAGCAAAACAAAAAGGTGTAAAAGATGCACTGGTCGTAATTGATGGCAATGCAATGGTAGTCAGTGTCAAAAATAATACAGTGATTACAGCGCTAAATCAATCAGAAGCAGATAAAAAAGTATTTACCAATATTGATGGAACAATTTTATTGTAAAAAAGGCCGGACCCTTTATGGGAAGCCTACTGCCGCGGAATGACAGAAGCGGTCAAATGAAAATAAAAAGGGGAAATAATCATGTTACGTTCAATGTACGCAGGTATTTCAGGAATGAAAAATTCACAAACAAAATTAGATGTTATCGGTAATAATATTGCAAACGTGAATACATCAGGCTATAAAAAATCGAATATCAATTTTCAGGATATGATGAGTCAGACAACTTCTGCAGCGCAGGGAGCAGGAGGGGGACGAGGAGGAATAAATGCCTCTCAAATTGGCCTTGGTTCACAGCAGGGAGCTATCAGCAATGTTCATACACCAGGAGCACCACAAACAACTAATAATCCACTAGATTTTGCAATAGATGGTGATGGGATGTTTGCTGTTCAAGGAGATGGTGCGACGTACTATACTCGTGCTGGTAATTTTTACTTAGATGATAATGGAGATATCGTCAATGCAAATGGTTATTATCTACAAGCTAACGGCGGAGGGGCTATTAATATTCCAGAAGATGCCGATGGCTTCAGTGTACAGCCAGATGGAACAGTAAATTACACGATTGGTGATAACACTGTAGCAGCTGGACAAATTGCGTTAGCAAAGTTTTCTAACCCGTCTGGATTAGAAAAAGTTGGAGGTAATTTGTATGCGGCTACTAATAATTCTGGTCAGCCAAACTTAGGTGCACCAGGAGGAGATAACGGATCAGGAGAAATCGTTAGCGGTGCACTGGAAATGTCTAACGTTGACTTATCCGAAGAGTTCACAGAAATGATTACAGCACAGCGTTCATTTCAGGCAAACACGAGAATAATTACAACGTCTGATGAAATTTTACAAGAGCTTGTTAATCTAAAACGATAAGCAAGGGGGGAAGGGGACTGACCTGAACGGACATCAGGTTAGTCCCGATAACGTATGATTCGATTAACCCGATTAAATAATGAACCTTTTGTTCTGAATGCTATCATGATTGAGCAGGTCCAGGCATATGCCGATACAAGCATTTCTCTATTAAACGGAAAAAAGGTGTTTGTCAAAGAAAGCGAAGAAGAAATTATTGAAAAGGTAACAGCCTTTTATCACCAGATTGGTTTTCCCGCACTCCCGTTAAAGGCAGGTGAAAAGAATGAGTAAAATAGTAAAAATAGCTATGACATCTATTATTACATTACTTGTTGGCGTTGTAGCAACGCTTATTATCGTTATCTATGTTAATGAGCCGGAAGAAACTTCTGGAGAGCAATCGATTGATGATATGGTCAGCCATTCTTATGAAACGCCAGAGGTGACCACAGATATTAAGGATGACAGATATGTCCAGGTTCAATTTCAAGTTATTACAGATGATAATAAAGCAGTGGAAGAATTAGAAAAACGGGGCTTTCAAATTACGAATTTATTAATTAAAGAATTGGCCGTTATGGAAGTGGATGATTTTCAAACAGGTCTGGACGAGCTTGAGGATACATTGAAAACAGATTTAAATGAAATGATGACAGAAGGAACGGTTACCGAAGTATATACCATTAAGAAAATACTTCAATAGATTCTACCATGTCAGGAGGTGACTAAAGTTTATGGATGAGGTATTATCGCAAAATGAAATTGATGCCTTGCTTTCAGCGATAACATCAGGAGAAATGGATGCGGAAGAATTGAAAAAAGAAGAAGATGAAAAACGCATTCGTGTCTATGATTTTAAGAGAGCGTTACGTTTTTCGAAAGACCAGATACGCAGCATTTCAAGACTGCATGAGAATTATGCAAGATTGCTGACAACTTTTTTTGCTACACAGCTCAGGACATACGTGAATATTAATGTTACCTCTGTCGACCAAGTGCCTTATGAGGAATTTATACGCTCTGTACCGAAGCCGACCGTACTTAATATTTATAGTTTGGAGCCATTAGATGGCAATTTAATCATGGAAATCAATCCCAATGTAGCATTTGCATTACTGGAACGATTACTTGGAGGGAAAGGTTCTACTGGTTCGAAAACAAGCAGTTTGACAGAAATTGAAAAGATTTTGCTCACACAATTATTTGAGAAAGCAGAAGTCAGCTTAAAGGAAGCTTGGTCATCTGTTGCAGATATCGAACCCATTTTAGAAGAATTCGAGGAGAACCCCCAATTCATGCAAATCGTTGCACCTACAGAAACGGTGGTAGTTGTTTCGTTAGCCGCTATGATTGGAGAGGTATCCGGAATGATTAATATATGTATTCCACATATCATCTTGGAGCCGATTATACCAAAGCTTTCTGCAAGCTATTGGATGCAGACAAATAAAAACAAAGATGAAAAAAGTCTGCAAAGAATGTCGAAGTACCTTCAAAATACCGATGTAGAAGTAAAAACCGTTCTCGGGGAAGCATCCATCAATATTGATGAATTTTTGAAGTTCTCTGTCGGCGATGTGATTGCTTTGGATCAAGCAATTGATGCACCATTAAAAATGGCTGTAAATGATGAATTTAAGTTTCTTGTACAGCCGGGAAAGTATCGGCATAAAATGTCTGTCCAAGTATTAGAGGAACTGAATGGGGTGATGGAAAATGATGAATGATGGCAAGCTGTCACAAGAAGAAATAGATGCCCTGCTTAAGGTGCCTGCAGATGAACAGGAGGATGACCAGCAGGAGCAGGCGGCAGATGAAGCATTTTTAACAAGTATCGAAAAGGATGCTTTGGGGGAAATCGGTAATATTTCCTTTGGAAGCTCTGCTACTACACTGTCTACACTGTTAAACCAAAAGGTAGAAATTACTACACCGGCTGTCACGGTAATCGGCAAGGATCAATTAGAAGAAGAAGTTACATTTAAACCTGTGAGTGTTCAAGTTAATTACATAGAAGGCTTTACTGGCAATAATGTGTTTTTCATTAAATCAGAGGATGCGGCAGTAATCGCAGATATTATGCTCGGCGGAGACGGGACAAACCCGGATAAAGAACTGAACGAAATGCACCTCAGTGCCGTTCAAGAAGCCATGAATCAGATGATGGGAGCAGCTGCTACCAGCATGTCTACTGTTTTTAATAAGAAAATAGATATTTCACCGCCTGAGATTATTCATGGACTGGAAAATCAGAAAAAAGAAGGTTTATTTAAAGACGAAGTGTACGTTAAAGTATTTTTCAAGTTAATGGTTGGAGATTTAATAGATTCCAATATGGTACAGCTGGTTCCGCTGGATTTTGCTAAAGAATTAGTACATCAATTAATGAATCCGGCTCCTGAAGCTAAAGAAGAGCCTGCTGTCAAAGAGGAACCAGAAGCAGCAGTAAGTCAGACTGCAGCAAGTGTAAATACAGATTCAGCTGTTGCTTCTGCACCGGTAACTGAAAAGAAACAAGCAGAACAAGAACCGCCAGTCAGAAAGGCTGCTGAAGATGCAGGCGCCGCTAACCAAAAAAATGATGAGATCTTAGGAAGACCAAGCTCTCAAACAGCAGATGTACAGGAAGCAGCATTTTCAGAGTTCGAACAGGCTCCGCTCAATTATCAAGGACAGCGGAATTTAGATATGTTAATGGATATCCCATTAAGAGTCACTGTAGAACTGGGCAGGACAAAACAGTCTATCAAGGAAATATTAGAACTGGGAGCAGGCTCTATTATTGAATTAGATAAACTGGCGGGAGAACCTGTTGATATTCTTGTAAACGAAAAGTTAGTTGCTGAAGGAGAAGTGGTAGTTATTGACGAGAACTTTGGGGTTCGTGTAACAGATATTGTCAGTCAGCATGATAGAATCCAGCATTTAAGAAAATAGATATGCATAATTAAGTATATTGAAGGAGAGAGAAAAAATGGGCCAAAAGATTTTAATAGTAGATGATGCAGCTTTTATGAGAATGATGATCAAGGATATTTTAACAAAGAATGATTTTGAAGTGGTTGGGGAAGCACAGGACGGCAACGAAGCTGTTGAAAAATATAAGGAACTTCAGCCTGATTTAGTAACAATGGATATTACGATGCCGGAAAAAGATGGATTAGCAGCATTAAAAGAAATTCTTCAGGTTAATTCAAACGCAAAAGTCATTATGTGTTCAGCTATGGGACAGCAGGCAATGGTTATTGATGCAATCCAGGCAGGAGCAAAAGATTTTATCGTTAAACCATTCCAAGCAGACCGTGTCATTGAAGCAATTCAAAAAGCACTCGGCTAAATAGACTTCAATTTAAAAAGTGAGTTGACGAGATTGAAGAAGCAATCATGGCGTATCTATGCGTTGGGAGCAGGGATTCTATTATTTCTGCTGCTCCCAATCAGCGTAGGTGCAGAAGCAAATGTGTTAGACTGCCTCGAAAATGAAGAGGAGTGTAACGAAGAAGAAGTAAACATAGATAATGAACAGCCACAGCCGAATGAAAATGATGAGGATACAATCATGAACAATGACAATGAATTTTTAGTGGAGGACGATGCTGACAATTCATCTATGGGCTGGCAGATGGTTAGACTGATTATTGGTCTGGCTTTGGTATTAGGTTTAGTTTATGTTGTATTGAAATTTTTAGGAAAAAGAAATGGATTTAATCAGCAGCCGGGTCTCCTGCGCAATGTAGGCGGAGTATCTGTCGGAGCGAATAAATCTGTTCAAATTATCCGTGTTGGAAACAAATATTATCTTATTGGCGTTGGAGATAATGTGGAGCTTTTAGAGGAAATCGATGATCCAGAAACAATAGAACAGTTGCTTGATCAGTCAGCAGAGAAGGGTTCAGATCCATTATCATTCTTTTCAAGAGAAAAAAATGACAATGGGAAGAAAGCGTCTGGCAAGTCTTTTGATCAATTACTGACCAGGGAGCTGAAATCGATTCGTAAAAATCGCCAGAATCTTATTAATAAGCATAAGGACGATTTAAATGAATGATTTTATAGATATCTTTTCAAGCTCTGACCCGACGAATATAGCCACCTCTGTGAGGCTGCTGTTATTATTAACGATTTTTTCCTTAGCTCCGGGAATTTTAATTTTAATGACGAGCTTTACACGGATCATTATTGTTTTATCCTTTGTACGTACATCATTAGCTACGCAGCAGATGCCCCCAAATCAGGTACTCATCGGTATTGCTTTGTTTATGACGTTCTTTATCATGGCTCCTACCTTTTCGGAAGTCTATGAACAAGGGTTATCTCCGCTTTTTGAAGAGGAGATAACGTTGGATGAAGCATACGAAAATGCAAGTGTTCCGTTAAAAGAATTTATGGCACAGCATACAAGGCAGAAGGATTTGCAATTATTCCTGAGTTATACAGAGGCAGAACCGCCGGAAACGGTACAGGATATTCCGTTGACCACCTTAGTCCCTGCATTTGCAATCAGTGAATTAAAAACAGCATTTCAGATGGGCTTTATGATTTTTATTCCATTTTTAATTATTGATATGGCTGTTGCAAGTATCTTAATGTCCATGGGGATGATGATGCTGCCGCCGGTAATGATTTCATTGCCATTTAAAATATTATTGTTTGTGTTAGTGGATGGGTGGTATTTGATTACGCAGTCACTGCTCGGTGGTTTCTAAAAAAGCCGTATTGAAAGTGGAAGGAGTATAATTAATGAGTAGTGAATTAGTATTAACCCTGGCTGAACGGGGAATCTTTACAATTTTATTAATAACGGTTCCTGTATTGCTGCTGGCTTTGGCGGTAGGTTTACTTGTAAGTATTTTTCAGGCGACAACACAAATTCAAGAGCAGACACTGGCATTTATTCCCAAAATTCTGGCGGTATTACTTGGTCTCGTATTTTTTGGACCATGGATGTTAACAACCATTGTTGAATTTACTTCCAGTCTATATATGAATATTAACCAATACATAGGGTAGATCTGATGATTGAAATGATAAATTGGAACCTTGTTCCTGCGTTCATGTTAATATTTGTCCGGATTATGGCTTTCTTTGTCATTATGCCTCTATTCTCTTATCGGTCCGTTCCTGTTCAATTTAAAATAGGAATCAGTTTTTTTCTGACAATCATTTTGATTTCTACGGTAGATATCAGTAATGTTGCGCTGAATGATTTATATTTATTCCTGCTGTTTAAGGAAGCTCTCATTGGGATTTGTATCGGATTGATTGCTTTTATTCTTGTTTCGGCTATTCAGGTTGCCGGTGGATTTGTTGATTTTCAAATGGGATTTGCGATTGCCAATGTGATAGATCCGCAAACGGGGGCGCAAAGTCCGTTGACAGGCCAGTATTTCTATATTATTGCTCTGTTGTTTCTATTATCCGTAGATGGCCATCATATGATTTTAAATGGGATGATGAACAGCTTCACATATATCCCTTTAGATCAATTTATTCCATTTGGAGAGGAAAGCATTGTTGAACTCGTGCTGACAACGTTTAACACAATGTTTCTGATTGCTTTCCAAATAGCGGTTCCCATTGTAGGCTGTTTGTTTTTAGTGGATGTTGCCTTAGGAATTGTGGCTCGGACAGTACCGCAGATGAATGTGTTTGTCGTTGGGCTGCCATTAAAAATTCTTGTCAGCTTTGTGGCAATTCTTGTATTTCTAGCACTTTACATCGGCTTGCTGCAATCTGTTTTTGAAGCAATGTTCCGTGTAATGGAGCAGTTAATGGCTTTATTTGGAGGTGTTTAATGTGAAATTGACATTAGACTTACAATTTTTTGCAGGGGAAAAAACAGAAAAAGCAACTCCAAAGAAAAGGCAGGACGAACGTAAAAAAGGACGTATTGCCAAAAGTCAGGATATCAATACAGCTATCCTGCTGCTGGGCTGTTTTATCGGATTATTTGTTTTTGGCGGTTACATTCTAGAATATATGACAGGTTTTTACAGGAAATCATTTACAGAATACATTCATTGGGATGTGACGAATCACTCGGTTCAAACGATGTTTAATGATTCCTTTCTTCAAGCAGTTTTAATGGTTGCGCCAATTATGCTGATAGCCGTTATTTCCGGTGTAGCTGCAAATCTGCTTCAGGTCAAATTCTTGTTTTCAACTGAGCCGTTAAAGTTTGATTTGAAAAAAATTGATCCGATCAAGGGAGCTAAGCGGATTTTCTCTATTCGGGCATTAGTGGAATTTTTGAAATCATTATTGAAAATTGCCTTGGTTGGGACGGTCACATTTACCGTCATTTGGATGAATAAAGACCAGATGCTGATGACTGCATTTTTAGATGCTGAAGGAGCGATGGGATTTTTTGCACGGGTTACCACCATCATGGCATTCTCGGCTATTGCTTTATTGATTTTTTTAGGAGTGCTAGATTATTTATATCAAAAATACGATTTTGAAAAAAATATTCGGATGTCCAAGCAAGACATTAAAGACGAGTATAAAAATGTCGAAGGAGATCCGTTAATTAAATCAAAAATGAAAGAAAAACAAAGACAGATAGCAACCAGAAGAATGATGAGCGAAGTTCCGGGAGCGGATGTTATTATTACAAACCCGACCCACTATGCCATTGCCATTAAATATGATGAAGCAAAGGCAGAAGCACCATTTGTTATTGCGAAAGGGACGGACAGTATTGCACAGCGCATCAAGGAAATTGCGAAAGAACATCATGTACAAATGGTGGAGAATCGTTCATTGGCAAGAGCACTGTATGCTGCAACTGAAATCGGTGAAGTTATTCCGGAAGAATACTTTCAGCCTGTAGCAGAGGTTCTTGCATATGTATATCAAATGGAGAAAAAAGCGTAAGAAGTTAGGAGAGAATGGAAATGAAATTCCGGGATATTGCGGTTCTCATAGGCGTTATACTGGTTATTGTTATGCTGGTTATCCCGTTGCCTGGAGAATTTTTAAGTCTTCTCATATTAATTAATATCATACTTGCATTGGTTGTTATTTTAGTAGCCATGAATACCACGGAACCATTGCAATTTTCCGTATTTCCAACGCTGATTTTGTTGTTGACATTATTTCGGTTAGCTTTAAATGTGTCCACAACCCGTGCCATTCTCTCGGAAGGTGATGCAGGAGGAGTTGTAGAAACATTCGGCTCCTTTGTAATTGGAAATAACCCTTTAGTCGGGTTTGTTGTATTTATTATTTTAGTTATTATCAATTTTATTGTTATTACCAAAGGGGCAGAACGTGTATCGGAAGTAGCTGCCAGGTTCTCCCTCGATGGGATGCCGGGGAAGCAGATGAGTGTCGATGCGGATTTAAATGCTGGTTTAATTACAGAAAGCCAGGCAAAAGAACGACGGGAAAAAATTGAAAATGAAGCCGACTTTCATGGATCCATGGATGGGGCAAGTAAATTCGTAAAAGGAGATGCCATCGCCGGGATTGTCATTGTTCTGATCAATGTGCTTTTCGGTATGATTATCGGTGTGGCTCAAATGGGCTTGTCTTTGTCAGAGTCCGTTGAATTATTTACACGTCTTACTGTTGGGGACGGACTGGTCAGTCAAATACCTGCCTTGCTTATTTCAACGGCAACAGGGATTGTTGTTACGAGATCTGCCCGAGGCAGTAATTTAAGTTCGGATGTAACAGATCAGCTGCTGCAATTTCCGAAGCTTTTATATATCGCAGCAGGAACGATTTTCCTGCTCGGTCTCACTCCAATCAACTTTTTCTTAACGACGCTGCTTGCTGCCTTTTTAGCCTTCAGCGGGTATTGGATGGAGAAGAAAAGTGCGGAGCCGGAACAAGTTACAGAGGAAGAGGAAGAAGAAACCGAATCAACCGCTCTCAAGCAGCAGGAAAATGTGGTCAGTCTCTTGAATATGGATCCGATAGAATTTGAATTTGGCTATGGTTTAATTCCTTTAGCAGATACATCTCAGGGCGGTGATCTGCTGGACAGGGTCATTATGATACGGAGACAGCTGGCGATTGAACTGGGGCTGGTAATACCAGTAGTAAGAATCAGGGATAATATTCAGCTGCAGCCGAATGAATATCAATTGAAAATAAAAGGGGATAAGGTTGCCAGCGGTGAATTAATGCTGGACCATTATTTAGCTATGGCTCCTGACTTTTTAGAGGATGATATTGAAGGAATCGAAACGAAAGAACCTGCATTTGGTCTGCCTGCAAAATGGATAAGTGAGAATGTGAAAGATGAAGCGGAATTATCCGGTTATACGGTCGTTGATCCTCCTTCTGTTGTATCGACTCACCTGACAGAAGTAATTAAAAAACATGCATTTGAGCTCTTGGGAAGAGAGGAAACAAAACAGCTGATCGATCACTTAAAAGAAACAAATCCGATTTTAGTCGAGGAAGTAACCCCGGAACCATTGTCCGTCGGCGATGTTCAAAAAGTGCTGTCGAAGCTTTTAAGAGAAGGTGTATCTATCCGGAATCTGCCGGTAATCTTTGAAACATTAGCTGATTTTGCCAGATTGACTAATGATACAGATGTGCTGGGAGAATACGTCAGACAAGGATTAGCATCACAAATCACAAAAAGCTTTGTAAAAGATGATAATGCGTTGAAGGTGATTACGATATCTGGAAAGATTGAAAAAGCAATTGCTGACCATGTTCAACAGACAGAGCACGGCAATTACTTAGCGTTAGATCCGGATCAGCAGCAGGAAATTGTGCAGGCGATTCATAAGGAAGCGGAAAAAGTATCCCTTCAGGAAGAAACAACAATTATTATATGCTCGCCAGCAGTTCGGATGTATTTAAAGCAATTGTTAGACAGGTTCTTACCTCAAGTTGTTGTATTATCATACAATGAACTAGAACCGACTGTGGAGGTACAAAGTGTTGGGGTGGTGAATATCGCATGAAGATAAAGAAATATAAAGCACCGTCTATGCCGGAAGTAATGAAGCAGGTAAGGAAAGATTTTGGCACAGACGCAGTTATTTTACAATCCAGGCAAATTAAATCAGGCGGCATGTTGGGGTTTTTTAAAAAGAATTATATAGAGGTAGTTGCCGGCTATGACCCGGAACCGGTTCAGCCCGCTAAAAAAACAGCTGTCAAAAAAGAAGCTCCTGTACTGCAAAAGGAGAAGACCCCGGAAGCGGCGGCAGATGTTCCTCATTCTAAAGAACTGGAACAGGTTTATAAACTCCTGGAAGCGCAGAACAGACAGCTCCAGCTCAAGTTAACGCCGGATGAACAGCTGATATATGACCGCTTGACAGCGCAGGAGGTTCTTCCTGATATTGCTTTGGATCTCATCAAGGAAGGGAGCAATCAGACTGCTGCCTTCCAGAAAAGAATTCATGAAGAAATAGAAAAACGCTTGGAAGGGCTGCAATTAGGCTTCACATATCACCATAAAGTGATTCAATTTGTCGGTCCGACTGGTGTAGGAAAAACAACTACGATTGCAAAAATCGCCGCCCGCATGCAGCTGACAGAAAATAAAAGAATTGCGTTTATCACACTGGATACGTACCGGATAGCAGCAGTTGAGCAGCTGAAAACATATGCAAAGATTCTCCATATACCTGTACATGTAGCGTATAACAAGCAGGAATATCATCAGTATATCGCAGAGCTGCAGGATTATGATGTGATTTTAGTGGATACAGCCGGAAGAAATTATCGGGATGAAACCTACTTGAAAGATATGGCGGACTGGATAAACCCGGGGGAAGTAACAAATTATCTCGTATTATCAATGACGGCAAAACCGAAAGATTTTCTGGATATTTACGGAAAGTTTTCAGCAATCGGTGTTCATGGCCTTATCTTGACAAAATTAGATGAGACAGAGCAATACGGAAATATTTTGAATGCTGCATTTCATTATCCTGACATCCGAATCGGCTATATGACAAATGGGCAGGATGTTCCCGAGGACATGCTGAGTCCAACATTAAACCAGCTTAGCCGTTATATAATAGGTGATGAACAATGAGCTATGACCAGGCTGAACAGCTCCGAAACCGGTTATCCCCTGAAAGGACGGCAAAAACGATTGCTGTTTGCAGCGGAAAAGGCGGTGTAGGAAAATCAAATTTCACGCTTAATTTTTCGATGAAACTCGCACAGGAGAATCATAAAATCCTGGTATTTGATTTAGATGTGGGGATGGGAAATATCGATTTACTCCTTGGTATGCAGACAGACTATTCCATTGCTGATGTTTTAAATAATCGAATTTCGATTCAGGACGCCATTGTAAAAAGTCATTATGGCATAGATTATATTCCTGGAGGCTCAGGCCTGCACGATTTCTTAGAAATTAATGAGCATAAGAAAGCTATTTTTTATCAAGGGCTGGGAAAGGTATGGCGAGAATATGATTATGTGTTATTTGATATGGGAGCTGGTGTGACAGAGACTTCATTATTTTTTATTTTGGCAGCAGATGAATGTTTTATTGTCACTACGCCTGAACCGACGTCCATTACGGATGCATATGGAATGGTTAAGCATATATTATCGAATCAGCCGGATATGCCAATCTATACTATTTTAAATCGTTCAAGGAATAAAACAGAGGGCAGCAATATTCTCGATAACTTTCATACAGTTATTCGCCGTTTTCTGGACGCAGAGGCTCGAAGCTTAGGTTGTATTCCAGAAGACAGAAATATAATGAAAGCTGTCATGCATCAACAACCGTATACCAAGTTATATCCAAAAACGAAGGCTTCCAAAGCAATGGAGTCGATCCTGCAAACGTACGTAAATGACACAAACAGAACGGTACGTAAACCTGGCAGTTTCATAGAAAGGATAAAACATTTCATGAAGGGGTGAAGAAATGACTCTAATTAATGTTCTTGTCGTAGATGATTCTGCATTTATGAGAAAAATGATTTCAGAGATATTAACAGAGGATGGCAGATTTCATGTAGCTGGAACTGCCGTACATGGTGAAGACGGGGTAAATAAAGTGAAAAAGCTGCATCCGGATGTCGTAACCATGGATGTCCATATGCCGAAGCTGGATGGTTTAGGAGCTTTAAAACAGATTATGGAGGAATGTCCTGTTCCTGTGGTTATGCTGTCCAGTGAAACAAGAAAAGGCGCTGATTATACCATCCAGGCTATCTCGACAGGTGCGGTTGACTTTATTACAAAGCCGTCCGGGGCGATTTCATTAGATATTAAAAAGGTAGAAAAAGAAATATGTGACAAGGTCTATACAGCAGCAACCGTAAAAGTACATAAAAAAATAAATGGAGCAGCGCAGCATGTGCCGATAGAACGGATACAGCAGCCATTGACAATGCCTGCGAAGCCTTCTCTTTCCTCCAAAAAAATGGTTGCCATCGGAACATCTACTGGAGGCCCGAGAGCACTGCAGAAAGTCATTACCGCTTTACCAAAAGATCTTGGCGTTCCTGTTGCTGTTGTACAGCATATGCCTCCTGGATTTACTGCGTCTCTGGCAGAACGGTTAAATCAAATCAGCCGGGTGACTGTTAAAGAAGCGGAACATGGAGAATTAATGAAAAAGGGGACGGTCTACATCGCGCCGGGCGGATACCATATGGAAGTGAAAAGCAGCGGCATGGCATTAATGATTTCATTAAATCAACAACCGCTGGATAATGGTCATCGTCCGTCCGTCAATACATTATTCCGCTCCCTGTGTTCTCTTAAGAATTATCAGATTGTAACCTGCGTCTTAACAGGGATGGGGAATGACGGTACGCTTGGTTTAAAAGCATTGAAAAAAGCAAATTCCCATGTCGTTTCACTTGCAGAGACAGAAGAGACAGCTATTGTATATGGAATGCCGAAGTCTATTATCAATGAAGGTCTAGCTGATTATCAAGTGCCTTTAAATCAAATGGCTAGCCAGCTGAGCAATCTTGTTAAATAATAAATAACCGGAAGGGAAAGATTGGAATGACACAAGAACAGTTAACTCCAGAAAGATTAGAAAAAACAATCATTTTTGATTTGAATGGCAGTGAGTATGGGTTGCCGGTGAACTTTGTAGAGTCTATTGAAACATCCTTGCCTATTACACGTGTCCCGCACGAAAAAAATTATATTAAAGGTGTGATTAATCTTAGAGGGAAGATTATCCCTGTCATTGATCTGCGCATTCGGCTGGAAGAAGAGCCGGAGCATAACAAGGAAGAAGATCAGATAATCATCACCAAGATTGATGAGACACAAGTTGGGTTGATTATAGACAATGCAAATGATGTGCTAGACATCCCGGTTAATCTTTTGGAAAATCCTCCGGAAACCATAGGCACTGTAAAAAAAGAATACATCCATTCTATTGCTCATCTGAATAATCGGCTGATTGTTTTATTAGATATTTATAAATTATTAAATTTAGAAGAAATAAAAACAAAAGAATTGGATGATCAATGATGGATGTTTTCCAATTAACGAGCTTTCAGAAGGATATTTTGAAAGAAATAGGGAATATAGGTGCTGGAAACGCTGCAACCTCCTTATCACAGCTGTTGGGTCATAAAATAGATATGTTGGTTCCTAATGTGGAGATTGCTGATTTTAATGAAGTCATTGAATTGGTTGGCGGACCGGAACAGCCTATTGTCGGATTGATGTTTCAGGTGGAAGGGGAAATAACGGGTGTAATGGCTATTGTCGTTGATATTGAAGAAGCAGAGTATCTGGTACAAAAGCTGACGCATAATCCGGAATTTCGATTATCAGAAGAGACGAATGGAATAGAATTAGAGATTGCTATGTCTGCATTAAGTGAAATAGGAAATATTTTGACCGGGTCGTATCTTACCGCACTTTCTGACTTTACGGGTATGAATCTGCAGCCTTCTGTTCCGCATCTGGGAATCGATATGGCTGGTGCTATTATGACAATGGGCTTATTAGAAATTTCTCAGGTAACAGATTATGCAATTATTATTGATACGGAAATAAGGCAAGAGGAACGAGGCCATGAACAGATTAGAGGGAATTTCCTTTTTATTCCTGATCCAGAATCTTTTCAAAAGCTCTTTGCCAAATTAGGATGGTCTTAATATGAGTATAACGAAAACAATTGTAAATGTCGGTATTGCAGATACGAAAATTGTTCGCTCTCCTAATACGATTCGAACGCTGGGGCTTGGCTCTTGTATTGGAACGGTATTATACGATGAAAAACGCGGGATAGCTGGATTGTCTCATATTTTATTGCCTGACTCCAGTCAAGCAAGGGCCGGCAGTATAAGTGAGATGAAATATGCAGATACAGCCATCCCGCAGCTATTAGAAATGTTGCGGGAACAGGGAGCCAGAAATATGAAAGCAAAAATGGCCGGGGGAGCGCAAATGTTTCAGGTTGGCAAAGGAACAAGCTTTATGCGGATTGGTGATAAGAATATAGAAGCAGTCCAGGACGCACTCCGGAAATTAAATATTAAAGTCGTTTCCTCCGATGTAGGCGGTAATTTGGGAAGAACGATTGAGTTTGATCCAGTAACGTCCAAGCTTTCCATCAGAAAACGTAATCAGGATGTCTTTACAATTTAACCGATTTGAAAGGAGTGTGTCATCGTGAGTTCATTAGAGCCTTCACAAGAACAAATTTTATGGAAGCATTGGATGACCAGTCAAGATAATGAAGCAGCAAATTTACTCATTGAGAACTACATGTATCTTGTTTCCTTTCATACGGAAAGAATTGTAAGTCAATTGCCTAATCGTGTGGATCGTGAAGAAATCCGCAGCTATGGCTTGCTGGGTCTGTATGATGCATTGCACAAATTTGAGCTGAAACGTGATTTGAAGTTTGATACATATGCCTCATTTCGAATTAAAGGTTCGATCATGGATGGATTAAGAAAAGAAGATTGGCTGCCACGTTCGATTCGTGAGAAAACAAAAAGGGTGGAGCAGGCAAGTGAGATTTTTGAGCAAAAAAATCAACGGGAAGCACAGCCGGAGGATATTGCCGAAATGACAGGAATGCCTATTCATGACGTTGAAACAACATTACGGGATATGGTACTGAGCAACATGCTTTCTATTGAAGATAAACCAAAGGGGCAGGAGAATGACCTGAAAGAAGGTATCGGCTACAATGTATCAGATAAATCGGAGCTCAGACCGGAAGAAAGGCTTATCCAAGATGAGTGGAAGGACGAATTAATAGAAGGGATCAAGTCATTAAATGAAAAAGAACAGCTTGTCATCAGTCTTTTTTATCAAGAGGAATTAACCTTTACAGAGATTGGACAAGTATTGGAATTAACGACTTCCCGTATTTCACAAATCCATAAGCGAAGCATTGTAAAATTACGCTCAACGCTGCAAAAAATCACCCAGGTTTAATATGAGCATGTATGGAAGGGAAAAAATATGTCAACATTACTATGGATGATCAGCTTTTTACTACATGGCATTTCAATACTAGCTATTTATTTATTATTAAAGGACAGACAGAATGCTAATGGAAATAAACAAGCAGAAAATGTACTGAAAGAAACATTGGAAGAAATAAGGAAAGAGAATAGAATGCTGCAAAGCCTTCTGGAAGAGGATAAACAGCCTGACAAAAGTCCTGTAAAGCATGACAGCATAAAGTATCCTCCTTTCCCCCCTGCAGAGGAGAAGAAAGAGGGCGCTGCAATGATAGAGAAAGAAATGCAGCCTATAGAGGATTTTCAACCTGCTGCTTTTCAAGATGAAGTAGAAACATCCTTGGAAGCCCAAATACTGCAGCTTCACACAAACGGAGAAACAATAGACGATATAGCTAAAAAGTTAAATTGCGGAAAAACAGAAGCTGAAATAATTATCAAAATGCATCAAAAAAAGTCGTAGAAATCACTTGCCTCCTTGGGGAGGTTGTGGTATAGTAACCTTTGGTGTAAATAGTCTATCTATGATTAGTTAGCTAAAAATCACACGCATTTTGATTTATAAGGTTGGTGCTGATATTCAGTGTTCTTATAAAGAAGATAAATGCGGAGGAATAAAACCAATTAGGAGGAATTTATTATGGCAGCAATTTCAATGAAACAATTGCTAGAAGCTGGTGTACACTTTGGTCACCAAACACGTCGTTGGAATCCAAAAATGAAAAAATACATTTTCACGGAGCGTAACGGCATCTACATCATCGACTTACAAAAAACAGTTAAAAAAGTGGATGAAGCATACAACTACGTGAAGGACATCGCAGCAAACGGCGGTACAGTTCTTTTCGTCGGTACAAAAAAACAAGCTCAAGATTCTGTACGTGACGAAGCGGTCCGTTCAGGTATGTTCTATGTAAACCAACGCTGGTTAGGCGGAACATTAACAAACTTCCAAACAATCCGCAAACGTATTAACCGTTTGAAAGATATTGAAAAAATGGAAGAAGACGGTACTTTCGATGTACTTCCTAAAAAAGAAGTAGTAAATTTATTAAAAGAAAAAGATCGTCTTGTTAAATTCTTAGGTGGAATTAAAGAAATGAAAAAAATTCCAGACGCATTATTTGTAATTGATCCTCGTAAAGAGCGTATCGCAATTGCAGAAGCGCACAAACTAAACATTCCGATCATCGGAATTGTTGATACAAACTGCGACCCGGATGAAATCGATTATGTAATCCCTGCAAACGATGATGCAATCCGTGCAGTAAAACTTCTTACTTCAAAAATGGCAGATGCTATTCTGGAAGTAAAACAAGGTGAAGAAACAGAAGAAGCTGTTTCTGAACAAGACCAATTAGAAGCAGAAGTTACAGAAGAAGCTGCTTCCAAAGAGTAATCTTTTAAAAGGTGAGGGTGATAAGAGGATAGAAGCCTTTTATCACCCTTTTTTCAGGAAAGAAGAAGGAATAACAAAAATCAACATTTTTAAGGAGGAATTAACATGGCAGTAACTGCTAAAATGGTTAAAGAATTACGTGAAAAAACAGGTGCTGGAATGATGGATTGTAAAAAAGCACTGACAGAAACAAACGGAGATATGGAGCAGGCAATTGATTTTCTTCGTGAAAAAGGAATGGCGAAAGCTGCTAAAAAAGCAGATCGTGTTGCTGCAGAAGGTTTAACGCATATTGAATTAGACGGAAATAGAGCTGCAATTATTGAAGTAAACTGTGAAACAGACTTCGTTACAAAGAACGATCAATTCAAGCAATTGCTTTCTGACCTTGGAAAACACATTGTGAAAAATAATCCTGAAACTGTTGAAGAAGCTTTACAACAACCATTTTTAGATGGTTCTGAAACAGTTGACGCAGCAATCACTACAGTGGTTTCTAAAATTGGAGAAAAAATCTCCCTTCGCCGTTTCACTGTATTAGAAAAAACAGATAATGATGCTTTTGGTGCATACCTTCATATGGGCGGACGTATCGGCGTGCTTTCATTGTTGGAAGGAACAACAGACGAAGAAGTAGCGAAAGATGTTGCGATGCATGTAGCAGCTATTAATCCTCGTTATGTATCTCGTGATGAAGTTGCTGAAGAAGAAGTGAACAGCGAGCGTGAAGTGCTTAAAACACAAGCATTAAACGAAGGAAAACCAGAAAACATCGTTGAAAAAATGGTGGAAGGCCGTCTAGGTAAATTCTTCGAAGAAATTGTTCTTTTAGAACAAAGCTTTGTAAAAGATCCAGACCAAAAAGTGAAAAAATATGTTGGAGATAAAGGTGCTTCTGTAAAAGCATTTATTCGCTATGAAGTAGGCGAAGGAATGGAAAAACGTGAAGATAACTTTGCGGAAGAAGTAATGAGCCAAATCAAAAAATAAGTTGTGCAAATTAGGGGACATTAATTTGTTCCCTTCTTTGTAGGGGTTTTTCAAAAGGCCGAGTGAAAACTGGAAAGTTTAATTCGTCCTTTTGAGCATCCTCTTATAGCTATATATTGTAAATATATTTTTTCTCTGGAGGTTATTATGACGACAGCACATTATAATAGAGTTGTGTTAAAATTAAGTGGAGAGGCATTAAGTGGAGAAGAAGGATACGGAATCTCTCCTAAAATCATTCATTCCATTTCAGAACAGGTTAAAGAAATTGTAGAGCTTGGTGTAGAGGTTGCTGTAGTAGTTGGCGGCGGTAACATCTGGCGCGGTAAAGTAGGATCAGAAATGGGCATGGATAGAGCTTCAGCTGATTATATGGGGATGCTTGCAACAATTATGAATTCTCTTGCTTTACAGGACGGTCTGGAAACGATTGGTGTACAGACCAGAGTACAGACATCCATTGAAATGAGACAGGTTGCTGAACCATACATACGGCGGAAAGCGATTCGCCATCTGGAGAAAAAGCGTGTTGTTATTTTTGCTGCTGGTACTGGAAATCCTTATTTTTCTACAGATACAACAGCTGCATTACGTGCTGCAGAAATTGAAGCAGAAGTTATTTTAATGGCTAAAAACAACGTGGACGGCGTTTATACAGATGATCCTAAAATCAATAAAGAAGCAAAGAAATATGACTCACTTACCTATTTAGAAATGTTAAATGAAGGATTAGGTGTAATGGATTCTACCGCTTCTTCATTATGTATGGATAATGACTTACCGCTGATTGTCTTCTCTATTATGGAAGAAGGTAATATTAAACGAGTTGTGCAAGGTGAAAACATTGGAACAACGATAAGGGGGAACTAAACATGTCAGAATCAGTGATAAAAGATACGAAGGAAAAAATGGACCAGGCTGTTCAAGCTTATTCAAGAAATCTAGCCTCTGTTCGTGCTGGACGTGCCAATCCAAGTCTATTAGATACGGTTTATGTTGATTATTATGGTGCTTCTACACCGCTGAACCAACTAGCTCAGGTAGGTGCTCCAGAAGCTAGACTGCTGACCGTTACTCCATACGATAAGTCAGCAATTGGCGATATTGATAAAGCAATCCAAAAAGCGGACTTGGGACTTTCTCCATCGAATGATGGAAACATCATCCGCATCAATATTCCTGCACTTACACAAGAGAGAAGAAAAGACTTGGTTAAAGTAGTAGGGAAATATGCAGAAGAAGCTCGTGTACAAATCAGAAATCTTCGCCGCCAGGCAAATGACCAGCTGAAAAAAGCTGAAAAAAATGGCGATATGACAGAAGATGATTTAAGAGCATTTCAAGATGATGTTCAAGAAACAACAGATGCGTTTATTAAGCAAATTGAAGATTTAGCAAAAACAAAAGAAAATGAAATTATGGAAGTGTGATAGAGGATACATGCCTTCTATCCATCTTAACAGTACAACCCAGGCAAAATATATTTTGTTTAAAGGTGACAGTTTTCTGCTAACGTAGTAAGATGCCATTAAGCCCTCTTATTAAAGGGGGTTTTTGTATTAATGTTACTGGCAATCATGCACTTATATATGAATGGATAAAAAAGACTTCCGTACCCGATGTATGTCGCGGTTAGCGGAAAATCCTTTTCTAAACGTGTTATTTTATCGGATCTTTAAAAACAGCCGATTTCATACATGTTAAACGAAATACAGTCATATTATTTATTGGCATGGTCATGCCTTTCATCCCTTGTTCTTCGATAAAAGATGAAGAGGGTTTATGAACAAACAACCATTCGGGGGACGGAAAATGTCTATTAAAATTCCTTTTTTATCAAAACAACCAAAAGAACCGGATTCACTTTCTGAAGAAAATGCTCCTAATCATGTTGCTATCATCATGGATGGGAACGGCAGATGGGCACAAAAACGGGGATTACCCAGGTTTGCTGGTCATAAAGAGGGTGTATCTACGGTGAATAAAATCGTTAAAACCGCTGTGAAAGCAAATGTGAAGGTTTTAACGCTTTATGCTTTTTCAACAGAAAACTGGAAACGGCCAAAACAAGAAGTAGAATATATTTTAAAACTTCCAAAAGAGTTTTTGCATGTATATTTACCAAGTTTAATGGAAAATAATGTTCGTATCCAAACGATAGGCGATTTTCAGGCATTGCCGAGCCATACACAGGAAGCAGTAAACTACGCAAAAGAAAAAACGAAGCATAATGATGGTCTTATCTTAAACTTTGCCCTTAATTACGGCGGCCGTTACGAGATTTTAAAAGCAGTCAAGCAAATTGTAACGGAAGTAAAAGAAGATGATATCGATATGAACAGCTTAGATGAAGAAACCTTTTCAAAATATTTATATACAACTGGTGTTTCTGACCCGGATCTGTTGATCCGTACTGGCGGCGAATGCCGTTTAAGTAATTTTATGCTTTGGCAAATGGCGTATACGGAGTTTTGGTTTACAGATAAGCTGTGGCCGGAGTTTACAGAAGAAACATTCTATGAAGCATTACTTGCATATCAGCATCGGAAAAGACGATATGGAGGTATATAAGGTGATGATGATTTAATGAAGCAACGAACGATAACAGCAATTATAGCTCTGCTTGTATTTGTGCCGATTATTATTATTGGCGGTTTGCCATTTACTATTTTTGTCTATCTGTTAGCGACGATAGGGATAGTTGAATTAATGCGGATGCGCCATCCTGATAAGAATTTTTTTCCGTATGTTTTATCAGCTTTACTGACATGGGTTATTTTATTGCCTAATGAATTACTGGCTGATATTGAATGGCTGACGAAATATGAATTGATCTCTATCTTTATTTTTGTTTTATTGGCGTATACCGTGCTTGTAAAAAATGAGTTTACTTTTGACCAGGTCGGCTTTGTTGTCCTTGCGGCGTTTTATGTTGGTTTAGGGTTCTTTTATTTGCTGCAGACTAGAGATGGAGAAAATGCGCTGAGAAATATTTTATTTGCATTTTGCATTATTTGGGCAACGGATACTGGAGCCTACTTATTTGGACGCAAACTGGGAAAGCATAAATTATGGCCGACTATCAGCCCGAAGAAGACCGTTGAAGGCGCGCTGGGAGGTATTTTTGTAGCTGTAGTTGTAGCTGTGATTTTTCATCTGATAGCGCCATTTGAGCAATCCTGGCTGACATTGATTATTGTTACGATGATAGCTTCTGCCTTTGGACAAATCGGTGATTTGGTTGAATCTGCCTTTAAACGTGTGTATCATGTAAAAGATTCCGGGAATATTCTTCCTGGACACGGCGGCATTTTAGATCGCTTTGACAGCATGCTTTTTGTTTTTCCATTACTGCATTTTATTCACTTTTTTTAACAAATAGAAGCGAATATTGTAGAATTGGTAAAGTAAGCTGACTTATTGAATATACTAGGTGAAGAGCTTTCTTTTGGCTAATACATAACAAAATTACATTATCGGACAAGTTAGCATATATGTTATTCTTGTTCCGGCACATACATGTATAGTTCCTGCTGCAGGATACTATATGAATGAGAAATAAATGATTGTTATGTGAACTTGTTGCGGAGAATCAAATGGTTAAATACTCCCTAACAACCTCTTTCTACCTTTATAAAAAAGGAAGGTGCTGTCATGACAACGGTTATTGCGTTTATATTGATGTTTGGTCTGCTCGTTTCCATTCATGAGTGGGGCCACCTGATTTTTGCAAAAAGAGCAGGCATGCTTGTCCGTGAATTTGCAATTGGCTTCGGCCCCAAAATATTGTCATTCACAAAAAATGAGACGCTTTATACAATCCGGTTGATTCCGGCGGGCGGATATGTCCGTGTTGCTGGAGATGACCCGGAAATTGTAGAGTTAAAACCAGGGCATCATATTGCGCTTGATTTTAACAGAGATGGAAAAGTATCTAAAATTATTGTAAATAACAAATCAAAGCATCCGAATGCCCGGACGATTGAAGTAGAGAAGGTCGATCTTGACCATAAGCTGTATATCGAAGGCTATGAATTGGATGACGAAGAGACAAAGCTTCATTTCGATGTCGATCCGAAAGCGATGTTTATCGTGGATGAACAGGAAACACAGATTGCTCCTTTCGATAGACAATTTGCATCTAAAACGGTCGGACAGCGTGCCATGCAGCTTTTTGCCGGGCCAATGATGAACTTTGTACTTGCCATCTTTATCTTCCTGCTTATGGGGATGATTCAAGGCGTTCCGGTAGAGGAAGCACAAATGGGTGAGGTCCAGCCGGAAAGCCCGGCAGAAGAAGCGGGGCTGCAGGAAAATGATGTTATTACACAAATAGGAGATCAATCTGTCTCAACCTGGGATCAATTTACGGATATTGTCCGGGAAAATCCGGATGAGGAATTAGATTTGGTTATCTCCAGAGGTGACACAGAGCAAGAATTAACGGTTGTCCCAGCTGAAGTGGAGACCGTGGACGATAGAGGAGATCCAATTCATATCGGGCAAATCGGTGTAACTCCGGCTTATGAAAAAAATATCCTTGGAACATTAGTATTTGGATTTGAGACAACTTATGAAACGTCGAAGCTTATACTTAACAATTTAGTCATGTTGGTTACGGGCCAGCTTTCCATTGATGTTCTATCAGGGCCCGTAGGAATTTATGATGCGACAGATCAGGTTGTTCAATCTGGCTTTACAAACTTTTTAATGTGGACAGCGATGTTGAGTATTAATTTAGGAATTATTAATTTAGTTCCTCTGCCAGCATTAGATGGCGGTCGCTTAATGTTTGTCGGACTGGAAGCTGTCAGAGGAAAACCGATAGCTGCAGAAAAGGAAGGAGTCTTTCATTTTGTCGGGTTTGCCCTCTTGATGCTCTTAATGATTGTTGTCACATGGAATGACATTCAGCGATTATTCTTGTAAAATAAAATAGTAAATCTAATAGGTTACCCTTGTCGGTTTATAGACAAGGGTTTCGTGTTTTCGCTTAAATTATAGGAAAAAATTTCTTCCTGTGTAGTCAAATATCTATCTACAATTGGAGGGGTATAGATGAGTATTTCCAAGCAAGAAAAAATGAAATTACTGCTTGAGCAAATTCAGTTGTCTGAGACATCGATTCAAACGTATTTTGCCTCAAGTTATTTAGAAAAAGTAGAGGTTTATAAGCAAGAGAAGAAATGGCATTTTTATATTCATTTAGAGGATGTTCTTCCATTCGATGAATATTTATATTTCCAACAGTCTTTGCAAAAAAGCTTCTCATCCATTGCCGAGAAGGTCGAGCTGACATTACATACAGATAATAAGCAATGTAATGAAAAAGATATTGGTGTATATTGGAAACACTTTTTAGCAACAACTTCCATTTCACCTGCATATCAGGAAATGGTAATGCAGCAAACGCCTCAAATTGTGGAAAATAAGATAATCTTAACTTCAAGAAATGAAGCAGAATCAAATATTTTGAAGAAAAGACTTGAACCAGCCTTCAGTCAATTCTGTTATCAAATTGGTTCCAGACCTTACTCCATTGATTTGGAAGTGAATGCTGACCAAAGTGAGATGAAAGCATTCCAGGACAATAAAGCAAAAGAAGATCAGGCGCTTGTCCAAAAAACCGTGCAGGAAAAAGAAAAGCGGGATAAAGAGAAGGATACACCGGTCAGCCAGCCGCTGGCAATCGGCTATAAAATTCAGGACGAGCCGGCAGAGATGAATCAAATCCTGGAAGAAGAAAGACGGATTACTGTACAAGGCTATGTATTTGATTCAGAAATCAGAGAGCTGCGGTCTGGAAGAAGCCTTTTGATTATTAAAGCAACAGACTATACCGATTCCCTGCAAATAAAAATGTTCTCCAAGGGGGATGAGGATGTCAATAAATTTCAATCTGTTAAAAAAGGGATGTGGGTAAAAGCTCGCGGCAGCATCCAAACAGATATGTATACCAATGAATTGGCAATGATGGCAAAGGATATTCATGAGGTACAAGTAAGAGAAAAACAAGATGAGGCGCCAGAGGATGAAAAAAGAGCAGAGCTGCACGCACATACGACAATGAGCCAAATGGATGCGGTCGTTTCTCCGGATGCATTGGTGGAACAGGCTGCCAAATGGGGGCATCCTGCTGTAGCGATTACAGATCATGCTGGTGTACAAGGATTCCCAGACGCTTACTATGCAGGGAAGAAACATGGCATTAAAGTGCTTTATGGTGTAGAAGCAAATCTAGTCGATGACGGTGTTCCGATTGCCTACAATGAGAGTGACCGTTTACTAAAAGATGCAAACTATATTGTATTTGACGTGGAAACAACAGGGCTCTCTGCTGTGTATGATACGATTATCGAATTAGCTGCAGTAAAGGTACATGACGGTGAAATCATTGACCGATTTGAATCATTTGCTAATCCGCATCATCCGCTGTCTGAGACAACGACGAATTTAACGGGGATTACGGATGATATGGTTAAGGATGCTCCTGAAGTCGGCGATGTCTTAAAAGATTTTCATGCCTGGATGGGAGAAGATATATTAGTAGCGCATAATGCAAGCTTTGATATGGGCTTCTTAAATCAAGGATTTAAACGGATTGGCTATGAAAAAGCAGCTAACCCAGTTATTGACACATTAGAATTAGCCAGATTTTTAATTACAGAGCTTAAAAATCATCGTTTAAATACGTTATGTAAGCATTTAGGAATTGAGTTGACGCAGCATCACCGTGCCATTTATGACGCGGAAGCAACAGGTTATTTATTGTGGAATCTGGTTCAGAAATTAATGGAAAGAGAAATCACCAATCATCAGGACTTAAATAATCATATGGGAGAGAATAATGCTTATCAGCGCTCCAGACCTTTTCATTGTACGATTTTAGCGCAGACGCAGGAAGGTTTGAAAAATCTATACAAGATTGTATCCCATGCGCATATTGATTATTTCTATCGTGAACCGAGACTGCCACGGTCTATTTTGAAAAAATACCGTAAAGGTCTCTTGATCGGGACGGCTTGTGACAGAGGAGAAGTCTTTGAAACCATGATGCAAAAATCCGAGGAAGAAGCGGAGCAGGTTGCCGAGTTTTATGATTATATTGAAGTGCAGCCGCCGAAAAACTACATCCATTTAGTAGATAAGGATTTAGTGCAAAACGAAGCACAGATAGTAGATATCTTGCGGAAGCTTGTTAACCTTGGGGAACGGATGGGGAAATTAGTAACTGCGACCGGGAATGTGCATTATTTGCAAGATATTGATAAGCAGTACCGGCAAATCCTGATTGCATCGCAGGCTGGTAATCCATTAAACAGGCAGACACTGCCGGATACACCGTTCCGGACGACAGGTGAAATGCTTGGAGCTTTCTCCTTTTTAGGAAAAGAAAAAGCAAAAGAAATTGTGGTACAAAATACGCAGCAGCTAGCTGACAGTATAGAGGATATCTCTCCTATTCAGGATGGCTTGTTTACACCGAACATTGAAGGCGCGGAGCAAGACATGCGTGATTTATGCTATGATATGGCGAAAAAAGTATATGGCGAGCCGATACCGGAAATTGTTACCAAACGGTTGGAGACAGAATTAGAAAGTATTATCGGAAATGGATTCGCGGTAATTTATTTGATTTCCCATAAACTGGTTAAAAAATCCTTGGATGATGGCTATCTTGTAGGCTCACGGGGCTCTGTCGGATCTTCCTTTGTTGCTACGATGACCGAAATTACAGAGGTTAACCCGCTTCCGCCGCATTATGTCTGTCCAAGCTGTAAGCATGCTGAGTTCTTTACAGACGGATCTGTAGCGAGCGGTTTTGACCTGGAAGATAAAAATTGTCCAGAGTGCGGAGCTGCACTTGTAAAGGATGGACAGGATATTCCTTTTGAAACGTTCTTAGGCTTTAAAGGAGATAAGGTTCCGGATATTGACTTGAACTTCTCAGGAGATTATCAGCCGCGCGCTCATAACTATACGAAAGAACTGTTTGGTATAGATAGTGTGTACCGGGCTGGAACAATTGGAACGGTAGCTGAAAAAACGGCCTATGGCTATGTGAAAGGCTATGCTTCCGACCATCAGCTTGTTTATAAAAATGCGGAGATTGACCGTCTTGTACAAGGCTGTACCGGAGTGAAAAGAACAACCGGGCAGCATCCGGGAGGAATTATCGTTGTTCCCGATGATAAGGAAATTTATGATTTCACACCGATACAGTTCCCGGCGGATGACCGGAACAGTGAATGGCGGACAACACATTTTGATTTCCACTCGATTCACGATAATCTGCTGAAGCTGGATATACTTGGACACGATGATCCGACTGTTATCCGTATGCTGCAGGATTTAAGCGGAATCGATCCTAAAACTATCCCTACCGATGATGAAGAAGTGATGAAAATCTTTGGCGGAACAGAGTCTTTAGGAGTGACTCCGGAGCAAATCCAGTGTAAAACTGGCACGCTGGGAGTACCTGAATTTGGTACAAAATTTGTGCGGCAGATGCTTGAGGATACGAAGCCAAACACCTTTGCAGAACTGTTGATTATATCAGGTCTGTCCCACGGTACCGACGTGTGGCTCGGCAATGCACAGGAGCTGATTAATAACGGCACGTGTAAGCTTCCGGATGTTATCGGCTGCCGTGATGATATTATGGTCTATTTAATGCATAAAGGCTTAGAGCCTTCCTTGGCATTTAATATCATGGAGTTTGTCCGTAAAGGTAAAGGGTTGAAGGATGAATGGATTGAGGAAATGAAGAAAAACAACGTACCTGACTGGTATATTGAATCTTGTAAGAAAATCAAATACATGTTCCCGAAAGCCCATGCGGCAGCTTATGTTTTAATGGCTGTACGAATCGCTTATTTCAAAGTGCATCACCCGATTCTTTTTTATGCGGCATATTTCACCGTTCGTGCGGATGATTTTGAGTTAGATACGATGATTAAAGGTTCGGATGCTATCCGTAAACGTATGGAAGAGATTAATTATAAGGGCAATGACGCATCGCCAAAAGAGAAGAACTTATTGACTGTGCTTGAGCTTTCATTAGAAATGTGTGAACGCGGCCTATCTTTAAAAAAGGTAGATTTATATAAATCAAGCGCAACCGAATTTATCGTTGACGGTGATTCGCTGCTTCCTCCTTTCAATGCTGTGGACGGCTTAGGCACCAATGCGGCATTAAATATTGTGAAGGCCCGTGAAGAAGGAGAATTTCTTTCTAAAGAAGATTTAAGAGAAAGAAGTAAAATTTCCAAAACTGTGCTGGAGTATTTAGATACGCACGGATGCTTAGAAGGTATGGAAGAGAAAAACCAGCTTTCCTTATTCTAAATGTGAAAGACATGCGCATAAATCCGTTTGTTTTTGGAGAAACTAAAAGAAATTAGTTGAGGGTAAAAAGCGCTGTAGTATTGATTTGGAGGTTTGCAAAGGGGTATAGAATATGCTATACTATTTTTGTTTAGAATGTTCGATACGTACGAATGTAAAGAGTGGGTGCACACCCACTCTTTATTCATACCTCGCCTAAACAAGACTCTCTGCTTCCCCCGCCGTATTTTAGGCAGGGGTTTTATATTGATTGAAGGCGTGAGGACATGGTTAAAGGAGGTTTACACTTGAGTTCCAAGATAATTGAGATAACAACCGAATTAGTTAATCCGATTTTAGAAGAGAAAAATTTAGAATTAGTTGATATCGAGTATGTGAAAGAAGGGAAAAACTGGTTTCTACGTGTTTATATTGATAAAGAAGGTGGTATTGACATTGTAGAATGCGGTGAGGTCTCTGAACAGTTAAGTGAAAAACTGGATAAAGCTGACCCGATAAAAGAAGCTTATTTTCTAGAAGTATCTTCCCCGGGAGTTGAAAAACCGTTAAAAACACTGGATGACTTTAAAAAGAACATTGGTAACAATGTTTTTGTGAAGTTATATGAAAAAATTGATGGTGAAAAAACGTATGAAGGCATTTTACAAAATGTAGAGAACGATACCCTTTCTATTGAATACAAAATTAAAACGAGAAAGAAAATCGTAGAAATACCTTATGATAAGGTAGCAAAAGCAAGACTGGCAGTCTTGTTTTAATGAAGAGTACGAGAACAACATCCAAAAGGGGGAAAACAAAAAGTGAGCACGCAGTTGTTTGATGCGATTGATCATTTAGCAAAAGAAAAAGGGATAGACAAGGATATATTGATGGAGGCTTTGGAAGCAGCGCTTATTTCTGCTTATAAAAAGAATTTTAAGTCCGCATCGAATGTTCGGGTAGAGTTGAATGAAATTACTGGAAAGATGGCTGTTTACGCAAGAAAAACAATTGTCGAAAATGTAGAAGACTCGCAGCTGGAAATATCTCTTGACGAAGCAAAAAGTATTAATCCGAATTATGATGTAGATGATGTTATTGAAGTGGAAGTAACACCGAAAGATTTTGGACGTATTGCTGCCCAGGCTGCTAAACAAGTAGTTACCCAGCGAGTGCGTGAAGCAGAACGAGGCGTTATCTTCTCTGAGTATATTGATAGAGAAGAAGATGTCATGACTGGAATTATTCAGCGTAAAGATTCACGTTTCGTCTATGTGAACCTTGGCAAAATTGAAGCCAAGCTGGCAGAGGCAGAACAGATGCCTACAGAAGAATACCATATTCATGACCGGCTGAAGGTTTACGTGACAAAGGTTGAGAATACAAGCAAGGGGCCGCAAATCTATATTTCCCGCTCACATCCAGGCTTGTTAAAGCGTTTATTTGAAATGGAAGTTCCTGAAATTTATGATGGAATTGTTGAAATTAAATCTGTTTCCCGTGAAGCTGGCGACCGCTCTAAAATTTCTGTTCATGCACCAGACCCGGAAATTGATCCGGTGGGATCTTGTGTGGGCCAAAAAGGACAGCGTGTGCAAGCAATCGTAACAGAATTAAAAGGTGAAAAAATCGATATTGTAGAGTGGTCTGAGGATCCTGTCGTTTATGTATCGAACGCATTAAGTCCTTCTAAAGTATTGAAAGTATTTGTTGATGAGGAAGAAAAAGCAACGACAGTCGTTGTTCCAGATTATCAACTGTCTCTGGCAATCGGTAAAAGAGGACAAAATGCACGTTTAGCCGCTAAACTTACAGGCTGGAAAATTGATATCAAAAGTGAAACGGATGCAAGAGCAGAAGGTTTGCTGGATGATGCAGAAATAGAAGAAGCTTATTCTGACAACGATGAAGATTTGTTTGAATAAGGAGGTATTTTAACTTGGCTAAGAAGAAAAAGATACCAGAGAGAAAATGTGTTATTACAAATGAAATGAAGCCTAAAAAAGAATTGATCCGCATTGTCCGGAATAAAGAAGGGGAAGTGTTCGTTGACGTAACTGGCAAGAAAAACGGACGAGGAGCTTACCTTTCCAAGAATAAGTCTGTGATAGAACAGGCTCGGAAAACCAATGCGCTTAACAAAATTTTGAACGCAGAAGTAAGTCCAACAATCTACGATGAGTTAGAAGCTTTAGTAGAGGGAGAATGACATGAATCCTAATTATTTGAACATCATTGGTCTCGCTGTCCGGGCAGGGAAATGCTCAACAGGAGAAGACACTATTTTAAAGGATATTCGTAAAGGTCGTGCAAAGCTTGTTTTATTGGCAGAAGATATTGGACCGCAAACCAAAAAGAAACTTTCGGATAAATGTACCTCGTACAAAGTTCCGTATCGACTTGTTGATAACCGGGATATCTTATCGCAGGCAATCGGGAAAGAACAGCGAGTAGCTATAGCAATACTAGATTCAGGCTTTGCAAAAAAACTCCTTACTCTAGTTGGATAAATAAATCCGGGGGTGAACGCATGAGCAAAATACGTGTATATGAATATGCGAAGAAAAATAAGGTAGCGAGTAAAGAAGTCATTCAATTTTTAAAAGAAAAGAATGTGGAGGTTTCCAACCACATGTCTACGATTTCTGACAATGAAATCAAACAATTGGATGAAAAATTTAACCCGCAGCCAAAACAAGATAAAAAGAAAAACGATCAAGTAAATACGAATAAACAGCAAAAGAATAAAAATACCGGAAATAAACCAAATACAAATCGGAATCCTAAAAAAGATAATCCGAAAAATAAAAAACAAAAAACCTCTAACAAAGGTAAACAACATCAACCACAAAAGGAGCAGTCGTTAGTGAAAGAGACTCCAAGTAAAATTACGTACCACGGTATATTGACCGTACAAGATTTAGCAGAAAAACTTCATAAAGAACCTGCAGAAATCATCAAGAAATTAATGTTTATGGGTATCATGGCTACAAAAAACCAAGACCTTGAAGATGATGCTGTAGAGCTGATTTGTGATGAATATAATGTCGAGGTCGAAAAAGAAATTATTTTGGAAGATACAGACCTTGATAAATATATTGAAGAAGATGACAGTGAAAAATTGCAGGAGCGTCCTGCTGTTGTTACCATTATGGGACATGTTGACCACGGGAAAACAACGTTATTAGATGCTATACGCCATACGAAGGTTACTGCTGGTGAAGCTGGTGGAATCACACAGCATATTGGCGCTTACCAAGTTGAAAATGATGGCAAAAAAGTTACATTTTTAGATACACCGGGTCACGCAGCGTTTACAAGTATGCGTTCGCGCGGTGCACAAGTAACAGATATTGCTATTTTAGTTGTCGCAGCAGATGATGGCGTGATGCCGCAGACAGTGGAAGCAATCAACCATGCGAAAGCTGCAGGAGTACCAATTATTGTTGCTGTTAATAAAATGGATAAAGAAGGCGCGAATCCGGACCGCGTGATGCAGGAATTAACAGAGCATGAACTGATTCCTGAAGATTGGGGCGGAAGCACTATCTTTGTTAACCTTGCTGCACTTAAAGGGGAAGGTATTGACGATCTGCTGGAAATGATTTTATTAGTTGCAGAGGTAGAAGAATTAAAAGCAAATCCAGATGCGAAAGCTTTCGGTACAGTAATCGATGCACAGTTAGATAAAGGCAGAGGTTCTGTAGCAACACTGCTTGTGCAAAACGGTACCCTGCATGTAGGAGATCCGCTTGTTGTCGGCAGTACGTATGGTAAAGTTCGTGCTATGGTAAATGATTTAGGACAACGCGTGAATCAAGTAGGACCGTCAGCTCCAGTTGAAATTACGGGGTTACAGGATGTTCCGCAGGCAGGAGACCAGTTCCTTGCATTTTCTGATGAGAAAAAAGCGCGTCAAATCGGGATTGCTCGTCAACAGAAGCGGATTGATGAAAACCGCGGCGGCCAATCCACTGTCAGCCTGGATGATTTATTTGAACAAATCAAGCAGGGTGAAATGAAAGAATTAAATATCATTGTGAAAGCGGACGTACAAGGTTCTGTGGAAGCATTAGCCGCTTCTTTACGCAAGATAGAAGTAGAAGGCGTCAATGTTAAAATCATTCATACAGGCGTAGGAGCGATTACAGAATCCGATATTATCTTAGCTTCAGCGTCCAATGCGATTGTTATTGGTTTCAATGTCCGCCCTGATGTCAACGCAAAAAGAGCTGCAGAATCCGAAAAAATCGATTTACGTCTGCACCGTGTTATTTACAGTGCGATTGAAGAAATTGAAGCAGCAATGAAAGGTCTGCTTGATCCGGAATATGAAGAAAAAGTTATTGGTCAGGCGGAAGTACGTGAAACATTCAAGGTATCACGTATTGGTACCATTGCTGGAAGCTATGTAACAGATGGAAAAATTACCAGAGATTCGAGCGTTCGTCTTATTCGTGACGGTGTTGTTCTTTATGAAGGTGAATTACAAGCATTGAAACGGTTTAAAGATGACGTAAAAGAGGTACAACAGAATTATGAATGTGGAATTACATTGGCTAACTTTAACGATATTAAAGAAGGCGATATTATCGAAGCCTATGTAATGGAAGAAATGGAACGAAAATGATTCTCTATGCAGAAGTAGAGTGTATGTTGTATGAAGGAAATTCCTTAAAAGCAAAGCGCTCCGTGTTGAAACGGGTTATAAATAAACTGCGCCAATCGTTTAATGTTTCTGTAACTGAGCTTGAATTTCACGATTTATGGCAACGAACCAAACTTGGGATAGTTATTATTTCGACGGATTATGTGCATGCTGAAAAAGTAATACAACAAGCTTTACACACAATAGATTCTTTTTCTGAATTAGAAAGAACTATAACGAATATCGAACGATTATAACGAAAATGCATAGAGCTATGTGAGGTGAGATAAATGGCTGAATTAAGAGCTCATCGAGTTGCAGAGCAGATGAAAAAAGAACTGGGTGATATTTTATCCAGAAAAATCAAAGACCCCCGCGTTGGCTTTGTGACGGTTACTGATGTAGAAGTAACCGGTGATCTGCAGCAGGCGAAGATTTTTATTTCTGTATTAGGTGATGAGAAGAAAAAGCAGGAAACATTATTGGGGCTTGCAAAAGCAAAAGGGTTTATCCGTTCAGAAATCGGCAAGCGAATTCGTTTGCGCAAAACGCCTGAACTTACCTTTGAATTTGACGAAGCAATCGAGCAAGGTAACCGAATAGACTCTATCTTAAGAGATCTTAATAAGTAATGCTAAAAAACTGATCCCTCTGCTCCTTGGCAAGGATCAGTTTTTTTACAAGAATAAGAAAATATATAAAAAATGCTGAATATAGCCGCTTCAGAAATACACTCCGCTTTCCGTGGGCTTGAGCTCAGCCTCCTTTAAAGAAGACTTGCTGATTGGCAAGCTGTCAGGCGCAGACAGAAGCATAGTCGCACTTATGCCCCGCGGGTAGAAAAAAAGAAGTTCACTTTTTTCCTGCGGGGTCTTCACCCTGCGCATTCCCACAGGAGTCTCCGTGTATTTCTTCTGGGACTGCGATTACTCGCCCCATCAAAACCGTCGCTAGAATTTGCGTTATTTCCTTGAAAAAAAAAGCAAATAAAACATAATTGCACTTAGATGGGAGCGGAGGGAAGTCGACTCCTGCGGGAAAAGCAACAGGTGAAGACCCCGCAGGAAGCGGTTTTCTTCCGAGGAGGCTGAACGTTGCCCGCGGAAAGCGACTTCCCGGAGCGGACATCTCTTTGGCAAGAACACCGATGTTTTAAAGACCAAGCGGTATTCTTGGTTTTTCTTATTTATTTCAAAAGGAAAGAGAGGTGTAATGACGATGAATGGTATCTTACCGCTGTGGAAGCCAAAAGGAATGACTTCTTTTGATTGTGTGGCTAAATGCCGCCGCTACTTCCATACGAAAAAGGTTGGTCATACAGGGACACTGGATCCGGAAGTGGAAGGCGTGCTGCCTATTTGTATCGGCAATGCGACCAAGATTGTTCCCTTTCTCACAGATACAAAAAAAGTTTATGTCGGGACAGTTGCATTAGGCTCCGCTACAGAAACAGAAGACGCAACAGGAAATGTTGTAGAAGAAAAAGAAGTTACACACATGCCTGAAAAAAAAGATATCGAAGCAGCGTTAGAAAAGTTTCGAGGAACGATCACACAAATACCGCCCATGTATTCTGCTGTAAAGGTCAATGGAAAAAAACTGTATGAATATGCCAGAGCAAATGAAGAAGTAGAAAGGCCAATCAGAGAAGTCTTTATTCATGATATACAGCTTGGGTCTATAGATGAGGAAAAAAGCACTTTTGACATCTACGTAGAATGCTCCAAGGGGACCTATATCAGAACATTATGTGTGGATATCGGGAAGGAATTAGGATATCCGGCACATATGCTGCAGTTAGAAAGAATCCAAACCGGTAGTTTTTCCAAGAAAAATACGGTCACTTTTGCTATGATAGAAGAGGCGGCTGCCAGAGGTGAACAAGACCAGCTATTAAGCCCGATTTCAGAGGGGGTAAGTCATCTAGTACACCAGGAAGTAGATGATGCATTAATGTTTCGCATTAAAAATGGTCAAAAATTAGCTGTTACCGATGCTCCTCTGACAAATAATCCGTTTGTGTTTACGAACAACGAAGAGGTATTAGCCATTTACGAAAAGCATCCGAAAAAACCGGATCAAATTAAACCATTAAGGGTATTTTAACGAGAGAAAGTGCAGGTGTAGCAGGATGAAAACAATGGAATTATCCTATCCGCATATGTTACATAAGGAGGATTTACCAGAAACAGTCAGTGCTATTGGTTTCTTTGACGGTATTCATAAAGGACATCAAAAGGTTATTCAGCAGGCCGTTAATAAAGCAAAAGAAAATAATATGGAGAGTGCAGTTATTACTTTTTTTCCGCATCCCTCTGTTGTATTGAGAAAAGACATCCATCAGGTGAAGTACATAACCGTATCTTCTGAAAAACAGGAAATACTGGAAAAGCTTCAAGTAGACCGTCTGTATATAATCCGGTTTGATCAAGAATTATCGAAGCTCAGCCCGCAGGCTTTTATTGACCACTTTATTATTGGATTACATATCAAGCATCTTGTAGCAGGCTTTGATTACTCGTTCGGTCATAAAGGACAGGGCAAGATGACGGATATGCAGGATTATGCAAGAGATTTATTTACGTGGGAAACTATTGGTAAAATTACATTAGATGAAGAGAAAGTCAGCTCCACCCGGATAAGAGCGGAATTAGCATCAGGAAATATGGAGCAGGCAGCGCAGCTGTTAGGAAGGACCTTTGAGACAACCGGATTGGTCGTAAAAGGAGCACAGCGCGGACGTGAGCTGGGGTATCCAACTGCGAATCTGTCCATATCCAAGGATGCTTTATTGCCCAAGCAGGGTGTATATGCAACGCTCGTACGTCATCAGGATAAAATATATGGTGGAATGGCGAATATCGGAACGAATCCGACATTTACAGAAACAATGGAAAATCTGTCTGTCGAGGTGTATTTGTTTGACTTTGACGGGGATTTATATGGGGAAGAATTAACGATAGAATGGTTATCTTATACAAGAGAAGAAATAAAATTCGACTCAAAGGAAGCGTTGATTGAAAGAATGCAGCAGGATGAGGAAGAAATTAGGGCTTATTTAGCAAATAGAAAAACTAATACTTGATTTTTCTCTTCAAAAACGCTATTCTTATATTTGTACAACCATCGCTTGGCATCACGTAACTCCGACGTATGCTAGGGGATTGGGGATAACAAATTTTATTTTGGAGGTGCCATCATGGCAATTACACAAGAACGCAAGAACGAAATTATTAATGAGTACAAGGTTCACGATACAGATACTGGATCTCCAGAGGTTCAAATCGCTGTTTTAACTGCAGAAATCACTGCATTAAACGAACATTTACGTACACACAAAAAAGACCATCATTCACGTCGCGGTCTTTTGAAAATGGTAGGTAAACGCCGTAACTTGTTAACTTACCTACGTAATAAAGACGTTACTCGTTACCGTGAATTAATCAAAAAACTTGGTTTACGTCGTTAATAAACGCAAAAAGCAGGAGCAATCCTGCTTTTTCTTTTATGTAAAAAATCCTATAAAACGATAGGCTTGTTCAATCAGGATGTATTTTGCGCGTCATATAAAAGGTAGTGATTGATTCCTGTCAAGCTATCGTTTATTCTATAAAAAGGGACTCTTTTGTAAATAATAGAAAATAGAAGAAAAATGTAATATATGAAGAGCTACATATATATTTAAATTGCTGTAGCCTTGAAAGGAGCAACAAAACCAATGGCAGATGAAAAAAAGCTATTCTCTACGGAGATTTCAGGAAAGAAATTTACGGTTGAAGTAGGGGAGCTGGCAAAACAAGCAAATGGGGCCTGCATGATTCATTATGGAGATACGTCGGTACTGTCTGTAGCAACAGCTTCCAAAGAACCGAAAGATTTACCATTCTTTCCGTTAACTGTGAATTACGAAGAAAGATTATATGCGGTAGGAAAGATACCAGGAGGATTTATTAAACGAGAAGGACGTCCGAGCGAAAAAGCAATCCTGTCTTCCAGACTGATTGACCGTCCAATTCGCCCGTTATTCCCTGACGGATTCCGTAATGAGGTACAAGTAATCAGCACGGTAATGAGTGTCGATCAGGACTGCTCTTCTGAAATAGCTGCAATGATCGGTTCGTCTATCGCTTTAAGTATCTCAGATATTCCTTTTGAACAGCCGATTGCAGGTGTTCATGTCGGACGTGTCGATGGAAAACTGATTATTAACCCTACGATCGAACAAGAAGCAAAAAGCGATATTGATTTAACGGTTGCCGGCACAAAAGATGCCATCAACATGGTAGAAGCCGGTGCGGATGAGGTGCCGGAAGATGTCATGCTGGAAGCAATCATGTTTGGTCATGAAGAAATCAAACGTCTCGTTGCGTTCCAGGAGGAAATTGTACAAGCATTCGGCAAAGAAAAATTCGAAGTCGAAATCGCAGAAACAGATGAAGAACTTGTACAAAAAGTGGAAGCAGAAGCAAAAGCAAAACTGCTGGAAGCAATTCAAGTTGTCGAAAAACATGCCCGCGAAGATGCAATTGATGCAGTGAAGCAGGAAATTGTTGAAAAGTATGAAGCAGAAGAAGCGGAAGAAGAAACGATTAAGCAAGTAAAATCTGTATTAAACAGTCTTGTGAAAGAAGAAGTACGCCGCTTAATCACCAAAGAAAAAGTACGCCCAGACGGCCGAAAAGTAGATGAAATTCGTTCATTATCTTCTCGTATCCATGTCCTTCCGCGTACACATGGTTCTGGTTTATTTACACGTGGACAGACACAGGCCTTAAGCATATGTACATTGGGAGCATTAGGTGATGTACAGATTCTAGATGGACTGGATTTAGAAGAAACAAAACGGTTTATGCATCATTATAATTTCCCGCAATACAGTGTTGGTGAAACTGGACCGATTCGCGGACCTGGACGTCGTGAAATTGGTCATGGTGCACTGGGAGAACGTGCGCTGGAAAAAGTAGTGCCAAATGAAAAAGATTTTCCTTATACAATCCGTCTTGTATCTGAAGTACTTGAGTCTAATGGTTCTACTTCTCAAGCAAGTATCTGTGCAAGTACATTAGCAATGATGGATGCAGGTGTTCCGATTAAAGCGCCAGTAGCTGGTATTGCTATGGGACTGGTGAAATCAGGAGAGGACTATACGATTCTTTCTGATATCCAGGGGATGGAAGATGCGCTTGGAGATATGGACTTTAAAGTAGCTGGTACAGAAAAAGGTGTTACTGCGCTGCAAATGGATATTAAAATCGACGGTTTATCCAGAGCGATTTTAGAGGAAGCATTGACACAGGCGAAGAAAGGCCGTATGCACATTCTGGATTCCATGCTTCAAACCATTCAGGAGCCAAATGATGAACTATCTGAATACGCACCAAAAATCTTGACCATGTCGATTAACCCAGATAAAATTCGTGATGTCATTGGACCAAGCGGAAAACAAATTAATCAAATCATTGATGAAACCGGCGTAAAAATCGATATTGAACAAGATGGTAATGTCTTTATCTCATCTACAGACAGCGAGATGAATCAAAAAGCGAAGAAAATTATTGAAGATCTTGTCCGCGAAGTCGAAGTCGGTCAACTGTACCTTGGTACCGTGAAACGTATTGAAAAATTTGGTGCTTTTGTTGAGCTCTTCAAAGGAAAAGATGGACTTGTCCATATTTCTGAGCTGGCAGAAGAACGTACAAATAAAGTAGAAGATGCTGTTTCCATCGGCGATCAAATCATGGTAAAAGTAAAAGAAATTGACCGTCAAGGAAGAGTTAACCTTTCCAGAAAAGCAGTACTGCAGGATGAAAAGAAAGAAAATGCTAAATCCTAGTAAGAAAAATAATTAATTAAAGAAGAAAATATATTTCTGTGATAAAAAAGAAGCTGGTGTTAAATTCAGTTTCTTTTTTTATGGAGACAGAATAAAAAATGCATCGCTTAAAATACATTCATACTTGTCCCTCTAAAAGCATAAAAATTATGAAGAGGGAGGGATTAAAGATGAAGCGGTATTTTAAGTATGTCCATGTTCTTGTTTTCCTGATTCTAATTTTCACGGTATTTGATATACGATATAATCCTTTTCAAACAGAGACGGTCATGATAGAACCATCAGAAATAGAAGTGAGTGCAACAAATGATGCCCTTTATATGGAAATTGAAGAAAAGAAAGAAGCTTACCAGGAAGAACCAGAAAATGCTTATATTGATGAGGTTTGGAAGAAGACACCAGGAAGAAATGGATTAGAAGTGAATGTGGAAGAATCGTATCAGAAAATGAAAGAAGCAGATAAATGGGATGAAAGCTTACTTGTTTTTAATGAAACCTCCCCTGATATCTTGCTGGAGAACCTGGAACCAGCTCCAATTTATCGAGGGCATCCCAAAAAAGAAATGGTCTCTTTCTTAATCAATGTATCCTGGGGGGAAGCATATATCCCGGAAATGCTGCAAATTTTAAAAGACCATCAAGTAAAAGCTACTTTTTTTATTGAAGGAAAATGGGCGCAAAATAATTCTGACCTTGTTAAAATGATTGAAGAGGAAGGACATTTAATCGGTAATCATGCCTATAATCATCCAGATATGGCTGCACTTGATAAAAGCAATGCCAATACGCAGATAGAGGAAACGAATCAAATCTTAAAAACCATCACAGGAGAACAGCCTAAATGGTTCGCGCCCCCAAGCGGAAGTTTTAAAGATGAAACCGTAGAAACCGCTGCAGAGCTGGAGATGGAAACAATTTTATGGACAGTTGATACAATTGATTGGAAGAATCCATCGGTATCTGTTATGGTTAATCGGATAGAAAAAAATGTTCACCCTGGAGCGATGATTCTCATGCATCCAACGCAGGCAACGACGAATGCGTTAGAGCAAATGATTACCATTATCAAGGAAAAAGATTATAAAATAGGAACCGTAGAATCGTTGTTAAGTGAATCACGTTAAGCTGAGATATTTAGGAGGATATGTATTGGTAGAAAAATATACAAGCAGTAATGGAGTACGGATTGTGTTAGAATCAATGCCGGCGGTACGTTCCGTCACGATTGGTATTTGGGTTAAAATTGGATCTAGAAATGAAAATCTCCATAATAATGGCATTTCTCATTTTTTAGAGCATATGTTTTTTAAAGGAACGAAAACAAGAAGCGCGCAGGATATTGCAGAAGCATTCGACTCTATCGGCGGGCAAATCAATGCTTTTACATCGAAGGAATATACATGTTTTTATGCAAAGGTTTTAGATACACATAAAGAATTTGCTTTGGAAGTATTAGCGGATATGTTTTTTGAATCTACATTCGATGAAGATGAAATGGAAAGAGAAAAAAAGGTTGTTTACGAAGAAATAAAAATGTGCGAGGATACACCGGATGATATCGTGCATGATTTGCTGGCAGAAGCCGCATATGGCGAACATCCATTAGGGTACCCTATTCTGGGGACAGAAAAGCAGCTGGCATCTTTTGATCAAAAGCAATTACAGGAGTATGTAGAAGCTAATTATACACCTGATAATGTAGTTGTTTCGGTTGCCGGCAATGTGCCTCATTCGTTTATCAATGATATCGATGCTTATTTTGGTTCTTTTACAAGAAAGGCAACTAAAGAACCAATCATCAAACCTGCCTTTTTACAGGAAGCGATTTACCGGAGTAAGGATACAGAGCAGGCACATCTTTGCCTTGGCTATAATGGATATGAAGCGGGAGACAAGCATTTATATCCATTATCTATCATGAATAACGTGCTTGGAGGCAGCATGAGCTCGCGCTTATTCCAAGAAATACGTGAGAAAAAAGGACTGGCCTATTCTGTTTTTTCTTATCATGCAGCATTTATAGATGATGGCTTGCTGACCATTTATGCCGGTACGGGAAAAGATCAGCTGGGTCAATTAGAAGAAGTGATGGATTCTACACTTCATCATTTTATAGAACATGGGTTAACAGAAAAAGAATTACGAAACAGCAAAGAACAAATTAAAGGAAATCTGATGCTGGGATTAGAGAGCACCAACAGCCGAATGTCACGGAATGGACGGAATGAATTATTATTGCAAAGACATCGTACCTTAGATGATTTGATTTTAGAGATTGATGGGATTACCAATGAACAAGTTACGGATGTTATTAAAAATGTGTTTAAGCAAAAGCCGTCACGGGCATTGATAGCACCGGAAGATACGCGCAAGTAAAAGCATGTTTTTCTTATTTTGGACATATAGTATATAAACGAAACTTCATTATTCTAAGGCTGTGACTGACTGCCTTCAGAACAGAGAAAAGGAGTTTTTCTATGGTACGCTTTCGAGATATGGGAGATAAGGAAATCATCAACGTGAACGAAGGAAAAAGGCTTGGGATGCTTGGGCAGACCGATTTAGAAATCAATCCGAAAACCGGGCAAATCGAAGCGTTTATTGTGCCGAGCTATAAATGGTTCGGCCTTGTAAAAGAGGGAGAAGAAACAAAAATCCATTGGAAGTCTATCAAAAAAATAGGGACAGATATGATCATGATTGATACAGAACTCCCTGAAGAAGGCTAAACAATGTAAAGCTTGTTTATTTTGCAGGAAAAGGTAATCAGACACACCTTTTCCTGCCGGATAAACAGGCTTTTTTATTTAACTCAACTTTCACACATTAAAAAGTAACTTCATTTCTATAGAAACAGGAGTTGATCGTTCCTTCGATAACAGCCTTGACAAAGAATAAAAGGTGAAGTGTAAACGGTCCGCCTCCGCTAGCAGGATATTCTATACGTAAAAAACAACTCACCAATAGAAGTTTGATCTGATAGAACGTATTTTTCATGTTGCATGGTAAAATGTTCCGTCAAGATTACTTTCTGTGCATAAAAGCTATTCCCTGTATTTCATATTCATGCTGTCATGATTGGTTGTTCATGCGAAAGCTGCCATTACGTACAGCTCATTAAAATGTTATTTTTTTAATTCGCTGCAGAATCCTATCAGAGCGCAGGCCAACCACGCAGACTCCTATGGGAACAGGGCGAGCTGAAGATCCACTTGAAAAGCGGGTTTCTTTTCAAGTTAGCTGAAGCCGTCCCCATGGAAAGCGGAGTGGTTGGCCGGAGCGGAGCAACGCACCATCACCAATTCCAAAAAGGCCGGATATTTAACCAAAAAGCAAGCATGGTAATGAAGAACATGTTCATCTTGGAATAGCAAGAAATATTTGCTTATTCTTAGGTGCGAAAGTTGATTATTCAAGAATAGGAAAGTATATAAAATTGTTGGAGATAGCCGATTCAACGGGTTTCATGGGGTGAGTAATCTTAGGCCCCAGAAATACACCCCGCTTTCCGTGGGCCCCGAGCTCATCTCCTTTAAAGACCAAATAGTGTTTTTGGTTTCCCGAAAATAGGTTTTCACCCTTCTTGCCAGGCAGACGGTATTTTAATGGCTAAATTGTTCACCACTGACTTAAAAATTCATAAACTATATCGAATCATGAATACGTGAAAAGTTGTCTGGAGGTTATACGTAAAATGAGTCGACGGATTGCAGTAATTGGTGGAGATGCAAGGTATTTAGAGTTAATAAAAATATTGAAAAGCAATCATGATAATGAAGTAATTCTTTGTGGTTTTGATAAATTAGAGCAGGGATTTACAGGATTAAACGAATCAGCACTGGATGAGTTGGACCAGAGCAAGCTGGATGTCGTTGTTTTACCGATAACAGGTACTGATTCAAAAGGAAATGTAGAAACTGTTTTTACAGATAAAAAAATCCATTTAGATGAAGCCTGGTTTCAAAAATTACATGCGGAATGTACGATTTTTACCGGGATGACGAATGCGTACTTAACAAGTATGGCGGAAAAAGCGGGTGTTACCTTAGTGCCGCTGCTTGATCGTGATGATGTTGCCATCTATAACTCCATTCCAACAGCGGAAGGAGCCATTATGATGGCTTTTGAGCATACCGATCAGACCGTCCATTCTTCCCGGGTGATGGTTGTAGGATTTGGAAGAGTAGGGAATACGGTAGCGAATAAATTTTCTGCGCTGGGAGCCAAGGTTTCTGTGTGTGCCAGAAGTATAAGGGATTTAGCGCGTATTACGGAAATGGGTTTACAGGCTGTGCCTTTACACGAATTAAACAATCATACAGAGAACTGTGATATTTTAATCAATACTATTCCAAGTTTAGTAGTAACCAAAGAAGCGATTCAAAATCTGCCGACGAATGCAGTTATTATTGATCTGGCTTCCAAACCCGGCGGAACAGATTTTGATTTTGCGAAAAAGCGTGGTATTCAAGCTATATTGGCGCGCAGTCTGCCGGGAATCGTAGCACCAAGAACAGCGGGGAAAATCCTTGCCAATGTGATGGAACAAATTCTGGAGGAGGAGCGTGTGTCAGAATGACATTCAAGAATAAGCGAATCGGCTTTGGCTTAACAGGATCGCATCATACCCTTCCTCATATTTTTCCAATTATCGAGGAATTGATTGAACAGGGAGCAGAAGTCATTCCATTTATAACAGAAATGGTCCAATACACCGATACGAAGCATGGAAAGGCTGCGGATAACGTGAAGAGGCTTGAAAAAGCAGCCAACCATCCTATTATTACCACTATTCCTGATGCAGAGCCTTATGGACCGGATAAACCGCTTGATGTGATGGTGATCGCCCCGCTCACAGGGAATTCGATGAGCAAGCTGGCGAATGCCCATACAGATAATCCGGTTTTAATGGCTGCAAAATCAACGCTCCGAAATGAACACCCTTTATTATTAGCTTTAACAACCAATGATGCGCTTGGGTTAAATGCCAAGAATCTAGCTGTATTGCTTAATGCAAAGCACATCTATTTTGTGCCGTTCGGGCAGGATAATCCGCATCAGAAGCCCTCCTCGCTCTCAGCAAACCTGGATCAATTAATCCCTGCTGCAGAGGCAGCGTTAAAAGGAAAACAAATTCAGCCGATTATTGTACCTTATTCCACGAAAAATGTGTTAAAATGAAGTTTAGTTGACATTTAATAAGTGGAGGGAGTTATTGGAATGGCAGAGCAACAAACATATAATGTAGCCATTGTAGGTGCTACAGGGGCAGTAGGTCAGAAAATTAAACAAATACTCGAAGATAAAAAGTTTCCGGTAAACCAGCTTAAATTACTATCTTCTGCCCGTTCGGCAGGAAAAGAAGAAACTTTTAACGGGGAAACGATTATTGTTGAAGAAGCTGCGCCAGAATCATTTGAAGGAGTAGATATTGCACTATTTTCTGCGGGCGGTTCCATTTCTAAACAACTGGCACCTGAAGCTGTTAAAAGAGGGGCAGTTGTTGTAGATAATACAAGTGCTTTTCGTATGGATGAAGATGTACCGCTTGTTGTACCAGAAGTAAATCCGGAAGATATTGCAAAACATCAAGGGATTATCGCCAATCCAAACTGTTCTACCATTCAAATGGTTGCAGCTTTAAAACCGATAAAGGATGCATTTGGTATAGGCAAAATCATCGTTTCTACTTACCAGGCAGTATCTGGTGCCGGAAATGCAGCGGTAGAAGAGTTATATGAGCAGTCAAAAGAATATTTAGACGGTAACGAAGTAAAAGCAGAGATTTTGCCGGTTAAAGGAGATAAAAAGCATTTCCCGATTGCGTTTAACGCATTGCCGCAAATTGATGTTTTTGAAGATAATGGTTTTACATTTGAAGAGATGAAAATGATTAATGAAACGAAGAAAATCATGCATGATGAGGCGTTAAATGTTGCGGCAACCTGTGTGCGGCTTCCATTTGCTACCTCCCATGCCGAGAGTGTTTATATTGAAGTAGATCAGGAAGGCCTGAATGTGAAAGATATTTGGAAGACATTGGAATCTGCAGATGGAATCGTCCTTCAGGATAATCCACAGGAGCAGGAATATCCGACACCGCAATCTGCTGAAGGCAAAGAGGAAGTTTTCGTAGGACGCGTAAGAAAAGATTTAGATAATCCAAAAGGCTTCCATTTATGGGTAGTATCTGATAATTTATTAAAAGGCGCAGCATGGAATACCGTGCAAATCGCACAAACGTTAGTAAAAAGTGACGGCTTTAAAAGGTAATTATATATCTTAGTATGTGTTCAAGAAGGCTGATAAAAGAAAAGATGCTTTTCTGGAATAATATTTTCATCTCCCTTCTTGAACCTTCTTGTAAATAATGATGTAATCAATCTATTAGACATCCAGAGTGTAACTTCTTGGATAGTGTTGAGGTGTTAATATTGCAAGTATTAGTACAAAAATTCGGTGGAACTTCCGTACAATCAGAAACGAACAGGGAACATGTTATCCGTCATATTAAAGATGCACTTGTTCAAGAATATAAGTTAGTCGTAGTTGTTTCTGCATTAGGAAGGAAACCGGATCCTTATGCAACAGACAGTTTACTGAGCTTAATTGATTTTCCGGCGAATAAAAACTCAAATCGGGAGCTTGATTTGCTGATGTCATGCGGTGAAATTATTTCATCCGTTGTGCTTTCTAATGAGCTGCAAAAAAATCATGTTTCTGCGACAGCGCTGACTGGCGCACAGGCTGGTTTTGTAACAAGTGAAGATTTTAATCGTGCAAAGATAAAAGAAGTTAATCCTGCCCGTATTTTACATGAATTGGAAACGCATGACGTCGTTGTGGTTGCTGGTTTTCAGGGCCAAAGCGAGTCCGGAGAAATAACAACGATCGGCCGGGGCGGCAGTGATACTTCTGCAGCTGCCTTAGGTGTTGCGTTAGATGCAGAGCGTATTGAGATTTTTACAGATGTAGAAGGGATTATGACAGCAGATCCGCGTGTCGTAAAAAGTGCACGCCCGCTTGATGTAGTAACTTATACAGAGATTTGTAACCTTGCTTATCAAGGGGCAAAGGTCATCCATCCTCGTGCTGTGGAAATAGCCATGCAAGGGAAAATTCCGATGCGTATCCGTTCGACTTATTCGGAACGGTTAGGGACACTTGTCACATCTTCCCGGATTGAAGAGGCAGGTGCAGATATTTCTGAACGAATGATAACGGGTATTGCACATATTGCGAATGTGACACAGATTAAAGTGCAGACGAAAGAATCAGCGTATCGGGTGCAGTCGGAAGTATTTAAGGCAATGGCTGAAGCAGGTATCTCTGTGGATTTCATTAATATTTCGCCGACAGGTGTTGCTTATACTGTGCCGGCTGAGCTTACGGCAAAAGCGATTGAAATTTTAGAGGTGCTGGGTTTCCAGCCGGAAATTACCGAGAGCTGTGCAAAAGTATCAGCTGTAGGAGCCGGCATGACAGGAGTACCCGGTGTTGCATCTAAAATCGTGCAGGCATTAACCGATTCCGGGGTGCAGATATTGCAGTCAGCAGACAGTCATACGACTATCTGGGTCTTGGTACATGACCACGAGTTAGTTACAGCAGTTAATGCATTACATGATGTGTTTGGTTTAAGTGCAGAGGAAGTATCACTATAGAATCATGTAAAAAAACATGAAGCAGAATTTTGGCTGCTTCATGTTTTTTTATGGACTCTAAAATATAAATTTGGGCCGGAAATTTCACTGTATTTCTGCATCCCTTCTTCCGTATGATTTTTAACTGATTGTTTATACTAATCGTATATAAATAGCTGGAAGGAGTTTTTGTATGCGTATGGATACGGATGATAACAACGAAAATCAAGGAGAAGAGGAAAATCAGCCGAATGCATCTTCTCTTGTCGAAAAAATTCAGCAGCTGGGACAGGCGAATGTTCCGCAGGCGCCTGATTCAAATATCCATGTTTTATCCATTATCGGACAGGTAGAGGGGCATCTTCAGCTGCCTCCGCAAAATAAAACAACAAAATATGAACACTTGCTGCCGCAGCTGATTGCCGTGGAGCAAAACCCTAAAATTGAAGGATTAATCATTCTTTTAAATACAGTCGGCGGGGATGTAGAGGCCGGACTGGCTCTGGCAGAAATGATTGCATCGATGTCGAAGCCGACTACTTCGATTGTATTAGGAGGCGGTCACTCCATTGGTGCGCCAATTGCCGTTGCTACCGATTATTCCTTTATTGTGCCGACAGCAACCATGACAATCCATCCAGTCCGGTTAACAGGAATGGTTATCGGTGTTCCGCAAACCTTTGAATATCTGGACAAGATGCAGGAACGGGTCATTCAATTTATTGTGGAGCACTCCAATATTGACTCGGAAAAGCTGAAAGAGCTGATGTTTGCAAAAGGCAACCTGACTCGTGATATCGGTACAAATGTAGTTGGCAGGGAAGCAGTGGAATATGGGTTAATTGATGAGGTTGGCGGGGTTAAGGAAGCAATACAAAAGTTAAACCATATGATTCAAGGGGCACATCCCGAAAAGGAAGAAGGAGATGCTTCATGATCCTCTATACACCATTATCTTATCAGGATATTTTTCCGGAAGCGCAAGGAACGGGAAATGAAATACAAGCAGTAGAGTGGCAGGGAAGAACGGTTTTTGTATCAAAAAATACCGACGGCCATTACCAAATTAATCAGCTAATTTCGAGTAATCCGAATGATTATCTGAATCCGGATTTTTTACCAGGAAGAATTATCAGCTGATGGTAATCTGTGCTATAATATAGAAATGGTAAAGGGATAAATGAAAGAAAAATACTGGGAGATATCATAACTGGAACAGCAGCCTCTTTAGAGAGTAGACCTGGAAAAGAAGCACAAAGACTTTATTTTCCTGATAAAGTCTCTCTATAAACTTAAAGAGGACTGATTCCAGTTTCCTTGTTTGTTACACAGGAAAGTAACTTTTTTTCTTAATTCAAATCTATCATTATAGTAATCTTTATTTGTTTTACATACGGGGGTGAGAAAATGGCTGCCAAAAAGAGAAAGAAAAGAAAAAAACGGACCACAAAGCAGACGAAAGGGCTGCAAATGGAATTGACAGGATTATTATTGATTTTTATTGCTATATTCGGAAGCGGGGCAGCTATGTTAAGCGGCGGTGCGATCCCTGATTGGCTAGGGAATATCTTCCAGTTTTTCATGGGGATATGGCATTTCCTTATTCCTGTGGCATTATTTTTGATTGGCTTTTATCTTATCTTCAAAAGAAAGGCGCCGGATTTTTTAACAAGAAGATTGATCGGTTTTTATATTTTACTGGCTGGTGTTTTATTGCTGACCCATGTACAAGTCATGGAAAGGCTGCTCGCTAATACAGCAGATGTATCTATACTTCGGCTGACCTGGCAGCTTTACTTTCAATATTTAGATGGGACAGGCACCTTGGTGCAAACAGGCGGCGGGATGATTGGCGCACTGTTATTCACCGTCTCCTTCTTTTTATTTTCGATTGCAGGGTCCCGGATAGTTGTATTTTTCTGCTTATTGATCGGGATTATATTTATGACCAATCTATCTATCGGCGATTTTGTTAAAAAGGTCGCAGCAGGGTTTAAAGCCACTTTTGCTTATTTTGGGGAACGTATCCAAAGATCCAGAGCAAATCGGGCGGAGCGGAGAGAGGAAGAACAGAAGCAGAAAGAGATTGCCGACACGGTTGTTCCAAATCAGGAAGAGGCTGGCAATACGGTTCCGGAAGAACAAGAATACAGTGCAGAAGAGCTTCTGATTAATAATTTTACCGATGTTGCCTATCAAGACCAGCCGGAACCAGAGAAGAACAAAGGGAAAACGTCCCCTTCCAAGGAAAAAACAGCAAATACCGATACGGAAGAAGAAACGCATGAAGCGATGCCGATGACAGCAACAGAAAATCATGATTATCAATTGCCTTCTATGGAATTATTAGCCAGTCCGGCTCATAATTCACAGCAGCAGGAGAAATCGCATATTCAGGCAACCGTCCGCAAGCTGGATCGTACGTTTCAAAGCTTCGGCGTAAAAGCAAAAATAGCCAAAGTGCATGTCGGTCCGGCAGTAACGAAGTATGAAGTATATCCAGAGTCTGGTGTGAAGGTGAGTAAAATCGTCGGTCTTCATGATGATATTGCACTGGCTCTTGCTGCGAAGGATATTCGAATCGAAGCGCCGATACCTGGTAAATCAGCAGTCGGAATCGAAGTGCCTAACAAGGAAATATCGATGGTTTCGCTCCGGGAGGTTTTAGATAAACAATCGTCTAAAGCAAATAAATTAGCATTTGCTTTAGGCCGGGATATTTCTGGAGAGGCAATAGCCGGCGAATTGAACAAAATGCCCCACCTGCTGATTGCCGGGGCGACAGGAAGCGGGAAAAGTGTCTGTGTCAATGGCATCATTACGAGTATTTTAATGCGTGCCAAACCGCATGAAGTGAAAATGATGATGATCGACCCGAAAAAAGTAGAGTTGAATGTGTATAACGGCATTCCGCATTTATTAACACCTGTTGTGACAGATCCGAAAAAAGCATCCAGAGCGCTGAAAAAAATTGTTGCGGAAATGGAGCGGAGGTACGACCTGTTCTCCGATAGCGGTACACGAAATATGGAAGGCTATAATGCATATATCCGCAAACAAAATGCAAATGCAGGCGAGGAGGAACAGCAGCCTTACCTGCCATATATTGTGGTCCTCGTGGACGAGCTGGCAGATTTAATGATGGTGGCTTCGAGTGATGTAGAAGATGCAATTACCCGGCTTGCGCAAATGGCGCGTGCTGCAGGAATCCATTTAATCATTGCAACTCAGCGTCCATCCGTAGATGTAATTACGGGTGTAATCAAAGCCAATATTCCATCCAGAATTGCTTTCAGTGTTTCATCTACAACGGATTCACGTACTATCCTTGATTCGGGTGGAGCAGAGAAGTTACTGGGCCGGGGCGATATGCTTTATGTTCCAGCCGGAAGCTCCAAGCCTACCCGTGTCCAGGGAGCATTTCTGTCAGACGAAGAGGTCGAGCGAATTGTAGACCACTGTATTGAACAGCAGCAGGCAAGCTATCAGGAAGAAATGATACCGGAAGAAACGAATGAAGTAACGGAAGAAGTGGACGATGAGCTTTATGAAGATGCTGTCCAGATGATACTTGAAATGCAAAGTGCAAGTGTCTCCATGCTTCAGCGCCGTTTCCGGATTGGATATACCAGGGCAGCCCGGCTGATTGATGCCATGGAAGCACGTGGCATTGTCGGGCCATATGAAGGAAGCAAGCCTCGTTCGGTTCTGGTATCGAATCAGGAAGAAGAGCATTCCACGACATCATAGAGAAACGCGGTTTATCTGCTAAGGATAAGCCGCGTTTTTAAAATACGGAATTATTAAAGTTCAAAATTTACAGAAGAAGTGGTACGATAAAGTGAGACTGCCAACAGTGTGCGGAATGGAATGTACATCCGCCGCTCAGTGTAAAAGACGAACACATCATTTTTACTGAAAGAGGTGAAGAAATGACTTTACGTGAAGATGCCAGACATTTATATTTGCAGGTAATGGATAAAATAAAAGCAGGTATTGAAGCTGGAACGTATAAAGAGGAAGAAAAATTGCCGTCAGAGTATGAGCTTTCCAAACATTTAGGGGGTTCCCGGGCAACATTGAGAGAGGCGTTAAGAATGCTGGAAGAGGATAATATTGTTACGCGCAGACATGGCGTCGGCACGTTTGTAAATTCAAAGCCGCTATTTCAAGCAGGCATTGAGGAGCTTAACAGTGTGACACAAATGATCAAACAATCGGGAAAGAAGCCGGGAACACAATATATCAGTACAGAGGTATTAGGCGCTGCTGAACAAGAGCAGCGTGATTTCAATTTACCTGATCTAGAATTTGTAACGACCATTGAAAGAATCCGCACTGCTGATGACGCTCCAGTTGTCTTTTGTATAGATACGGCACCGTCGTCCTATCTGTCTTTAGAAAAACTATGGGAGAAGGCGTCTATATTCAGTACGATTGAAGAAGCTTCCAATAAGCAAATCGCTTATGCAGTAGCGGATATTGAGCCAATTACATATCACGAACGTATCTATAGTATTTTGCAGTGTACACCGGATGAATCGCTTCTTTTGTTAAAACAGATGCATTATACAAGTGAAGATGAAGCTGTTTTATATTCGATGAATTATTTTCGGGCAGATATGTTTCGTTTTCAGGTCGTCCGAAGAAGGGTATGATGTGTAAAGCAAATATTTCAGGCTTTCTTTCAATATAATGGTTTATAAAGGAGAGAAAAGCGTAAAATAGATAATAGATCGTAAAGAATGGAGGATAACTATGAGCGTGAAGGAAATCAAACAGGTGGAAAATGATATAAGCTTTCATATGCTTCCCAATAAAAAGCATAAAACAATTACTTTTGCAGTTAAGTTCCGTGCCCCATTAGAAAGGGAAACCATCACGAAACGGGCACTGCTTCCCTATATCTTGAAACAAGGTACGGCTTCTTTTCCAACGCGTAAAGAATTGCAGGAAGAGCTAGCTGAATTGTACGGCGCGGTATTATCTATCGGCGGAGCGAAAAAAGGAGAAAACCACGTTATAACGTTCTATTTGGAAGTGCCGAATGAAAAATTCCTTCCAGACAGAAGTTCCCTGATTGAACGGGCGATTCAATTGCTGCATGAAATTGTTTATAAACCGAATCAGGAAGGACAGGGATTTTCCCCGCAGGTATTTGACAGAGAAAAAGGGATTCTTCGTCAAAATATACATTCCATCAAAGACGATAAGGCAAGTTATGCGAACATTCGCTTAGTAGATGAAATGTGTGCCGGAGAGCCGTATAGTATTCATGCGCAAGGTTATGAAAAGGATCTTTCTTCCCTTTCTAATCAAGAACTTTTTACGTATTATGAAACTATCCGCGACGAAGAAGTGATGGATATTTATGTGAGCGGTGACTTTGAAGCGGAGCAGATGTTGCAGCTTTTAACCGGTCAATTCAAACGTACGCTCAAGAAAAAGGAAAGCACGCCTTCTAACCAGGAAGCTTCAAAACGGTCAACTGATGAGAAAGAGCTGATTGAAGAAGATCAGATTCAGCAGGCAAAATTAAATATCGGTTATCGGACGAATATTCTTTACCGGGATGAAAAATATCCGGCGTTACAGGTTTTTAACGGTATGTTTGGCGGTTTTCCAAGCTCTAAATTATTTATCAATGTAAGAGAGAAAAACAGCCTGGCTTATTATGCTGTCTCCCGCGTAGAGAGTCATAAAGGGTTATTATTTGTGATGAGCGGGATTGCGCCGGAGGACTATGAGAAAGCACTTGCGATTATCCGTGAACAGAAGGAAGCAATGCAGAATGGTGATTTTACAGAAGAAGAATTAGAAGAAACGAAATTGCTTATTATTAATCAATTAAAAGAAACCTTAGACCATGCGCAGGGCATGATTGAATTTATGTATCAGCAAGAGGTGGGACAGAAAGAGATGCCGGTGGATGAGCTTTTTGAGGGCATCCGGCAGGTAACAAAAGAACAGGTTATTGAGGTAGCGAATCAAGTGCAGGAAGCTATGGTTTACTTATTAACAAGCGAAGGAGGAGCGGCTCATGAATAAGCGGTATTTTGAAACAGTTGACGAAACCCTATATGAAAAAAAACTGGATAACGGACTGCAGGTTTGTCTGTTGCCAAAGCCGGAGCTGACAAAGACGTATGGTGTTTTTATGACAAATTACGGCTCGATCGACCAAAGCTTTGTACCTATTGGTCAGACGGAAGCAATCACTGTACCGGATGGAATCGCTCATTTCTTAGAGCATAAATTGTTTGAGAAGGAAGATCGCGACGTTTTTACAGACTTTACCAAGCAGGCGGCTTCTCCAAATGCATTTACCTCTTTTACCGAGACAGCTTATTTGTTTTCTGCAACGAGCAATATTGAGAAAAATGTTTTAACATTGATTGATTTTGTACAGGATCCGTATTTCTCAGAGCAATCGGTAGAAAAGGAAAAAGGGATTATCGCTCAGGAAATCAATATGTACGATGACCAGCCTGATTGGCGTCTGTTTATGGGAACGAATAAAGCATTATTCCATAATCATCCTGTCAATATTGATATTGCCGGGACGGTAGACTCTATTTACACAATTACAAAGGATGATTTGTATACCTGTTATCATACATTTTACCATCCGGAAAATATGATTTTATTTGTCACAGGGAATTTTGATCCAGAGCAGATGATGCAATTGATTTTAGAGAACCAGGAGAAAAAATCATTTGACAAGTTAGAGGAGATTCAGCGGGAATTTCCGGAAGAGCCTGATTACGTGAAAGAAAAGAATTTACAAATTAATATGCCGGTGTCTATCCCGAAATGCGCTGTCGGTATTAAAGAGCCTAACCAGCAGCTGCAGGGAGAGGATTATTTAAAACGTGATTTATTAACAGATATGGTGCTTGATTATTTCTTTTCAACCGGCGGGGAATTTTACCAAAAACTATATGAGGAAGATATCATTGATAACAGCTTCTTTTTTGAAAGTAATCTGCAAACCTCCTTTGGTTATGTTTCCATCGGCTCTAATACGAATCAGCCTGACGTATTCTCTGCACGGGTCCAAGAAATGCTATTATCAACCAGAGAGATGAAAATTAGTGAAGCTGCCTTTGAACGAATGAAAAAGAAAAAAATGGGGCAGCTGCTCCGTGCGATGAATTCGCTGGAGTTTATTGCTAATCAATTTGCTACATTATCGTTTAAAGGCGTGAATTTACTTGATATCGTGCCATTCATCCAAAAACTGACTGTCCAGGATATCAATGACTTTTTAAATACATGGATTGAAGAAGACCGTCTGGCAACCTGTACGATTCAAAAGCAGACGGTGGAAAAATGAAGGGGAATATCCTTTTAATCGGGGCAAGCGGTGATATCGGTTCTGCTGCCGCCAAAAAACTGATGAGTGATGGATATCATCTTATCCTGCATTATCATTCCAATCAGGCATCAGTGGAAGCGTTGATGGAAGCCGATAAACAACATGCTATTTTAGCTGCTTATCAGGCAAATTTAGCAAATGAAGCAGAGGTGAAGGCGTTTATCGAAGAAATATCCTTTGCGGTGGACGGGATCGTTTTCGCCGGCGGTCATGCTCATTATGGGCTTTTTCAGGATATGAAGCCGAAAGAAATGGATGATTTACTACAGGTTCATGTGAAATCACCGTGGCTGATTACCCACCATTTTTTACCGGATATGATCCGTCAGAAACGGGGCGCTATTTTATTTGTGACAAGTATGTGGGGAGACCATGGGGCAAGCAACGAAGTGGTTTACTCCAGTGTAAAAGGCGCTCAAAATATATTTGTAAAAGCTTTGGCGAAAGAAGTGGCGTTATCTAATGTTCGGGTAAACGCAGTAAGTCCCGGTTTTATTGATACGAAAATGAACCATAACCTATCTGCGGAAGAGGCACATGCTTTTATTGACGAGATCCCTGCTAATCGTGCCGGACGCCCGGAAGAGGTTGCCAATGCAATCAGTTATTTACTCAGTGAGGAATCCAGTTATATCCAGGGAGAAATCATCCGTATTAATGGCGGATTATAAGAACAAATGGACATGTATAAATTCCTCATTTCCTCAAATACTAAAGATGCTTAAGGCGAGTTACAGAGCATGCTGTTTAAAAGCCCGTATCAGACGGGTTTATAGTAATGCTTTAGGCTGAAAGGCTCTATCTTTGACAGCAGAGTCACCAGCAGGCAGATGAGGGAACCCTTCATTTGCACAAGAATACGTTTGAGGAGGCATGGCCAAATGTCAGTATTAGATAACTTTGATTCATGGAAAGGCTTTTTAAAAGGACGTTTGCAGCAAGCTGAGGAAAATGGTATCAACCATGATACGTTAACAAATTTAGCAGCTGAAGTCGGTGATTACCTCGCAGAAAGTGTAGATGCAAAAACACCGGAAGAAGAGGTATTGAAGGAACTGTGGAGCACAGCTTCTGAAGAAGAGCAGCAAGCTCTTGCCAGCGCGATGATTAAACTTGTCCAAAAGCATGATTAAAATGATGAATAATAAGAAGAGAAGCTGTATAGGATTATCTATATAGCTTCTTTTTGTATATTCCTTGAGAAATGAATTTCATTTGTGCCAAAAAGTATGACGATGCAGTAAAATAACATCATTCATTTTTATTTTGAAAAAACGTTAAAGAAAACGGAGTAAGCCAAACCTGTAAAGGTGCAGGATTACCAATGTTGTCAGGTTAATGAATTTTATTAATTTTGATACAGATAGTAATAAAACTTATCTAGCGACGGTTTTTGATGGGACGAGTAATCGCAAAAGCTCTTCGATGGGACGAGTAATCGCAGTCCCAGTCCTAGTGTGAAGACCCCGCAGAAAAAAAGCGAACTTCTTTTTTTCTACCCGCGGGGCATAAGTGCGACTATGCTTTTGTCTGCGTCTGTCGGCTTGCCAATCGCTAAGTCTTCTTTAAAGGAGATGAGCTTGGGGCCCATGGAAAGCGTAGTGTTTTTCCGTAGCGGCGTATTAACCTGACAACATTGCTGCGATTACTCCTCCCATCGAAAACCATGACGCTTATACTTTTTCCCTTGAATTCTTTATATTTTCTCAAAGTGCAAAAAATGAATGGAGAAAAAGGGATTAGTAGTTTAGGAAATATAGAAAAAATGGTATATTATAATAGAAGGTTCATCTATTTTTCGATATGATAGTACATAGTATGACATAATAAGTTGCCTGACCAGAAAAAACTACTTCTAAAAGGAGCTTACAATGGATAGAACACAGTGGTATCTAGAATATGAAAACTTAAAAAATCGTCCGGGATTATTAGGTGAAATTTCCTCTCTGCTTGGAATGCTTTCGATAAACATTATTATGATTAATGGGGTTGAAAATTCCCGGAGAGCCATGCTTATCCTGTCTAAATATGATGAAAATATAACAAGACTTAAATATATTTTAGAAACAATGGATGCAATAAAAGTACATAAGCTTCGTAAGCCTAAACTGCGTGATAAAATTACCGTCCGGCACGGAAAATTTATTCATCACGATAATGAAGACCGTAAAACAATCCGTTTTGTGCGAAATGAGCTTGGACTTTTAGTTGATTTTATGGCTGAATTATTTAAGGTGGAAGGGCATAAGCTTATTGGGATAAGAGGGATGCCCAGAGTAGGGAAAACGGAGTCCGTCGTTGCAGCAAGCGTCAGTGCAAACAAAAGATGGTTGTTTGTATCCAGCACCATGATTAAACAAACAGTGCGCAAAAATTTAATTGAAGGAGAATACGATTCGGACAATATCTACATTATTGACGGCATTGTCTCTAAAAGAAAAATGAACGAAGAAGAGCATTGGCAGCTTATCAGAGAGATTATGCAGCTGCCGACTGTCAAAGTGATTGAGCATCCAGATATCTTCGTTCAATCTACAGAATACAGCATGCAAGATTTTGATTACATTATTGAGCTCAGAACACATGAAGATCAAGAAATCACTTATGAGACAGTAGAAAATGAGGATTTGCGACAAGACGGATTCTCGATGTTTTAATTAAAAAGGTGGAAGGTGTTTTAAATGGATGTTGGTGAAAAGCTGAAAGAGGCACGGCTGGCGAAGGATATTTCTTTGGACAGCCTGCAGGAAAAAACAAAGATTCAAAAAAGATACTTGGTTGCCATTGAAGAAGGCAATTTTGATATTCTTCCGGGAAAGTTCTACACACGTGCATTTATTAAAGAATATGCGACGGCAGTGGGAATTAATCCGGATGAAATCATGACCGATCATAAAGAGGAGCTTCCTGCTACAGAAGAAGAGAATGTACAATACAGCAGGATACAGCGAACGAGAAAAGAGAGCAGATCAGATAAAGAATCACGGTCCTCATCCATTATTCCAACGGTAACTGTGGTTTTATTGATTATCGCTATCATCGCGGTAGCTATCTTTTTCATTAGTCAGAGCTCTTCTCCGAATGACGGGGAACCAGTCGAAGAAGAAAATAGCAACGATGGCGGCATGATTATTGATGATTCCGGTGAGGGAGACGGTAATGGCGCTGCGGATGATAATGCAGAGGACAGTGAAGAAGGAACGGGAGATGGAGCGGCAGAAGAAGATGAGGAGACAGAAGAAAATGGAGAAGTCTCCGTTGAGGTTGTTGAAGAGGGAACAGGTAATTCTCCAACTTCTGAACTTGAAGTCACAGGTGCTGGTGAAGAAGCTACATTAATTTTGGAATCTGCAGATGATGAACAGAACAGCTGGCTGGAAATAACCGGAACAGGTGATGAATCTTTATTTAGCGGTAATTTTGATGCAGAAGCATCCCCTGTAGAAATTGATTTAGCTGATGAAGAATCGATTTCGTTGAACATAGGTAATTCATCAGCAGTGACGATTTCTATCGATGGAACAGATATCGAATATCCGACTTCTGCCATCCATCAGCGTATCAATTTGCAGATGAACAATGAATGAATGGAGTAGAAGTAAACCCTCCTTTTAAAAGGAGGGTTTACTTCTTGCCCATTGGGAAATTATAAAATAAATGTATACTTCGATAAGGCTAATAATTCTGGTATTGGCCTTTAAGAAGGATGTCAGCGCAGCTAACATGTTAAACAACAAAATATAGGGAAGCTGCGTAGCAAGTTTTTGATGGAGGGTGTAAAATGAATTTACCAAATAAGTTAACTTTTTCTCGAATTTTAATGATACCTCTTTTTATTATATTGATGAGTGTTCCGTTTCCTTGGGGAAGCTGGGATATTGGAAATGCAGAGTTGCCTGTTGCCCACTTTGCAGCGGCCTTGATATTTATCATTGCAGCCTGCACAGATTGGGTGGATGGCTACTATGCAAGGAAGTATAACTTAGTTACCAATTTAGGGAAGTTTATGGACCCATTAGCGGATAAACTTCTTGTTTCAGCGGCTCTCATTTTGTTAATAGAGATTGAACTGGCTCCGGCTTGGGTGGTTATTATTATCATCAGCAGAGAGTTTGCTGTTACGGGATTAAGACTCGTTGCAGCAGGCGAAGGAACCGTAATGGCTGCCGGCAGTATGGGCAAATTAAAAACAGCAACACAAATGATTGCCATTGCTGCTTTGTTATTGCATAACTTTCCATTTTCTTATATGAATTTTCCATTTGGTACAATTATGTTATATCTATCCTTAGTATTCACCATTATTTCAGGGGTGGACTACTTTGTTAAAAACTGGAGTATAATGAGGGATTCGAAATGACAAAAAATTATCAAGCAGAAATCGTTGCAGTAGGTACAGAGTTATTGCTTGGACAAATAGCGAATACAAATGCACAATGGCTGTCGGAGCAGCTGGCTACGTATGGAATAAATGTTTATAACCATACTGTGGTGGGAGATAATTTAGATCGTGTTGAACAGGCCTTTCGCCTGGCGCAGTCACGTTCAGATATTGTAATTGTTACCGGCGGGCTGGGACCGACGGAAGATGACTTGACACGGGAAGGCTTTGAACAATTAACAGGCCTTGAAATTATAGAAGATAAAACCACGATGGAAAAGATAGAAAGCTATTATAAAGAGCGAAACCGCACGATGACACCGAATAATCGGAAGCAAGCCCGTGTTTTCAAAGGTGCCAGTGTATTAAAAAATAATGCAGGGATGGCTCCGGGAATGTATATCGATTATCAGGATACGCATTGGTTCTTTCTGCCGGGCGTTCCTCGGGAAATGAAGCAAATTTCTTCAGAAGAGCTGTTTCCATTTCTGGAAAACTTAACGGGAAAACAGCAGGTTATTCAATCCACTGTGTTGAAATTTATCGGCATCGGCGAATCCAATCTGGAGCATGAATTAACAGATATGATTCATGAACAGACAAACCCGACGATTGCCCCGCTGGCACAAGACCAGGGAGTGGTTATCCGGGTTACTGCGAGTGCTGCATCGAAAGTTGAGGCGCAAAAACTGGTTGCAGATAAAAAACAAGAAATTTTAGCGCGTATTGGAGCATACTGCTTTGGTGAGGATGAGCAGACGATTGAGAATAAAGTAATTGAGCTGTTAGCAGAAAAAAGAAAAACATTAGCTGCGGCGGAAAGCTTAACAGGCGGATTATTCTCTAGTAATCTTGTATCCGCTGCTGGAGCTTCGAATGTCTTTGCCGGCAGTCTGGTGACGTATCAGACAGCAGCCAAAGAAGCTTTATTGGACTTAACACCGGAATGGATCTCGAAATATGGTGTGGTGAGCAAGGAATGTGCCGAAGCGATGGCGGAACAGGCTGCCTTGAAATTAAATACACCGACCGCTATTTCCTTCACCGGAGTCGCTGGTCCGGAAACGCAGGAAGAAAAGCCGGTTGGACAAGTTTATATCGCCATTTACGATGAGGGGAAAATAGTGGAATCAAGTTCTATTCTTTTATCAGGCAACCGTAATAATATTCGTGAAAGAGCTGCTTTAAAAGGGTTTGAATTATTATATCAATATTTGAAATAAAAGTTTAAAAAAGGAAGTTTTAATAATTACCCCTTACCTGGTTTAGAGATTTCCTTTTTTAATACATTTTTACAAGCGATTTTAAATTTTAAGGCAAATTCTGTCTCGAAAATATAAGAACATTTATTCGTTTTTTTGCTTGTTAAATTGATGAAATCATTGTATGATGGATACAGATAGATAAAGGAGGAATTTTCGGTGAGTGATAAACAACAAGCTTTAGATATGGCTTTAAGACAAATAGAGAAGCAATTTGGTAAAGGTTCCATTATGAAAATGGGAGAGAATGAAATACCGAAGATTGCTACGATTCCAAGTGGATCGCTGGCTTTGGATGTATCCCTTGGAATTGGCGGATATCCAAAAGGAAGAGTAGTAGAAATATATGGTCCGGAATCTTCCGGTAAAACAACAGTAGCGCTCCATGCTATTGCAGAGGCGCAAAAACAGGGCGGGCAGGCTGCTTTTATTGATGCAGAGCATGCACTTGATCCTGTTTATGCAAGAGCGCTTGGCGTGAATATTGATGAGCTTTTATTATCACAGCCAGATACGGGGGAACAGGCTTTAGAAATTGCTGAAGCACTTGTACGAAGCGGCGCAGTAGATATTGTTGTTGTCGATTCTGTAGCAGCACTTGTACCAAAGGCTGAGATTGAAGGGGAGATGGGAGATTCCCATGTCGGCTTGCAGGCCCGGTTAATGTCACAGGCACTCCGTAAACTTTCAGGAGCAATCAATAAATCGAAGACAACAGCTATTTTCATCAATCAGATTCGTGAAAAAGTAGGCGTGATGTTCGGGAATCCGGAAACAACTCCCGGTGGCCGTGCGTTAAAATTCTATTCTTCTGTGAGGCTGGAAGTACGCCGTGCTGAAACCCTTAAAATCGGTAATGACGCAGTAGGGAATAAAGCCCGTATCAAGGTTGTAAAAAACAAAGTAGCACCTCCATTTAAGCAGGCAGAAGTGGATATTATGTATGGCAAAGGCATCTCCAAAGAAGGGGAAGTACTGGATATCGGTTCAGACCTTGATATCGTACAAAAAAGCGGTGCCTGGTATTCTTATAATGGAGAGCGGTTAGGTCAGGGCAGAGAAAACGCAAAACAATATCTGAAAGAAAATGAAGAAGTATTTGAAGAAATCAGCAAGACTATCCGTGATCATTATGAACTGGACAAAGAGCCGGAACAAAGTGAAGAAAAATCAAAAGAAGAGCAAGAAAGCCTGGACCTTTAATATAAACTAAAAAACCATAGCATTGACTATGGTTTTTTAGTATCTTTTAAAATACATATTCAGCGCGCACGCAGATGATTTATCAAGATTTCCAATATATTATAATTTATCTCGGGAGTTCCTTGACATTCAAGCTTGTGAGAATTAATATTAATAGTGTATAATTTTATAATTTGTATTATGAAATTACCTTTATTTTATGCATTTGAAAATGTGATATGCCGACAAATACGCAATTTACAATTTTATAGGCAATAGGAGGTGAAGTTATGAACACTGTGATTATTATCATCTCCATTTTGCTTGCTCTAGTCGTCGTATTTGTTGTTGGTTATCTGGTACGTAAATCTATTGCAGAAGCTAAAATTTCTAGTGCGGAAACATTAGCGAAACAAATTATGGAAGAAGCACGCAGAAATGCAGATACTGCTAAGAAAGAGGCGCTTCTAGAAGCAAAAGATGAGAATCATAAGCTTCGGAGCCAAGCCGAAGATGAGATTCGTGAGCGTCGTATGGAAGCTCAGAAGCAAGAAAATCGTCTGATGCAAAAAGAAGAAAATCTGGACAGAAAAGGTGAAACATTAGACAAACGTGAGGTTCTGCTCGAACAGAAAGAACAAACTCTTGTGGAACAACAACAACAAATGGAAGAAATGAAAAGCAAAGTGGAAGCTATGAAAGACGAGCAGCAAGCTGAGCTTGAGCGCATTTCAGGATATACAACCGAGCAGGCGAGACAAGTTATTTTAGAGCGCATCGAAAAAGAAGTACAGCATGAATCAGCAGTCATGATTAAAGAAGCTGAAAATCGTGCGAATGAGGAAGCTGATAAGAAAGCAAAAAATATCTTATCGCTTGCACTGCAAAGATGCGCAGCTGACCACGTTGCTGAAACTACGGTTTCTGTTGTGAATTTGCCGAATGATGAGATGAAAGGTCGTATTATTGGACGGGAAGGTCGAAATATCCGTACCTTAGAAACATTAACAGGAATTGATTTAATTATTGATGATACACCTGAAGCGGTTATTCTATCCGGTTTTGATCCAATACGGCGTGAAATCGCACGAATGGCGTTAGAAAGACTTGTACAAGATGGCAGAATCCACCCTGCGCGTATTGAGGAAATGGTTGAAAAATCAAGACGTGATGTTGACGAATATATACGTGAAGTGGGCGAGGAGACAACATTTGAAGTTGGCATCCACGGATTACATCCGGATCTTGTGAAGATTCTAGGTCGTTTAAAATATCGTACAAGCTACGGTCAAAATGTCTTGAAGCACTCAATGGAAGTTGCTTACTTGTCAGGACTGCTGGCAGCGGAATTAGGAGAAGATATAAATCTTGCTAAGAGAGCTGGTCTGCTGCATGATATCGGAAAAGCGATTGATCATGAAGTAGAAGGCAGTCATGTTGAAATTGGTAAAGAATTAGCAATGAAATACAAAGAACCAGAAGTGGTTATTAATTCAATTGCTTCCCACCATGGAGATGAGGAGGCAACCTCTGTTATAGCTGTATTAGTTGCAGCTGCAGATGCACTTTCTGCCGCCAGACCGGGAGCTCGAAGCGAAACCCTTGAGAATTATATCAAGCGTTTAGAAAAATTAGAAGAGATATCTGAGTCGTTTGAAGGCGTAGAGAAGTCATTTGCCATCCAAGCCGGTCGTGAAATTCGTATCATGGTTCGTCCTGATGATATTGATGACATGGAATCAGCGAGAATTGCACGTGATATCAGAAAACGTATTGAAGGGGAGCTTGACTACCCTGGACATATTAAGATTACGGTTATTCGGGAAACAAGAGCAGTTGAATACGCAAAATAAAGCAAGGGCGGCAGATGTCGCCTTTGTTTTTTTATTGACTTAGAATAGCGAAAATAGCATTATGTCACAAAGTAAATCAGGGAAAGATACAAACGGGTACAGTGAATGCTTGGTCTGCTGTCTTTCATAGCGGCTGAGAAAACATAATGATATTGTTATATGGAAAGAAGAGAGGTAGGAAAAAATGAAAATTTTATTTATTGGTGATGTGGTAGGTTCTCCAGGAAGAGATATGATCGCAGAATATCTGCCTAAGTTAAAAGAAAAATATAAGCCGAGTGTAACCATTATTAATGGAGAAAATGCTGCTGCAGGAAAGGGTATTACAGAAAAGATTTACAAGCAATTTTTACAAGCTGGAGCACAAGTGATTACAATGGGAAATCATACGTGGGATAAAAAAGAAATTTTTGAGTTTATCGATCAGGCGCCGGCACTGATTCGTCCAGCGAATTTTCCAGAGAATAATCCGGGAAAAGGAATTGCCTATACAAACATTAACGGAAAAGAAGTTGCTGTGATTAATTTACAGGGAAGAACCTTCCTTCCGCCAATTGATGATCCCTTTGAGAAAGCAGATCAATTAGTAGAGGAAGCGAAGAAAAGAACCAATACGATTTTTGTAGATTTTCATGGTGAAGCAACAAGTGAGAAACAAGCAATCGGCTGGTATCTGGACGGAAGAGTAACGGCTGTTGTCGGGACGCACACGCATACGCAAACTGCAGACGAAAGAATATTGCCCAGAGGTACTGCATATATATCTGATGTGGGGATGACAGGACCGTATGATGCGATATTAGGCGTGGAGAAGGAATCGGTTATTAAAAGATTCCAAACTTCCCTTCCAGTACGTTTTGAAATTGAAAAAAAGGGAAGAACACAACTAAATGGAGTATTCATTAGTACGGACGATTCGACGGGAAAAGCAGCAAAGATTGAACGGATCCTTATTAATGATGATCATCCTTTCTTTGCATAGTATTTGCCCGTGATGCAGTCGAACAAGGTATACATCTCCAGAAGAAATAGTAGCAATAAAAGTATAAATAGCACATGAGGAGGTACTAGTGATGGAAGTTTTAAAAGTTTCAGCAAAATCAAATCCAAACTCAGTGGCAGGGGCTTTGGCAAATGTACTTAGGGAACGGGGTACGGCTGAAATTCAGGCGATCGGTGCGGGAGCGCTGAATCAATCCGTCAAAGCAGTTGCTATAGCTCGCGGTTTTGTAGCACCAAGCGGAGTCGATTTAATCTGTATACCGGCATTTACAGATATACTAATTGATAATGAGGAACGGACAGCGATTAAGTTAATTATTGAGCCGAGGTAATGAATATTTCAAAGGGTTGCCGTTCCAAAAGAAAAAACAGGCAGCCCGGATTGGATAGGGGCATGCCCTTCTCAAATTAACGGGTAATTTAGGACTTATTCCTTTATGAAGCAGAAAAATCTCTTTTTTCATTCGTGAAAAAAGAGATTTTTTATATGTTTCAGGCGTTGAGTATTGTACAATTATTATGTAGGCTTTATACTGTAAGTTAGTGCATCAATACATATGAATCGATGAAAGAAAGGGGATCAACCTGATGAACGAAGAACAGCGAAAACAACAGGCCCAGATTCGTAACGAAGAAGCTAATATAGAACGAATTAAAAATACATCCAGCGAAGAGTTAATTGCTAAATATTTTCAAATGGAGTATGAGCCGCAATCTCCAGATATAAAGAAAGCGAGAAAGCGTCGCAAGGAGGATATTCAATTTCATTATGATTTCTCCATCCCGGAGGATATGCAGCGAATCGGCGAGGGCAAAAAATTTCTGATCCGCACCTATGGCTGCCAAATGAATGAGCATGATACGGAGGTAATGGCCGGTATTTTGTCTGAAATGGGCTATGAATCCACCAATGTAACAGAAGAGGCAGATATTATATTGCTTAACACATGTGCCATTCGTGAAAATGCGGAAAATAAAGTATTCGGTGAAATTGGCCATTTAAAACCATTAAAATTAGAAAATCCAGATCTTATTATCGGAGTCTGCGGCTGTATGTCACAAGAAGAATCCGTAGTTAACCGGATTTTGAAAAAACATCAGCATATCGATCTAATATTTGGGACCCATAATATCCATCGTCTCCCGCACCTTGTTAAAGAAGCATTGTTCGGAAAAGAAATGATTGTTGAAGTGTGGTCTAAAGAAGGCGATATAATTGAGAATCTGCCGAAAGTACGTAAAGGGAAGACAAAAGCATGGGTGAATATTATGTATGGCTGTGACAAGTTCTGTACGTACTGTATCGTCCCTATGACCCGCGGGAAAGAGCGCAGCCGCCGTCCCAAAGATATTATTCAGGAAGTCCGCCACCTCGTTGCACAGGGCTATAAGGAAGTCACTCTTCTTGGACAAAATGTGAATGCATATGGAAAGGACTTTGAAGATATCGAATACGGTTTGGGCGATTTAATGGATGATATTCATAAGATCGATATTCCACGTGTCCGTTTTACAACTTCCCATCCGCGTGACTTTGATGACCGTCTGATTGAAGTGCTGGCACAGGGTGGAAATCTTTTGGATCATATTCATTTGCCGGTTCAATCCGGAAGCAGCGAAATACTGAAGAAAATGAATCGGAAGTATACACGGGAAGATTATTTAGAGTTAGTTAGAAAAATCCGTGAAGCCATGCCACATGCCACATTGACTACAGACATCATTGTAGGCTTCCCAAACGAAACAGAAGAGCAGTTTGAAGAAACAATGACATTAGTGGAAGAAGTAGGCTTTGAAGCAGCTTATACGTTTATTTATTCACCTCGTGAAGGGACGCCGGCTGCAAGGAAGAAAGATGATGTACCTGAAGAAGTAAAAAAACAACGCTTATATCGTTTAAATGAGCTGGTTAATAAACAATCGGCAGCGTCCATGAAATCTTATCAGGGTGAAGTTGTCAAGGTGCTTGTCGAAGGGGAAAGCAAGAAAGATCCAGACGTTCTTGCCGGTTATACAGAAAGAAATAAATTAGTAAACTTTAAAGGACCAAAATCCGCGATTGGCCAAATTGTAGAAGTAGAAATTACAGAAACGAAAACCTGGTCATTGAATGGTATTATGGTAGAAAATAGAGTTGAGGTGGAATAAGATGGCGATGTATGAGCGAAAAGAAGTACTTGATGAAGCCAGAAAGTTAGCGGCAATGCTTTCGAATACAGAAGAAATCGAGCGTTTTAAGCAAGTAGAAGCTAAATTAAATGGGAATAAAAAAGTCCAAAGCTTGATTAAGAAAATTAAAACGCTGCAAAAACAGGCTGTTAATTTTCAAGCATATGATAAGAAGGAAGCTTTACAGCGTATCGAGCAGGAAATTGACAGATTGCAAAATGAAATTGATGAAATTCCGGTAGTTCAGGAGTTTAAAGAGACACAAATCGTAGTCAACGATGTTTTGCAGCTGGTTTCCAAAACGATCTCCCGTACGGTTACAAATGATATTATTGAATCAACAGGCGGCGATGTGCTTAAAGGCGAAACCGGCTCCCAAACACAGAACAGTTCCAGCTGTGCGCACTAAACTGGAGACTGTTTAATAAAATAAATAAACAGACAAAGCCGGGCAGTGAGCTGTCCGGCTTTTTGTTAAAGAATAAGAAAGTATAAAAAATGCTGAATATAGCCGCTCCAGAAATACACTCCGCTTTCCGTGGGCTTGAGCTCAGCCTCCTCGAAAAAAAGAAAGTCACTTTTTTCTGCGGGGTCTTCACACTGCGCATTCCCACAGGAGTCTCCGTGTATTTCTTCCGCTAGAATTAGCTTCATTTCTTTGTAAGAAAGCAAATAAAACATATTTCTTCAAAGATGGGAGTGGAGGGAAGTCGACTCCTGCGGGAAAAGCAACAGGTGAAGACCCCGCAGGAAGCGGTTTTCTTCCGAGGAGGCTGAACGTTGCCCGCGGAAAGCGACTTCCCGGAGCGGACATCTCTTTGGCAAGAACATCGATATTTTAAAGACCAAGCGGTATTCTTGGTTTTTCTTACCTCGCAGCTTGTTTCAAATCGTCCAATAAGCAATTTTCGGGCATCCGATGATAGCCCATTTTTTCAAAATAAAAACCTTTCAAGCTCTCCTTCGCGCCTGCTTTTCTTTTTTCTTGGCAATAGTTATGCACTTTAGGTATTTGCCGTGCATAAAATGACTATGAAAAAAGAGGAGGTAAAATATATCATGACTTTTCTTGATAAAGAATATAGAGAAATCATTACGAAAGCAGTATGTGGTAAAGGCAGAAAATTCACAAAAGATACCCATACAATAACTCCAAGCCATCGTCCGACAAGTATTCTTGGTTGCTGGGTGATCAATCATTTATACCACGCGAAGAAGAAGTCTGAGGATACTGTCATTATCAGTGGCAGTTATGATATTAATGTATGGTATTCTTACAATGATAATACGAAAACAGAGGTTATCACAGAAAGGGTGGAATACACAGATGTAGTTCCGTTATCTGTTAAGGACGATAATTGTATCAATGATGAATACGATATTATCGCAAAGGTACTTCAGCAGCCTAATTGTTTAGAGTGCATGATTTCAGATAAGGGCGGCAGTATTACCGTCGATATTGAACGTGAATTTGTCGTTCAAATTATTGGCGAAACCAAAATCTGTGTAAAAGTAAAACCTAACTGGAAGAGCGATGACGAAGAAGATGATTTTACGTGGGACTATGAAATGACGGATGATGAGGCAGAGGATATCAGGCCGGACTTTATCCATCACAAACACAAAGATTAACATGAAACGAGGGTAGCCATACTCTCGTTTTCTTTTACACCCTAAGGAAATGATAAAAACGAAACATTCCCTTCTTCTTTAGCGAATGTTTCGTTTTTCTAAGAACAGGATAGGACAAGAATCGGAGAGATTATGCTATAATGGAGTTCGATTCAATTTAAAGATATGTGAAAAAAATAGATAATTTAGCAAGCTGGAGGAAATATTTCATGGCAAAATTAACACCAATGATGCAGCAATACATAGACATTAAGTCGCAATATAAGGATGCTTTTTTATTTTATCGGCTCGGAGATTTTTATGAGTTATTTTATGAGGATGCCACAAAGGCTGCGCAGGAATTAGAAATCACCCTAACGAAACGGGCTGGGGGCAATGACCCGATTCCGATGTGCGGTGTGCCTTATCATTCTGCAGAAAATTATATTAAGGTATTAATTGATAAAGGGTACAAGGTAGCCATCTGTGAGCAAGTCGAGGATCCGAAGACAGCGAAGGGTGTGGTCAAACGGGAGGTTGTCCAAATGATCACCCCGGGTACGGTGATGGAAAGTAATATGCTTGTGGAAGGTGAAAACAACTATATCGGCAGCCTGTCTCATTTTGGAGATGGTTCCTTTGTCATTGCGTATAATGATTTATCAACTGGAGAGAGCCGCCTGGCTTTAATGCAGGATGGCTGGGATAGTGTGATTCATGAATTTTATCATCAGCCGGTAAAGGAAATTGTGATTTCCTCTTCTCTGCCTGAAGAATTGCAAGCGCAGCTCAAGGAGCGGCTGCAGGTTACGTTATCCTATCAGGAAGAAGTGAATTTTAATGCGGAATTTCGTGAGCTGAGTGAGAATTTGAATGATGAACGTCTGATGGAGGCCTTCAGCAGATTATTGAATTATATCCAGAACACACAGAAGCGTTCCTTAGATCATCTGCAGCCGGCAGAAGTGATTGAGCTCAAGCAATATATGAGCCTGGATATGTATTCCAAACGCAATTTAGAACTGACAGAGTCGATTATGAAAAAATCAAAGCATGGCAGCTTATTATGGGTATTGGACAAAACCGTAACTGCGATGGGCGCAAGAATGCTGAAAAAATGGCTGGAGCGGCCGCTGTTAAATCAAGTTAAAATAAATCAGCGGCTAGAAGTGGTCGAGACTCTCCTAAACGCTTTTATGGAACGGGAGAATTTGCGGGAAAGCTTAAAGTCGGTATATGACTTGGAACGCTTATCCGGAAGAATTGCATTTGGGAATGTCAACGCAAGAGACTTAATCCAGTTAAAACAGTCCCTCCAGAATATCCCGGCGATAAAGGAGGCGCTCAATGCGCTTCATGTCCCTGAAGTGAGCGAGCTGGCAGACGCTTTGATTTACCCTGATCATATTGTTGAATTGCTGGAAAACAGCTTAGTTGAAGAACCGCCACTTTCTATTAAAGAAGGGGCTTTGATAAAAGAAGGTCATCATGAAGAATTAGATAAATACCGCGATGCATCTAAAAACGGAAAACAATGGATTGCATCCCTGGAGAAAAAAGAGCGGGAAGTAACTGGAATCAAGTCGCTGAAAATAGGATATAACCGTGTGTTTGGTTATTATATTGAAGTGACGAGACCTAACCTGCCTTTATTACAAGATGACCGCTATGAACGGAAGCAGACGCTCACCAACGCAGAGCGCTTTATCACACCGGAGCTGAAAGAAAAAGAAACACTTATCTTAGAAGCAGATGAAAAAAGCGTAGAGCTGGAGTATGATTTATTTATTAAAATCAGAGAGCAGATAAAGCAGGATATTCCATTAATTCAGCAGCTCGCGCAAATTATCAGTGAAATAGATGTATTGCAGGGCTTTGCGACGATCAGTGAAGAGAATAATTATAAACGGCCGACTTTTCGGGAAGGCGTCTTTTCAGTAGAGGGAGGAAGGCACCCCGTTGTCGAGCAGGTAATGAAAACCGGAACCTTTGTACCGAATGATGTACAGCTGAATGATGATAACCAGATGCTGCTTATTACCGGCCCAAACATGTCGGGTAAAAGTACCTATATGCGTCAAGTAGCATTAATCGCTATTATGGGACAGACTGGCTGCTTTATCCCGGCTGAATCAGGAATACTGCCTGTTTTTGATCAAATTTTTACGCGAATCGGTGCAGCAGATGATTTAGTCTCTGGACAGAGTACCTTTATGGTAGAGATGCTGGAAGCCAGGCATGCGATTCAAAATGCTACCGCCAACAGTCTGATTTTATTAGATGAAATTGGACGCGGAACAAGCACCTATGACGGCATGGCCTTGGCTCAGGCGATTGTAGAGTATATCCATAATCATATACACGCCAAAACACTCTTTTCCACGCATTATCATGAGCTGACAGCATTGGAGGGTTCCTTAGAGCATTTAAAAAATATCCATGTTCGTGCGGAAGAGCATGAAGGAAATGTTGTTTTTCTTCATCAAATCAAAGAAGGAGCAGCAGATCAGAGTTATGGTATCCATGTTGCTAAATTGGCCGATTTGCCGGATGAGTTAATCAATCGCGCTTCTGTTATTCTGGAAGGCTTTGAAAATAATGATTCCCAAGAAGTGCAGAAAGAGGAAGCTCCTTCTCTTGAACCAGAAGAGGCCGAATCAGCTCAATTATCCTTTTTTGCAGAGGAAAACAGTAAAGAACATAAGCCAGCGAAGTTAACTAATAAAGACAATGCAGCCTTAGAGGAACTCAAAAGCTTAAATATATTAGAAATGAATCCGTTAGAAGCTATGAATGAATTATATCGCCTGCAGAAGAAATTAAAGTAACACGTAGTAGAGGAAGGTGATAGCATGCCAATTCAACAAATGCCGGATAGTCTGGCAAATAAAATCGCAGCAGGAGAGGTGGTAGAACGTCCTGCTTCGGTAGTTAAGGAAATCATTGAAAATAGTATCGATGCAGGTGCCACATGGATACGCATCGATGTACACGAAGCCGGATTATCGGAAATACGCATTGTCGATAATGGGGCTGGTATTGCTGCAGAGGATGTGGAGAAGGCCTTTTTACCGCATGCGACCAGTAAAATAAGCACAGAGACCGATTTATTCCACGTGACCACACTTGGATTCCGTGGAGAGGCACTGGCAAGTATAGCTTCTGTCAGCAGACTGTCTATCCAGACCTCCCAAGGAGACGCTGCCGGAGTATCGCTTGAATTAGAGGGTGGAGAAGTTGTCAAAAGAGGCAAGAGCGATGCCCGTCAAGGTACAGAAATTGTGGTCAGTGATCTATTCTATAATACACCGGCACGGTTAAAATATATGAAAAGCCTTCATACCGAACTGGGGCATATATCAGATGTGTTGAACCGGATGGCATTAGCGCATCCGGAAATTCGGTTCGAAGCAACACATAATGGCAAAGGGCTCCTAAAAACTTCAGGCAATGATGATATGCTGCAGGTCATTTCGCAAGTGTATGGAATGAGTGTGGCCAAGCAAATGTCCCCAGTTGAACATAAGACGCTGGATTTTACGATTACCGGCTATATTGCGAAGCCGGAGGTAACAAGAGCATCCAGAAACTATATGTCAACGATTATTAATGGCCGTTTTGTCCGCAACATTGCCCTGAATAAAGCAATTATCGAAGGATATCATACGCTGCTGCCAATCGGCCGTTCTCCAATTGTTGTTCTTTCTATTGATATGGATTCGATTCTGGTCGATGTGAATGTCCACCCTGCCAAGCTGGAGGTCCGGTTCAGTAAAGAGAAAGAGCTGTATAGTGCCGTCAAAGATATGATCCAGGCTCATTTTCGGAAAATGACACTTATTCCGGAAGTGACGAAAAAGCCGGAGCCGAAGCAAAAATCAGAACAGCACGCGTTTCAATTTGAAACAGAGTCTGCTTCTCCATTTCAGGAGAACGAGAAAAAAATAGAAGCGGATAAACCATCTGATGCTGTTATCAGAGAAGAGAATCGGCATCAGGAGGAAGAACCCGCCTTTCTTCGTGAAGAGAATACCCATATTGAAGTTCAAAGGGGCGAACAGGAATCAGCATCTGCCCCAGAAGAAAAAGTCCCTGAGGAGCCTGTAATGGACGCTCCTGCGTCTCCAATAGAAAAAACGCCAGAGCAGGTTCAGCCTCGGGTCCCAATGATGTATCCAATCGGGCAGCTGCAGGGAACCTATATTATGGCACAAAATGAAAATGGCCTGTATATGGTGGATCAGCATGCTGCACAGGAGCGGGTAAAATATGAATTCTTTAAGCAAAAGCTCGGTAAACCAATCAATGAGTCACAGGAGCTTTTAATACCGTTGACCTTTGATTTTTCTAAAAAAGAGGCTATCTTTATTGAAGAAGCAAAGGATATATTAGAAAAAGCCGGATTATTTTTTGAACCGTTTGGTCACCAGACCTATGTTATACGTTCTCATCCAACCTGGTTTCCAGCCGGGCTGGAAGAAGAAATTATCCGGGAAATGGTGGATCAGTTTATTCAGGAAGCAACGGTGAATGTAGAAAAAATACGGGAAGAAGCAGCGATATTAATGTCTTGTAAACGGTCAATTAAAGCAAATCATTATTTAACCAGCGAGGAAATGTTCCAGCTGCTCGAAGACTTACGAAGTACCACCGATCCTTTTACATGTCCACATGGAAGACCGATTATTGTTCATTTCTCTACCTATGAATTAGAAAAGATGTTTAAGCGTATTATGTAGAATGGAAGCAAAAAAATAATGAAGTTGAGGAATAAATAAATGAAGAAAAAAGTAGTTTCTATCGTAGGACCAACAGCAGTCGGAAAGACAGCATTAGGAATTGCTGCTGCAAAAAAGTTCCGGGGGGAAATTATCAGCGGAGATTCCACACAGGTATATAAGGGGATGGATATCGGCACAGCTAAGGTAACACCGGAAGAAACAAAAGGCATTCCTCATCATATGATTGATATTATTAAGCCGGATCAGCCTTTTTCTGTCGCCGATTTTCAGGAGCATGTGAAATATCATATTGAAGCAATCCACGAACGGGGCAACCTTCCAATCATTGTTGGCGGGAGCGGCCTGTATATCCAATCTGTGCTGTTTGATTATCATTTTTCCGACCAGCGCCGTGACGAGGAGTTAACGAAAAAGCTATTTGAGCAGATAGAATCAGAGGGTCCGGATAACCTGTATGAGCGCCTGAAGCAGGTTGACCCGGAGCAGGCCAAAAAAGTTCATCCGAATAATCACAGGCGTCTTGTCCGCGCCTTAGAGGTCTATGAGCTGACCGGACTGACAATGTCGGAGTATCAGAAAGAGCAGAAGCCAGAATCCCCTTATGATCCATATATTATCGGATTAGATATGGAACGGACCGTATTATATGAACGGATTAACCGCCGGGTGGATAACATGATAGAAGCTGGATTAACCGAGGAAGTCGAGTCTCTTATTGCGAATGGGTATAAGAACTGTCAGTCAATGCATGCGATTGGCTATAAGGAGATAGCAGCTTATTTAGATAACCGCTTATCCCAAGCAGACGCTGTCAACGCGATTAAACAAAACTCACGCAAATATGCGAAAAGGCAGCTCACATGGTTTCGGAATAAGCTGGATGTGAATTGGTATCAGCTCACGGAGAAGGAAGCTGCACAACAAATGAAATTAATTTTAAATGATTTAGCAGGATTTTTAGAATCATAAATCGAATAAAGATGTATAGATAGAAAAGAGGAGGAACTTATTTTATGGCTCAATCCGTTAATATTCAAGATCAATATTTAAATCAATTGCGAAAAAATCATGTTTTTGTCACTGTTTTTTTAACCAACGGCTTTCAATTAAGAGGAACGGTCAAAGCGTTTGATAATTTTACGGTGCTGTTGGAAACAGACGGCAAGCAGCAGCTTATTTTTAAACACGCTATTTCCACATTCTCTCCATCGAAGAATGTGGAAATTGAGAAAGAATAGAGATGTGAGGAGAGGAGCTGAATGGAGCTTCTCTCTTTTTGGTATTCACTTCAATAAAAAAACTTCTCCATGAAGCAGTTTTTTATTGCCTCTCGATAGGTTATAATTACGCATTAAATACGAATAAGCCTCTCTTTAGAATTTAATCATAAAGAGAGACTTATTTTAAAATTTATTTACTTATCAGCAGACCAATTCCGTGTATCGTGCGTTTTCCGCAATACACCTCCTAAATAATCATCCTTCTTTCTCATCACACAATCACAAGGAAGGATGCTCATTCCGGTAATACTCATGAAATATCTTCATTAATGCTCTTTTTTCAATCCGCGATACATAGCTTCTGGAGATATTTAATTTCTTCGCGATCTCCCGCTGAGTCATTTCATCCTGGTCATTTAATCCGTAACGATACACAATTACTTCCCGTTCGCGGCTGTCTAAGATAGAAAAATACTGTTCAATCTTTGAAATTTCCATATTTAATTGGATATACTCAATCACATTTTCATTTTCAGCTTCTAATATATCAATTAAGCTGATTTCATTTCCTTCCTTATCCTGCCCGATTGGATCATGCAGGGAGACATCTTTTTTGACTTTCTTAAGCGCTCTTAAATGCATCAGTATTTCATTTTCCACACAGCGGGCGGCATAGGTCGCCAGTTTGGTACCTTTTCCTGTAGAAAAGCTTTCGACTCCTTTGATTAAGCCGATGGTCCCGATAGAAATTAAATCCTCCATATCCTCTCCGGTATTTTCAAATTTCTTGACCAGATGGGCTACGAGACGAAGATTATGTTCAATCAGTTTGTTTCTGGCTTCTTCATCTCCTTCCTGCATCAATTGGATGTATTTTGCTTCTTCCTTAGGGGATAGTGGCTGGGGGAAAGACTGGTTCTTGACATAAGAGACAAAAAATAAAGCTTCTTTAATAAATAGTCCAAGTGCAGATAATATCATGGACAAATCCCATCACCTCCAAGAGTAAGCATCTTTAAACCTTCTAGGTAATTGCCTATAGCCTATTCTTATGTGCGGAAGAAGAAAAACGTGTCTGTCCATGCAGAATGGAAAAGCTGAAAGAAGAAAATAATTTTATTATCCTTGCCAATTCGAGGTTTTTATAAGGCAGCTATCTATATAAAAAGCTCCGATTTCTCTTGATAACAGGAGAAATCGGAGCTTTTATTTCATTTAATTTGATTGGTTTTGATCTGTATCGTACATTTCTTTTAAATCATCGGTTATTGTATTTTTATCGAGTTTTATTCCATTCCGGTAAGCTGATCTTGTAACCATCAGGCTGGCTACCGGAGCTGTCAGGAATAAGAACAGAATAGCTAATAATATTTTTGCGTTCATCTCGCCCTGAGTTAAAAAGTGGATAAATACAGCCAGCATGATAAAAATAACACCTAACGTTGCGCTTTTACCGGAAGCGTGTGCACGGCTATAGACATCCTTTAACCGGAGTATACCGATGGCGCTTACTACGGCAAAAAATACCCCAATGACAACAAAGATGGCTACAATTCCTTCAATCATCGCGGTCAATGACAACACCTCTTTCCAGGAATTTTGAAAGGGTCAAGGTCCCGACAAATCCCAAAATAGTCAGTACGAGAACAATGTCAGAGAACACGGATGTGTCTTGTAAAATCATCAGTATCCCGATAAATCCGACAAGCAGAACACCAATAGCATCCAACGCCAGAATTCTATCCTGTGTAGACGGACCAATTATAACACGGATAAACAATAAAACGAGGGCGACGGAAAGTGCACTCAATGCAACAATCAAAATTGTATCAAACATTATTTCGTCACCTCCATAATTGCTTTTTCAAAAGAGTCCTGGATATCCTTAATCATAATTTCTTTATCCGGCACATCAATCGAATGGACATAAATGGTTTTGCTGTCATCTGAGAAATCCATGGAAATCGTTCCAGGAGTCAAGGTGATTAATGCTGCCAGCATAGAGATTTCAAAATCTGATTCTAAACATGTTCTGACAGCAACAATTCCAGGCTGATGATCTTGCTTTGGATTAAGCACTACTTTCACAACATCAATATTTGCCTTGATTAATTCAATCATAAACAAATAAATTAGTTTCATAATCGCCCAGACCTTTTTTAAATAAAAATCAAACTTTAGGAAACGGCGTATGATAAATAAAATTAAAATCCCAATGAAATAACCGGAAAGAAAACTTACGAATGTATACTCATTTTGTAAAAACATCCAGAGTATCGCGAGCAAAACGTTTATTAATATTTGAAAAGGCATAGCAACTACTCCTTCAGCACAGATTCAATATAATTTGTAGGATTCATAATATCTTCTGCAACTTCCATCGAATAGGTGAAAATTGGTTCCGCTGCAAATCCTAAAATAATGGTAAGTGCAACAAGCGGTAAGATCGGCAGTAAAAGTTTTCCTACGGGAATCTTTGCTTGTGCCTCTGTATGCTTCTGCTTGCCCCAAAAAGCGTAACTGAAAATTTTCATCATAGAAAATAAGGTCAGAAGCCCAACCAGGAGCGCTACCGCAGAAATGACATACTGTTGTTCCTCAAAGCCCGCTAATATTATCGGGAACTTACTAAAGAACCCGCTTAACGGCGGAATACCTGCTAAGGAAATGGCAGTGATAAAGAACAGCCAGGCAAGCCAAGGATGGGTTCCAATCAATCCGCCCATTTTCTTTAAATCGGTTGTTCCCGTAATTTTCTGTGTTGCTCCAGCAAATAAGAAAAGTGCTGTTTTTACAATCATATGATGCGCAATATAGTAAATGGCGCCGGCAACAGCCAAAGGAGTGAAGATACCAAGCCCCATCACCATATAGCCGACCTGGCTGATAATATGATAGGAGAGAATCCGCTTGAAATCAAATTGCGATACAGCTCCAAGAACTCCGAATAACATGGTAAAACCGGCAATCGTAACAATTAATCCTTTGTGCGTAAAGCCTGTATCATGATTGAAAATTACAGTAAATGTACGGATAATCGCATAAATACCTACTTTGGTCAACAGACCCCCAAATAAGGCTGCTATAGCAGCAGGAGGACCGTAATAGGACTTCGGAAGCCAAAAATAAAGTGGGAATAAGGCTCCTTTAGAAGCAAAAACAATAAACAGCATAATAGCTACTATATTGAGGGCGCCAGTCTGATCTAATTCCGAAACACGCTGGGCGATATGCGCCATATTCATTGTTCCGGTAATAGAATAAATCCATGCTATCCCTACAATAAAGAGGGCGGAAGCAAAAATGTTGATGATTACATACTTAAAGGACTCTCTTAACTGATAGCCTGTCCCTCCATGAACAATCAATCCATAAGAGGCAATCAACATTACTTCAAAGAACACAAATAGATTAAATAGATCGCCTGTTAAAAAAGAACCGTTGACCCCAATCATTAAGAAAAGATAAAGCGGGTAGAAAAACTGCTTTTCACGGTCTCTCGCGATTGTCTGGAAAGCAAAGAACAAACAGACGGTACCTACTAAAGTAGATAGAAGCAGCATCAGTGTTGAAAGTAAATCTGCAACAATAACAATTCCAAAAGGTGCCTCCCAGTCGCCGACTTCCAATACGAGCGTTCCATGCTGGTACACATAAATGGCTAAGTAAACGGAAAGTGCCAGTAAAGCAAGCATTGTAACTCCGCTTATCACACGCTGTATCGTGTGTCGTTTGTATAAAAGTATAAGTATAGCGCCGATTATGAAAGGTATAATAACCGGCAGAATAATTACATTACTCATCAGCAGAACCCCTTAATTCTTCTAAATCGTCTGTTTTATGCACTTTATAGGTCCGATAAGACATAACTAACAATAAAGCAGTAACAGCAAAAGCAATAACGATGGCTGTCAGTACCAGCGCCTGAGGCAGCGGATCTGTATATGCTTCTGCTTCAAAACTTAAAACAGGAGCAGCACCGCGCTGCAGCCCGGACATCGTTAATAATAAAAGATGCACGGCGTGAGAAAGTAATAATGTAGCTGCAACAACGCGGAGCAGGTCTTTAGACATAAACAGATAAATCGTTACGCTAAAAACAATTCCTATGACAATTGACATTAATAGTTCCATTATTTATCATCCTCCGCAATCGTCAGAATAATTGCAAGTGCACTGGCCAGTACAACAAAGTAAACACCTAAATCAAAAGGCAGTGCGGTGGTCAATTCAACTTCTCCCAGGATTGGCAGTCTAAAATAGTCAAAGAATTGTTTTAGATAAGGAAAACCAAAAACCATAGAGACCACACCTGTTACACTGGCAAAAAGTAACCCGATGCCGATTATTTTTATATAATCAAATCGAATGACCTTCTTAATGGAATTTAAGCCAAATGAGAGGTACAAAATAAGAATGGCACTTGCAGTCATTAGACCTCCAATAAATCCTCCGCCAGGGCTGTTATGACCTGCGAGCAGTAAATAGATAGAGAAGGAGAGGACAATCAAAATAATGAGTCTGGTCAATGTCTGCAGCATCATATTATTTGGTTTTTTCATCATACGTCCTCACTTCCTTTAAAACGTAATCGTATTAAACTGACAACGGTTAATACCGCTAAAGCGACAACAAGCACTTCCAGCATGGTATCAAGACCACGGAAATCCACCAGGATAACATTTACGATGTTATATCCTCCAGCTTCTTCCTTGGCATTTTCAGTATAGTACTCGGAAATCGAAGAATAATTTGCCTCTTGTCCCAATGAAAATGCAGATAGGGAACCAAGTGTAATCATCAGCCCAAATCCAATGGAAATGATTAATTTAACAGCCTTCAATTTTGGAGGTGTTTTTACCTTCTTCAATTTCGGCAAGTGATAAAAGACAAGCATAAACAAAATAACGGATACGGTTTCGATAAGCAGCTGCGTCAATGCTAAATCCGGAGCTCGGAACAGAACAAACAATAGAGCTACGATAAAGCCGCTGACACTTGTTGCGATAATTAATGCTACCCGATTATTAATAAACGGAATAACAATAACAGACCCGATAAATACTGCAATGACAAACCATACGTAAATTGGCACCGGTGATAAATCAAGCGATTGGATCGCCGGTAAATTATAACGGTACATCGTATAGGCCATTATCAATATGATAAATGTACACATATAGATGAAGTAATCTCTTAACCTGCCTGTCATCTGGATGCGTGTTAGCCATTGAGACCCTTTTACTAAGCCGTCATATCCATAATCATAGGCGTAGTTGAACAAATCACGTTCCCCGCGGTAGAATGCGGTATTTTCCCATTTTTTAAAGGTCATAAATAAGATGACACCCAATACTACCACACCGATTGTCATCCATAACTCTGGTGCTAAAAAGCCATGCCAGTGAGTGATGTGTACATCAAAAAACTCTCCTGGAGAAAGAATGCCGGGTGCGATAGCAGCCATAGCAGGCTCGATAATGGAGTACGCTAACAGATTAGGGAAAAGCCCGAATACAACCACAAGAACAGCGAGTATGATAGGGCTGATCAGCATACCGATCGGAGCCTCATGCACATGTTGTACTTTTAGCTTACTGCTATCGAATTTACCCATAAACGTATTTGAAAACATCAGGATACAATATAAGAAGGTAAATACGCTGGCAATCCAAGCAATAATCGGAATGATAAATCCAAATGTTTCTAAATGGAAAATACCGTATTCCGTCACATTCAGCATCCCTGTCAAAAACATCTCTTTACTTAAAAAGCCATTAAATGGAGGCAATCCTGCCATCGAAGCCAGTCCAATAAGAGAAATGGTTGCTGTAACAGGCATTATGGTCATTAATCCGCCTAATTTGCGAATATCTCTTGTTCCGGTCTCATGATCAACGATTCCGGCTGCCATAAACAGACTTCCTTTAAAGGTTGCATGGTTAACCAGATGAAATACCGCTGCTAAGATGGCGGTCATGTATAACGCATTGTCCCCATCCTGAAAATAGAATGCAGCAGAGCCTGTCCCAAGTAAACTCATGATTAAACCGAGCTGACTTATGGTGGAAAAGGCCAGAATTCCTTTTAGATCCTTTTGCCGTACTGCTGAAATAGAGCCCCATGTTAAGGTAACTAATCCGGCAATGGTAATAATCCAGAACCATTCTGGTGCACCTCCGAATACCCCGGTCAATCTGGCAACAAGATAAATTCCTGCTTTTACCATGGTTGCAGAGTGGAGATAAGCACTGACGGGTGTCGGCGCTTCCATTGCATCTGGAAGCCAGATGTGGAATGGAAATTGAGCCGACTTGGTAAATGCGCCTAGTAAGACCAGAATCATTGCCGGGATAAATAATCCGCTCGCCATAACAATGTCCGCATTTGCTATCAGCTCCCTGATACTGAATGTGCCGGCAATAACGTAAAGTAAAGAAAAACCAGCGAGCATGGATAATCCGCCGAAAACGGTGATATACATTGACTTTTGAGCACCATAAATAGATTTTTCTCTCGTATACCAGTAACTGATTAATAATGAAGAAGCGATACTTGTTACTTCCCAGAAAACATAAATAACAATTAAGTTATCGGAAAGAACGACTCCTAACATAGCACCCATAAACATTAAAAGATAGACATAGAAATTGTTTAACTTTTCTTTTCTTTTCGACAAATAGTAAATAGAGTAGAGAACAACAAGTGCTCCGATTCCTGTAATCAATAATGCGAAAAGCAGACTTAGACCGTCAACATATACGTTGAAGTTTATTCCGAGGGAAGGAACCCAGTCCAAATTATTTAAAATTGCTTCGCCAGATGATGTTCTAGGTATAAAAGATAGAAAATAGATGAATAGTACCAGAGGCAGAATCAAAACAAACCAGCCAGTATGTATTCTCTTTAAATACTTATACAAGAATGGAATAAGTATGGCTGCGATAAACGGTGATAAAACAGCCCAGTGTAGTAACGTCAAAAGTAATTCCTCCTTTTACAAAAATAGCGAATTCCTTTTAACTGTAGAGCAAAATAAAATACTTTAAATATTCCTTCAGTTAAAAGTGTTCAAGTTCATTTCTAATGTTGAAAACAAAAAGCCTGCCTATTATGAATAAGAATAGGGATGGAAGCTTTCATTTTACAGAGCACATAAAGGTTATTCGGTGTGATAATGAAGGGGGAATACCATGCTTTCTATTTATTCTCCATCTCTTTACGGTTTTTTGCACAAAGTCAGAGTGCTACATTTGATTATAACCTATTCAGAAGATGGATGCATACAAAAAGAATGCGATTACCAGGATGAAAAGCTTGTATTTTAAATAGGAAGAAACAAGGGAAAAAAGCGAAAAAAAAAAACTTCAATTTTTAAATTGAAGTTTGGGAAACAAGACAAAATTATACAGATTCTTTAATTTTATGAGATAGAGATCTTTTATGGATTTCTTCCTCAAACAAAGAAAGAAAATCAGGACTTAAGTTTAATGATATTGCTGTATAATATGATTCTAGTAATAGTTCGTCCGATAATGTTTCCACAATACAACCTCCTCAAGTGTCAGCATTTCTATTAAGTTAATAATAATTTAACACGTGTATCTTGTGTTAACAAGCTATAACTTATCTACATATAGTTGTATATAAGTTGTGTATAAGAAGGGGGGTAACCCTGCTTACTGTTGTTATTAAAACATTTTTATGTTGATAAAGTTATCCACAAAATCGAAAAACATCGGAATTTGTCGAACGATTTTCAAGAGATGAAGGCATTTTTGATGATCAGCATGCATAGTTCCCAATTAATAAAAAAAAATTGGAAATCACTGTCGACTGGATGAACATCCCTAATGAAGGCAATAATTCTTTGAAACGCTAGTCAGTTGTAGTAGGATTAGGTATAATGTGATATAGCAAAGTGTTGCTTTTGTTTTGAAACGAACAGTTAGAGGAATATTTTCTATAAGCTGTTTTTACATAAAACGAAACTTCATTTCGCGGGAGTTTTGTTTCTCTCCCGCTAAGCGTCAGCCGAGTGATTTGGGGAGTCGGCGTCTGTTATCGCCAGCCTGAATAAATTTATTCTTATGTTTTATTTACAGACGGCTCTCCGTGATAAAAAGTATCATGTGCAGGAAAAATAAAATTGTTGTTAATCGGAAATCTTGAGGTGTGTATATGTTTTCTAAATTTTTGCCGGATGAGCAAATTGATCAAATTTTTGACTTGAAACCAGAGAAATTAAAAGAAAAGGGAATCAAGGGGATTATTACGGATTTGGATAATACGCTTGTTGCATGGGATGTGAAAGATGCAACCCCTGATGTGATTACATGGTTTAAAACAATGGAAGAAAATGATATAAAAGTAACCATCATATCAAATAATAATCAAGAACGTGTCACCGTTTTTTCGGAGCCGCTTGGAACTCCCTTTGTATTTAGTGCCAGAAAGCCTTTGAGCAGAGCTTTTAAGACTGTTGCAAAGCAAATGGATTTGAAAAAAGAAGAAATTTTAGTCGTCGGTGACCAGGTGATGACGGATGTCCTCGGGGGTAATATGGCCGGATTCTATACTGTACTGGTCGTTCCTGTAGTGCAGACAGACGGAAAAATAACAAAGGTTAACCGTTTTATGGAAAGAATTATTTTAAAAAGAATTAAGAACAAGGATAAGCGTTATAAGGAGGAATAAGGTTGGAGCAACATATTTGTCAAGGATGCGGAAGTATTATTCAGACAGAGCATCCGAATGAAGCAGGATATGCGCCAGTCAGCGCATTAGAGAAAGACGTTATTTTATGTAAAAGATGTTTTCGTTTGAAGCATTATAATGAAATTCAGGATGTGTCAATAACGGATGCAGACTTTTTGAAAATGGTCAGTTCCATACGTGATAGAAATGGATTGATAGTGCATATCATCGATGTGTTTGATGTAGATGGTACGCTATTAAGTAATTTGCCGAGGATTACGGGGGACAACCCGATTATTTTAGTTGGCAATAAGCTGGATTTATTGCCAAAATCGACAAATGAAAATAAATTAAAACAGTGGCTGCGTCATGAAGCGAGCCAGCTGGGGATCAAAATAAAGGATGTTGTATTGATTTCTTCTGTAAAAGGAAAAGGAATAGATGAGCTGAAGGAAAAAATAGAAACACATCGGTCCGGCAAGGATGTATTTATTGTTGGTGTCACGAATGTCGGGAAATCAACATTTATCAACCGCTTGATTAAAGAATCAACAGGAGAAGAGGATGCCATTACGACGTCTTACTTCCCGGGAACTACATTAGGATTTATCGAAATACCATTAGATGAAGATTCGTTTTTAGTAGATACACCGGGAATCGTTAATAAACAGCAAATGGCTCACTATGTTTCTGAAAAAGAATTAAAAATGATTACACCAAAAAAAGAAATTAAGGCTAGAGTTTACCAATTGCAGGAACAGCAGACCCTATACATTGGCGGCTTAGTAAGGCTGGACTTTATTAAAGGAGAGAAACAATCCTTTGTATGTTACTTCTCGAATGACTTAACGATTCACCGGACAAAACTGGAGAATGCGGATGAATTATACGAGAAGCATGCCGGAGAGCTGTTATCTCCGCCGTATAAAGAACAGTTGGAGAATTTTCCGCCGCTTACGGCACACAGCTTTAAAATAGAAAAAGGAAAAGTAGATATTGTTTTTCCGGGATTAGGCTGGATCAGTGTGCAGGGCGATGGGGCTACGGTAGCTGCTCATAGTCCCAAAGGTGTTTCTGTCACAACGAGAAAATCCTTTTTATCCGGGCAGCAGTAACCAGGTACATTTCTGAGAGAAGATAAAAATAATATTAGATACCACCTATTTGTAATAGAGAGACAGGAGGCGTTTCGTTGAGTTTAAAATTGAAATTAATCGGTTATCCCATCAAGCATTCCTTATCACCTTGGATCCAGACATGTTTTTTAGAGCGTTCCGGGCTGGAGGGCTCTTATACATTGCATGAAATATCAAGTAAGGAAATTTTTGATGAAGAAATGAAAAAGTTAAGAGAAGAAGAAGTGAATGGATTTAATATTACGGTTCCTTATAAGCAGACAATTATTCCTTATCTGGATAGAATTGATATTACTGCGGAACGCGTGGGGGCAGTCAATACTGTTTCTTTGGAAGGAAATGAATGGGTAGGCTATAATACGGACGGAATCGGCTATGTACAGGCATTGCGCGATAAGTTTCCTGATATGGACAGGAATATAGATGTTCCTATTTTAATACTCGGTGCCGGCGGAGCTGCACGAGGTATTTTCCATGGACTGACTCAGGCGGGCTATACGAATTTGACGCTTGCCAACCGGACGAAGTCAAAATGTGAAGATATTATGAAAGGAACCAGTGCTTCTGTTATCACGCTGGCAGAGGCTGAGAAAGACATTGCAGCATACGATGTTATTATACAAACCAGCTCTGTTGGGATGGAGGAACCAAAGCAAATCGTAGACCTGTCTAATTTAAAAGCAGGCACGATCGTCAGTGATATTGTATATCAGCCGCTTATGACACAGTTTTTAAAGCAGGCAGCAGAAAAAGGCGGCCGGATTCATTATGGACATACGATGCTGCTTTATCAAGCGCAGAAGGCATTTGAAATCTGGACCAATAAAAATGTCGATGTCACCGGAATGGATGAAGAGATGATAACCAAGATAAAAGGAGATAAAGCAGATGTTAACCAATAAACAAAAGCAATTTTTACGAAGTGAATCGCATCATATTAAGCCTATTTTCCAGGTTGGAAAAGATGGGGTAAATGAAAATATGGTCACACAAATCAGCGAAGCATTAGAGAAGAGAGAATTGATAAAGGTCAGTATTCTTCAGAATTGTGTAGAGGATAAACATGTTGTTGCTGAACAGATTTCTGCCGGCACGGAAGCAGAAGTGGTACAAATCATCGGCAATACGATTATTTTGTATAGAGAGTCAACGGACCATAAAGAAATTAAGTTACCATAAACAGAGGCTGTTCATAAAGCCGCCAGCGGTCATAATGGGACAAGTAATCCAAATGACGCTTCATGCTTGAACGCACATTAATAATTTCAGAAGGTGAGTCTTTGAAAAAGATTGGAATTTTAGGCGGGACATTTAACCCGCCGCATATAGGGCATTTATGGATTGCTGAAGAAGTAAGAATCCGAAAGCAATTGGATGAAATATGGTTCATTCCGACGCGGACGCCCCCTCATAAAGATACTGTCGTTTTGGATGCATCCCATCGCTTGCGGATGCTTCATTTGGCAATCAAGGATAATCCTTATTTTCAAGTAAATGCGCTAGAGCTGGAAAGAGAAGGAAAATCATACACTTATGACACGATAAAGGAACTGACGGCGGACTTTCCAGAGGCTGATTTCAGCTTTATTATCGGCGGCGATATGGTAGATTATCTGCCCAAATGGAATCGGGTGGAGGAATTAGTTCATATGGTTCGTTTTATAGGGGTATCGAGACCGGGGTATACATTAGATACACCTTACCCTGTGGAACGCTTGGAGATACATCCTTTAGATATTTCCTCTACCTTTATCAGAAATCGATTAGGGAAGGGGGAGAGAGTTCGTTATTTGCTTCCTGATGGTGTGATGAATTATATTAAGGAGAATCAGATTTATGAATATAGATAACCTGAAGGCAGACTTGAAGGAAAGGCTGACGAAAGGAAGATATGAGCATACGTTGAGAGTAACAGATACAGCAGTAGAGCTTGCTGTAAACTTTCATGAATCCGTAGAAAATGCTACTATCGCTGCCTTATTTCATGATTACTGTAAATGTGATTCCTTAGAGGAAATGAAGCAAACCATTGAAACGAGCAGCGAACTTCCGGATGTGCTTCTTTCTTTTCATCATGAATTATGGCATGGGCCAGTTGCATCGGTCCGGATAGAAGAAAATTATGCGATTACGGATCAAGAGATAAAAGATGCCATTTACTTCCATACAACGGGAAGAGCGAATATGACAAAGCTGGATAAAATTATCTTTATTGCTGACTATATTGAGCCGTTCAGAAATTTTCCCGGGGTAGAGGAAGTGAGAGAGACAGCTAAGACAGATTTAACAAAAGCATGTTACCAGGCAGCGAAGAATACGATTCGTTTCTTGATGGAAAGGGACAATACTGTATACCCTGACAGCTTTCATGCTTATAACGACTTAAATCAACACGTTTTTGGAGGAATAAAAAAATGAATAATAAAGAATTAATTCAAGTAGTTGCAGAAGCCTGCGATGATAAAAGAGCAGAAAATATTGTTGCCTTAGATATGAACGAAGTATCTTTAGTCGCTGATTATTTCGTGATTTGCCACGGAAGCAATGAACGGCAGGTACAAGCAATTGCCCGGGCAATCAAAGAAACTGCAGAAGAAAATGGAAAAGACATTAAAAGAATGGAAGGCTTTGAAGAAGCGCGATGGGTTCTTGTTGATGTTGGTGATATTGTTTGTCATGTATTCCATAAGGATGAAAGATATTATTATAATTTAGAAAAATTATGGGGCGATGCGGACCGTGTTGCGCTGAATATTACGCAGGAAGGGTAAGGACAATGGCGTATCGAAAAATGGCTGCGGTCTATGATCAGCTGATGGATAATGTGCCATATGATGATTGGGTGGTTATGATTCAGCAAATGATAGCTCAGATAGAAAGACCAGTGCAGTCAATTATTGATTTAGGCTGTGGTACCGGAGTCATTACCCGGAAATTAGCTGCCGGCGGATATACAATGACGGGGGTAGACCAGTCCGGGGATATGCTCCATGAAGCACAAAAGGATTTAGAACCTGCAGATGGTATAAGCTGGTTAGAAGCAGATATAACAAAGCTGGATGGGGCAGAGCAGCGTTATGACATGGCAATCAGCTGCTGTGATGTAATAAATTATGTAACAGACCTTCAAGCTGTAGAACAAGCTTTTAAGAATGTTTATCAGCTGTTAGAAGCAGGCGGGATATTCTTCTTTGATGTCCATTCCATGCACACTGTAGAGGATATCTATATTGGCCAGACATTTTCCGATGTAATGGAGGAAGCGGCTTATATCTGGGAGTGCATCCCGGGAGAGGAAAAAGGAGAAATGTACCACCATGTTACCTTTTTCCATCAAGAAGAAGAAGACCGCTTTATTCGTTTTCAAGAAGAACATCATCAACGGACATTTCCGATAGAAGTATATAAAAATATTTTAAAAAATATCGGTTTTAAGAAAATCCAAATTTATGCTGATTTTTCATTAGAAGCAGATAATTGGACTGAACAATCAGAAAGAATTTTCTTTTTGGCTGAAAAATAAGCCGCAAAAGTGTATTGTAATCAGTTTTCCGAGAAAAAGGAGATTATCTTTCTTTGTCGAAATACTAAGATAAGAGGATACTATTTTGACAAAGAAGGAGGTAATACCTTTTGTATTGGTTAAAGAAAAATAGTTATATTTTTATTGTGATTGCTGCTGTTATTATTTTTTTTATCTTTATCAGCAAAGAAGAACCGTCCAGCCCGCTATCCGCCTCATTAATATCTTCAGATTTGGAAGAACCGACAGAAGCCCCGCCTACTGAGGAAACTCCGGCAGAACAAGCAGAACAACAAGCGCGAACAGCAGTGGTCGATGTAAAAGGAGAAGTGATGCAGCCGGGAGTATATGAAATGGAGCAAGGTGACCGGATCAGGGATATTATTGACCGAGCTGACGGGTTTACCGAAAATGCAGATGTTCTACAAGTGAATTTAGCACAGGTTGTTCAGGATGAGATGGTTGTCTTGATACCTGCTGTCGGCCAGGAAGAAGAACCTGCAGTGGATGCTCCTGCGGGGGAGCAGACAAATAACGATAAGATAAAAATAAATACGGCTTCCAGTGAGGAGCTGACTCAGCTTCCTGGTATCGGACCTGCTAAGGCGGAAGCGATTATTGCCCATCGTGATAATCATGGATTGTTTCAAACACCAGAGGATTTATTAGAGATTTCTGGTATTGGAGAAAAAACACTGGAGACGCTGATAGAGCATATCCAAGTGCCGTAGAAAATAAGGGAAAGAGGGAATCATCATGGAGAGAATTGCTTGGGATCAATATTTTATGGCGCAGAGTCATCTATTAGCTTTAAGAAGTACATGTACCCGCTTAATGGTAGGCGCTACGATTGTCCGGGATAAACGTATCATTGCCGGAGGTTATAATGGAAGCGTTTCTGGGGATGTACATTGTATCGATGAGGGCTGCTATGTCATTGACGGACATTGTGTACGGACGGTTCATGCGGAAGCAAACGCATTGCTGCAATGTGCGAAATTCGGAGTGCCGACAGACGGCGCTGATGTATATGTTACCCATTTCCCCTGTCTGCAATGCACAAAACAGCTGATTCAAAGCGGTATTAAAAATTTATTTTATGCAGAAGATTACAAGAATCATCCTTATGCAGTCCAGTTATTTAAAGAGGCTGGCGTGCAGACACAAAAAGTACCGTTGGTTGATGCTGTAGTGGATACAAAGTTTGAAGAAAAGACTGCTTTTATACATGCGCTGATGGAGAAATTGGATGCATCCAATTTGACGCCGGATGAAACAGAGACAATAAAAGCCGATGCAGAGCGGCTGTTTTTTAGTGAAGAGAGAAAGCATTGAGGGGATATTGGCATTTTCCTGCAATTGCAGCCGTGTCAGCCATTTTATATCATTTATTGGATATGAAATGGCTGCTCCTTCTTTTTATACTCTGGCTCATTTGGCTCAAGCTTCTGAAAAAAATGAATGTCACCGTTTGGCTGGTTACAATGTTCAGCTTCATCACCTTTTTATCTATTATTCCGGTTATTCCCCAGACCGTATATGAAGAAAACTCGATAGATGCAGAAATTACCGGGAAAATCGAAGGAGAAGTAAAGCTTAGCTCCAAACAAATTCAATTCACCCTCCAGCCTCTACAAAATTCCTCTAAACTGTCAGTTACGTATTTTCCTGAAAAGGATGAAGATTTTCGTGAAATTCCTCTTGAGCATGCTTTATTTCATGGCTCCACCTGCACCATTCAGCAAACAGTTGAAATTCCCCCTTCCAGTACAAATCCCGCACAATTTGATTTCCGTCAATTTTTACTGCAAAAACAAATTACCCATCAAGCTGTTTTAGAGGATTTTAATCAAATTAACTGTGCCGCTGAAAAAGGCATCCTTCCATTACTTTATAAGGTGAGGACAGAGCTGCTGAATGAAATGGAGGATACTTGGAGTGATAATACTGCCCCGTGGATTAATGCCATCGTTTTCGGAGATTCCTCAGCAATGGAAGAGTCTGTTACAGAGTTATTTCAGCGGTTTGGTCTCTCGCATATTATTGCTATCTCAGGCACCCATGTCACCTTGGTCATCGCTTTTTTATATTTGATTTTAGTGAAAGGGAACCTGCTGACAAAAGAGAAATCACAGCTGTTTTTAATCTTGTTTCTTCCGCTTTACGCCATATTGGCTGGAGCGAATCCCCCTGTTCTCCGTGCCGCTTCAATGATGATCGGACTCCTTTTATTTCAAAAGTTTCGATGGAAACTGCCGTATTCTGATTTGCTGTGCATTATCTTTATGGTGTTTATTCTTTGGGATCCTTATATCATTTACCATATCGGATTTCAGTTTTCCTTCGCAGTCACCTTTGCCATACTTCTGTCTCAGGAATGGATCAGCAAATCCAAATCGCCTGTTTGGAAGGTTTTTCAAGTAAGCTTTATTGCACAAATGGCAATTCTTCCGCTCCAGATTTATTATTTCAATATCTTTCATCCGTTGTCTATTCTGATGAATCTGACAGTTGTTCCTTATTTTACCTTCTTCGTCATTCCGCTTATGTATGTTTTTGCAGTTGTTCATTTTTTACCAGATAGTATGCTCGTCAAACTGGATAAGGCTTTTATATTTATTCATGAAAGGGCTCTGGGAGCTATTGAATGGGTCGATAATACATTCGTTCCGCCAATGTATTTAGACCAGTTATCTATTTTCAGTGTCATGTTTTATTTTGCTTGTTTTTTCTTGTTTATGAAGTTTTTAGAGCGAAGACAGGAAAAAGCAGCTTGGATTGCAGGGATTCTTTTAATCCTTCCAGTTTTAATGACGGCAGCCAAGCCGTATTTTCAGGAGGAAGGTATTGTGACCATGTTTGATATGGGGCAGGGGGATGCTATTTTAGTGGAAGCGGCAAAAAGAGAAGCAGTTGTTATGATTGATGCTGGCTCTGCTTTTCATTTTGAAGATATGGAACCGACCAGAGGAGTGTATAAAAATATTATTCGTACTTATTTTCATCAGCGGGGGATTAAAGAATTGGATGCGATTATTGTTACACATGACGATGTCGATCACTTTGGGAGTGTCCGTTTTATTTTAGAAGAGGTAAGTGTAAAGGAATTAATGGTAAGCGCCTATTTTGATCCGCTGCTATTAGAAGAATTCCAAGCAATTCAGCCATCACTAAATATAACGCAGATTGGCGCAGGGGATGTACTGAACTTTCATGATGCTATTTCCTTTCAGGTATTGGCGCCGGATATAGATACGGGAAATTCAAATGACAATTCGATTGTTCTATATACAAATTTTGGCTTGAAATGGCTGTTCACTGGAGACATCAGCAAAGAAATAGAAGAAAAAATAATACATGATTATCCTGCACTGCAAATCGATATTTTAAAAGTGGCGCACCATGGCAGTAAAACATCTACAGGGGAAGCGTTTATAGATACAGTTCAGCCGCGTTTCGCTTTAATTTCGGCCGGGAGAAATAACCGCTATAATCATCCGAATGAAGAAGTATTGGACATATTGGAAAGGTATGGAATTCAAGTGTATCGTACAGATGAGGATGGGGCGATTCAATTTTATTACACGGTGGAAGGAGGAACCTTTTCAACCTTTTTACCATAAAATATAATAAGAAAATAAACCTTACCGGATAACAAAAAAAGAAGAGATAGCATCCCTTCTTTTTGACCCTCTATCTCTTTTATTATTGACCAATTACGCTGATGGTAACGCCCACCGCAAAAATGATAAAGAAAAAGAGAAATGAAAAGGTAAATCCTTTAATGGAGTCTACAACATCGCTGCCTTTGTACTGCGGATCTTTTTCGAATTCGTTCAAGATATACCCCTCCTCTGCTCACTATTATAGTATAAATCATCCACATAAAAAAATCTACATTCTTTGCATGATTCCTTCTTCATATGGTAACAGCCATTTTTAGCAACAGTTGACATCTATAGTTTTTGCACAGAAGCGCAAATTATATATAAGCAAATATCGTTCTTAAGATTTGTTTCTAGAGCTTATTTTAAGACGTTTAATATAGATGCTTCATAAAGGGAGGATGCAAAAGTCTTGCGGTTCTTCCTTTATTTTTTTGTTGCGTTTATGTCTGCTTCCTTATAGGATAAAAAGAGACGAGTTTATGCATGGAACATTCACATGCTCCGAATCGAAATAATGTCTAGATGGGAAGCGTAATATGCATGATGGACCAAATAAAAAAAATAAAAAGTAATCAGATTCAGCCGGTTTACTTTGCTTTTGGAACAGAATCCTTTTTTCTGGAACAATTAAAAGACAAGTTAATAAAAACGGTGTTAGATGGAGATAAAACGAATTTATCTCTTTATGATTTAGAAGAAACCTCCATACAGGAAGTATTAGCAGATGCAGAAACATTTCCATTTTTCGGTGAGCGAAAATTAATATTTGCTGCCAATGCTTCCTTTGTGAAAACAAAACCCGATAAAACACCGTTTGAGCATGATTTAACGTATTTACAGGAGTATCTGCAAAATCCGCCTGAGTATTCGGTGTTATTGGTTATAGCGCCTTATGAAAAATTAGATGAGCGTAAAAAGGTAACAAAACAATTAAAAAAACTGGCGTCCCCTGTGGATTGTCAGCAAGTAAAAGAAAAAGATGCAAGAAATTGGATTCAAAGTCTGATGAAGTCATATGAGATAGATATTGAACAAGAGGCGATGGAAATATTGGAAGCAGAGGTTTCTAATAATATCCAGCTCCTGCAAAGCGAGATGGAGAAGCTTGCTCTTTATGTTGGAGAAAATGGGGTTGTTACAAAAGATATTGCACAGCAGTTAGTGTCGCATACTCCGACCACTACGTCTATCGCACTTGTCGATGCAGTTATGAAAGGAAGTATTCAGGAAGCAATTCAAATTTATCAGGATTTAGAGAAAATGAACGAGGATCCAATTGCGATGATTGGACTGCTTGCTTACCAATTTCGCATGATTTTAAGAGTGAAGCAGCTGAAAAAGAAGGGATATTCTCAATTTCAAATTCAGAAGCATATTGGCGCACATCCATATGTTATTAAAGTAGCAATGGCCAGAGAAGCAAAACTGTCTGAAGAGCGTCTGTCTTACATCCTTTGCCAGCTTGCAGAAACGGATGCCAAAATGAAGCAGGGGCTGATGGAAAAAGGGCTGGCATTTGAATTACTGTTGATGGATTTAGTATAGTGTGCTGCGTTTAAAAAACATAATAAAAGGTGAAGTATTTACGGCAATTGTCCGTACTTACTTCACCTTTTATTTATTATGATGCGTTAACTTTTTTTGCTAAACGAGATTTTTGACGGCTGGCAGCGTTTTTGTGGATAATTCCTTTTTGAGCCGCTTTATCAATTTGCTTGTTCGCAGATTGGAATGCTGCTTTTGCATTTTCCACATCGTTTGCTTCTACCAATTTTTCTACACGTTTAATCTCCGTACGCATTGCAGAAAGCTGGGAAACGTTATTAGCGCGTTTCTTTTGGTTAACTTCTACACGTTTGATTGCAGATTTAATATTTGCCATGTTTATTCACCTCCTAAAAAGTATACGATTTTAAAAACATGTTTTAGAGGTTGTTCAAGCTAAATTGCTTCTGAACATGCCCTTTTGTATGCTTTCATCAATTGTCAATATTCACAGTACGACAAGAGTATTTTACCAAAGCTCCCTAATCTTTTCAATAGAATTGTTGCTTAATCAATAAATTGGTATGAAATTATTCCAGGCGTGCATGCTAAGAATGGTTAAAAACAGGAGTTTTTCCGGCAAATTCTCCATCTAAAAATAAAGTATAGAAGGAAAGCTTTATTTTTAGATAATGGAATTTTATTTTATCAGAATAAAGCATATTGAACAAAGGGGCGCGGTGTAATGAAAAATAGAGAGGATCATTTTCAAGTAAGAACAGACTTAGCTGTAGAAGCAAAGGATATGTATACGGAAAAGCAAGAAAATAAACAAAAGAAGGAAGTTGCGGGTGTCACATTTAAAGAAAGCACGATAAAGGATATAAATATTTCCTATGTGACGATTGATGAGGCAGGCGCTGAACAAATTGGGAAGAAGCCGGGGAACTATGTCACCATTCATACTGACGGTGTCAAAAAACAAGATACAGAGAAACAGCATCAAGCAGCGAAGATTTTAGCAAAAGAGCTGGAGGAATTAATGAGAAAGCAAGACTTGCCTGATCAGGCCTCTTGTCTGATTGTGGGGTTAGGGAATTGGAATGTAACCCCGGATGCTTTGGGTCCGATGACGGTAGAGAAAGTGCTGGTAACCAGTCATTTATTTCGTCTTCAGCCGGAATCCGTGGCAGAAGGATATAGCGAAGTAGCTGCGATTACACCGGGGGTGATGGGAGTGACAGGCATAGAAACCAGCGATGTGATTTTTGGGATTATCGAAAAATACCAGCCTGATTTCGTTATTGCCATTGATGCGCTTGCATCGAGATCTATCAGCAGAGTGAATGAAACCATTCAATTATCTGATACAGGTATACATCCAGGTTCAGGGGTTGGCAACAAGCGAAAAGAAATAAGCCGTCAGACGCTCGGAATACCTGTGATTGCTATTGGTGTGCCAACGGTGGTGGATGCAGTTACTATTACAAGTGATACCATCGATTACTTATTGAAACACTTCGGGAGAGAATGGAATGAAAGAGATGACCCATCTAAATCCTTAACTCCTGCTGGTATGAATTTCGGGTCGAAGCAGTTAACGGATGAGGACTTGCCTGATAAAGCACAGCGGGAAAAGCTGTTCGGCATTGTGGGCGGCCTGTCGGAGGAAGAAAAAAGACAGCTGATTATGGAAGTATTAACGCCGATTGGTCATAATTTAATGGTTACGCCTAAAGAGGTAGACGGCTTTATGATTGATATGGCTGAAGTGATAGCAAATGGGCTGAACGCTGCATTACATGAGACAGTAACGATTGATAATTTTTCAAGCTATTCCAGGTAGCCGTATGAAGCTTTAACATCCTCTATCAAGTCTATTTTTTTCTTTTTACACGGTTCTACTTTCTCTAGTTTACTCATAGGTTGGACTATAGAGTTATTAGAGAAAGGTGGCATCGTGTATTTTTATGAAAAAAAATAACTGGAGCAAAATGGTACAAACCTTTTCTCGACGAAGCGGTCTTTATATCGCCTTTTTTGTCAGTATATTTCTATTAATTAGTATATTAACGGCTGTACAGCCTGCCTATCGATTTTCATCAGATACGTTATCAAATTGGACGAAGGAAATGGACAGTGCGATTTTTTATCATTTGATTACAATGGAAAACCGTGCTTATAAGCAGAGTTTTCCGGAAGGGGAAGCAGAAATACCTCAATTATCCGGGGTGTTTCTTGAGCTTACGTCTAATGTGAAACCAACAGATCCCAGAAGCTTTTTTGGTAATGAAATTCCAGGTTTTTCGATATTTGACAATCAATTATTAATGGCAAGTGAAAATGATTTTACTCATTTTCCGATTGAGTCTAATCCCCCTTTGGAGGAAGTATTAAGGGAAAGGGAAGCGGTACTGACAGGCGAAGATGAGGAGGAAACAGAAGAGGCGGAAGAAACGGAGGAAGAAACAGAGGAAACGGAAAGTGAGCAAACAACTGGAGACAGAGATGTTGTTTTTATTTATAATACCCACAACAGAGAGTCGTTTTTACCGCATTTGCCAGATGAAACAGACCCCAATAGCGCCATGCATGGGGAGATTAATATCACAAATGTCAGTGATCGTTTAGCAGAAGGTCTTAAAAGGAAAGGAATTGGAACACAAGTAGATAATACAGATTTCGGGGAGCTCCTGAATGAAAGAGGAATGGGATATCATCAATCCTACGAAGTCTCTCGGGATATTGTTGCGGAAGCAGTGGCCGGCAATCAGGAGATTCAATATATGTTTGACCTTCATAGAGACGCCCTTCGCAGAGATAAGACGACAGAAACGATTGAAGGAGAAGATTATGCAAAGATTTTATTTGTTATCGGTACCGGGCACCCCGATTATGAAAGGAATCTGAAAGTAGCAACAGAGCTGCATGGGTTGATGGAAGAAGAATATCCGGGTTTAAGCCGGGGAGTGTTCCAAAAGGATGGATCAAGCGGGAATGGCGTTTACAACCAGGATATGGCAGAAAATGCATTATTGATTGAATTTGGCGGTGTAGATAACACGATGGAGGAGCTGTATCGTTCTGCTGATGCCTTAGCAGAAGTATTCAGCGACTATTATTGGGATGCCGAAGCCGTTCAGTCTGATGAATAAGTATGTGAATATTCTTATGTAAGGAGCGATTTGATGCGAAATATTATTATATTATTATTGCTCGTCATCTTTTTTCTGAGCGGACTCGTATTTGGAATGCAGAAGAATGAGACGGCTGAACAAACGGTATCCTCCGACACTCCTGCAGTTGAAGTGATAGAAGATGAAGCACCAGATAGAGAGGAACAGGAAGAAATCATCGTTGCAGAAACAGATGTACTAGAAGATGGAAATTATTCGTTGACCAACCGTACAGCAGCTACTATGGGAGGCATCGTCAAACAATTATTTGAAGTAATCGTCTCCATCATGTATGGAATAGGAGAGCTGTTTTTTTAATCAACACTTAAGTTAATCATTGAATCTCAAGGCGTCAATTGCTATAATCAATGCTAGTAATTGACGCCTTTTGTTATGGGAAGAAAATAGGGGCTACAGGAAAAACTTAGGAGTGTGCGTGAAATGACGAATAAAAAAAGAAAGGTCAGAAACTTTTCGATTATTGCCCATATCGATCATGGGAAGTCTACATTAGCTGATCGTATTCTTGAAAATACAGAAACCGTGACAAAACGTGAAATGAAAGACCAGCTGCTGGACGGAATGGATTTAGAGCGTGAACGTGGCATAACCATTAAACTGAATGCAGTACAATTAAAATATACAAACCAGGCTGGCGAAGAATTTATTTTTCATTTAATCGATACGCCAGGTCATGTCGATTTTACTTATGAGGTATCCAGAAGCTTGGCAGCCTGTGAAGGAGCGATTCTTGTCGTAGACGCAGCACAGGGAATTGAAGCGCAGACCTTGGCAAACGTTTATTTAGCGATGGAAAATGATTTAGAAATCATTCCGGTAATCAATAAAATTGATTTGCCGAGTGCAGATACAGAAAAAGTGAAAAAAGAACTGGAAGATGTATTAGGAATCGACGGCGATGAAGCAATCCTAGCCTCTGCCAAAGCAAATATAGGGATTGAGGAAATTCTGGAGCGTATAGCAGAGGTTGTTCCAGAGCCCCCTGGAGAGGCTGAGGATCCGTTAAGAGCGTTAATCTTTGACTCGCTGTATGATACTTACCGCGGGGTTATTGCTTACGTCTGTGTGAAGGAAGGCTCTGTTAAAGTCGGAGACAAAATTAAGATGATGGCTACCGGAAAAGAATTTGAAGTGAATGAAGTCGGGGTATTTACACCGAAGCAGTTTGCCAAAAAAGAGTTGACGGTCGGAGATGTTGGTTATTTAACTGCATCGATTAAAAATGTCGGAGATTCACGGGTCGGGGATACAATTACGTTGGCTGATCGACCTGCGGATACAGCGCTGCCTGGTTACCGCCGTCTGAATCCAATGGTATTCTGCGGACTTTATCCGGTAGATTCTAATGATTACAATGATTTAAGAGAAGCGTTAGAACGTTTAGAACTGAATGATTCTTCCCTGCAATACGAAGCAGAGACTTCTCAGGCGCTTGGTTTCGGCTACCGCTGCGGATTCTTGGGACTGCTCCATATGGAAATTGTCCAAGAGCGTATTGAAAGAGAATTTGGTATCAGTTTAATTACGACAGCTCCAAGTGTTATTTTTGAAGTAGAGCTGACGAATGGCGATGTATTTTCGGTTGATAACCCTTCCGAAATGCCAGATCCACAAGTAATTGAAGAAGTACGTGAACCATACGTAGAAGCTACAATTATGGTTCCGAATGATTACGTCGGAGCTGTGATGGAAATTGCCCAAAAGAAACGCGGGAATTTTGTAGATATGCAATATTTAGATGATATTCGTGTGAATGTGGTTTATCATATTCCGCTTTCGGAAATTGTATATGACTTCTTTGACCAGTTAAAATCACAGACAAAGGGATATGCTTCGTTTGATTATGAGCTGATCGGCTACCAGCCTTCCCGTCTTGTGAAAATGGATATATTGCTTAATGGCGATTCAATTGATGCGTTATCACTTGTTGTCCACCGCGACTTTGCGTATGAACGCGGAAAGCAGATCGTTGAAAAGCTGAAGACATTAATTCCAAGACAGCAATTTGAAGTGCCGATTCAAGCAGCAATCGGCAACAAGATTGTAGCTCGTTCTAATATCAAAGCGGTACGTAAGGATGTAACAGCAAAGCTTTACGGCGGAGATATTTCCCGAAAAAGAAAGCTTCTTGAAAAGCAAAAAGAAGGTAAAAAGCGTATGAAGATGGTAGGTTCTGTAGAAGTTCCCCAGGAAGCCTTTATGGCTGTCCTGAAGATGGATGAGGATTAACTTGCTGAAATAATCTATTGTCGCTATTTATTAATCCCGTTACCGTGTTTTTTGCCGGTTGCGGGATTTTTAAGCTGTAAATAGCCGCTGCGGAAAAATACGGCGCTTTCCATGGGCCCCGAGCTCATCTCCTTTAAAGAAGACTTGCTGATTGGCAAGAATATCGTGTTTTAATGACTAAGCGATGTTCTTGTTTTTTTATTAGGAGGCCACAAGCCTATTTTTCATTTACATTGCGAGAGGACATAAAGTATTATAAAATAACTTCAGAAATAACAACTGGTGTTTCTGAAGAGGAAAAGAAGCCAGAGTTACCTTATCTGTTTTTTTAACAAAGGAAGGAAGTTCAATCGATGCAAGTTCAGTCAGTATATATTCATATTCCTTTTTGCAAGCAGATCTGCCATTACTGTAATTTTGTAAAGTACTTTTACATGGAGACGAAGGCAGATGCCTTTATAGATGCTTTAATAAAAGAAATAGACACAGCTATTCCAGGAAGGAAAAATGTCTTTCGGACGATTTATATGGGCGGAGGAACGCCAACTGCTTTGTCGATGGAGCAATTGCAGAAGCTTTTTCAGTTTTTAAATGAAAAGTTTGACCTCTCCTCCTGTGAAGAATTTACAATCGAAATCAATCCGGGGGATATTGATACGGATAAAGCAAAATTACTTCACGGTTATGGCGTAAATCGGATTTCTTTTGGGGTTCAGGTAATGGATGATGAGATGCTTGAAAAAATCGGGCGTATGCATCGAGTGAAGGATGTTTATACAACAGTTGATATTCTTACACAGTCAAATTTCTCTAATATCAGCCTGGATTTAATTTATGCTCTCCCGGATCAAACCGTTGCCCACTTTGAAAAAACTTTAAAGGAAGCACTGCAATTCGGTCTGCCGCATTATTCAACCTATGCGCTGCAAATTGAACCGAAGACCGTGTTTTATCATAAACGGAGAAAAGGAGCCCTGCATCAGCCTCCAGAGGATGATGAAGTAGAAATGTATCAGCTGCTTCAGGAAAATATGAAAAAGCAGGGCGTCTATCAATATGAAATAAGTAATTTTGCCAAGCCGGGTTATGAGAGCAAGCATAATTTAACCTATTGGAATAATGATTATTATTTTGGTTTCGGAGCAGGGGCTCATGGTTATTTACCGGGAAAGCGCACGGCAAATTATAAACCATTGGGAATTTATATGAAGGAAATTAACCGAAGCGGTTCACCTGTCGAACATCTTGAAGAAATAACACTGCAGGACCGGATAGAAGAGGAATTATTTCTGCAGCTCCGAAAAGCAGAAGGGATTAATACAGAAGCATTCAGGGAAAGATATGGACTATCGCTGGATAAATTATATCAGGAAGAGTTACGTCAGTTAACAAACGATAAATTAGTAACTTACCACGACGGAAGCTATGTATTGACAAATAGAGGAATGCTTCTCGGGGACAGGGTTTTCCAGCAATTTTTATTATTGGAGAACTTTGATCAAAAAATAAAGGAAGCAAAAAGCCAAACGGTTTGACAAAAGAAATTGAATTTGATAATTTTATTATAGATTTAGCACTCAAAAGATGAGAGTGCTAACAGAGGTGATCATCATGTTAACAGATAGGCAACTTATGATATTGCAGGTGATTATTGATGATTTTATAGAATCTGCTAAACCGGTCGGCTCCAGGGCATTATCTAAAAAAGATACCCTGCCGTACAGTGCCGCAACCATTCGAAACGAGATGGCGGATTTAGAAGAATCGGGGTTTTTAGAAAAGACGCATACCTCTTCTGGACGTGTGCCTTCAGAAAAAGGATATCGTTATTATGTTGATCATTTAATTGGTCCTGAAATCCATCAGCATGGACTGGGTATCATTGAAAGGTTAACAAATAACGGGATATATGAGTTTGAACAGATTGTTCAGACGGCAGCAGAAGCCCTTTCTAAACTGACCAATTATACGTCCATCATACTTGGACCGGAAATGTTTGAAGCAACCGTAAAGCAGATTCAGGTATTAGCACTATCCGATCAATCAGCAGTAGCGATTTTAGTAACAAACACAGGTCATGTAGAGCACCGTTCTTTTACATTGCCAAAAGGAGTTTCATCATCTGATATCGAAAAGCTTGTCAATATTCTAAATGACCGTCTTCAGGGCGTTCCGCTTTATCGAATTCCTGAGGTGATTCAAAATGAAGTAGCTTCTCTGATGATGAAATATATGAATGGAGTAGATTCTTCCATCAATTGGATTCGTACGCTCTTCACGCAAGAGCAGGCGGTCAAGCTTTATTTTGGCGGGAAAGCCAATATTTTAATGCAGCCGGAATTTAATGATGTGGATCGCATTCGTTCCTTTTACTCCTTGATGGAGCGAGAGGATGAAATTGTAAATCTCTTGAAAAACTCCAATCAAGGTATTAAAGTTTCTATTGGCCATGAAAATGAAGTGGAAGAGATTAAAGACTTGAGTTTAATCACCGCCTCTTATCATATCGGCGGCGGTCAGATGGGTACCATTGCATTAATCGGGCCTACGAGAATGGAATACAGAAAAGTATTGTCCTTAATGGAAAGCATCTCCAAGGAAATGACTGGTGCAATGGGAAAATGGTATAGTGATAAATCATAAGGAAAACAAGTATTTTGGTTTTCTATCTATATCTTCTATGGTATAGTTTTTAATTGGAAATTAGAAAAGAGGTGCCTGAGTAGATGTCAGAGAATGAAAAAAAAGAAGAAGCACTGCAAGAAGAACAGGAAATTGTAGAAGAGACTGCTGAAGAAGCAGGTACAGATGCAGAAACTGCAGAGGAAAATGATGCGTCAGAAGCTCAAATAGAAGCACTGAAAAATGAAAAAGAAGAACTGGAAGGCCGCATGCTTCGTTTGCAGGCAGAGTTTGATAATTATAAAAGACGCACATTAAAAGAGCGTGAAGCAGATCGTAAATACAAAGCACAGGATATGGTTCAGGAATTGCTTCCTGTGATGGATAATTTCGAACGCGCGCTGCAAGTAGAAGTATCTGAAGAAAATAAGAGCATCCTTGAAGGAATTGATATGGTATATCGTCAATTAAAGGATGTATTTACGTCACAGGGTGTTTCTGTTATTGAAACAGAGGGTGCAGACTTTGACCCGAATGTACACCATGCAGTAATGCAGATTGAAGATGACTCTGTGGAAGCAAATAAAGTGGTGGAAGAACTGCAAAAAGGCTATCTCTTAAAAGATCGGGTTATCCGCCCTGCAATGGTAAAAGTGAATAAATAATAAAAAAGTGTCGCAGAAGTATTGAAGGAGGAAATGAAGAATGAGTAAAATTATCGGAATCGACTTAGGAACAACCAACTCATGTGTATCAGTGATGGAGGGCGGCGAAGCAGTCGTTATCCCTAACCCGGAAGGAAACCGTACAACCCCATCTGTTGTATCCTTTAAAAATGGAGAAAGACAAGTCGGCGAGGTTGCAAAACGTCAAGCAATTACCAACCCGGATACGGTGCAATCTATCAAACGTCATATTGGTACAGACTATAAAGTAACCATTGGCGAAAAAGATTATACACCACAAGAAATTTCAGCGATTATTCTGCAGCATATTAAATCCTATGCAGAAGATTATATCGGCGAAAGTGTAGATAAAGCAGTAATTACCGTTCCTGCTTACTTTAATGATGCAGAACGCCAAGCAACAAAAGATGCTGGTAAAATTGCTGGTCTTGAAGTAGAACGTATTATTAACGAACCAACTGCAGCAGCGCTTGCATATGGTATTGATAAAGAAGATCAAGATCAAACAATCCTTGTATATGACCTTGGCGGCGGTACCTTTGACGTATCTATCCTGGATATCGGCGACGGCACATTCGAAGTTGTTGCAACAGCCGGAGACAATCGTCTTGGCGGAGATGACTTTGATGAAGTCATCATCAAGCATATGGTAGAAGAGTTCAGAAAAGAAAATGGCATTGACCTTTCTAAAGATAAAATGGCTGTACAGCGCTTGAAAGATGCTGCTGAGAAAGCGAAGAAGGATTTATCCGGTGTGGCACAGACACAAATTTCACTGCCATTTATTACAGCAGGGGAAGCTGGTCCATTACACTTAGAAATGACTTTATCACGTGCGAAATTCGATGAGTTATCATCTGATTTAGTAGAACGTACAATGAAACCGACTCGCCGTGCACTTTCTGATGCAGGCTTGTCCAGCAAGGATATTCATAAAGTTATCTTAGTCGGCGGTTCTACACGTATTCCAGCTGTACAGGAAGCAATCAAGAAAGAATTAGGTCAAGATCCTTCTAAAGGTGTAAATCCGGATGAAGTTGTAGCACTTGGTGCAGCAATTCAAGGCGGTGTCCTTCAGGGAGACGTGAAAGACGTATTATTACTTGACGTAACTCCACTTTCTTTAGGTATTGAAACAATGGGCGCTGTGTTTACAAAACTGATCGAACGTAATACAACCATTCCGACAAGTGCATCACAAACATTCTCTACAGCAGCAGATAACCAAACTGCAGTAGATATTCATGTACTTCAAGGTGAGCGTGAAATGGCGGCAGATAACAAAACGCTTGGCCGTTTCCAATTAACGGATATTCCGCCAGCACCACGTGGAATGCCTCAAATCGAAGTATCCTTCGATATCGATGCGAACGGTATTGTTAATGTAAGAGCGAAAGATTTAGGAACAAATAAAGAACAATCCATTACGATCAAATCTTCTTCTGGTTTATCTGATGATGAAGTAGATAAAATGGTAAAAGAAGCAGAAGAAAATGCAGAAGCAGATAAAGCGCGCCGTGAAGAAGTAGAGCTTCGCAACCAGGCTGATCAGCTTGTATTTACAACAGATAAGACATTGAAAGACTTAGGTGATAAGGTTTCTGATGAAGATAAACAGCAGGCAGAAGCTGCAAGAGATGAATTGAAAGAAGCTTTAGAGACTAATGATCAAGAACAAATCAAAGCGAAAAAAGACGCTTTGGAAGAAAAAGTACAGCAGCTTTCTGCTAAGCTATATGAGCAGGTACAACAAGAAGCTCAAGAAGCGCAAGGAGCAGAAAATGCAGAAGGCCAGCAAGGCGACGACGTTGTTGATGCGGATTATACAGAAGTCGATGATGACGATAAAGAAAATAAATAATGAATAGCTGCTGAATAAAAGTCAAAGTCAGGATTCTCTTGGCTTTGGCTTTTTTACAGACAGGATAGAAGCAAGATAGTGCTTACAGGTAAATTGGTTTGAAGCTGATATTCATTGTTGCCATAGACAAATGAATGATGATATGATTAAACTTATGCAATCAGAGTATCGGGAGTGAATAATTTGGCAAAACGAGATTATTATGATGTCTTAGGTGTAGATAAAGGCGCCTCAAAAGATGAGATAAAGAAGAGCTACCGGAAACTGGCTCGTAAATATCATCCGGATGTAAATAAAGAAGAAGGCGCAGCAGAAAAATTTAAAGAAGCAAAAGAGGCTTATGAAGTATTAAGTGACGATCAGAAAAAAGCACAATATGATCAATTTGGGCATGCAGGCGCACAGGGTCAAGGCTTCGGAGGCTTTGGCGGCGGTGGCGGAGCTCAAGACTTCGGTGGTTTCAGCGATATTTTTGATATGTTTTTCGGGGGCGGCGGACGTTCACGTGATCCGAATGCGCCACAGCAGGGCGACGATTTACAATATACGCTGATTCTTGATTTTGAAGAAGCGATTTTCGGAAAAGAAACCGATATTGAAGTTCCAAAGGAAGAAGAATGTGATACGTGTCAAGGTTCGGGAGCCAAACCGGGAACAAAAGTAGACACATGCTCCCATTGTCACGGCTCTGGCCAATTAAATCAAGAACAAAATACGCCATTTGGCCGTGTTGTCAATCGCCGCGTGTGCCATTACTGTAATGGTACAGGAAAAATCATTCCTGAAAAATGTGAGACCTGCGGCGGTGCTGGAACAGTTAATAGAAAGAAAAAAATTCATATTGATATTCCAGCCGGTATCGATGAAGGGCAGCAAATCCGTGTAGCCGGCAAAGGAGACCCCGGGAAAAACGGCGGCCCGGCAGGTGATTTATTTGTTGTTATTCGTGTTCGTAAGCATGATTTCTTTGTCCGCGAAGGCGACCATATTTTCTGTGAACTGCCACTTACCTTTGCTCAAGCGGCATTAGGTGATGAAATTGAAGTGCCTACTGTCCATGGCAAGGTTAAACTACGAATTCCTGCCGGCACCCAGGCAGGGAAGACTTTCCGCTTAAAAGGAAAAGGGGCGCCAAATGTTCATGGCAGAGGCCAGGGCGACCAGCATATTAAAGTAAAAGTAATGACGCCGACTAATCTGTCAGACAAACAAAAAGATTTACTGCGTCAATTTAATGAATTAGGCGGAAATGAATCCACCGATGAACAAGAGGATAATATTTTCCAGCGTTTTCGTAAAGCGTTCAAAGGAGACTAATCAGAGTAGTCCTCCAGCTTGTAGTTTTGATGATATTTTCAGATAAGCAGGCTGGAGGCATCTCTATTTACATAGATATTTCAAAAGAACGGCGGTGTACAACATGAAATGGTCAGAGATTACAATTCTTACGACAAATGAAGCAGTGGAGCCTATTTCAAATATTTTGCATGAAACAGGTGCGAGCGGGTTAGTTATTGAAGATCCATTAGATTTAAAGCATTTTGAAGGGGAAGGCTTTGGAGAAATTGTGGAGCTTGATCCCGAAGATTATCCGGATGAGGGTGTCCGTATCAAGGCGTATCTGCCGATGAACAGCTTTTTAGGTGAAACGGTTGAAGAAATCAAACAGGCAATCAACCAATTACTGCTTTATGATATTGATTTAGGGAAAAACGAAGTAAGCCTAAGTGAGGTTCATGAAGAAGAATGGGCGAGTGCCTGGAAAAAGTACTATAAACCGGTTAAAATATCCAATCGGATTACAATCACTCCAACTTGGGAGGACTATCAGCCTGTCTCTACAGATGAATTAATTATTGAACTGGATCCGGGGATGGCTTTTGGAACAGGGACCCATCCTACAACTATATTAAGTATCCAAGGTTTAGAAGCATATGTGCAGCCTGATGATAAGATTATTGATGTGGGCTGTGGTTCAGGCGTCTTAAGCATTGCTTCAGTTAAACTAGGCGCTGAATCTGTACAGGCTTTTGATTTGGACGATATAGCTGTTAAAAGCACCAATTTGAACGTGAAACTAAACCACCTTCAAAATCAAGTGACAGCGAAACAGAATAATTTACTTGATGGGGTGGACAGTCAGGCTGATGTCATTGTCTCCAACATCCTTGCTGAAATTATTGTCCGTTTTGTAGAAGATGCTTATAAAAACCTTCGACCTGGTGGTCATTTTATCACTTCAGGAATTATTCAGAAGAAGAAACAATTGGTTCGTGACCGTCTGACAGAAGCTGGTTTTGAGATTATTTCTGTCAGCGAATTGGAAGATTGGGTTTCCATTGTTGCAAGGAAACCGGAATAAAAGCAGGTGATGGCAGGATGCAGCGCTATTTTATTTCGAAAGAACAAGTAGAAAATCAGACAATCAAGATTACTGGAGAAGACGTGCACCATATAGCCAGGGTGATGAGAAATAAGCCCGGCGATGAGATTATTTGCAATACGGATGACGGAAAATCAGCACTTTGTAAGATTGAAGAAATACATGAATCGGAAGTGCAGGCGGTCATCGAAAGCTGGTTGGATGAATCTGTTGAATTGCCAGTGGAAGTAAGTATTGCACAAGGAATTCCTAAGGGCGATAAATTTGAATGGATACTCCAAAAAGGAACAGAGCTGGGTGCAGCGAAATTTATTCCCTTTGCAGCGGATCGTTCCGTTGCTAAGTGGGATGAGCAAAAGTTTCATAAAAAAGCAAAACGATTCGGTAAAATTATAAAGGAAGCCAGCGAGCAGAGTCATCGCAACCAGATTCCTGAGCTGTCACAGGTGATGCAGTTAAAAACATTGATAAAAGAAAGTGAATCCTATCATGTAAAGCTGTTTGCATATGAAGAAGAGGCGAAGGGAGAGGCAGGAAATGCTTCTGCTTTTGCATCTGTATTGGATAACCTGTCTGATCATGATCGCATTCTGCTGGTAATTGGCCCAGAGGGCGGTATTTCTGCGGAAGAAGCTGCTATTATGAAAGACGCCGGATTCCAGCCAATTCGGCTTGGAAAGCGGATATTGCGTACCGAAACTGCGGCGTTATATGCGCTTGCCAGTATTTCCTATCATATGGAAGAATTAAGGAATAAGAATTAAAAGGTAAACCAGCCTCTTCGGTTGTTTTACCTTTTTTCTTATATATACATAATTTTAAGGCCGGCGATATGTTAATTCAGATAAGCTTCTATTATTTGCAGGACGCCGGATTCATCATTGGAAGGAGCTCTGTGTTTAGCGGTCTTTTGCACTTCCGGGCTGCAGGTTTCCATTGCATAGCTGTGTTCTGTTAGAGCCAGCATCTCTAAGTCATTGTTGGCATCTCCAAAGGCGAGCAATTCATGCGGGGAGATATTCCATCTGTCTAACAATATGTTTAATCCGTTTCCTTTGTTTACTCCGGGAATAATCATATCGATACTGCCATGGCCGCTGGAAACCGCCTGCATTTCTCCTTGAAAGGCTTGATTTAATTGAGAAACGATATGACTGGTTTGATTCACTTCTACATTTAAAGCGAATTTAACAAACGTATCATCCGGCAAAGAATCAAAATGCTCTACTTCTTCTAATTGATGATAATAATGCTTGGCAAATTTTTTGAAATCGTTGTCAGTGCTTTTTAAAATATATGCACTCTGTAATCCGCATAAAATAAGCTCTAATTGTTCAAAACTCTGTAAATAGTCCAATGCTTTTTGAACAAATTCATTCGGGAAGTTATCAATCGTCTCCAGTTTTGGAGGGTCATAGATAATCGCTCCATTTTCAGCAACAAAATAGATATCGTCTTCTTTTTCTGCAAAATAAGATTTTAATTGAGCGTATTGATTTCCGCTTGCAACAATAAATTTTATCTCTTTTTCTTGAAGCTGCTGAAAAATCCCGTCAAATCTTTTGCGGTCATAATTACTGCTGGAGTCTAAAAATGTTCCGTCCATATCCACTGCAATTGCCTTTATCATTGGTAAACCCCCATTGTTTTTGATAGTCTTGTATATACTGCTAGTTTATCATCAAACCATGGCATACTCACTTGATACACTCTGCAGCTTTGCGTTCATTTAATAAATCAACTATTGTGTTTGAAAGATTTGACAGGCGCACCAGGAAAATATAAAATTTTACTGTTTAAAGTCATTTGCCGTGACGCTGTTAGGAGTGAGAAGGATTGAATTTTGAAAGAGAAAAATCGATAGAGCATAATCCGACGGGATCTGCCCGGTTAGGATTAGCATTGCTGCTTGGTCTGCTTGCTTTTTTAGGGCCGCTTAATATCGATATGTATTTACCTAGTTTTCCTGAGATTGCACGAGATTTAGACACAAGCGCTACACTCGTACAGGCGAGTTTAACAGCATGTCTATTGGGCCTGGCAATCGGGCAATTATTTGCCGGTCCCATCAGTGACGCACAGGGCAGAAGAAAGCCGTTATTGATTGCTACGAGTCTGTTTGCGGTAGCATCCATACTATGTGCTTTTGCTCCAAATATTACCCTATTAATCGCCATGCGTTTTTTACAAGGACTGACTGCCTCTGCAGGGGTCGTTCTTTCCCGCGCAGTTGTACGCGATGTGTTCAGTGGACAGGCACTTACGAAGTTTTTTTCGTTATTGATGGTTATTAATGCGATTGCTCCCATGATCGCTCCGATGATAGGCGGTTTTATTCTGTCATTTGATTCGACCAGCTGGAAAAGTATCTTTTTCTTTTTAAGCGTGGTCGGACTGCTTACGGTTACCATTGTAGCGATAAAGCTTAAAGAGACCCTGCCGCCGCATAAGCGTATTCCAAGCTCAGCAGGAGCTTCGTTAAAAACAATGGGCAGTCTGCTGAAGGACCGTTCTTTTATCGGCTATGCCCTAGTCGTCGGTTTTATCCACGGGGGAAGCTTTGCTTATGTATCTGGAACGCCATTTGTTTATCAGGATATCTATGGGGTATCCCCGCAGGTGTTTAGTGTATTATTCGGCATCAATGGGCTGGCAATTATCACAGGCAGCTTTCTCATCGGACGCTTCAGCGGGATTATACCAGAAAAAACGATGCTTCAGGCAGCGGTTGTCATTGCACTCACGGTAACATCCTTATTGCTTATCATGACCATTATCGAAGGACCTTTAGCATTGATTGTTTTATTCATATTTATTTATATGATTACAATGGGAATGATATTGACAAGCACCTTTACATTAGGAATGTCCAAGCAGGATCATCGTGCAGGAAGTGCCAGCGCCGTTTTAGGAATGCTGCCATTACTGCTTGGTTCTATTTTTTCCCCGCTTGCAGGTATTAATGAGTCTTCAGCAGTTCCGATGGGGGCAATCATATTTACCACCACGCTCATCGGTTCTATTGTTTTCTTTACCCTTGTTAAAAAGGATGAGGTAAAGGGATAATTGAAGATTTAACTATCTGATGTGAACTAAAGGACTGACTGTGTCAATGATATATTACTTCATAATAAGGGAATCAAGAAGGAATATATGAGAAATAAAAAGAGATAAATACTGGCTTTCAAGCACTTTTGGCTTTCCCAGTGCGTTTATTTTTCAATTAATCTTTCGCCTTATCTTTGAACATAAAAATTGTTTTCGTATGCTGGATAGTAAGAAGTTCGCAGATCTTCCGACGAAAGATACAGTTTATCGCTTTTTAAACAAGTCTACTTTTAACTGGCGACGTTTCCTGCTTGGCTTCTTCTGTCATCTCGAAAGTATGCCATCATCGTCCTAAAGTATTTATCATCGATGATTCCTCTTATGACCGGGAATGGAAGCAAAAAAGTAGAATTATTAGCCCGGTGTTTTGATTATGCTTCTCAAAAGATGGGGTTTTATAAAGGATTCTGCATGTTGACTTTGGGTTGGTCCGATGGCGTAATTTTTATGCTTGCAGCCTTCTCTTTATTAAAATCGAAAAAGCATCAAGTCAACGGTGTTTCTAAAGATATCGATAAGCGCAGTTCCGGATATAAACGCCGTCAGGAAGGCTTACAAACTGCACCGGAACAAATTCTGGGTATGCTTCAGCGTGCCATGAATGCCGGGATAGATCCCTCTTATGTGTTGATGGATTTCTGGTTTACTCTACCACCCTCTGATCAAAGACATCAAAGAACAGGGTATTGATGTGATTGGTATGGTTAAAAATTTAAAACAACGTTATCTGGTAGATGGCAAACATGTCAGTTTATAAGAAGTTTATCGTCTGGCAAAATCGGCATTCGGCAAGAAAAGCATTCTTCGTTCCATTCACACCACATAAGCCAATGGTGTGCCTGTCAAAGTCGAATTTGTGCGTAATCGTAATAAAAGAGCGACTGGCTCGCTATTTTGAGTACAGATTGTACTTTTAGCAATCAAGAAATTATTCGTATCTATGGATGCGCTGGGGAGTCTTTTTCAAGACAACCAAATCGATTTTGAACCTACAAAAAGAGTTCCAAAGCCGTTCTTATGATTCCTTTATCAGTCATACCACGATTGTATTTACAAGGTATATCGTGCTTTCTTGGCAAAACCGTTGTAACACGGATGATCGAACACTCGGCGGTCTATTTTATGAATTATGTGATGAAATTGATGAACTGGATTGGGCTGTTGCTTTACAGCAATTAATCGAGATTCTTGATGATGTCCTCCAGCATACCAATAAAGCAATACAAAAATTAATCAAAAATCAAGTACAGTAATGAGTGGCAGGTTTACTTAACTATATCAAGGGTTACATGTCTATTTCAGTGTGCGAAAGTTGAGTTAAAAACAAAAAAATCCTTTTTTAAGATGAATCTCTAGAGATTTTTTCTATATTTAAACATTACTGATAGCGTTTCCAAATAAAGAATGATAACATATAAGGAAGAAAGGATTAATTTCCTTGTAATTTGTATTAAAGGAGTGATATTTTTTTCTTAGTCTTGTAGATGCTATGCCGCATACAAAAAAGTAAAGGATGATTAAAATGAAAAAAGTAGGAATGTTGTTTTTTCTGACGTTTTTGTTGTTACTGTTCTTTACGGGAAATGTATTAGCAGCAGAATCAAGTGATAGTTTGGCTAAAGAAGAAATTAAGATGAATGAGTCGATATCGTACGATGGAGAATCGGAAGAAAAAATCAAAATGTCGCACCTATAATACAAAGGGATTCTGAAAATAATGTATCCTTACCGTCTGAAGGGACAGGCAATACCTCGCATACATTAATTGAGGATGATTTATCTGATGTTACTGAAGGAACTTACGATAATTATAGTATTATAGGTCCCGATCAAAGAACTCGTATAACTAATACTACTGCTTTTCCTAATAGAGCTGTTGTAAGTTTAGTAATACAATTCCCAAATGAGCCAAATAATTTAATTGGTTGTTCGTGTTTTTTAGTAAATGAGGATACTGTTATAACTGCGGGACATTGTGTTTATGACCATGGAAAAGGAGGCTGGGATGAAGAAGTGACCTCTTTACCCGGCAGAAATGAAAATGCAGTCCCATATGGTAGTTATGGATTTGAAACGTTGTATACAGTTACTGGGTGGAGAGCAGATCAAAAACTCAGAATATGACTATGGAGCTATTAAACTAGCAGGAGCTCCAGGAAACGATACTGGATGGTTTGGATAGTACTACAAATGCAGAATCAAATCCATCGGGGCTAACTTTTAATGTTACTGGATATCCTTGTGACAAACCAAATGGTACTATGTGGACAGATTCTGGAACTATTCTTTCTGTGACTGACAAACAATTAGGATATGATGCAGACACATATGGTTGTCAAAGCGGATCACCTGTTCACAGAAATTATTCAGATACTGGTCATACTGCAATAGCCATCCATGCTTATGGAGTAGGTGGAACTAATCCCCCTTTAAATAGAGGAACACGTATAACACAAGATGTATTTGATAATATTCAATATTGGAGTAATGAGTAATTGATTCGTTTGTTAAGCTGTCTAACTATTTTTTTTTTTTTTTCTAGTCTTATTTGGTTGTCAACAAGAAGAATCCTCAAACGAGGCTAATTTACAGTCGAGTAGTTTTTATTATTTTAAATAAGGATCAGTCACCAGTAGAAAATTTTACTATAACTATTGTACAAACAAGCGAGCCTTCTCCAGATATAGGTGTAAAACCAAAACCTACTGATGTTAATGGTAGGACTGAAATGGAATTAGCAGAAGGAGAGACTTATGAAGCTGCTCTTGTTATAAGTGACTATACAACTCAATATGAAGAATTTACTGTTTCAGAGGATAAAAAAGATAATGAATTTACGTTTATCCTTGAGAATTAATAAAATACAGTCGGTATTTTATTATGATTTTTGAAAAGAGGCTGGGACAAAACCCAGTAAAAATAGGCTATTGAGAAACCTTCGACAGTCTATTTTTATGTCCAATAGGCCGTAATTATTTGGTATAATAGAAGTACCAAACAAAGACGGTGATGAGCTTGTTTCATACGAGAAAACGCACGCAAAACGAAATGGAATTTGTTTGCTTAGAAGACTTAGTTCCCCAAGACTATTTATTACGAAAAATAGATAAATACATTGATTCCTCTTTTATTATTGAAAAGTAAAACCTTATTATTGTGAAGATAATGGTCGTCCTACTCTAGATCCCCTTATTTTATTCAAAATGATGTTTGTTGGGTATTTTTTTGGCATTTGTTCGGAACGCCAATTTGAAAAAGAAATTCAAACAAATAATGCTTACCGCTGGTTTCTAGGTTTAAAACTGACCGATCCAGTTCCCCATCATTCTACCATCAGCTGGAATCGTCGAACTCGTTTTAAAGATACGGAGATTTTTCAAGAAATTTTTGATGAAATTGTTCTCCAGGCAATCAATCACCGTATGGTTGGAGGAAGAGTCCTTTTTACGGATTCCACTCATTTGAAAGCGAATGCCAATAAACATAAATTTAGCCGGAAAGAAGTCGAAGTGGAAACACGAGGCTACATAGAAGAACTAAACCAGGCCATTCAAGAGGATTGGAAACAGAATGGGAAAAAGCCCCTAAAAGATAGAGAGGAAGTGAAACAAGTCAAAACCATTCGAAAAAGTAAAACAGATCCGGAAAGTGGTTTTATGTCCCGAGACCACAAACAAGAAATGTTCTGTTACTTAGATCATCGAACCACAGATGTGAAATATAATATTATTACAGACGCCTATGTCACTCCGAGAAATGTACATGATTCGGTTCCTTATTTGGAACGGTAAGACCGGCAGATCAAACGGTTTGATTTTATCGTGGAAGCAGTAGCTTTATACTCGGGGTATTTAACGAATCCAATCTGTAAGGGGTTAGCTGATCGGAGTATATTTGGTGGCATCGCTCACCGTCGCTATCACCCAACGAAAGGATTATTTCCGAAGTGGAAATTTCGTTATGATGAAGACCGAGATAGTTATACTTGTCCGAATAGAGAAGAATTGCCATCTGCCTATCCAAGCAAGGGTAGATAGATGGGAGTTTATTTCCGTGATATATCTTGTTTTTCTCTTGTTTTTTTAAAACCATATAAAAAAGCTTGTAGAGAAAGTATGGTATTTTCTCTACAAGCTGACCACTAGTGTGAACTGGTGGTTTTGATTGTAAACTAATATTTAACAAATTAGTAGATTGATTCCTTGAAGGTGTGCCCTGTTATTTATCAAGTAAGGTGGTTATTCCGAATTCATCACTCTTGGCTTTGTTTCTTTTTGTGATTGAAAGCGAAATTTATAGAAGGTAGTGAAAAAATAAGCCTTTTACGACTCTATCCCTATCAATAGCGTACCAAAGGAAATCAATTCTAAGATCTGTTGGCGAGGCCTAGACCCAATAGTCATTAAGCTAACAAAGATGAGACCTTGTAGAGCCCCTCTTTTGTTAACTTGATAGTATGCTATGAATCCAGACCTCTTCCATCAAATACTAAAAATCGGGTGTTACAGTCAACGGTAAGCAGCTTTGCTATGGTTCTTATTATTGTTATTTAAAAAGCTGTTGTATTATTAATGGCTCTTGTCTCAGCAGAAAGTGGCTCTATTTCTCTCAATCGGTGGTAAAAAAGACCGCTCAAGTGGTTAAAAATCGTCCGCTGTATTCATTTTGTATTCTATTTCTAATTATTTATGATATCATTAAATACGGATAACTAAAATTAATTGTAAATGAAATGAAAGGATGATATATAAATGGCTGAAAAATTGCCAAAAACAGTGAGCTTCCATACGCTTGGCTGACCCCTAGTAAACTCACTTATGATTGCTACAGGAGTTCGTAGTGACAAGACTTAGAAGGGTGGGGGAAATCACTCTAAAACGTCCTTTTTAGTGACTTTTTTCTTTTAAATAATAACAAATAGCTACCAGGAAATTTAACCTCCTTAGATATTTCATAACAGTTCTTCTTTCTTGGCTTGATGGATAGCTTGATGAAAATCAAACGCACCAATAAAAAATAATCAATTGTTATTTTTGGAGCTTTTGATTTCTTACATTTCGCTGACATGAAAATCTTGTCAATAAATTCTCTTACAATTGCTGCGTCTAACTTTTTCAGTTTAGGACATTTTCTAACCATGCTTACAAACATACGGCGTCCTCTCTTGCTCTCGTTTCTCTATTTTTTTGCAATTGATCAAATGCGACTTATAAATTTTCTTGTTTTTTCTCATACTCACCAGAAATTTCATAAATTGGTCATCACTTACTTTTCCCGAAATATCATCCTCCATATAACTGTTAAAGATAACATTATCCAGTTCAGCGACACGTTTTTTCGTTGTAATAGCATGTCTGGTATTTTGGCAACCTTTTTCTTTTTCAGTCGGTATAAGTTTAAGCGTATTAAGAAAAACTTTGTAGCAAATTTCTGGGAAACACTTTAGGGTGTATCTTCGGTGAGGAAAAGAAAGCAATTAACTACAAGTGAACTGCTGGGGTGGAATCGGTTAATAGGGGATTAAAGCTTTTATATCTTTTCTATTAGCATATATTGTATCTTTGCTATAATTATAGAGAAGAGATTTATAGGAGGCTAAATAATTTTGAACCTACCAGTTAAACAGCATATTGTACCTAAAACATATTTGAAACAATTTACTTTAAACGATAAAAATATATGGCTATTTCAGAAGGATACAAAGCGTTACAGAGAACAGAATATTAATAAAGTTCCAATAATAAAAGATTTCTATACTGTTACTAAGCATGAAGAAGATTATGATGAGAAACTTTATGATTTTGAATACTTTCTGGCAAATGATATTGAGCCAGTTTATCAACCTTATATTGAGAAGTTACAGCGTGGAGAATTTTTGACTGAGTTAGAGAAGAAGCATTTTGCTTATTTCGTATCTTCTCAAAAGTTAAGAACAGTAAGTATGAAGAATAAAATACTAACAGAAATTGAAAGAGCTTTTAGATATGGTGAAGCTGGTGAATGGTTTGACAAAACTTCAGTTGAACAATTTACTCATCATTTTTATGAAGATGGCGAGGAAATAACATACGAAGAATTTCTTGAAAAGTTGGATAGTAATCTTCATGATATTCCGTTAGATGTTAGCAAAGATTGCTTTATACAATTTCTACCCGAGAAAATAATGGAATTTGCTGAAACACTGGCATCTCAGAATTGGAATTATCTTAGAGCACCTAAAGGTAGATACTTTATTACCTCTGACAATTCTGTTATTTTAGATAATGAGATAGAAGATTCTACCTTTCCCTTTAAAGGTGGTTTTTTCCCGTTAACTACACAATTAGCACTCAATATAAATTCATCAGAAGAAAAATTTAGGGTACTAGGTGCCAAGGAGATAAGAAAAGTTAATCAGCAAATAATAAAACATTCCGATAGATTTGTATTCTCTCATAATGAAGGTATTCTAAGAGGTATTAATAAAAAATCTTCTCATCTCCTTTAAGTCTCTGGGCTTTGCTTATTCCATTGAAAGCACAATTACTGCTAAGAAATCAATACTGGTGGATGACCGGTGCTTCAAGAAATGAAGTAAAAGTTTTAATTGAAAAAAATCTGCATATTTGAAGGAAATGTGATGACAAAAATAACAATGCCGTAGACTGGCCACGCCTGGTATCATGTCTGAGCAATTCGGAGACTCGATCAAGCAAAGGAGCAAGTTCTCAACCATAGTGCACCGTTACCCGTCAGTTCGATAAAGAAGAATCTTTTTCAGCTCTGAGGAGCCATCATCATCAGTCTTTTTGGAGTGATTCACCTTTCGCTAAGATATCGCTATTCCACAATCAGATGGTGATACTTGCAGAACCTTCACAGCGGCTATATCGGATACTATATAGTCGCTTTGACTATTCCTTTTCGTTCGAGTAAAAGTAATAGTTGCAATTTGGAAGCTTCTTTATCGCTTCCATCGCTTTAATAGTCCTCCTGTGAATCTGGTGGCGTAATTACAAATCACGAAAAAAGACCTTTGTCTTTTACGGGGTTGCAGTCACATTATGTGCTATAGGAGCTATCTACCTTGGCACCCAGGAAGGATCAATGGGGATTCTGATAGCCTCTACCTGGGACACGGCAGTATTAGAGGTATTATTCTAACAATGGCTGTCTTAGCATCACCTGTCCGTAGGCGGGAATCACGCATGTCCGACCACCGCATACCAGCGCCTATCTCACATGAGGATGTCAACGACTTTCCTTTGAGCACATCCAAGCCTCCATGGATGAACGCCGACGAGTGTTAGAGGTTCTCTCGGATCGGGGGTTACTTCCTAACGTCGACTGTTGTCCGCTAGGAGCATTGTCAGATAACAGTTAAAAAAGATATCGATAATGAACGATAAGAATATAATGACAGGCTCTATAGACTAGATGTTGCAGAAAAGGATATTCCATAGTAATGTTAAATTTTGAATCTAAATAGGGCATTTTAGAGAGACTAAAATCCCAACCTAAAATGCCTTTTACTGCTTTTTTCCTTTATAATAATACCGAATAGATACTGATACACCACGTCTTTCTACTAGTCCTTTTTCAATTAATTCATTTAATAATTCAGTAGTTGCAACTCTATTTAAGTTTGTAAGATTTTGAAGGTCTATCCTTTTTGCAGAACCGTGTTCTTTTAAATATTGAAGAATCGTGCCCTCAAAAGTTTTGTAATATAACCTTTGCTTGCTTCTGTTTTTTTGCTTTTCAATAGGCTTGTAAGCAAATTCATGAGTAATCCCATTTTTAAAAGTTATAGAAGTAACATTTTTATCAATGATAATGACTTTTTCAATAATAGAGCTAAAGAAATCTTCAAGCAATTCTATACCAACTGTATCCAGCAAGTATCTATAATCACTGTCCCGACTACGATATATTTTCTTGAGTTAATAAAAATTCTTTTGCCTCTTCCATCCATGAATTATCAACATCTGATTCTGATGAACTTGAAGATTGATATAAGCTATTAATCTCCTCGTCTATTGCTTCAAGTGAACTAAATAATTTATTTTTTTTAAATACATATTCTTTTTGTCCCATAGCTTCTTCACCGAATAAATACAAATCTTCCAGCCTTTCAAGTGCCGTCTCATATTTAGATTTAGATTTCTTTAATTGTTGAATATCTAATGTACTGTATTGGTCATTACCTTTTGACGCATAACTGTATGAAAGTTTTTTAAATCCTTGCAGAAACATTTCGCGAGTTGTCTGTAAAGCTTGACGTTCTATACCCAAAATATCTATAAAAGGATTTCCACGTAGTAAAAGCCTTTCAATATCCCTTAATGTATGTTTGGGCGTGATTTTATCTTGTAATCGAATAAGGTTAGACACATAATTTAGCATAAAGGGCAGCAGGTCGATGTCACTTATAAAACTATTACAATTATGTCCTTTTGCACGAGTTTCATTAGTAGAACAGGTGTAGCGAGAAGGGCGGTATCCATCTTTTCTAGGACTATCTAAAGCTGCAAAAAGCATTTTACCACACTGACCACAATATAATTTTTTACTGAATATATGCTCGTGTTTATTTTCTCGTTGAACATGAAGATTTCCTTTATAATTACCATCCAGTATTTTACCAACTCGTATAAACTGTTCTTTACTCAACTTTCGCACACTGAAATAGACATGTAACCCTTGATATAGTTAGGTAAACCTGCCACCCATTGCTGTACTTGATTTTTGATTAATTTTTGTATTGCTTTATTGGTATGCTGGAGGACATCATCAAGAATCTCGATTAATTGCTGTAAAGCAACAGCCCAATCCAGTTCATCAATTTCATCACATAATTCATAAAATAGACCGCCGAGTGTTCGATCATCCGTGTTACAACGGTTTTGCCAAGAAAGCACGATATACCTTGTAAATACAATCGTGGTATGACTGATAAAGGAATCATAAGAACGGCTTTGGAACTCTTTTTGTAGGTTCAAAATCGATTTGGTTGTCTTGAAAAAGACTCCCCAGCGCATCCATAGATACGAATAATTTCTTGATTGCTAAAAGTACAATCTGTACTC